>JBGSKX010000001.1:0-16578 GCA_041741015.1 Pirellulales bacterium
TCGCGGCTTCCTGCTCGGCTTCGGCGGCAGGCTGTTCAGCCTCGGCGGGCGGCGCGGCAATGTCCGTATCCGGCGCTGCGCCCTCGGCCGGAGCTTCCGCCGGCTGGGCGTCCGCCGGAGCAGCCTCGACCGCCTTCTGCTCCGCCTTCGCGACTTGCTTGTCGGCCGCCTTCTTAGGTGGCTCGGGCGGATTGATGTACGAGAAGATGAGCTGGTTGACCACGAAGATCAGGGCCACCAGCACGGCAAAGATTGCGAAGCGTCGATCCACCGAAAGGGTCCGTATTCAAAGATTGGTTGGGAGCTTGACGGGGCGCAAGTGCGACCGCATCGACCTCGCGTGGGAGCAATCCATCATTGTTCCCCATCGTGGGCATTCTGCAATGGCAAGTGCCACCGTTTGAACCGGGAAATTGCCCGGCTGAATGCCGTTTGGCCGGCGAAATAGGGAGGATTTGGGCGGAGTGCCCTAACGGCCTTCTCGCAATCGATCCCCGAGAAAATTATCCAGCTCGGGGGTATCGTAGATCTTCTTGATCGTCTTTTCGAAGTCGTACGTGACCCGGCGGAAAGTCAGCTGGTTCTCCTCCAGAACGACGTAACAACTGCGCGGATCACCGTCGCGCGGCTGACCGACCGAGCCGACGTTGACCATCGTCTTCTCATCGCCCAAACGATAGGTGTAGTTCAACTCTTCGGGGCTGAGAAAGTTCATGCTCTGAGTGAACACACCCGGAACGTGCGTGTGTCCCTGGAAGCAGTGGTGTTCGATCAGGCTGAAGATCTTTTCCATTTTCCGTTGGTTATAGATGTCTTCCGGAAAGACATACTCATTCAGCGGATTGCGGGCGGAGCCGTGCACGTAGAGAAAGCCGTTCTCGCGATGGTTGCGGGGCAATTCGCCCAGAAAGTCCCAGCGCTTGGCGTTGTCGTCAGGGTTCCCGGCCGGGTTTTCCAGTTGGTCGCGTGTCCAAAAGATGGCGCGCTCCGCGCCGCTGTTGAAACCTTCGGGATCGAACAAGGCGCCTTGATCGTGATTTCCCAGCAGGCACACCGAGCACTGCATCACCAGATCGATGCACTCGCGCGGATTAGGACCATAGCCGATAATATCCCCCAGGCAATACACTTGCGTGATGCCTTGCTGACGAATGTCTGCCAGCACCGCCTCGAGGGCTTCGAGGTTGCTATGGATGTCGCTGATCAGTGCACGCTTCACAAAGCGGCTCACTTCACCCCGAGGGGCACTGGAAGCTCTGCATACGCCGGGGGAGAGGCGGCAGCAAGTTTAAAAGCTCGAACACTAGGTAACATTTGAGTTTACGGCGAGCTAGCGAGACGGTCAAGCGGCCCTGCATTCCGGGAGAATTCGTCGATCCCGCACAGGCGCACGTTGCCACGGGTTTTGCCAACACCGCAGGGCAAAGCCCGTTATCCGCCCGGCTTTTTCATGGCCAGGCTATGCAGGATCAGCACTGCCGCGACGGAGATGAAGGCGTATCCCAGCCAGACCGGCGGCTTGATCGTGCGCAACGGGGTTGGTCCCGCGGCCGGAAGGAAGGCACTATCGGACGACTCGCTGCTGGCCACCAGGGCCAGGCGCTGGGATACAAACGTACTGGTCTTCTCGTTCAGCACGTAACTCTCGACCATCCGCAATTGGATGCCGAGAAACAGAACGACCAACCCGATCAGGAAGTATTGGTTACGGTTGATTTCCAAGGGACTGCACCCAGATGGATTGCTGCGGAGTCTAACGGGAGGCGTGGCGGATTGGTCTGAAGAACTCAACCGCCCGCCATACTGCTATCGGGACGGCCGTGCGATGTGCTTCATCCCGGGCCCGGCTTTAGCGGTTTTGTCGGCCAGCGGCGGATCGCGCGGGGCGAAAAGCCGCCGCGAGCTTCTCTTGTAGCGATTACGCGGATTCGTAGGATTGATCTGAGGCAGCCTGCGGGGCGAGCTCCCGACACGGGCTCACCGGACGTGCACGAGGATTGGCAGCATGCGGCAACTCGCGGAGCTATGGAATAAGTTGCAGCAGCTGGCTGCTCGCACGCCACTGCTCGGCGCGCTCCTCCGGGTGCTCGGGCGACTGTGGAGTGTGATCGAAAAGACGGTCACGCGCTGGACCGCCAACGACGGCAACCTGCTCGCCGCGTCGATGGCCTACTACGCCGCATTCTCCTTCTATCCGCTGCTCTGGGTCCTGATGGCAGTGCTCGGCTACGGGCTGCGATTCTCCGACCGGGCGCAAGGTGCGCGACAAGAACTGTTGGGCTTTCTCGGCAAGAGTATGTCGCCGGCTTTGGCCGATGAAGTGGATCGTCTTTTGAGTGGGGTTCAACTGCGCGCCGGCAGTGGAATTTTTGCCGGCTTGCTGCTGTTATTTGCTGCGATCGGCGTGTTCTCGCAGCTCGAAGCGGCGTTCGACCGCTTGTGGCACGCCGTCACTCCGCATCACCGCGGCGCCCGGGCAGCCATCAGTAACGCGCTCTGGAACCGCCTCAAGGCGTTCCTCACCTTGATCGGTCTGGGCGTCGTGGTGCTGCTCGCCTTTGTCGCGCAGATCACGCTCAGTGCCATGGAGAACTGGGCCGCGGAAGAGCACCTGGTCTGGGCGTCGTTTGTCTGGCCGCGGTTACAGATCACTCTCAGCCTGGCGTTGAATACACTGGCCCTGGCAATGGTCTTCAAGATGGTGCCGCGCGTGTTCGTGCGCTGGCGAGAAGCGCTCGTCGGGGGTATCGTCGTGGCCGCGGCCTGGCAGATCGGGGCCCAAATCGTCTCGCGTTACATCGTCGGTGGGCACTACACTGCCTACGGCGTCGTCGGTTCATTTATCGCGATGATGCTCTGGGTTTACTGCGCGAGCATCATCCTGTTCCTGGGGGCCCAACTCGTGCAGGTTCTTGGCCATCCCGAGGAAAGTACGGTGCTACCACCTGTTCCCCCGGCCGCTGCTACCGACGATGAGTTAACGCCCGAGGGCATTAAGATCGGGAAAAATGGCGATTCACATTCCACCCAGGAGATGCCCCAGACACGCGATACATTAAAGTAATGTGGTAGTGTGCCCAAGGTTTCTTTTTCAGGCCGGCCCCGCGTTCGAGAGTCACCGCGTGTCGAGAGCAAGCATGGCGGAAGTTCAGTGGTATTACGCCCGCAATGACCAGCAGTTTGGGCCGGTCTCGGCGGCTGAGCTCAAGCAGCTGGCCGAAGTCGGTCGGCTCTCGCCCGACGACTTGCTCTGGCGCGAAGGCATGGAGCAGTGGACCACTGCGGTCAATCTGCGCGGGTTGTTCGCTGCCGAAGAGGTGGCTTCCATTCCCAGCGCGACGCCGAAACCGGTGGCGGAACAATCGCGCAGCGAAGTTCGAACGACACCAGCGCCTGCCAGCCCGCGCCTGCCGTCGCAAGGCATTGGGCTGCGTGGCGTGCTGCGAGCGACGCAGCTCCTGCTGTGGACGACTTGCGTGCTCGTGGTGCTGGTGGGAATGGTGCTGTTCACGCGGGCGTTTCTGGCCGCGGAGGATGCCACCGCAGAGGCCTCGGCCGCGGCCGTGTTTGCCACCTTCTTCATCGGCGCCTACGTCCTGGCTCGCTGTGGTGAGAAGCTGGCCCAGATCCTCTTACGGCGCGGCCCGTGATCACAGTGGCCTAAGCGCCCAGCTCTTCGAGCGCCGCGCCAAACGCGCCGAAGATGCCCTCGCCGAAAAGCACGAACCTCGCCAGCTCGATGGTTGGATCCTGCTCGAGAAACGTCTTGGTCGTAGCGAGCGCTATCCGACTTGCCAGGTCGACGGGATAACCGTAGATGCCGCAAGAGATGGCCGGCAGCGCCACGCTGCGGCAGCCATGCCGCGAAGCCAGTTCCAGCGACGTGCGGTAAGCGCTCGCCAGGAGTTCTGTTTCGCCGCTACGGCCTCCATTCCAGCGCGGGCCAACGGCGTGGATCACATGCCGCGCCGCCAGGTGCCCCGCAACGCTGATCACGGCCGACCCCGTGGGGCAGCCGTCGGGATACCTTCGCTCGGTATCCGCCATGATGGCCGGCCCTCCGCGGCGGTGAATCGCCCCGTCCACGCCGCCCCCGCCCGCGAGCCCGCTGTTGGCTGCGTTGACAATGGCATCGACCTCCTGGTGGGTAATGTCGCCGATCGTAAGTTCCAGGATTCGCCCCTGAATTTCGCGTTTCATCGACGTGGACCCGGACAAGTTGCGGACTGCTTTTCAAAGTGCGGCCAATTACACTGGAGCGTGCGATTCCGACTGCGTCAACTCTTACCAATCCCTGTGAATCTGTTCTATGCGACCATATTCGTCAGCCCTCTGGCTGTTCCTGCTCGGAACTGCGCTTGCGGCGAATGCCAGCGCGCGCGACATCTTCGTCAGCAACCTTGCAGGCGATGATCGGCACGACGGACGCGCAATTCAATCCGTCCTCCCCCGCGGAGGCCCGGTGCGGTCAATCGCCAAAGCGCTGCGCCTGGCCGCGGCCGGCGATCGGATCGTGATCCAGAACACGGGGCAGCCTTACCGCGAAGCCGTCAGCCTTATCGGCAGCCGGCACGGCGGTTCGCTGCGCGGGCCGCTGGTGATCGAAGGCAATGGCGCGACCATCGATGGATCAGTACCGATTGCCGATGACGCCTGGTCGCCGCTTTCGGACGACGTGTTCGCTTGCCGACCTGCTCGCCTCGGACACCAACAACTCTTCCTCGACGGTCGCGCGGCGCGTCAAAAGCCAGCGGTCCGCGAGTCCGCCAAACCGCCCACGCTTGCGCCGCTCGAGTGGTGCTTCTGGCGCGGGCAGATTCTATTTCGCGTCGAGCCGGGCCGCATGCCGCAAGATTATCTGCCAAGCTGCTGCGGCTTGCAGACCGGTCTCACGCTCTACTATGTCAACGACGTCTTGATTCGCGATCTGGTGGTGCGCGGTTTTGGCGTCGATGGCGTTGCGGTCCACGACGTCGTGCGCGAGACGCGGCTCGAGCGAGTCGCTTGTCAGGACAACGGTCTGGCAGGCTTCAGTGCCCGAGGCGCATCCTGGGTTGAACTCGATGCTTGCTCGGCTGCAGGCAACGGTCAGGCCCAATTGCGCGTCGAGGACTTTGCCCGCGTGTGGGCGTTCGGCTGCCGGTTCACTGGGGATACCGCGCCAGCAGTGCTGCGCGAGGGTGGCGAACTCGTTGAGCGAAACGAGCCCTATGTGAGGGCAGGGGGCTAGGATCTAGCCCGTACCGGCTTGCCTTGACAGCCTGCGCGGGGAATGATACTTTTCGATGCTTCGGCGCCCTCGGGTGCCGTATCGACCGGGGGATTAGCTCAGTTGGGAGAGCGTCTGGCTGGCAGCCAGAAGGTCAGGGGTTCAAGTCCCCTATCCTCCACTTGACCGGAGTTTGCAGTTCGCTTCTGAAGCGGATCGCTGCAGATTCCGGTTTTTCTTGCGCAGGTGCGACAGCTAGGGTCAGTCTCCGAGCAGATGCGCCGCCGGATTCGCGAGCGCAGCGGCCACGTCCGCTAGAAATGCCGCTGCCGGCGCGCCGTCCACCGCTGCGTGATCGAACGTCAAGCTCAACACCATCCGGTCGCGAATTTCGATCTTGTCGTTCTCGCCGACCACCGGCTCGCGGCGCACGGCTCCCAGCCCCAGGATCGTGATTTCCGGAAAATTGATCACGGGTGTGAACGCGTCGATGCCGTATCCGCCCAGGTTCGATACGGTCAGCACGGCCGATTGCATCTCCGCGGCAGTCAGTCGCCCGGCACGCGCTCGTTCGGCCAGTGCGCGCGATTCCTCGGCAATCGCCACGAGTGACTTGCGAAGTACGTCGCGAATTACGGGCACCAGCAGCCCATCGCTTGTGTCGACCGCAATGCCGATGTGAAGGTCGCTGTCTGGCACGGCGCGCAGCGAGTTGTGTCCATCGTCCCACCGAACGGCGAGTTGCGGATGCCGGCGGAGTGCCCGCGCCGCGAGACTGGCCACGAGGTCGGTGTAAGCCGGCACAACGCTTGCCTCGCCGGCCTTGAATTGCTGTCGCAGTCCAACGAGGTTCGTTACGTCAGCCGTCGTCGTCAGTGTCACGGGCACCGTCATTTCGCGACTATGACGCAATCGTTGGGCAATCGCCTTGCGGCGTGGCGTGAGCAGATTCTCACCGGAGGTAGTTGCAGCAACACGTGGCTCTGTCGCGGCGGCGCGAACATCGGCTTCGCGTACTCGACCGCCGGCGCCGGTACCCGAGAGCGTTCGCCAATCGATACCCAGCTCGCCGGCGATTCGGCGGGCGCGCGGCGAGGCGACCGTCGCCGCCGCACTACCCGTATCGCGGAGGCGACTCGAGTTGCCGTTGCCATTGCCATTGCAACTGTGTGCTGCACTCGCAGTTGGTGCGGTCACTGCGTTTTCCGGTGCAACGGCGCGAAGTTTCCGTGCCATCCGCCTTGCTGCGGGGCCACCCGTCGTTGCGAGACTCGGCTTCGGCGGCTTCTCAACCGGGGTCGCCGGCTTCACACTCTCCGGCGAGTCGCCACTGTTCGACGAACGGTTGGGAGGTGATTCGCCCGGAGCGAGCAAATAGCCCAGCAGTGCGCCGACAAGCACGGTGCTGCCAACCGCTGGCGCATCAGGCGGCAAGTACAGAATGCCCGCGTCGAGCGAGCCGATCTCCTGCACGGCCTTTTCGCCTTCCAGCTCAAACAGCGGTTCCTCCTCGGCCACCTCTTCGCCTGGCTGCTTCAGCCAGCGCACGAGGACGCCCTCTTCCATCGACCAGCCCAGGCGGGGAACGCGAATTTCTTTGGCCATCGTTTTCGACTCTCTCGTGCGGTGAACGCACTTCTTTCAGCAATGCTATTCCTGAATCAGGGCTCGAATTGCCGCGGCGATTTCCGCGGGTTGTGGAACGACGGCCGCTTCGAGCTCGGGACTATACGGGGTGGGACAAAATGCACCGTTCACCCGGCGAATCGGCGCGTCCAGGTCGTTGAAGCCTTCGTCGACTACGCGCGCCGCAATCTCGGCGCTGAAGCCGCAATGCGCCGGCGGTTCATCGACGATGAGCAGCCGACCCGTCTTCTTCACCGATGCCAGAATCGTTGCTGTATCGAGCGGCGTGATCGTTCGCGGATCGATCAGTTCCACTGAAATGCCGTCGCGCGCGAGCTCATCGCAAACTGCCAGCGTCTGATGCACCATCCGGGCAATTGCCACCACGGTAACGCTGTCGCCTTGTCGCACGACGCGTGCCCGGCCGAACTCAATCTCATAGTCTTCCGCCGGCACCGGATCCTTGACCTGCAAGATCTCCCGATGCTCGAGGAACAGCACCGGGTCATCCCCCCGCAGCGCGTGCAGCAAGAGTCCTTTGGCGTCGTAGGCACTCGACGGAACGACGACCTTCAGGCCTGGCACTTGGGCAAACATGCCGTAATAGCTGCCTGAATGATGCGTTGCCGCCGAGTGGCCGATGCCGATGCAGCCGCGCAAGACGACCGGCATCTTCAGGCGGCCGCTCGACATGTACTGCATCTTGGCGATCTGATTCACGATCTCGGCGAAGCCATCGAGCACGAAGTCCGTGAACATGAAGTCGATCACCGGCCGCGCGCCAGACATCGCTGCGCCGCACGCCAGCCCGACGAATCCTCGCTCGCAGATCGGGGTGTCGCAGAGTCGCTCTGGGCCATAGAGATCGTAGAGTCCCTTGGTGGTCAGAAAATTGCCGCCGCGCTTGCCGATTCCTTCGCCCATCACGAAGATCCGCTCGTCGCGCTTCATCTCGCCCGCCAACGCCTCGAGCGTCGCTTGGCCATAGGAAATGACGCGCTCGCCGGCAGCGGACGGCTCCGCGGTGGCAGGCTTGGCTTGAGCATAGACATGCGTCGTGGCCGTCGCCGGCTCAGGCACTGGACTTGCTTCCGCGAAATCGCGCCCTTCACGGACCATCTCGGCCACTTCGCCATCGATGGCATCGAATCGCCAGGCCAGGTTCGATTCCGGCGCTGATCCTGACGAGGGTTCCAGTACCGTCTCACGCAGCCGAATGATCGGGCAGCGCTCCTTCCAGGCGGCGACGTCTTCTTTCGTGCGATAGCCAAAGTCGGGCATTCCCTCGGCATGCGCTCGGGTGCGATACGTTTTGCATTCCAGCAGCGTCGGTCCTTTGCCGGCGCGGGCTCTGGCGATGGCCTCGCCGGCGACGCGATGGATTTCGAGCACGTCGTTGCCATCGAGCTCGTACGACGGAATCTCGAACGCGGCGCCGCGGGCGGCAACGCTCGGATTGGCACTCGCATAGGAGAAGGGCACTTCGGTGGCGAACTGGTTGTTCTCGCAGACGAATAGCACGGGCAGCGACCAGATCGCCGCCATGTTCAATCCTTCGTGAAACGCGCCATTGTTCACGGCACCATCGCCGAAGAACGCCACGGCCACCGCGCCAGTTCGCATGAGCTTCGCCGCGTATCCACCGCCGCATGCCTGCAGGATGCAAGGTCCGACGATTCCGCTGGTACCCATCATGCCGATCTCGGGCGAGAACAAGTGCATGCTTCCACCGCGGCCTTGCGAGCAGCCCGTGGCCCGGCCGAATAGCTCAGCCATCAACTCGCGCGGCGGCATCCCCTTGGCCAGCGCGTGTCCGTGGCCGCGGTGCGTGCTGAACACTCGATCGGTCGGCTGCAGGTGAGCACAGACGCCCGAGGCGATAGCTTCTTCGCCGACATAGGTGTGACACGCGCCGTGAATTAAGCCGCGCTGATGGCAGCGTGCCAGCTCTTCTTCCGTCTGGCGAATGATCTGCATCGTGCGGTATAGCTGACATAGCTTCTCGACCGATGTTTCTACCGACGTTCTGCTCATGGCGATTTCGCTTCTTAATTTTGCTGTTCAGCTCGAAAACTCTGCACCATGCCTTGCAAGTGGCCGGGTGTGGCCCCGGCGTTCATGGCAAGATTACCTCCATCCATGGGAATGATCGCGCCCGTAATCCAACTCGAGGCGTCAGAGGCTAGCAGCACGGCTAGTCCCATAATATCCGCGGGCGTGCCCAGTCGCCCGATCGCGATTCCCTTGAGAAACCGCTCTTCAAGCGTCGGGTCCTGCTGCATCCTGGCGGCGAGGCTAGGATTGAGCACCTGCGCTGGCAGCACCGCGTTGACGCGCACGCCGCGGTGGCTCCACTCGGTGCTCAGCTCACGTGTCATCTGCACAACCGCGCCCATCGCCGTGCTATAGGCGATATGCCCGCGCCCCAGCGCCGTAATGCTGGCCAGCGAACCGATGTTCATGATCGAGCCGCGCCCCTGGGCGAGCATCCGCCGGCCGGCCTCCTGGCACATCGCGAAGCGGCCGATCACCAGGTTCTGTAAGACCTGCTGCATTTCAGCGATCGTGATTTCTTCAGGTCGCGCGAGCAAGCCGTCACCCGCAATGTTGCCCAGAAAATCCACGCGGCCAAACGTGTCATCGACGTGCCGGAACAGGCCGGCGATCGCCTCGGGGTTCGAAACATCGGTCGCCGCGCAGAGTGTCTTGCGGCCAAGCGTCTCGATCTCTGCGGCAGTGCTTTGCGCTCCGGCCAGGTTGCGATCGATCAGCACCACGTCGGCGCCGGCCTGGGCGACTGCGATTGCCGTCGCTTGTCCCATGCCTTGTGCAGCGCCCGATACGACGGCCACCCGTCCCGACAGATCAAACAGTTTAGTAATGGCGTCCATATGGTGGTGATCCGAAATCCTATTGCGACTGGCCAACAATCATGGGCCAGATTTTGAATGTGAAGACGAGCGCCGCCAGCCCAAGATAGAATACGCCGCAACCCGCAACTCCGAGCGTGTGGTACCACCGTGGCCGCAACGGCCTGGGAAGCAGCCGGTGGTTAATCCACAGGAGCTGGAACGCGGTGATGCCGAGCGCCAGGTTATTGAAGTTCGCGATAAAGTCGGTCATGAGCTTGGGCACGCTCGAAAACAAGTACGCACACAAGAGCGACCACAACACATAGGCGGAGAGGATTGCGTAATAAATGTACTTCACCTGGTGCGGATCCATGGTCTCTCGCACCCATCGGCTCGCGCTCCAGATGGCGTCGGTCCAGCGGCGACTGAAGTCGTCGACGATTGACATCTGGCTCGGCATCATCACCATCAGTCCGGTGAAGACCGCCGCGATCCAGAGCACCTTGCCCATCGCCGGATGGAAACCGGCATGACGCAGGCCGTCCGCCGTGATTAGCGCTTGCGCATAGCTGGATTGCTCGAACGTGACCGTCGAATGCTGGACGAACTCCATCGAAAGCAGCGCCGGCAGCGCCATGCCCATAAAGCAGCCCGGCCCCCACACCGCGATCTGATCCGTGAGTACATATTTCCACCAGCCGCGCCACCGCGCGAGGTTCTCGGCCGTGAGTGGAAACACCTTGCCGACGTGGCTCAGCGTGACCTTACGGCCACCGATGGCGCTGGGAATTGCGCCCACCTGGCTCCCCATTCCCCAGCCTTTGTCGCGCACGAAGTTCGAATACGTCGAGTTTGCGAGCCCGCCACCGCCGGCGTAGCCGGCAAATGCTCCCAGTGCCACGAGGCTCGTCGTGGAAACGAGCGGCCAATCTCCGGTGTTCCAGCGTTCGGCGAAAGCATTCTTGACCACCTCGCCACCGTGACCGTCGCTCACCGGGACGTTGCCAAACATGGCAAAGCCACTGAACACTTTCCACCAGTTGGCCGGCCCGACGGTCGTCAGGCCCAGGCCCAAACAGAATGCGAGCACGATCACGACCTTGGCCGTCATCACCGCCTGCAGCATGTTGTAAACCTTGCCGCCGAGCAGTACCGGCAGCGTTACGCCAATCAGGCAGGCATACGCCAGCGGCGTGATCAGCCAGCGATCGTCGACCGTGGGCGGTCGATCGAGAATCAGCGCGGCGATCAGCGCAGCGCCGTGCGTCGACAGGCCCGGCACGAGCGCCGCCGAGTTCAGAACGAGGACAAGTCCGACCCAGAACATCGGACCCGGCCGGCAACGCATGAAACCTGTCAGCACGGGCTCACCACAGTACAGCGCGTAACGACCGCATTCCAAGTTGTAGAACACTTGAAACACGATGGCCAACGTCGCCAGCCACATCAGTCCGCCGCCGTACTTGGCGGTGACGGTCGGCCCGAGCAGCCACTCGCCGCCACCGATCTGGATGCCCATCATCACGATCCCGGGCCCCAGAAAGCTGGTCCAATTACGCCAGCGCAGGGCCTTCGGCTCCGGCAGCTCGGCGGTCGTCCAGGGTGGGATCTTGTTGTTCATCGGTGGCGGGCCTGGGTCTCGATCTCAGTACAGGACGATTGCGCGGCCGGGGCCGCCGTGACAATCGCGCACACGCAGCGCGGCGAACAAGAAGTACGCATCCGCCTTGGCGGGCACGCCGCCGACGTTGTGCAGGAACTCGACGCCCACCATCTCGCGGCTGCCAAGCGCCCAATAAGTCGCCAGCGCCCGCTGGGCTTCAACGCCGCCCAGATCCGGCGCGTCGGTCGCCACGCAGCGCACACCTTTCTTCTTCAGATAATCAATCGCCGCGGGGCCCGGCGCCGGCCAACCTTCGCTTTTGCCCAGCAGCGGATCGCTCCACACGCCGGCATCGTTCGGCGCGGGTCGCAAATGCTTGTCCAGATGCCCCGTGTGGAACACGACAATGTCCCCCGGCTTGATCGGGCTGTGCTTGCGCTCAGCCATCTCCAGGTGGGCAGGTGTGATCTCCGGCGATGCAGGCCAGTTCTTGCGGTCCGTGGTTCCCACCAGCCAGCGAACGTCGATCACCCGCAGCGGACCGCAGGTCCAATCGAGCGGAACCCGATCCGCAGTCATACTGCTCGTGCCGCGCTTGCCAAATTCCTGTTCATACTCCGCCAGCCATCCGCGCACCTCGGGCGAGTACCCCGGGTTGCTCCCTTCCGGCGGCAGCGCATACGCCGGTGGCACCAGGTGCGTGCCGCACGCCGCGTCCATCAAGTGGGCGTGATGCCACATGTCGAGGTACTCGGCGTACAGGAAGTCGATCTTCACATAGGTTTGGCGATGCTGCCCCGTGCCGCTCCCCGGCGACGTAAGCGGATAGCGCGGCGACAACGTGGGCGACAGATCGACCGCCCGCTTGTGGCGGCAAGCGTCAATCAATCGTGCGGGCAACTTACTGCCAACAATGGAGAAAGCACGAGCTTCGCCATAAGGGCCATTTTCATGTTTGGGGCCGAGCATACAGTAGAACGCACCCGTCGCGGGTATTGCTCCCAGGTTCGTGGCGGACTCGGTCCAGATCATGCCGTGCTTGAGGCCCGCATAGTGCGTGTCCTCCGCCATGTCGGGCAGCGGGCCCATGCTCGCGCTGTCAGTCCCTGCTGTGAGCACACCGCGCGAGGCGATCAGCTCCATACAGGCGGGATCCGGATCCGGATAGCCCGGTGCTTTGCGGTCGAGCACGTCGGCAATGAACCGATTGCCGGCAGGCAGAGGCCGATAGTACTTGTCCGAATAGTCGCTGCGAATGAGCACCACATCGCCGAACTTCAGCTTGCGATGCTCGCGTTCGAACTGTTCGATGAACTTGCCGGTGACCAGTGGACTGACACCTGGCGCAGCCGAGTCGAGCAACTCCCGCGTGTCGATTACGCAGGCTTCGCCGCCAAGCTGCCAGGCTTCAATCTTATCGGTGTATGCCAGTCCAAACGGTCCCGACTTGGGCCGTTTCAGCTCCGGCCGCGCCACCGAATGCGGCGGCACGTCCCACTGGGTACCTGTGTTGCCATCGATCAGCAGCACGTCCACGTTGTACGGCGATGTGGGCCCGATCACGCGCTGATGCGTGATCTGGAATCGCGGGAACGGATACGTCGGCCACGTGCAGGGATATTCGGTCGCCACGAGCAGTGAGTGATCGACGAATCGCAGCTCTGTTTCCGCTGCGCCTGCAATGCCTTGGAAGCAAATGGCGCCTAACCATAAACAGATGAGCAGCACGACTGGTCGGCATCTACACCGCATGATGGGGCTCCCGGGAAGAATTGTGCGATATGGAAGCGTCTTGGGAATCCAACGAAGCCAGTTCAAGCAGTCCGAGCAGCGCTTCTTCGTCGCGCGATTCCCGCATCGGAACCTGAAATCGCTCGGCGAGATACTGTCTCAAGCGCGAGCCCTCACGAGCCAGCGTGCCGGAAAGCACGACTTTCGACCAAGTTCGCTCGGGATCCAGCCACGAAGCGCAGTGATCGTAGTTCTCGGCCATCGCCCGGAATGCGGCATCAAACAACCGGCCGACGGACAGATTCTCCGTCGTGATGTTGCGAATTGTGCCGGTCGAACCCAAGGGGCCGGCGAAGAACGACAAGTCCACTTGCAAATCAGAGCAATCTTCGTTCGCTGGTTCAATTTCCCTCGTTAGCACGTTGATCACCCGCCACGGATCGGCCGTTGGCGAACCAGCTGCCGTCGCAACCTCGGTCACCAGTTCGACCAGCACGTTGAGCGATCGCCCCGCCGGCAGGTGCGTGATCGTTTGCAGTCGATCGCCGAAGAAGTACGCTCGCGACTGGAAGTTGCCCCGACTGAGCTTCTGCGTGCGCCGGCTGACTTGCGAACCGGTGGAGATGTTGATGGACAGCTCGCCGAGCTGCAAGCCGGCGCCAGCGAGCGCGCACTGCTGATCGCCGTAGGCGCCAAAACAGTCGATGTGTCGTCCGCGATGCTCGAAGCTGCCTACGCATTCGACATTGCGCACGAGCTGCGGCAGGGCCACGTGCGCGAGTCCCAACTGCGCGAACGCTTTGTGATGCCAGTCGAGCGACTCGAGATCGAGCATCCCGATCGCATGCGTAACGTGCATCCGCGGTCGGCTGCCGCAGAGCGCTCCCACCACGTAGTCGCCGATGCTGATCGGAATCGCACCGGCCGGAAGCATTTTATTCTTGTTCAGCCAGTAGAGCAGGGTGGTTGTGGAACCGGGCTGAAGCTCGCGGCCGATGCTTTCAAACAGGTCGTCGCCCAGTCGGAAGCGCACCTGCTCCAGCATCGATTGGCCATCGGCGTCCGGTGCCCGCGAACGCTGATCGCGCCAGGAAAGGTAATTCGACAGCGGCCGACCCTGTTCATCGACGAGCATCAGGCCGCCCATTTGTCCCGAGCAATAGAGCCGCTCAGCATCGGGCGCCTTCGCCAAGAGCGCAGTAATAATGTCGCACGCGGCGGCCTCGACAGTCGCTGGCTCGACCTCAAAGCACTGAGGAGGCAGTCCCTCGATTGCGGCTGGAAACGGCCGGCTCTCGAGGTGCGAAATCTCGCGGCTGGCGACATCCAGCACTGCCCCCTTCAGCGACGAAGAGCCGATGTCGAGCGCGAGACATTTCATAAAGGAGTCCGCTGACCAATCCACTGCGAGCGTAGCCGCGCGCAATCGCGCACTTGCGCAGTTTGATGAACGAGAAGATGCCCGGGCCCACGCACCGACGAATTGTTGACGCTCGTCAGATTGTCAGATAATCTATTCGCCAGGGATTGCCATTGCAAGCATCGGCCGCGTGAGTGCCTACAAGAAAGATGTCGTCATGAAGCTCGAAACTGTTCCGCGTCGCAAGATTCGCGATGAAGTGGCGGAACGCATCAAGGAATACATTGCCGCTGAGCGACTCGGTCTGGGCGATCGCCTGCCCACCGAGGGCGAGCTCGCGGTTCGCTTTGGCGTCAGTCGCCTCAGCGTGCGCGAAGCCACAAAGGCCCTCGAGTTTCTCGGCATCGTTGAAGCAAAGACCGGCGTTGGTCTGGCCGTCGGGCAGCTCGACATGGCCCGCATGGCCGATCACCTGGGCTTTCTTCCGGCTTTGCAACAAGCTGAATCCCAACAGCTCATCGATTCGCGCGTGATCGTCGAGACGGGGGTGCTGGCCCGCGTGGCCGAGCGAATGACGCAGGACCCGTCGATCGCCGAGTCGCTGCAGGCCATCGTGGAAGAGTTTCGCACGGCTCGCACGATTCAAACCTGGATCGACCTGGATATTCGCTTTCACAGGACGCTTTTGGAATCGAGCGGACTGGCGCCGATCGTGGCTTTCGGCGACCTGTTGCAAGTGTTCTTCCAGCGATTTCGCGACAGCGTGAAGAAGGCCGAGTGGAAGGCCGCCATCGAAAGTCACCAGTTCATCATCGATCGCTTGCAGGCCGGCGACGTCAGTGCCGCCGCTTCCGAACTGCGCGAGCACATCGAGAGTCACCGGCAGAGAATCGGAGCAGGGCGATGAGGTTACCCAGGCGCATGAGTCGAATCCTGGTGCTGAGCGCGATCGTGGTTACGGTCGGCGCATTGTCGCCGCGGCTGGCGAGTGGCGCTGAGTTCGGCGACTTTGCGCAGGTCGCCGCCCAATACGAGCCGCAGATCCTGCCACTCGTAACGCGGTTGTGCGCCGACTGTCACAACGCCGACACCGCCGAGGCCGAGATCAATCTCGCGGCATTCGCCAAATTCAGCGAAGTCCGCCAGCAGCCGCTCGTGTGGAAGAAAGTTCGCGAGATGCTCGAAAGCGAACAGATGCCGCCGATGGACTCCGAGCAACCGACCGACGTCGAGCGCAAACTACTCGACGAATGGGTTCGCAGCTTCCTGGCCATCGAGGCGAAAGCCACGGCCGGCGATCCCGGCCCCGTCGTCTTGCGCCGCTTGAACAATGCTCAGTACACGAACACGATTCGCGAGCTGACCGGCGTCGACTCGCTGAATCCGGTCCGAGAATTTCCGGTCGATGGCGCGGCCGGCGAAGGTTTTACGAACACCGGCGCCGCGCTCGTCATGTCGCCAGGCCTGGTGACCAAGTATCTCGATGCGGCCAAGGAAGTTGCCGCCCATGCAGTACTACTGCCAGATGGACTGAAGTTTTCTCCGTCGACCAGCCGCCGCGATTGGACCAACGACACGCTCGCTAGGATTCGCGAGTTCTACGCGCGGCATACCGTCACCACCGGCGGCGGCACGGTCGTGCAGCAGGGCATCAAGCTCGAAACGAATCAGGGCGGTCGGATTCCACTGGAAGCATACTTCAAGGCGACGCTCGAAAGTCGCGACGCAATCACGGCCGGAACAACGTCCATCGAACAGGTTGCCTCCGAGCGTTCGCTCAACCCCAAGTATCTTGCCACGCTGTGGAGCGTGCTCACGCGGTCCGATGCCGCGCCGCGCTCGGTGCTGATTGACGATTTGCGCGATCGCTGGCGCCGTGCCAAGCCAGAAGACTCGGCCGCGCTTGCCGCACAAGTCGAGTCCTGGCAATCGTCGCTCTGGAAATCGAATCTCATCGGCCAGCTAACCCGGCACCTCGGCGGCACGCAAGGACCGACCGCTTGGCTTGAACCGGTTTCGCCTGTCGCCTCGCGTAAGGATGTGCGGATCAAACTCGAACCACCGGCTGATGGCGGCGACATCACGCTTTACCTGACGGCCTCGGACGCCGGCGACGGAAACGCCAGCGACTTTGTCGTCTGGGAGAACCCACGCCTGGTTGTTGCGGGTCGGCCGGACTTGCCGCTGCGCGACGTCC
>JBGSKX010000002.1:0-9772 GCA_041741015.1 Pirellulales bacterium
GCCGCAGGAGCAGGTGCGGCGCCGGCCACGGGAGTCGGCGCGGCAGCCACCGGCGGTGGAGCCGGGGCCGAGGCATCCTTCGGCACGTACTTGGCAATCACCTCGTTCACGTTTCGCGGCGTGCAGAGCACCGAACGCACGGGCATGCTGAACCGCAGCCGCAGCTCTTCCTCGACATTGGGGTCGATCGGATTCGGCGAGGCCATCAGCAGCTCGTTGTTGTCGATCATCACCGGCACGCAGGAATGCGTCCGCGCGATGTGCGCCGGAATGCTGGCCACGAGCTGCGGGTCGATCGGCATGTCCGTCAGGTCGAGATACGGCAGGCCAATCGACTCGGCATAGGCCGGCAGCACCTCTTCGTACTTGGCGATTTTCTGCTGCACCAGCGCGTCGCGCACGTCGACACCCACCGCCTTCGAGAAGTTGCGGGCCTTGTCGAGCTGCGCCTGATCGACCAGCTTGCTGGCCAGCAGAATCTGCTCGAAGTTACGCCCCTTGGCGCCGCCCGAGGCGTCCTTCCGCCCCAGCGTCGCGTCATATTCGGTCTTCCGCTGCTTGTCCGTCAGGCAGAGCATCGCCCGGGCCAGTTCGTTGAGCAGGTCCTGCGACTGCTTGGCGAACTCGCCGGCCGCGAACTTGCGGACGTGCGAGTTCATCGCCTTGTAATGTTCGCGGATCTTGGCCGTGTTGTCCTCGAACTGCTTGACCCTCAGCAACTGGTAGTAGTTGAGCGGCCGAGCGGTGTCGGTGATCTTGAGCCAGTCGCGATAAACGTCGAGGGTCTTTGTCATTTGTCTCGTGATTCAAGGATGATGGCGGCTGACTGCACCCTTTTTTAATCAACCTTGTATTTCTCGGCCAGGGAGGTGTAGACGCCAAGTTGCCCCTCGTCGAGGCCGCCCTTGCGTTCGATTTCAATCTCGGCCTCCGTGCCGCCGGTCTTGTCCTTCGCCCGCACGCGTACCCGGCCGCTCGCGTCGAAAGCATAGGTTACCTCGATCGGCGAGCCTTTGGGCAGGTCTTTCGGCAGGCCCGTGATCCGGCAATTGCCCACCAAAGAGCAGGCGGCCGGGTCGGGCGCGTCGCCTTCGATGACCTTCACTGTCACACGCTGCTGGTTCGGTTCGCTGGTGGCGAACGTCCGGCTGACTTCGACCGGCAGGCGGCTGTTGCGGGGAATCATGACGTGGTTGATCGACTTTCCGGTCTTGGGATTGCGCGCCTGGACCCCCAGCCCGTGACTGTTCACGTTGTCCTGCTTCACGTTGGCCAGCAGCTTGCGAATGCGTTCGGCCATGCCGCTCGATTCACCGCGGAACTTGGCTTCCAGAATCGCCGCGTGAATTGCCGCTCCCTGGGCCACGGCCGTGTGCGGCGACAGCCCGGCAAACGGCTCCTTGCCGGTCATCTCGCGCAGGGTTTGCACCACCCGCGGCATCAGCGTCGAACCGCCCACCAGCACGATCGCGTCGACCTCCTCGGGCTTGAGGCCGGCCTGCTCGATTACCAACTGAGTCGTGTCGATCGTCCGCTGCAGCAGGTCGCCGGTGATGTCCTCAAACTGCGCGCGACTGATCGGCACGTTCAGGCTCTTGCCTTCCAGACGTACCGAGACGGTCGCCCGATCGCCGGTCGAGAGGGCGATCTTGGCCTGGTCCGAGTCGTGCCGCAAGAGGTGCAGCGCGGCCGGATACTTGCGCGGATCGATGCCGTGCTTGGCCTCGAATTCCTGCGAGACGTAGTCCACGATCCGATCGTTCCAGTCGATGCCGCCCAGGTGGACGTCGCCATCGGTCGCCAGCACCTGAAAGTGGCTGGGGGTGTAGCGCACCACGGTAACGTCGAAGGTGCCGCCGCCTAGGTCGTAAACCAGCGCGGAGTGCGGCTTCTGATCGGCCGTCATGCTTCCCAGTTCGCCTCGCGTCCAGGCGTAGGTCAGCGTCGCTGCCGTCGGTTCGTTGATGATATCGATCACGTTCAATCCCGCGATCGCGCCGGCATCCTGCGTGGCTTTGCGGCGGGCGTCATTAAAGTAGTACGGCACCGTGATCACGGCGTTGCCGATTTTGCCGATCCGCTTTTCCGCATCCTGCCTGAGCTTCTTCAGGATCAGAGCCGAGAGAAATTCCGGCGTGATCTCGCGGCCGTCGAACGTGCGCTTGAAGTCGATGTTGCCCATGTGCCGCTTGACGCGTTCGACCACATGGTCGGGATCTTCCATCGCAGCTCGCTGCTTGTTCGGACCCACGACCACGTGCCCCGATTCGGCCAGCAGAATCAGGCTCGGCGTTTCAACGTCGTCGTCCTCATTCTCGATCGGGATCGGGTTGCCTTCTTCGTCCAGATGCGCGACGGTGGAGAACGTGGTACCGAGATCGATACCCACGGTGTGGCCGGGTTTGAATTCCATGGCTGCCGATTCGAAGCGAGTGGTTGGGGAGTTGGGCCCTCTCAGACCTCCTTAAGGCGATTGCCCATCCCGATTTTCGACCCCAGCCGCGCGTGCGTCAACTAGCGGCGTCCGCGGGCGCGCATCGCCACCACTTGATCCACCAACAAAAAGCCCGGGGAATATGTTCCCCGGGACCTTGATCTGCCGCGCAGGTTGGGCGGCGAACTCGCTTCGCACTACTCTTCGATGACTTCTTTCACCGGCTGCACGAAGTGCGGGCTCTTGGCCGAGGTCGAGAGCTCTTCGGCCTTCTTCAGGGCCTGCTTGCGCTGGCTGTACTCGAACAGGGCAACCCGCTTCATCGACTGATTGAACACGCCCCAGAAGGCCTTCAGGCGGACTTCCTTGGCGACCTTGGCGCGGCTCTTGCGTTTGACGGGCTTCTTGACGCCGTCGGCATCCTTCTCAGCAGCTTTCTTTTTCGTCTTGCCGGCGCGTTCAGCGGCGTCGGACTCTTCTCGTAATTCCTTGCGATTAAGGACTTTACGGGCCATGTTAGCGACTTTCCAAGAAGGGGTGCGAAACAGCCGCCTGCGGGCACTTTGCGCGAACGCGCCGGGCGGCTAAACACCCATCATAACGCATTTTCCGCCCCGCGACTAGCACAGCCCGATGCCGGACGGTCTCAGCCGGTTGGCTCATCCGCGATCGGCGTTGCGCCAGGCGGAGGCGTGCCCCCGCCGGCCTTCACATACTGAGTGCGGCCGCGGGCATACTCCGCCGCCGATGGCTCGGGGTCACTAGCCGCTGTCTCCGCCGACGCTTCTCCTTGGTACTCGTCAAACAACCGCAGTAGGGTCTTCCGGCACCAGCCGCAGCCGGTACCCGCGCCAAAGCAATCGGCCAGTTGTCCCGGCCGTCGCGGCTTCTCTACGCGGAGGTAATTGATCACCTTCCGCTTGGTCACATGGAAGCACAGGCACAGTTCGTCGTCGAGTTCCACTTGTTTTGTACTCAACTCACGGAAGTCGTTACTCGGTGCCGGTCGCCAGCCGCAGGCCAATTTGGCAGGCGTTTTCGAACGCCGCCAGGTCCAGCCGTTCGCTGGTCGTATGAATATGCATCTGGCCACAGCCGAGCGTGACCGTGGGAATGCCGTGGGCCGTCATCCAGTTGGCGTCGAGTCCGCCGTTGCTGATCGCCCGGAGCGGCGTCAGTCCAACCGCGCGCACGGCGTCTTCGGCGGCCAGCAGGCTGGGATCGTTGTCCGGCAGGCGGAACGCTTCGTAGTCATTGTGCCCGGCAAAGCGCACCGAACCAGTCTTGCCGTCCGCCGAGCGAACCTTGCCCACCGCGTCGCGGAAGGCCTTTTCGATTTCCCTGACGATCACCTTGCGGAAGGCCGGGTCGTGGCTGCGGGCTTCGGCCTTGAGCACCACGTGATCGGTGACGACATTGGTTGCCGCGCCGCCGTGAATCACGCCCACGTTGCTCGTGCCCTGGCGACCATTCTTCTCGATCAGCCCGTGCCAGCCGTTTTCGACCAGCGCGGCGATGGCTAGCGAAGCAATCACGATCGCGCTGATCCCTTGTTCGGGCGCTCCGCCGGCGTGGGCTGCGAGCCCCTGAATGTCGATCTGCATCCGGTACCCGCCGGTCGCTCCGATGGTGAGCTTCTCGGCGGCCCCGCCGTCAAAGTTGAACGCCAGCTTCGGCTTCCCCAGCAGCGACGTTTGCAGACAGCGAGCACCTTGCAGGCCGACTTCCTCCTGAATGGCCCACAGCAGCGTCAGCGGCGGGTGCGGCAATCCGCGCGAGACGATCTCGAGCACCGACCATAACACCACGGCCACGCCGGCGCGATCGTCGGCGCCCAGTCCAGTCTTCGGATCGGCGGAGCGGACAAAGCCTCCACTGCGTTTCGGCTTCGAACCGACGCAGATCGGCACCGTGTCCATGTGGGCCATCAGCAGCCGCCGCGGAGCCTTGATCGTGCCCGGCAGTTGCACGATCAGGTTGCCAATCTCGCCGGAGAACGGCGTCTTCTTGTGCGCATTGTCGTGGCGAATCGCACTGGCGGACACACCAGCGGCGGTCAATTTCTGCGTGATGCAATTGGCAACGGCAGCTTCATTGCCGCTCGCGCCGGGAATCGCCATGAGCTCCATCACCAGGTCGACTGCCCGGGCGCGGTCGAACCCGACGACTTTCAGCGCGGGCTTTCCGCTCTTGGCACGAGCCTTGACTACTATTTTCGCCATCTTGTTGACTCCCGACCCCCGTGGAACCCGTCCGCCAATACACTTATCCTAGGTGATTCGCCCTGCCGAAGTCAGGGCGGGAGATTCAATTAGGGCAGGGGACCTCGATCGATGCGTTTCTTTCTGGCGGGCATCATGCAAGGCTCGCACCTGGCGCTGACGCTGCACCATCAGGGCTATCGCGGCCAGTTGCGCTTGCTGCTGGAGCAGCATTTTCCCGCCGCAGAAGTGTACAACCCGCTGTCCGACCACGCCGATTCGCTCAGCTATGACGAGAACCGTGGCCGGGGCGTGTTCTTCCATCACTGCGACTTGTGCCGCCAAGTGGACGTGGTGCTGGCTTTCGTTCCCGAAGCTTCGATGGGCACCGCGATCGAAATGTGGGAGGCTCACACCCACGGCCGAGTCGTCGTCACGGTCAGCCCGCTGGTGCACAACTGGGTCGTGAAGTTCCTCAGCGACGTACATTACAAGGATGTCGAGGCGCTCGAAGCGGAACTCGCCAGCGGAGAACTTGCCGAGCGGATTCACGCGGCACAACAAGCAAAAGCCAATCAGCAAACAAAAAACCCCGGGAAAGCATTCCCGGGGCTTGATTGAGTTCGCCGTCAATCCGCGCGAAGCGGGCCTCTTAGCGCATCGAGTCGATCACGCCGCGGGCTTGTTCCTCGGTAAAGTCCTCGGCGTCCAGTTGCATGAAGAGCATCGCCGGACCGCCCTTGCCATCGAAGGCGCCGTTGGCCTGCCAAACTTCGCGGCCGTCATTCCGTTTGCCCTTGCCGAACGTGAACTGCGCAGGGCTGCCGTTCACCTCGTGCTCGATGATTTCCTCGGAGTCGAGCTTCACTTCTTCCCACTCCTTGCGGCCGGACTGCTGCATCTGGGCTTCGAATTGGGCCTTCAGTGCCCCGCGATCGCCAAAGCTGTCGCTCATCTGAAACATCACAAGCACGCTGTCTGGGTTCTCCCCCTTGGGCGTGCTGCCGTCGCGCTTGTGGGCATAGACCACCATCGCCATCGCCTTCTGATTGGTGAAGGGGATGGTGAAATCCATCGAGAACACCGGCGCAAGTGGCTCGGGAATTTCAATCTCCACGATACTCGTGGCCACCGCCGCGATCTGCTGCGGATCCTCGCTGATCGCCTCTTGCATGGTGCGGCCAAAGAAATAGCCGCCGACCATCATCCCGCCGCAGCATAGCAGCACGAGAACGCCGCAGCCGATGCCCAGGCCTAGGAGCACCTTGGTGCCCGTGCTCATCCCCGGCCGGAAGTTTTCGGGACTGTCGTAGGGGTTCATCGGCGGGGGCGTCGTCGACATGCTCACATTCCTTGGGCGATAAAAGGCAAACTACCCGTCGGCAGACGCGCGACGTGCGGCGTCAGGACGAGTGCGAAGCGTGGGGCGCATTGTGGGGGTGATGGACGAAACTGTCAATTTCAGCAACCGCGAGAGCAGGTTTCGAATTGGCCGACCAAGACGGCTCGACAGCCCGACCGCGCCGCGGCGTATAATCCAACTACCCGTTTTGACATTGCCATCGGCCACGATTCGTCCCGACTGCTGTAAATGACGCACTTGCTCGATCCCGCCGCCGCGAATCTTACCGAGTGGCTGGCCACACAGGGCCAGCCCGGCTATCGCGCCGCGCAGGTCCGCCGCTGGTTATTCGCCGGCCGGGCTCCCAGCTTTGCCGAAATGAGCGATTTGCCCGCCGCCCTGCGGGAAAAGCTGGCCGCCGACTACCAGATCTGGACCACCACGGTCCCGCTCCACAAACAGACCGGCGACGGTACCGAGAAGCTGCTCATTGGGCTGTCCGATGGCGAGCAGATCGAATGCGTCTTGCTCCGCGACGGCACGCGCCGCACGATCTGCATCAGCAGCCAGGTCGGCTGCGCCATGGGCTGCGTCTTCTGTGCCAGCGGCCTGGCGGGTGTCGCACGCAACCTCACCAGCGGCGAGATCATCGAACAGATGCTTCGGCTCGATCGGCTGCTGCCGGCCGACGAGCGGCTCAGCCATATCGTCGTGATGGGAATGGGCGAGCCACTGGCAAATCTCGATCGACTGCTCCCCGCGCTCGAAGCGGCCAGCAGTGCCGATGGTTTGGGCATCAGCCCGCGCCGGATCACGATCTCGACCGTCGGCCTGCCGCAGGCGATTCATCGCCTGGCCGACGCCAACAGCCGCTACAACCTGGCCGTCTCGCTGCACGCGCCCGACGACGAACTACGCCACAAACTCGTGAAGGTAAGTCAGAACATTCCGCTGGCCGAGATCCTCGCCGCGGCCGATCGCTACTTCGAAACTTCCGGTCGCCGGTTGACGTTCGAGTACGTGCTGCTGGCCGGTCTCAACGACCACGAGCAGCACGCCCGCCGGTTGGCAAAACTGCTACGCGGGCGAACGGCGCTGGTGAACCTGATCCCCTACAACCCCGTGGCCGGGTTGCCCTACCAAACCCCCTCGCCCACATCGGTCCGGCAATTTGTCGAGACCCTCCGCGGCGGCGGCCTGAACGTCCAGGTCCGGGAGCGCAAGGGAGATCGGATCGACGCCGCCTGCGGCCAGCTTCGCCGCGCAAATGCCGAGCCAGGCGTGGTTTCGCTGGCGAAATAAACTGGCAACACTCACTGCATCGCTTCGCCTACCTCCCCGACGTGCGCAAACAACGCTTGTCCGAAGACCCAATTGCGCAGAAAAACCTATAAAATTTTTGCTTTTGACTTTTTCGCATGCTAATATGCCCGCTCGTCCCTGGCTTTTTCGATCACCCTCTCAGCAGGAGTAGCTAGCCCAGACATTTCTCCGCAGACCAACTCACAGAGAAGGACCGCTCGCCAGGATTGAGCTCACTTGCGATTAAGTTCGCGCCAAGCCCGATCTCAAGGCGCGCGTCCGGCAGAGTTCCGATGGCACCCCCTCGATTCGCCACTGGTCTAAATTCGGGAGAATGCACCATGACATTTGCTAGCAATCACACTGCGCTCAGGACGCGAAGTCTCTTCCTGATTTTCTCCGCCGCCTGTCTCGCGTTTGTCGCGAGTGCCGACTCGCTGATGGCACGCGATCTATTTCCGCCTCCCTGGCGCGGCGCCACCCGTAGCACATATTCGCACTGGGAGTTTCTGCCCCGTCGAGCGGCTTCCCGGATGGACTGCCGGCGCCCACCGTTGGCGATGGCGGGGGCGTGCCCGAAATGGTCCCTGCCGGCGGCATCGTCTGGGATCCCGTCTTCAACGGTTCCTGGATAGGTACCACGGGCGGAACCATGGAGTTCTACATTCCCAACTGGATCGATAACGAGCCGTGGAAAGACATCTACGTCCAAATCACGTATCAGCCCAATCCGCAGTTCCCGCCGCCGACGCTCTCGAACATCGTGTCGTTCCATCCGAACGGCACGGGGGGCGTCCAGTTTTTAGGCGGCAATGATATTTTGCTCGACCCGCTGGACAATCTCTATCACCGGACCGAGGTTTGGCGACTGTTTCCGAACCCATACTGGGAGCAGTTCAATATCAACATCTTTCCCGACATGGTAATCGACCAGGTCGTGATCGATACCTGGAGCGTGCCTGAGCCGAGCAGCTTTGCACTGGCCGGCGTGGGTCTGGCTCTGGTGGGCTGGCGCGCCTGGCGGCGAAAACGGACCTGAGGCAGACACTGTAGGGACGCGACCACGCAGGTCGCAAAGCGCTGCGTATCAGCGGGGGACGCGCCACTCCGTGCTGGTGCGCGGCGCTGTCTCTTTTACTGAGGTAACTTCAGCGTCCAGAGCACGCCCTGCTTCATGAGCTGGGCATACTCCGGCAGATCCCAGTTATCGTTGAAGTGCAGGCCGCTAAACCCAAACGAGCGGCCTCCATCCGGGCGTTCCCAGGCCCAGGCCACGGTCTCCGGCTGGCCGTCGATCAGGGCCTGCATCACCGGCTGCACGCCAGGCTCTCCTTCGACCAGCTTCAGCCGATAGTAGAACTCGTCACGCAGGTCAAAGGCCTTCAGTCCCGACGCGATCGGATGCGCAGGGGTTGCCGGCCGCAGCTCGCTACGTACCACCTGGTACTTGCGGTCTGGCCCGCCGTGGCACGCGCCAAACAGCTTCAGGAACGGTTCGATCGGGCCGACTTCACGCGTGCCCATGCCCCAGTGCAACACCGACAATCCGCCGCCGCGCGCGGCCAGCTTCGTAAGCGCTTCATAGCGCCGGGGATCGGCAGAGCACCACTTGGCCCCTTCGGAAACGAACAGCACCAGACCGTCGCTGTTCTCGATGAGTTCCGGCCCATCGGTCCACTCGCCATCGGCGCGAACGACCTCGGTCTTCACACGCTTTTCGGCCTCAAGCAGCTTGGCGAGCCGTCCGACGCCCGCCATGTATTCGTGCGTACCGGCCGGGTGATTGTCCGGACCCTGCCCCACGAGCAGCAGTCGCTTGGGCTCTTCCGCCCGGAGTGTTTGGGTGACGGCCAGCAGCAACAGGACGACAAGTCCGAGGCGGACGAATTTCATGATTCGTTCCTCGCGTTTAGTAAACGCGACTGCCAGCGACGGTTCAAGGTCGCTGGCAGTCGATAAATCGCTTTTCGCCGGAAGTCGTTAGAAACCAGCGACCTTCGAGGCGTCGGTCTGTGTGCGGACGAACGCCAGATCGGTTTGGCTCAGCCGCGAGTAAGGAACCGTCGTGAACTTGCCGGTGTCCTTCAGCAGCCGCACGTGCGTCTTGCCAACCACCACCAGGCGCGCCCGAACTTGGAACTCGCCCGTGTTGTCGGACCACAACCGCATGCCGTCGGCCGCGTCGGTCTTCGGTTCGGCGGCCGCCATCGGACCGGTCGGTTCGCTGAACAGGTCTTCGACTTCCTTGCTCGGTTCGGCCGGCGTCGCCGGGGCTTCATTGGCCGCGGCCTTGTTACCGCTCGGGGCGTCCAGATCCTTGAACAGATCGTCGACCTCATCGGTCGGCTTGGCCGGGGCGGTTTCCGGTTCCTTGAACAGGTCTTCGACCTCGGCCGGCTCGGCGGGTTTCGTCTGCGGGTCAACCGGCGTCGTCTCCGGTTGGCTGAACAGGTCTTCCACTTCAGCCGAAGGCGCGGGGGCTGCGGGGGCCGG
>JBGSKX010000003.1:0-9965 GCA_041741015.1 Pirellulales bacterium
GCCGTTGGCAAGACACAATCAGCGCGAAGGCCGAGAACTACAGCCTGCTGGGGGTTGACGCCGTGATCGCGGTATCACGCAGCCTGGCCAACTACGCCGCGGCGCAGGGCGTGCCGCGCGCTCGAATTCACGTTGTGCCGAATGGCGTGCCGGTCGTCGGTCCGCTCGCTAACCGCTTGGCTCCGCGCCGTCCCTGGACGCTGGGCACGGTTGCGCTATTCCGACCTCGCAAAGGCCTCGAAGTGCTGCTCGACGCGATGGCCAGGCTGCGACGCGAAGGCGTAGACGTGCGGTTGCGGGCGATCGGTGAGTTCGAAACCGAGGACTACAAGCGCCAGATCCACGCGCAGGTCGAACGGCTGGGAATCGGTGAGTTCATCACCTGGACCGGCTTCACGAAGGACGTTTCAGCAGAACTCGAAAGGCTCGACCTGTTTGTGCTCCCGAGCCTGTTTGGCGAAGGCCTGCCGATGGTGGTGCTGGAAGCCATGGCCGCGGGTGTTCCCGTCGTAGGAACCAAGGTGGAAGGCGTTCCCGAGGCCATTCGCGACGGGATCGACGGCGTGCTGGCCGAGCCGGGAGACTCCCAGGACCTGGCCCGTGCGATTGGCTCGTTTGTGGGCGGCGAAGTGGATTGGTCGTCCTGCCGGCAGCACGCACACAGCCGGCAAGCGGCGATGTTTTCGGACGTGAGCATGGCTCGCGGGGTGGCAAATGTCTATCGAGAGGTGCTCGCTCCGTGATTACGTTGTTGGAGACACATCCCCGGCCGCCCCGCGTGGCGATGTTCGGTTTCGAGATTGATCCGCTGAGCCTCGACCAGGCGGTGCAGCAGATCTACGAGTGGACGACGTGGCGTTCGCATCGAAGCCGGTTCGTCGTGACGCCGAACGTCGATCATGCCGTGATGTATCAGGAACACGCGGCGCTGCGAGCAGCCTACGCGCATGCCTCGCTGGTGCTCGCCGACGGGATGCCCGTCATTGCCGCGGCGCGGCTATTGGGGCTGCCGATTCCTGAACGCGTGGCGGGCAGCGACCTGGTGCCGGAACTCTTCGAGCGGGCGGCCGACCATGGCGGCCTCCGCGTGTTTCTGCTGGGCGCGGCACCGGGCGTGGCAACACGGGCGGCTACGTACATCGAGCATCGCTGGCCGTCGGTCGAGGTGGTTGACACCTATAGTCCGCCTCTAGGATTCGAACATGACGCGCGCGAGAACGAAACGATTCTGGCGAAGATCGCCCGCGCGCGTCCGGATGTCTTAATTGTGGGTTTCGGAGCGCCGAAGCAAGAGCTGTGGGTGGATGCACATCGTGACCGGATCGAAGCCGCCGTCACGTTGTGCGTGGGCGCGACGATCGACTTTCTGGCCGGTGAGAAGCGGCGAGCGCCGATGTGGATGCGCAAGACGGGACTCGAATGGCTGCATCGTTTGCTGAGCGAGCCCAAGCGGCTGTTCGGCCGCTATGCGCGCGACGCCTGGCACTTTCCCAGGTTGGTGTTCCACGAGTGGCATCAATCGCGCGACCGGCGCTCGGGCGAAGTTGCACAGCCGGGCTGACGATGCTCGGGCCATGAGGGTACAATCGGCGGTTCGTAATCTCTAACCGAACCCGTCCCCTGCTCTGCCGCTCTTGCCGCGGCGAATGGCTCTCCGTGACACACCGGAACCTTATTTGTATCGCGGTCGAGAACCTGCATGCAGGCACGGTGGGAGCGTACGGCAATAGCTGGATAGGCACCGCTGCGATCGATGAACTGGCCAGCCAGTCGTTCGTGTTCGATCAGGCCTATCTTGAGCACACGGCGCTCGATGAATTCTATCGCGCGGCGTGGTACGGCAGTCGCACCGTCAGCCTGCAACTGGCGGCAGAGAGCCAGCGGAGTCTGCCGCAGTTGTTGGGGACCGCAGGCTGGCACACCGCGCTCGTCACCGATTCGGCCGAAGTGGCAAGCTGGCTTCCTGGCGCGGAGTTTGCCGAACAGTTGTTGGTCGAACCGGGCGCCGAGACAATGTCGGCCGACGATCCTGCTGAAACCGAGCTCGCACGGCTCTTCTCCACGGCGACGGAGTGGCTGGTCAAACCACCCCGCGAACCGTTCTGCCTGTGGTTGCACTCATGCGGCATGTCTGGAGCCTGGGACGCGCCGCTTGCCATGCGCAATCGCTTCGCCGAAGAGGACGACCCCGAACCGCCGAAGCTTGTCGTGCCGCCAAACCATTGGTTGCCGGACGAGTTTGATCCGGACGAGCCGCTGGGTATCAAGCACGCCTACTGCGGGCAAGTTGTGCTGCTGGACATGTGCCTGGGGGCGCTGGTGGACCAGATTCTCGATGGTCCGCTGGCGGCGAACACGGCGATAGCGTTCGTGTCCACCGGTGGGTTCCCGCTCGGCGAACACCGCCGGATCGGCCCATGCGACGAGGCTCTGTACAACGAGATCGCGCAGCTCGTGTTGATGCTGCGGTTTCCAGACGGCCTGGGAGGACTCGCTCGTTCGCAGATGCTGGTCCAGCCGACCGACCTGCCAGGAACGCTCGTCGATTGGCTCGGGCTCGATCGCACCGGCCTGGGTGATGGCACTGCCAGCAGCTTACTGCCAATCATTCAGGGCGAGAAGCCGGCCTGGCGCGATCATCTGCGGATGACCAGCCGGCACGATCGGGCACTTCGGACACGTGCCTGGCACTTGCGGCAGCCGCTCACCGGCGCGGCGGAGCTGTATGCCAAACCCAGCGATCGCTGGGAAGTAAACGAAGTCTCGGGCCTGTTGCATGAGGTGAGCGAGGGAATGCAGGCAGTACTGACGGCCGAGGTTGAGTCGCCCGGCGCCGAGGTTCTACCGCTCGCCGAGCTGCTGACGACCGAAGTTGATTAGCAGGCATTGCCAAGCTAGCGACCTTCTTTCTCCGCCGTCAAAGTGGCTGCAAAACGCGCGGAATCCGGCATAGAGGCTGCGGGGCATCGTCGATATAATCCCCCTCCCCTTCGCCGGGAATGTCTGTACACATAACGACTTAAAACCGCCAGGCACCGATGTTCGGACATGGAAGTCCGCAACGGTCATCGCGCGCCGCTCCGGTGCGTCGCGGTCGAGCTGGCTTGCTGCTCGCCGCCTGCGTACTCGCGATCGCCGCCATGACTACGGCCAACGGAATGGCCGCCGAAGTCGCGCTCAAACTGCGCGTCTCGTGGGGTGGCGGTGCGGAACGCGCGTGGCGCGGTTCGGTTCGCGCGACACAGGGTTCTTTCAGCGAACTGGGCCTGTTGGGCATTGAAGCGGATGCCGTCCGCGCTATCTGGCTCGAAGGTACAAATACGCTGCGCATCTCTCCACAGGGCGCGCGCACCTATGACGGCGCGGATCTTTGGATTCGCGGCGATTCGGCGTCGCAGCTTGCCGTTGAACTGCAATCGCCTGAATCGCCGACACCGCTCACGGTGAGCGTTCCGCTCAGCGAGATACTTTCCGGCGGTCACACCAGCGTGCTCGACGACACCGGCAATCGATTTTCCATAGTGCGTGCCCCCGGCGATCAATTGCGCATCCACTTCGCGCGGCCGCACCTGGTGTTCGCGCCGGGCGATCCGATCGATTTCGAGGCCGAGTCCTACGAGGTCGGTCAGCCGACGGACGGGATGCAACTGCAGACCGAAATCGTGGCATTTGCCGGCGAGAAGGTCGTGGCGTCGCATGAAACCGCTCTCGCTGCCGGCAAGACCACGGTGAAGCTGGTTGCGCCAGAGGCCGAGGGCGTTTACAACTTGCGGCTTTCCGTTGCGCCCCCCTCGCGGATCAGGCAGCGACTGCGGCTCACGCAGCCGGTCGTTATGCGAACGGTGCAGTTTGTCGTGCTCGCGCCCACGCCTCCTCCGGCTAGCAATGACCCGCTGAACACGAAAGTTGTTGAGATCAATCCGGTCAACTCACGATGGTGGGAGCGGCTTACCAGCCTGCCGACGATTCCCGGCTTTCGCAAAGGTCCGTTGGGGAATGGCGATGCGGCGCCGTGGGAGCATCCCAGTTTGGGACCGTTTATTCAGCTTGGACCTGGCGGTGAATCGCCCGACGTGAGCTGGGAGGCCTACCCACTACCGATCCACCAGATCGGCGCGGCGCACGTGCTGGAGGTTGAATATCCCAGCGACGTGCCACAAACGATGGGGATCAGCATCCTTGAGCCCAATGCCGCCGGCGAAGTGACGCCCATCGGGCTCGACTCGGGGCTGCATGTGGCCGACGAAGACGCCGCGTCCACGCCGCGATTGCAAAAGCATCGGATCGTTTTCTGGCCCAGGTCGAAAACACCGCTCGTGCTGTTCACGAATCGTCGCCCGGGCTCCAGAGCAGTGTACGGAAAGATCACGGTCGACAGTGCCGCCGGGAATCAACTGGCGATGCTCGCGATCGGGCGCAGTCCTTCGGGTGGCCTGTTGCCGCCAGCTTTCGACAAGGCAGCCGCGCCCCAGCGATTGTGGGCGGGCTACATGGATCGGCCGCTCGTGCCGGAGAACTTCGGCGCACCCGAATCGTTCGACGCGCCGACCGGCCGCAGCCTCGACGATTGGAACACGTTCTACCAGGCAGGCACGAGGCTCGTGAGCTATTTGCAGCACGTGGGCTATAACGGCCTGATGCTCTCGGTGATGGCCGATGGCAGCACTATTTATCCCTCGCAACTGGTTGGTTCCACGCCGCGTTACGACACGGGCATATTCTTCTCCAGTGGACAGGACACTCAGCGGAAGGACGCACTTGAACTTGTCTTCCGCTTGTTCGACCGAGAAGGACTTGCACTGGTTCCGGGCCTGCAGTTTGCGGCGCCGCTGCCAGAATTGGAAACGCTGCGGCGTGCGAGTGGCGGTGCGGCCGACGGGCTGGAATGGATCGGTCCCGATGGTCGGCCGCTCAGCGCCACGGCCGTGCGGCAGGGGCTCGCTCCCTACTACAACGTGCTTGATCCCCGCGTGCAGGATGCCATGCTTCGCGTTGTGCGCGAGGTTGCCCAACGTTATGCAAAGCATACGGCCTTCCGCGGCATCGCGTTGCAGGTCTCGCCCGAGGGATTTGCTCAACTGCCGGGCGACCAGTATGGATTGGACGATACGACGATCGCGCGGTTCGAACAGGCGGCAGGACTGAAGGTTCCCGGCGAAGGGCCTCAGCGGTATGCCACCCGGGCGAGATACCTCCTTGGTTCTGGGCGCGCGGCGTGGATTGAGTGGCGCAGCCGCACGGTCACCGAGTTCCATCGAAGGCTCGAGCAGGAGATTGCTTTTGCGCGGCCTGGCGCGAAGCTGTACCTGGCCGACGGCACGCTGCTGGAAGGCAGCGAGACCAAGCGCCAGCTCAAGCCGTCGCTCATGCGCCGCGTGGAACTGTCCGAGACTTTCAGGTCGGCCGGGGTTAACGTTACGGCCTATGGGCCCGAAAGTGGCATCGTGGCGTTGCGGCCCCATGTCATTCGACCGGAGATTCCGGGCGCTTGGCCCGGCGTCGAGAGCGCGGCATATAGTTCGCGCGAGCTGGACGAGCTGTTTGCGTCGACCAACCAGCGAGGCGCGATATTCCATCACGAGCCGCAGAAGATTCGCGTGGCGAGCTTCGATGTAAAGAGTCCGTTTGGGGCTTCGAACACCTACGCCTGGCTGGCCTCGCAGATTTCCCCCGCAGGCGATCACAACCGCCGCCGATTTGTCCAGGCCATGGCTGCGAGCGATTTATGCCAGGTATTCGATGGTGGCTGGACGTTGCCGCTGGGGCAGGAAGGTTCTTTGCGACCGCTGCTCCACATTTATCGACAATTGCCTGAGGGCGCCTTTGAAACGGTGCCTGGCGAGACGCAGCCGATTACGATCCGCGTGCGAAGTGAGGATGGTGCAACCTACGTCTACCTGGTGAACGATTCGCCCTGGCCGGCGACCGTGTCGTTGGCACTGATGACGCCGGGCGAGTGCGAGCTCACGAACCTCGGCGAAGGGAACTCACCCGGAACGCTCCAGCGCAGCCTGAACCAACTCGTGTGGAATGTTCCAGTCGGGGCATATGACCTTGTCGGTGCGAAGTTCTCGTCGCCCAATATGCGCGTGCAAGACGTCAGCATTGAGCTTCCCGAGGGAGTACGCGAGACGCTTGAGAATCAGATTAAGGATCTCGTCGCGCGGGTACGCACTTCGGGCCAGTCGCTGGTCAGCAATCCCGGTTTCGAGCTGCCGCTGGCGCAAGGACAACTGGCGGGCTGGACGGCCGAAGTGCCCATGGGCGGGCGGGTCTTGCTGGACTCGCGAAACATGCACAAGGGCGCGCAATCACTGATGCTCGAAGGGACGGGCACGCCGGTCGGAATAAAAAGCACGTTGCTCACGCCGCAGCCAGCGGGCCGAGCCGTTATCGAGGTCTGGCTGCGAGCGCTTCCGGTGGAAGGCAAGCTGCCGGCGGTCAGGATTTCCATGCAGGGCACCTCCGCCGCCGGCCCGTTCGTGTCCCAGGGAGTGCAGCAGGCGGTTGGCGCCACCGCACAAAAGCCTGGCGACTGGGTGCCCTACAGTTTCTCGATCGAGAACCTGCCGCAGGATGGACTCAGCGACGTGTCGGTGAAATTTGAACTGCTTGGCCCGGGGCAAGTCTGGATTGATGACGTACAGGTGCGCGGATTCAGCGAGCGGGAGCTTGCCGAACTGGCGAAGATCAACAGTATGGCGAGCCTGCATCTGGAGAAGGGACGTTACGCGGATTGTGCGCGGCTGCTGGACGGCTATTGGCCGCAGTTCCTGGTTTCCAACGTGCCGTTGACGTCCACCAATACGCCGGTCGCGCGGCGACCGAAGCCAGTCGAGCCCGAAGCTCCTGTTGAACCGGCCAAGAGTCCCTCGCTCTTTGAGACGATGAAGAGCTATCTGCCGCCGATGTTTCGTTAGCCGGGCGGCCAGGCGAGCGGACGGCCCCCGAGTATGTGAAAGTGCAGGTGGTCGACCGACTGGCCGGCATAGGGTCCGCAGTTGGCCACCACGCGATAGCCGTCTTCCAGCTTGAGCTGCGCGGCGAGCTTGCGAATGGTCACGATCAGGTGACCCATCAGCGCGGCGTCCTCATCGGCCACCTGGTCGAGCGACGCGATCTCTTTTTTCGGAATCAAGAGTACGTGCGTCGGTGCTTGCGGGCTGACGTCAACGAACGCCAGGCAAAGATCATCCTCGTGCACGATCTGGGCGGGAATCTCGCGGTCGATGATCCGCTTGAAGATGGTCCTGGCGGTCATGGTTCGAGTTTCCAAACGGAGTGTTTTCGCGGGAGCTACGACTTCAAGGCCGGTTGATCGAGCGGGATGCCCTCGTCGACGAGCATCATTGGAATCTCATCGACCACGGCATAGGCGACGGCCCCATCGGTTCGCAGGAGCGCTGCATCGAGCTTCTGTTTGACGGGCTGACCGGCCTTGTTTGTGAGTTGCCCTGACGCAATGGCCTGATTCAAGCGGCCGAGTACGGCGGGGTCCGCGAGCGACAATTCGAGGTGCGTTTCGGGACAGACGAGGACTTTCAAGAGTTCGGCTGACAGCATGGCTGGTGGATCACTTGGGAGGCGGTTGGTGCGGCCAGGGGCCCGGGAATCGGCCGGCCGTGGACTCCAAGGTGCCGGATTGCGGCCCGGATTGCAAGAGCCAGATTGCCAGCATCCAAGTTTCGAGCCAGCAGGTTTCCGCAGGTTCGCGTCAGCTTGCCTAAAGCGAAATGCCGCTTGTTCCGATACGTAAGATGTGCCGCATACGGCACATGATTAATCCCGCAGGGCGGCAGGCATGGATTGCCACTGAGTCCGCCAACGGAACACTGCAGAGGGACCCGTCATGATCCGTGGAACTTCCACCGCGCTCGCCATTGCCGCGCTGGCGGCTTTGGCTACTCCGGCCGTCGCCCAGAACGTGCAGGTAGTCGAAGAGAATGGAATCCAATATCGGGTGACAACTCAGGTCACGCAGAAGGCGATTCCCGAGACGAAATGGGTGCCCAGCGAGACGACGCAAGTCAGTCCGCGGTACACGACGGAGATGCAGGACTCGGTGCGCACCTATCAGGTGCCGGTCACCGAGCAGCAGTGGGTACCCGGCTATCAACGGACGTGGAACCTGCTGGCTCCGCCGGTCCTTTCGTATCGGCTGATGCCGGTCACGCGTTGGGAAACCCGCACCGAAACGGTCAAGGTGCCGGTTACCAAGGTGGACTATGTTCCTTATAAGCAAGTGCAGCACATTCCGGTGACGAATACCCGGATTGCCGAAGAGCGGCACGTGAGCCGCGTGGCGATCGGGATCGCGCCCGGAGCGTCGGGCGGCACCGCCGTGGCCAGCACGCAGCCGCGTCAGTCACTTGATCCGACAAACAGTTCGCCCGGACCGACGGAATCGCAGGCCCTGGTGGATCCGTACGGCAACAGCGCCCAGCCAATTGACCGGCGCCGCTAGGCGGTCGCTGGAACAGTCCTCGATCAACAAGAACGCGGAGGCGGCCAAACTGGTCGACTCCGCGTTGGTGTTTTTGTGTCGTACGAGGACTTCGGCGAGCTGAGAGTCTAGTTCGACAGCTCGGACATCTCGGGCGAAGGGCTGGTCTTCGAGCGGCGTGCGGTCTTTGTGTTGCTCCACTCCTTGGTCAGCGTCTCAAAGACTTCCGGCGACTCGTATCGAATGACATTCTTGCCTTCCGGCATCGGGCCGATCAGGCCTCGTAAGACTGGCTGTCCGCGCAAGCCCAGGTCGGTGCTGCAGTCGTCGACGCCGATCTGCGTGTGAGCCCGGAGCAGTGATTCCTGCTTGGTGTAGTCGCGCACGTGCAGCTTTCCATCGGTGCCGCGAGTAACGATTCGAAAAGTGTCTTTGGTCATCGTGCGCTGGTCCCCCCGAGCGTTGCGGTAGTTGATGAGGCGATGCTAGCAGGTATCGGCGAGTCGTAAGTCGGTATGGCAAACAATCTCCGGCGCGTGGCACAGCACTTGAGATCGCAAGAACCGCTAGCTCACGCGCGGCGTGCAGCGTCGTTACGTTCGGCGCCCGGCTCTTGGGAGTGGGTGACGATAGTGCCGTTTGACAGGCTTATCCAGCCGGCGCAAGCAACCTTTTCGGCAAGGTCATGATGATCGTTGCATCGCGCATGGCGAGGCCAGCGTGGGCGGGCGAGTGCGAGCTTTATGCTCCGGAGGTGGATCAACCCACGCCGAAGAAAAAATGCATACGTTCGGTGTAGATTGAAACTTGATGCTTCGTCCAAACGCACGGATGCGTTGCCGGGCGAACGACCTGCCCCACAAAACTCTTCTGCGGCGAGCGGTACGCGGCGGAAGAGCCCGCCGGATCGCGCCATGATCCAAGGAAGGATTTCCCATGGGCGCACGCTGCGCGCCGACTCTCCGCCGCGGTTCCAAGCCTCGTCGCGAGTTTCCCTTCAAACGCGTATTCCTGGCGGGGTCGCTGGCGCTTGCGCTCGGCCTGTCCGGACAGCTCCAGGCCGCGACTTTCAACGTTTCGAGCACGGCCGACGACGGCTCGGCTGGAACCCTGCGCTGGGCCATCGAACAGGCCAATGGGGCCGGCGCGGGAAGCCATTCGATCACGTTCTCGGTGCCCGCCAACTCGCAACTGCTGCTCGGCAGCCCGCTGCCGGAGCTCGACAACCCCGGCGCGACCATCGAGCTTGACGGCGCCGGCGCCGGTGGCGTGACGATCAGCGGGCACAACAATCATCGCGTGCTGTTCGTGCACTCGGGAAGTTGGCTCGTGCGGAACGTGAACATCGTGCAGGGAAAGGCCGAGGGGGGCACCGGAGGGGACAACTCGCACGGCGGCGGCGGTGGTGGGCTGGGGGCGGGCGGCGCGGTATTCGTCAATCAGAACGCGCACCTCACGATTCAGAACGTCAACTTCACGGGCAACAACGCCATTGGCGGCGACGGCGGCGGCGCGACCGGCA
>JBGSKX010000004.1:0-25659 GCA_041741015.1 Pirellulales bacterium
CCATGTGTCCCGTTACACCGAAAGGGGCCCTGGGCGGAAGCACCGCTGGCAACAGGCGCACGTACCGCCCGCACCGTCCTCCCGACCGTTACAGCCCTACTAATCGGCAAACTCCCCCCAACTCTTTGCTTCGATCCTGAACCGGAAGAAAAAAGCCTAGTAACTTTGGTCCGCCGGACGTCTTAAATGATGCAATCCTCGCAGAGCTCCGCAGCCGGCAAGAGAGCGGAAGCGATGCTTCAGCCACAATCGTTAAATCACTAAGCACAGAGGAGATAGGAAGTTTTCAAAAGACAGTAAAGCATTTGACAACCCTAGCCGGGACACTTATCGTGAATTTCTGAGCCCCTGGCCCGGCGACTTGACTGGTGGTCGTGGCGGCGGGGAATGAAATCAGGCGGTTTAAGCGACTTATCTAAGGCGACCGTTGCCAAGCACGGCAGTGGGCAGGCAGCCCCGAGGTTCGCCACAATTCAGCCGTTGTGCCCGTTCGGGGTTGAACAACACACCGGCCCGATCAGGAGAGTTTTCGCCCCCTCGACAGTTTTTGCCCCTCGACGTAGTCAGCCAAGCCAGTCCCTTCGGCGTCATCAGCGTTCGCTGGTCGCCGCGGTGCAAGCGAGGAGTGCAGGCTCAAACCCAGCGGCAGGGTCGCCGGAGTGTTCGGCGTTTTGCGCGTGGTTCGTCCGGCACCGGCAACCGTACTGACTTTAAGTAGCCCGCAACCAAGCGATCAGCACCTTTTGATTCAATCGGGAGACGTTTTCAGATGGCCGAAGCGGTAGCAACTCGCAAGAACGTGACCGAGACGCTCAAAGGCAACAATGATCAAGTCGTACCCTGGGCAATGCTCGTCGGGTTGATGGGTGTCTTGCTCTATGTGTTCTGGAACGCGCTCGATAGCCGCGGCGTGTACAAGTACTGGGACAATCCCAAGTATTCCCATGGCTACCTGGTTCCGGTCTTCACGCTCATTCTGTTGTGGATGCGGTACGAGCCCTTTAAGCCCGTCAAAGCCTGGGAGCGGTGGGCCGGATTCGCACTGCTGGCCGGGGGGATCGCCATTCGGATGGTCGCCACGTACTTAACGATTCCGACCATCGAAATGATGTCGTTCGTGCCCAGTGCCGTGGGCGTGTTCCTGATGGTTGGCGGGGTGCACATGCTCCGCTGGGCAGGACCTGCCGTGGCGTTCTTGATCTTCATGTTTCCGCTCCCCAGCTTTCTGGACTCGGGATTGCTGGCGCCGATGCAGAGACTCGCAACCCAGGCCAGCACCTACGTTCTGCAGACGATGGGGGTTACCAGCTACGCCGAAGGCAATGTGATCTTCATCGGCGAGATGCAACTGGGCGTGGTCGAGGCCTGCAGCGGCTTGCGCATGCTGACGATCTTCATAGCCCTGTCGTTTGCCATTGTGCTGGTAACCGACCGGCCGCTTTGGGAGCGGATCGTCATTGTCCTCAGTTCGGTCCCGATCGCACTGGTGTCCAATATCGTACGAATTGTGGTGACCGCGCTGCTTTATATCGCCGTGGGCGCGGAATGGGTCGACCGCGTGTTCCACGACCTCGACGGGTGGCTGATGATGCCCTTTGCCCTGGGCCTTTTGTACGTCGAGTTCCAGGTCCTGTCCCACCTGATTATCGAGGAAGACCAGACCGGGCCGCTACAGGTTACTTGAGAGTGAGAATTCGAGGCGCGTTGCAGTCCAGCCACACGGACGGCATCAAGAGGTTGTCAAAACGCATCATCCGGCAGGGCAACCGGGGCCGGAATATCGCAGAACTGCCGACATTCTGCGAGGGAAACAGAGTCTGACGGAACGACCGGCCCGCCGCTTGCAAGGTGAGGTCGGAACCATTGACCGCCGGATGGCAGGGCACCGGCGAACATCCTGGCAACTACGGAATCGAAGAAGGCAACACACGCATGGCTCCCACGGATCCGATTTTCGATTCGGGTGATTCGCAGTACGATCCGCATCATTCGGGCATGCACGAAGACGCTTCCCACGCCAACGGGACGAGCGGCAACGGCGCCGTTACCGGCGGCGGCATGCTTTCGCGGCTGACGGCCCAAGTCCCCAGCACGCAGACGCTGAACTGGAACTACGGCCCCCCGGCCCGACCCGAGATCCTCTCGGCCAAGCCGAACCCGGTGGAGCTATTGCACGCCGTGCGGCGCCGCTGGCCGCTGGCCGTCGGACTGGGGCTGCTCGTCAGCGGTTTGCTGTGCGGCCTGATGTGGTATCTGATCCCCGTCCGCTACGAAGCTTTCGCCACGATCAAAGTCGCGGCCAGCGAGGCCCGGGTGTTCGGTGAAACCGCCGTCAAATCGGAAGACTTCAAGCTCTTCAAAGCCACGCAGCAGCAACTGGTAACCAGCATCCCCGTCATTACGACTGTCGTGCGTGATCGTGCGATTAATCAATTGCCCTCCATCCGCGCCGAATACGACCCGATCGTCTGGCTGCAAAACAACTTGGTTGTGGAGTATCCGGGTGACACGGAAATCATGCGGATCTCGATCCGCACCGAGAGCAAGAAAGACTCGGAGCTAATCGTCAACAAGGTTGTCGAAATCTATCTGCGCGAGATCGTCGGCGCCGAAAAAATCAAGCAGAACCAGAACGAAGCCCTGCTGGAAAAAACCGCCGAACAGTTGGACGCCGACTATGCCCGCGAGAGCCAGGCATTGGCGATCCTGGAAAAGCAGAACAACACCAATGGCTCGGAAGAGGCCATGATGCGGAAGCAGCTCGCGATCGAAGAGCTGCGGATCCTCATGTCTCAGAAAAATCAGTTGCAGACCGAGCTCAACAACAACGCCATGGTCACCAAGCTGATGGAGGCCAAAGCCAAAACCACGGAGGTCGCTCCGCCGGAAGTCCTGATCGACATTGAACTCGAAAAAGACCCCGAGGTCGCGCAGCTCCGTCAGCAACTGGGGGCCTACCAGCAGCATCTGGCCGCGATTCGCGGCAGCGCCACCGGCCCCAACGCGACGCCGCACGTCACCCAAGTGCAACAGCAGATCCTGCAGCTCGAAGAACAGATCGACGAAATCAAGCATCAACGCATGCCTCGGCTGCACGAGCTCTTTCGCCTGAATGCCGCGGGGCCGGATGCTCGCTATCCGCTCTCCGTCGAACAATTGGCCGAGCAACGCAGCTATCTTGAAGCGCAAATGGCCACCGCCACACAGGAAGTCGAGGCCAAGAAAAAAGAAGTTGCGGCCATGCACGACTTCTCGGCCGCTGTGGCCGCCGCCGTCGAAAGGATCGCGATCCTGAAAGAGCATAAGTCCATGGTCTCGCTCAAAGTTCGGGAGATTCAAACCGAGCGACTCGCCCCCGAACGCATCTTTTCGTTGACCGACGCAAATCCCAACGGCGACGGCGACGCGGTACGCAAGTATCTGGCGGTCGTCTTCACCGGCCTGCTGAGCTTCTTCGGCGTGGCCCTCATGGTGGCCGTGTTCGAATTCCAAGCCCGCAAGGTGAATAGCGTCCAAGAAGTCAACGACGGCTTGGGAATCCGCGTCGTCGGCGAACTGCCCAACGTTCGTGGCCGCGCTTTCCGCCGGGTCCGCGGCGGAAAAGGCCAGAACGTGCTCAAGGCCCTCATGGCCGAACGCATCGACGGTACCCGCACCGCCTTAATCCACACCACCGCCATCGACCCGCCGCGGGTAGTCATGATCACCAGTTCCGATCCGCACGAAGGCAAGACGACCACCTCGACCCAGCTGGCGGCGAGCCTCGCCCGCAGCGGCCGGCGGACCCTGCTCATCGACGCCGATATCCGCAATCCCGGCGTCCATCGCGTGTTCGAGATGCCGCAGGATCCGGGCCTCTGCGAACTGTTGCGGGGCGAAGCCGATCGCGACGCCGTCATCCATCCCACGCGAACCGCGAACCTGTGGCTGATGCCCGCCGGCCGCTGCGACCTGCGGAGCGTTCAGGCTCTCTCGGGCGCATACCTGGGATCGACCATCGCGGCGCTCAGCGTGCAATTCGATTACCTCATCATCGATGCCGGTCCTGTGCTCAAGGTGGCCGACCCGTTGCTGGTCGGCCAGCACGTCGACGCGGTGATTATCTCGGTGCTCAAGGACGTCAGCCGCGTACCCCGCGTTTACGAAGCGGTTGAACGGCTTCGCTCGGTCGGTATTACCGTGCTGGGTTCCGTCGTCAATGGTGTGAAGGACGACGTGGCCCGCCACGGCGTCGAACTGCTGATGGCGGAAACTCCGCGCCAACAAGAACCAGAGGAAGCCGAGACAACGTAGTTCGTTGAATCCCGACCGGCCCAGTCCTAGAATAACGGCCCAGTCCTAAGATAACGAACCCGTCCTAGAATAGCGCGTCCGCCAACAGGCCGCTCGTATCCACCAACTTCGCATCCGCAACTTGCACCAGGTGCACCATGGAAAAGTCGAACTTTCTGAAGCCCGCCACCCTGCTGCCGATCGCCGCGGCGGTGCTCTTGATGGGCGTCTCCTGCTACTACCAGGGCATGTGGTCCGAGCGTTGGGGAACCAGCCCCGAAATGATGATTTATCCCCAGCAGATCCACGAAGTGCCGCTAACGGTTGGCGAATGGGAAGGCCGCGACATTGGCGAGAGCGATGACCGGACCAAGGAGATCTCGGGTTCGCGCGGAGAGTTCAATCGCGTCTACAAGAACGCGGCCGGCGAGGAAGTGAACGTGATGCTGATGTGCGCTCACTTTCGCGACATCTTTTCGCACACCCCGGAAATCTGCTATCCGGCCGCGGGCTTCGAAATCCTCAACCCGCCCGAACAGGTCGTGATCGACGATTCCGAGTTTTTCACCACGACTTTCCGCAAGTCCGACAACGTCAGCGGCACGCGTGACGAGCGCGGCTACTGGAGCTGGTCGGCCGACGGCAAGTGGTATGCACCCGAAGACGAACGCGGCCGGTTTGCCGGCGAGCGAGCCCTGTACAAGCTGTATGTCTTCACCACGGTGCCCACGCGCGAAGGCGCCCGCAGCGATAAGGACATCAGCAGCGACTTTATTCGGGCCTTCATGCCGGCTGTGCAAACGGCTCTGCGGCCAGGCTTTGAACGGGTCGAGCGAATCCGCAAGGGGGAGGAAGTGGCCGAACTAGAGCCGGCGCCGGGTGCTCCCGCGGCGTCCGCACCCGCAGCGGCCCCCGCCGCCGAGAGCGAAGCAGCCAAACCGGCAGCCTAAGCCGGGTCGTTGAGACCCTGTTCAACGTACCAAACACAAACAGGGCTGGTCGAACCGTGGTTCGACCAGCCCTGTTTTGTTAAAGCGTGCACCGCTGGCTAGGGACTGATCTCCGACTCCGTCAGCGCTCGCAACGTGCCCGGTGCCGAATACCAGTCACTCGGATAGGTGATCGTCTGGCCGATATTGGCCGCAGCCGGATTACTATTCGAAGGCTGTACCCGTGCTCCCGAGTACTTGGCGTTCGAGCTATCAGGCGACATCAGCAGACAATACACGCGATACTCGATGTCGTTACTCATGAACTGAGCTCCGCCGTCAGCAAAGGCAACATGAAAGCCGCCACCCGAGTGATCGCTCAATGGACGCCCATGAGTCTTATCTTCAGGTATTGAGCCAATTGCGGCAGGTCGGCCAAGCAAGCTGTTCGTAGTAGCGTCAGATTTAGTGCCCCAGCCGACGGGCGCGTTTTCCGGTTGCAACCAAGAAATAGCGTTCCACCAGCTTTGTCCGAGGAATGGAGTCGTCGAATACCCAGGTTGTAGAAACAGATAGGCTGCGGGAGTTCCTGTCACGTTATACCAATCGCGGGCATCCGTATTCTCAGCAAGCAAAATCGTCTTCCCAGCTCCATCACGCGAGCTCAAAAAAGACAGGTCAATTGGGGCCGTAGCCCTGGTCCGATTCGTGGCCGGCATCACACTTCGGGGCGTAAATTCGTCAAAGAACAGGGCGTTCTCGACGTAGTCCATTGGCTCTCCGGCTTCCACATGATCAGTCGCCCCACCGTTCACCACATAGCTCAGCGGCGCCGGCGAGTTTGTTGGTGCGCGCGATGGGCAGTTGAGAACCTCCACTTCCAGTCTCGGCTGAATCCCCAACTGGTTGCTTTTATATAAACGGTAATACTCATTCTGCTCGATGGTCGAAAGTATTTCCGGCACCCAACCCACGGCCGGCGGGTTCGCGCCCCAATTCGGCTGGGCCACAAACATCGGCGGAAACTTCTGCTTCGTCGTCGCATAGTTCACAATGCCCAGCGCCAACTGCTTTTCGTTGTTCAGGCACTGCGTTTTGCGGGCTGCTTCGCGGGCCATCTGCACTGCCGGAATCAGCAGCGCCACCAGCATGGCCAGGATCGTGATCACGACCAGCAGTTCAACAAGCGTGAAACCTCGCTCGCTGCCTGGCTGACGCCACGGGCTGGTCGAGCGCACGAAAAGAGCGGGCGATTGGCGGTTCATGCCGGTGTTCCTCAAACGCATTGCAGAAGTGATGCCCCTCGGCTGCCCCGCGGTTCGCGATTGAATCGCGTGCGGCGGCTCTCCAGCCTTCATTCTCTCAGGAATTGAATCTATTTCCAGAGCGAAATCGATTGAATCCCCCGTCGCTCCCGCAGCCGACGGCCTCCCCTGCCCCGTCCCAAACCGGGGTCGCTCGGAGTGTCGGCGCAGGATCGCGGCCTGACTTCATGGTTACTCCGTCCGAAAGGCGGCTATAATGCCAGGGTGGCAAATCTTGGCAGACCGCCGTGGGAATTGCTCGGAGGTTAGTGGCCGTGGAAACACTCAAGCGGCAAGTGCAACGGGCGCGGCGCAGACTCATCGCCGAATCGTTCTTGCGCAAACTCACCTGGTGCTGGTTCGCGGCCCTGGTCGTCGCGGCCCTGGCAATCGCCGCCGGAAAACTCTGGCCACCGGCCGCCGCGCAACAAGCCTGGGCGCTCGGCTGGATCGTCGGGTGCCTGGTCGCCGGCACGCTGGCCGCTGCTGTCTGGACCTATCTTCGCCGGCAATCGGCCCTGGCAGCCGCCGTGGAGATCGATCGCCGCTTCGGCCTCAAGGAACGCGTGTCCACGACGTTTGCCCTGGCCGCGGGCGATCGCGATTCGGCTGCCGGTCAGGCGCTGGTCCAAGACGCCGAGCAACGCTTGCGCGGGATAGACGTGGGCGAGAAATTCCGGCCGAAGCTGGATCGCAAAGCCCTGCTGCCGCTTCTGCCCGCGGCGATGGCGTTTTTGATCGCGACGCTCGAACCCGTCGCACCAACTCCCGCTCCTGCCAGGTCGACTGCCGCTCTCAAGACCCCCGCTCCGGTCAAGCACGCGACCAAGGCGCTCGCCAAGCGGCTCGAAGACCGCAAAAAGGAACTGGCCGAACAAGGTCTCGAAGAGGCCGAGGCAATCTCGAAGCTCGAAGAGGGCGTCAAGAAACTGGCCGAGAAGCCCAAGGGAACGCAGAAGGAAACGTTGCTCGCGCTGAACGAGCTGGTGAAGGACGCCGAACGCCGCCGCGAAGAGATCGCAAACTCGGCCGACCTGAAGAAACAGCTCGCCGGACTCAAGAATCTCGAGCAGGGCGCCGGCGACAAAATGGCCGAGGCCCTCAAGCAAGGTGAACTCGATAAAGCCGTCGAGGAATTAGAGAAGCTCAAAGAGGAACTGGCCGCCGGCAAGCTCGATGCCGAGGCGCAAAAGCAATTGGCCAAACAACTCGAACAGCTCAAGGATCAACTGGCCAAGCAGGCTGAAGCTCAAGACGCGCAGGCCGAAAAGCTCAAAGAGCAGCTCGAAGCGCATCGTCGCGAAGGAAATCGCGAGGCGGCCGAGCAGGTCCAGCAGCAGCTCGAGAAGCTGGCCGCCCAGAAACATCACGGCAATCTGTCGGAGATGGCGGCCAAGCTCGGGCAGGCTGCCCAAAGCCTGGGCGAAGGCGACGCCGAGGCGGCGGCTGAAGCTCTCGGGGGCCTTGGCGACCAACTCGCCGGCTTGGAACAGAACCTCCAGGAGATGGAAGGCCTCGAAGCAGCGCTCGAGGGCGTCGCTGAATGCAAGAAGGCCATGGCTTGCGGCCAATGCCAGGGCGAAGGCTGCGCCCATTGCCAGGGCGGCGACGGTGGCAACTGGGAGAAACGCTTCGGCAAACTTGGCCTCGAGCGCCGGCGTGGCGGCGGCAAAGGCATTGGCGTCGGTCTCGGTCCTGGGTTGGGTGAAGAAACCAACCCCGACGGCAAGTTCTACGACTCGGCCGTCAAACAGCAGCCCGGCGTGGGCGCGGCCAAAGTCATTGGCGAGGCGGGCGGCCCCAATCGTAAGGGTGTCGTTCGTCAGGAGATCCAGACCGAATTCGCCGAGGCCGAGCAGAACACGGCCGAAGCCTTGAGCGATCAGCGGCTGCCGCACGATTACCGCGATCACGCTCAGGACTACTTCGATTCGCTCCGCGAAGGGCCGTAGCACCGCACAGCGCAGCTCGTGCGTCTCGCCACACCGAGCTCGCCAAACAGAACCACCCGACGGGGCATCGCCCCCCCTAAAACCCCTACATCGCGCAAAACGTTACGCAATGTGGATTTAAGCCGCCACTGGCCTGGAAACTCGTTCTCCCGCCAGCATGGATTGGCTATAGTTACAGTATCAACGTAATTTAGCCATTAGGTTTTGGGCGCGCGGCTGATCCACCGAGCCGCCGTTTTCGTTTAATGTCCGAAGCCACGATTCCGCTGGCGGATTCAAAGACTCTCCTCACGCTGTTCGGCACCCGCGACCAGCATCTGCGCAAGATTCGCGACTCGCTCGGCGTTAGCGTGTCGGGCCGCGACGACCGCATCCACATCGAGGGGCCGGACGAGGCCGTCGCCCGAGCCACCGAAGTCTTTGAAAAGCTCAAGCAGGTCGTCGACCGCTACGGACTGGTTTCGCCTGAAGAGGTCTCCCAGATTCTGGGGCTGGTCTCCGGTCAGGCGCCGGGCGAGGAATCCTCGGCCATCGATTTGCAGCATGCGGGCAAGGCCATTCGGCCCCGCACGGCCGGCCAGTCGCGTTATGTCACCGCGATTCGCGATCACGATCTGGTCTTTTGCGTCGGACCGGCCGGCACGGGCAAGACCTACCTCGCCGTGGCGATGGCGGTGCAGGCCCTGCGCCGCGAACAGATTCGCAAGATCGTGCTCGTGCGCCCCGCAGTCGAAGCCGGCGAAAGCCTGGGCTTCCTGCCTGGCGACTTGCAGGCCAAGATCAACCCCTACTTGCGGCCGCTGCTCGACGCCCTGCGCGAGATGATGGACTACGAGCAGATCAAGCGGTACACCGAGCAGGATCTGATCGAAATGATCCCGCTCGCCTACATGCGCGGTCGCACGCTCAACGACGCCTTCGTCATTCTGGACGAGGCTCAGAATACGACCGTCCCCCAGATGAAGATGTTTTTGACCCGGATGGGTTTGGGGACGAAGATGGTTGTTTCCGGCGATACGACCCAGGTCGACCTGCCGGGGCACACCCAAAGCGGCCTGATCGATGCCATCCATCGGCTGTCGGGCATTCAGGGTTTCTACCAGGTGACGCTCCACAACGAGGACATCGTGCGTCACCGGCTGGTACAGGAGATTGTCCGGGCCTACGAGGAAGAGGAGCCTCGCCGCCGGCGTTAAACCGCTCGGCAGCACGCGCGAAATGGCAAGTGGCATCCAGAAACGCAAGCGTTCCGAACGGGTGGCGGCGCTCGAATTGCCGCCCGGGTCTTTCGAACGCGCGATGCTGTACTGCAAGCGCGGCGACGTGCTCTTGCGATTGGGCCTGTGCGTGCTCACCGTGCTTGCGCTGTGGTGCGTGACGCTTTCCTGGTCCGTTCCGCTTGAGTACCAGAGCGGATACGTTCCGCCGCGGAACATCGTGGCCAAAGTTCCTTTCCAGCAGCTCGATCCGGAAAAGACGCGCGAAGCCGAGATGATCGCGCGGAATAAAGTCGCCTTTGTCTACGATCACGATCTCGACAAGCTCGTGCAACTGCGAGCCGCGCTGCAAAACCGCGCCACCGAACTCGGCGGCGCCAAGTCACTCGCCGATCTCTCGACCAGCGTGTGGGACGAATTCTTCCCGCCCCCCGGCTCGGGCGCGCCAACCTTAACGGACGAAGAGAAGGAACAGCGGTTTCAACTGTTGCGCGGTGCGCTGTCGACGCCTGAAAGCCTGGCGAAACTGGAAGGGGCTGTCGCAGAAGTACTCGCCCCTTACGAGCGGCGCGGCCTGTTGGACAAGTTGCCGCAGGAACCGAACGAGGGCAATCAGCAAGAGATCGTCGTCATCCCCAAGGGAAACCCCTCCCAGCGGCAAACCGTCAAAGTCGCCGACGTTCTGATCGGCGATGCGGACTGGCTGAAAAAGGGACTCGCCGAACGACTCGATTCGCCCGAACTGGCGACGCGCGTTTATACCTGGCTGCAAAGCCGCCTGCCGACGACCCTCAAGCGCAATGAGACCGAGATCCGGCTCGCCCAGCAGCGGGCCGAGGATGCCGTTCCGCCAGAGTATCGCAAGATCCTGCCGGGCGACGTGTTGGCTCCGGCCGCCAAGCCGCTCGAGGACCTCTCGACGCTGGAGTTGGAACATCAGGCCTACCAGTCCAGCCGCACCTTGCAGCAGAAGATCGCCTATTCCTTGGCTTCGCTCGGCATGTTCCTGGCGCTTTCGATTCTGTGCGGCGTGTACGTCTTGCACTACGAACCAAAGCTGGTCGACAACCTGCGGCTGTTCGCCACCACGCTGGCCACGATTGTGGTCACGGTGGGAATCGCCACGATCGCCTCGCGTGACAACTTCCGCGCGGAGCTCGCGCCGCTCGTCGTCTTCGGCATGACCTTTTCCATCGCCTTCCACCGCGAATTTGCCCTGCTGTTTTCGGCCGTCGTGACCGTGATTGTCGTCGTGGCCACCGGCCAGGGGCTTGGCGAGTTCATGATCCTGTACGCGGCCGTCGCTTCGGCGATTCTGCTCGTCGGCGGTGTCCGCAATCGGCGCAAGCTGATCTATGTCGGCCTCGCCGTGGGAGTTGTCGCCACGCTTACTACAATCGGCGTGGAAACGCTGGCTGCCCAGCCGTTCTCCGCCATCTGGCAGGACGCCCTCCGCAACGGCATGCTTTCGATCTTTGCCGGCTTGTTGATGCTCGGCTTGCTGCCGTTCATCGAAAGCCTGTTCGGCGTGCAAACCGAACTCAGCCTGCTCGAACTCGGCGACGTCGCTCACCCGCTCTTGCAGGAGCTAGTGCGCCGGGCGCCGGGCACCTATAACCATTCGATCAATGTGGCCTCGATCGCCGAGGCCGCGGCCGAGAGTATCGGCGCCCAGGGCCTGCTCGTTCGCGTGGGAGCCTACTTCCACGACATCGGCAAGATGCTCAAGCCGGGCTACTTCGTCGAGAACCAGGGGCACGACGCCAATCGCCACGAATCGCTCGTCCCCGCCATGAGCACGCTGATCATCATCGCCCACATTAAAGACGGCGCGGACCTTGCACGCCAGCACCGGCTCCCCAAGCCGATCATTGACTTCATCGAGCAGCACCATGGTACCACGCTGGTCGAGTACTTCTTCCGCCGCGCGGCTGAAGCCAACGGCGGGACCGAAGTCGACGAAAGCAACTTCCGTTATCCCGGCCCCAAGCCGCAAACCAAGGAAGCGGCCGTGCTCATGCTGGCCGATGCGGTGGAAGGCGCCTGCCGCACGCTCGTCGAACCGACCCCCGCCCGCATCGAAAGTCTGGTGCACGACATCGCCATGAAGCGGCTCCTCGACGGCCAGTTCGATTCCTGCGGTTTGACGCTTCAGGAACTCGCCACGATCGAAGACAGCCTGGTCAAATCGCTCACCGCCGTCTATCACGGCCGCGTCAAGTATCCCGACCAGCGCACGGCTTGAGCACCCGCGTGAACGCCATGCTCAGCATCGAGTTGTCGAATGAGCAAGAGTCTCTGCAGTTCGACGCCGCGCGGATCAAACGCCTGGCCGAACAGATCCTGCTCGACGCGGGCGTCCGGAGCGGCGCGCTGAGCATCGCCGTCGTGGATGACCCCACGATTCACGAGCTTAACCGGCAGTTTCTCCAGCACGACTATCCGACCGACGCACTCAGTTTTCTGCTCGAGCGCGAAGGTGATCATCTCGAGGGAGAAGTCGTCGTTGGAGCGGATACCGCCATCCGCGTCGCTGCCGAGCTCGACTGGCCGGCTGAGGACGAACTGCTGCTGTATGTCGTGCATGCCACGCTGCATCTGGTGGGCCACGACGACGCGACCGATGAACTACGCGGGGCAATGCGTGAGCAGGAACGACGTTACCTCGCCCAACTCGGAATCCAGCGCCGCGACGACCCTTGAACTTTGCGGCCTCCCAACTTCAGAGTCTCCGATCGAACCATGCCGCGCTACGTCATCCTGTTGCACGAAATTCCCCCAGGGCACAAAGTTGCCGGCGGCCGCGGCACGCACTGGGATCTGATGCTCGAGCAGAATGGCGTGCTCAGGACCTGGGCCTTGGCCGATGAGCCCCGCGGCGAATTAACCACCCAGGCCGAACAGCTACCCGACCACCGGCTCGCGTACCTCGACTATGAAGGACCGGTCTCCGGTAATCGGGGGAACGTCAGCCAGTGGGATGCCGGCGAGTACGAAGTTCTCGCGGAGTCGGCCGAGCGGCTGGAGTTGCGCCTGGTGGACAGCTCAGCAGCGCGATACGTGTCGCTCACGGCCGATGCCGGCCGAGACGGTCATTTCTGGAGCGCGTCGTTCTCTCTCGCGCCAATCCGCGGCTCGTCATCGCCGGGCCCTTCCCGTCCCGATTCGTCGTCCAGTTCCAGCTGAGCGGTCGGCACCCGCAGCGGTTCCGGCAGCACGGGGACAGAGTCCAAGGGTGGCAGCCCCACGGTTCCGGCCACGTACAGCTCGCCTTCGCGCAGCTCGATCGATTCCAGCCGCAGCGACTCGTCGGGGCGATCGCCCAGTCTTGGCAGCGTGACGAGCGCCACGGGATCTCCGTGCGACTTGCGCCATTCCAGCCGCAAGTTCAACTCCCGAGCCACGTGCGACAGACCATCTAGAATCGGTCCCAGCGGCACAGGCAGCGAACCGGCTCGCACGCTGCGAATCCGAATGGCCACGACGTGCGGACTTTGCAGATAGGCCTCGAACAAGACCGAGACGACCGTATCGATTTCGCCGGTGCGGTAATGGCAACCCAGCGCCGCGCCATCGGCCGTGATCGAAACGCGCGGGTCGCGAATCTCGTCAGGCAGAAGATGCGCATAGTTCGTGGCCAGTTCGAGAGCCAACCATGCGTTGATCTCGTCGGCCGTGAACAGGCTCGACCAGTTGCCCCGGTTGTGCAGATCGCTGGCCAGCGCCGAGGCCCTGGCCACGAACGAATCGCGTTCGTCCACCTGCGAGGCGGCCTCGACCGCCACGGCCTTTTGATAGAAAATCGGCACCGCTTGCGATGCCTGGTACAGCAACAACACGGCAATTCCCGCCACCAGCAGTAGCGAGACTGACGCAAGCGCGGCGATCTTGACCGCACGAGGCACGGCGGACGTCCCTGTCTGGATTATTGAGTGGCCCAGAACTGGCCGGGTCGAAAAGGTCGCGAATAGTAGGCCGCCGCACAATACGCGTCAATCCCGCCAAGTTTGGCGGGCGGCCGCTGGACTGCTAGCAAGGCCAAGCTCCCGGGACGCAACGCTGGAAGCCGCGGAAACCTCGTGATTTCCCGGCGAATATGCACAAATTCGGCTGTCAGTGATTCCCCAATTGGCCAGATCGGGTTACAATGTCGCCGGAGTCAACGGTTCGACGATTTTCGCCGCCCAGCGTTTTCCAATCCGCGTTCTGCGGAGCTGTGTGGCAGGGACTGCTCGAACTTAACCATTTCGGCTGTCAGTCAGACAACGCGTAATTCAAGGGACACGTTTGCCGGCGCGCGTCGCCAGGCAGGCCTGAACTCTCGTTTGAGTCACATCCTCTTTCATCGTGCGTCGCTCGTCGCGCTCTTCTGCTCGACTGCGTTCGCGCTCTGCAAAAGAAAAGGGCGAACATGGTGAACGCTCTTCACGCTCAGCCTCCGGGTAGTTCCGCCGATGTCGGCACCAACAATCAGCCGCAGCCGGCCGTGTCGGATGCGCTGGTGAATAACCTCGTCAAGCTCTTCAAGCTCCTCTCCGATGAGACTCGCTTGCGGATTCTTTATTACCTCACCGAACGCAGCGAGCTGCACGTGCGGGCGCTCTGCGAACTGCTCGGCGAAAGCCAGCCCGCGGTCAGCCATCACCTGGCCCTGCTGCGTGTGGCCGGCCTCATCGAGCGCCGCCGTGAAGGCAAGCACAACTTTTACGGGCTCAAGACCCGCCAGTTCTCGACGTTGCTCGACATGCTCTTCGAGACCATGCCCGAGGGGGACCGCAAGATTCGCTTCGACGACTACATGCTGTCGCAGGTGCCGGAGTAACTCGCTGGCCGGTGCCATGGATGGCCATGTCGCGGGCTCACCCATGCGACTCGAGAGCGTGCCAGCCACCGACCAGGCCGCGTGCTATTCAACGACTTCGCCGGGAGACTCGGTAGCATCACTGGCTGCCGCCGGCTCCTTCACGAGTTCCGCAACCAGGGCTCGAACCTTCTCGTACGCCCCTTCGCTCTCAAAGCGCTCGCGCAGCTTGCCCGCGCGGTCATAGACGAACACGGCCGGCACGGCGTTCAGCTTGAACTTCCGGTACAAGACGTCGCTCTCTTCATTCGACATGAAGTTGTCGAACGTTGCGCCTTGTGACTTCAGGAACTCCAGCACAGGAGGTTCTGCGTCCTCCGGCGTTCCGAGTCCCTCGAAGTCAAAGCTCAACGAGACGCAAGCCACATCCTCGCCCGGATACGCCTTCTGCAAATCGACCAGATTATGGAAGTCCTTCATGCACGGCGGACAGGATGTGCTCCAGCAGTCCATCACTACCACTCGACCCTGCTTCGCGGCCAGCCGCTGCTGAATCTCGTCAAAGCTGAGGATCTCCAGCTTCACGTCGGCCGCGCTCGCTTCGACTGCGGTCTCAACTGCCGCCGTCGAACTGGCATCCGGAGCCGACGATTGCGGTTTATTGCAGCCGGAGCATAGCAGACTGACTACGAAGCACCACGACAGCAAAGTAATGAGTCTGCGCATGGCTGGCCTTCAGGTGGGAGATTGGCTTGGCGGGATTGCTTGACGCACAACCCATTGTAGCGCCCCTCCCGCCGCCGCGTCAAAACGTGGTTTGCAGCGCGCCAGGCACTTATCTACCATGCCCTCTATGAACGAGTTCATCCACGAGCGTCACAAGCCCCTCTCGCCGCTCGACCGCCCTCGCGAGCTCGTCATCGCCTGTGCGCCGCTGCGCAGCAACATCAACCTTTCGCGCATCGTACGGCTTGCCGGTTGCTCGGGCGTCAATCGCGTGATCGCCTGCGGCACGGCCAAGGTGATCGGCAAGATCGCCCGCGATGGAGCCGACACTGTCGAGATCGAAGTCCATCGCACGCTTCCGCCGGTCCTCAAGGACCTCCGCCGCGAGGGCTATCAACTCGTCGGCCTCGAGCAGACCACGAGCTCGCAGAATTTGCACACGTTCAAGTTCCAGCGCCGGACGGCACTTGTCATCGGCAACGAACGCGCCGGCATCACCGACGACATCCTCGCCCTGCTCGACAGCGTGGTCGAGATTCCCGTCTGGGGACTCCCCTACAGCTACAACGTCGCCACCGCCACCACCATGGCCATGTACGAATACTGCAAACAGTTTCCGACCGGGTAAGCGCAACAAAAAAGGCCGCGGGCTCGCATCGCAAACCCGCGACCTTGATGTTGTCAATTAAGTCGAACTACTTCTTGGCCTTATCCGCCACGGCCGCCTGGGCCGCCGCGAGCCGGGCGATCGGCACCCGGAACGGCGAGCAGCTCACGTAGTTCAGCCCGATCTCGTGGCAGAACATCACGCTCGAGGGATCGCCACCGTGCTCGCCACAGATGCCGAGCTTGATCTCGGGCCGCGTCTTCTGTCCGCCGGCCACGGCAATCTTCATCAGCGCGCCAACACCATCACGATCGATCGTCTGGAACGGATCGTTCGGCAGGATGTCGCGCTCGCGATATTCGTTGATGAATCCGCCGTAGTCGTCGCGGCTCATGCCGAGCGTCGTCTGCGTCAGGTCATTGGTGCCGAAGCTGAAAAACTCCGCCCGCTTGGCAATCTGATCGGCACACACCGCGGCTCGCGGCAGCTCGACCATCGTGCCGACCAGGTAGTCGACCTTCGTGCCCTTCTCCTTGAAGACCTGCTCGGCCGTCTCGCGAACGATCTTCTCCTGATCCGCAAACTCGGTCGCAAAACCGGCCAGAGGAATCATCACCTCGGGATGCACGTCGATGCCGGCTTTCTTCACATCGCAAGCCGCTTCGAAAATCGCCCGGGCCTGCATCCGCGTGATCTCCGGATACACGATGCCCAGGCGGCAACCGCGGTGACCCAGCATCGGGTTGAACTCGTGCAGCTCTTCCACGCGGCGCTTGATGGCATCGGCTTTCACACCGATGATCTTCGCCAGCTCGGCTTGCTCGTCGCCCGAGTGCGGCAGGAACTCGTGCAGCGGCGGATCGAGCAGGCGGATGGTGACCGGTTTACCCTGCATCGCGCGGAAGATGCCGTCGAAGTCCTTCCGTTGGTGCGGCAGCAGCTTCGTGAGGGCCTTCTCGCGATCGGCCAGGTTCTCGGCCAGGATCATCTCGCGGAAATCATTGATGTGGTCGAAGAACATGTGCTCGGTGCGGCACAGGCCGATGCCTTCCGCGCCGAACGCGATTGCCTCGAGTGCCTGCTTCGGCTCATCGGCGTTCGTTCGCACCTTCAGCGTGCGGGCTTCGTCGACCCACTTCATGAGCTGCTCATAGCGCTGATAGGTCTCGGCCTCGTTCGGCTTCATTGACTTCGAGATCAGCACCTGCAGGATCTCGCTCGGCCGCGTTTCCACGGCGCCCTCGAACACTTCACCGGTAAAGCCGTCGATCGAGATGGCGTCCCCCTGCTTGAATGTCTTGCCGTTCACGGTCAGCGTGCCGGCGTGGTAGTCGATGTTCAGATCGCTGCAGCCCACGATGCAGGCCTTGCCCATCTGGCGGCTGACGAGAGCCGCGTGCGAGCTGGCGCCGCCGAAGGCCGTCAAAATACCCTGGGCGATCTTCATCCCGCGCAGATCCTCCGGGCTCGTCTCGCGACGCACGAGGATCAACTGCACCTTGCTGTCCTTCAACCACTGGGCCTCGGCATCCGATGCGTGGAACACGATCTTGCCGCTGGCGGCGCCCGGGCCGGCGTTAATACCCTTGGCCAGCAGCCGACCGGCGCTCACGGCGGCCTTCTTCGACTCGGGGCTGTAAATCGGCTGCAAGAGCTGATTCAAGTCGTCGGCCGGAATGCGCTTCGCGCTCAGGGCCTGCTCCTTGCTGATCAGGCCTTCGTTCACCATGTCGACCGCGATCCGCACTGCCGCGAAGCCGGTTCGCTTGGCATTGCGGGTTTGCAGCATCCAGACCTTGCCGCGCTGGATCGTGAATTCGACGTCTTGCACGTCTTTGTAGTGAGCTTCGAGCTTGCGGCCGATGTCGTCGAGCTCTTTGAAGCCCGCGGGCATCACCTTGCCCAGCGTTTCCTCGATTCGCTCGGGCGTGCGAATGCCGGCCACGACGTCTTCCCCCTGTGCATTGATCAGGTAGTCGCCGTTGATGCCGGGCAGGCCGAGCGCGACGTCGCGGGTCATGGCCACGCCGGTCGCGCAGTCATCGCCCAGGTTGCCGAAGACCATCGCCTGCACGTTGACCGCGGTGCCCCATTCGTGCGGAATCCCGTAGGTACGGCGGTACACCACCGCGCGATCGTTCATCCAACTGCTGAACACGGCGCCGACGGCTCCCCACACCTGCTCCATCGGCTCGTTCGGGAAGTCCTTGCCGGTGCCGTCCTTGATCGCCTTCTTAAATTCCTTCACCAGTTCCTTAAGCTGTTCGGCGGTGAGCTCGTTGTCGAGCTTCACGCCGGCCTTTTTCTTCTTCGCCTCGAGCAGCTCTTCGAACGGGTCGTGATCGTGCTTAGTCTTGGGCTTCATATCCAGGACGACGTCGCCGTACATCTGCACGAACCGCCGGTAGCTGTCCCAGGCAAACCGCTCGTTGCCCGACTGCTTGGCCAGCGCTTCCACTGTCTGATCGTTCAGCCCGATGTTGAGCACCGTGTCCATCATACCCGGCATGCTCTCGCGAGCACCCGAGCGGCAGGAGACAAGCAGCGGATTCTTGGTCGATCCGAATTCGGCGCCCATCTCGCGCTCGATCTTGGCCATGGCATCGTCAACGGCCTTCTTCAGTTCCGGCGGGTAGCTCTTGTCGTGAGCGTAGTAGTAAGTGCAGACGTTCGTGCCGATGGTGAAGCCGGCGGGAACCGGCAGACCCAGGTTGGTCATTTCAGCCAGGTTGGCGCCCTTGCCGCCCAGCAATTCCTTCATCGAGGCCGAACCGTCGGTGCCCGTGGGACCGAACGAAAAGACATACTTATCAGACATGGATCGACGTTCCTTTCAAAGCTCAAGCGCCAGCGGATGGCGCTCGCCTCACTCGCCATCATGCGAACCGTTGGGGAGACATGTACAAGCGGGTCAATCTAACAAGTCGGCCCCAAGAGCGTCAAGGAGCCGTAAGGTCCACGCAGCTAAGGGCATAAGTCAGTCGCAGCTAGCGCGAAACCGTAAGCCATCGCGTCGCGACTGAGACGCCCGAAAACGGTGCCAGGAACCGTTTCTGAGAAAAGGTTCCTGGCACCGTTTTTTCGCGCGCAAGCAAGCGGGTGGACGAAGCCACCCGCCGCTTAAGAGACAGGGCGAATTGAACCGATCCGCCACTCAGGCGTGCATCATCTGCCGGCCGTTTCTCATCTGCCGCCAGATGGCCCAGCCGCAAATCGCCAGCGGTAGTACAAACTGCAACACTTGTGACGCGCTGGGGTACCTGCTGAACGAGAGGCCCAATGTCAGTCGGCCTTGCTCATGCATTGTGGGCAGCATGATGTCGATCGCTGCCAGGCCGCCCAAAACTGCGATCACTACTGAGGCGGCTGCCAGCCACTTCCAACTCACCTGCGCGCGGTTGGCCAATCGGGCAAAGAACGCTGCCGAGGCCGCCGCCGGCAAGATTAGCAGCCCCAGAACCGTGTAGGGCAGGCATGCGTTCGCGAACTGCCACGCCGCCCCGCCCGTGTCGACCTTGCCGCTTTCGATGCCCAGCGCGCCCATCAGCAAGATGATGCACGTGAGCGACGCGAACCACAGCACCGGGAGCGACAACACCGGGAGCACCACAAACATCAACACCGGGTGCCGCTGCGAAAATCTCGCCTTGCGAAACTCCTGTGCTGCGGAAGCGGCCACGTGGCCGGGCGAACCCAGCCGTTGAAAGACGCCGTGAAGATCTTTGGCATCCGTGCTCATACGATCCTCCAAAAGGTTAGAGAGATGATCCGAAAGTTCCAGCACAAACCGCTCCACGTAGAGCGGCGGTAGTTTGCGGCGAACCAGTTCGGTCCGCAGTTCAAGAAGCCAGCGCTGGGCGTTCACGTTCGCCTCCTTGCAAAGCGTGATTCACGGCCCCCACGATCCGCTGCCAGGCGGATACCGATTCGGCGAGCTGTTTCTTACCGCGCGGGGTGACCCGATAGACGACCCGCTCGCGGCCGCCGACCACCTCGCGCGCGGCCGCCAGCACGCCCTGGGTCTCCAGCCGGTGCAGGATCGGATAGATGCAGCCCTCGCCGAACTCGAGCGTGCCCCCCGTGGCCAGCTTGATCGACTGCACCAGTTCGTAGCCGTACATCGGCCGCCGCGAGAGCAGCTCCAGCAGCAGCAGCTCAGGCACGCCGTTAAGAAACGCGGGATTTGTCTTGCGAATTGCCATCGAAAACTGGCCTCCATGCCTCGAAGTTCGAGGGCTTGTACCTCAAGGTTCGAGGCACGGCAAGGCCAGTTTGCCGAAGTCTGCGCGTCCGCTCTGGGGCAGCCCTCCGGCTAAGCGGTCGTGGCTCGCACTTCCGCCGGCACACGAAACTGTCGGGTAATCGCCAGCCGCAACACGAGGTACGCCAGCAACCCCGTCGGGCCCATCATGAACGTCAGTAGCATGCAGGGAATGACCAGCAAATGCGGCACGCCCACCTTCTGCGCGTCGCGCACTTCCCAGCTCCCCACGAAGATGTCGAACGCCAGGTAGTGAATCCAGCCGGCCACAAGCACGCCATCGACCGAGAACGCCGACCGGACGCCCGCCAGCGAACCAAACGCCGCGAAGCCCTCGGGCACTTCGCCGAAATACCTCAGGAACAGCACGATGTACGTGACGGCCAGGATCGCGGGGATCAGCGCCACGGTGATCGTCTGCGTCCAGCGCCAGCGCGGCAGAAACACCAGGAGCAGCCAGCCGGGCATGACGATGTACCCGGCAATGTCGAACAGGCGAGGGAGATCCATGACATGCTTCTCCGGCAAAGAATTGGTTGGTTACTCGACGATTGGCTCTCCCCACTCCGCCGTGAATTTAACCTGACACTTCTTGCATTGCACGCGCCGTCCCAGATGAGCCGGCTTCAAATTGCTCTCGTTGCCGCAGCCGCCACACTTGACGGTTAGCCGCAGCTTACTGATCGCTTCGCCACTCATGGCCGCTTCCGGCACTCCGGCCAGCACAATGTCCGCCGGTTCCAGCCGCGTGAGCAGCTCCTTGGTCAGCGGCGCGATGTCGGCAATCCGATCGGCGAGCCGCCGGATGCCTTGCTCGAAGACGTTTCGCACGAGTCGTCCATTGCCAAAGTGCTCGTCGCGATGGTCCAGCAAATAGCGAAACCCCAGCATGAGCCGCGCCCGAGATTCGGCCGGCAGCTCGTAATGGTTCTTCTCGCACAAGCTCGCGAAAATCCGGCACAGTTCCACCACGCCGTAGTCCGGAAACGACAGCGTGCGATTAAACCGCGAGCTGAGGCCGGGGTTCGACTCCAGCAGCCGCTGCATCTCGGCGGGATAACCGGCCAGAATCACAATCAACCGGGCCCGCTCGTCTTCCATCCGCTTGAGCAGAATCTGCACGGCTTCATGGCCGTAGGGATCGTCCCCCTCTTCGCTCACGAGGGCATACGCTTCGTCGATGAACAGCACGCCGTCGAGCGCCTTGTCGATGATCTTGTTCGTCCGCTCGGCCGTCTGCCCAACATACCCGGCCACCAGCGCGGATCGGTCGGCCTCGACCAGGTGCCCGCGCTTCACGACCCCCAGCGCCCCGAACACTTCGCCCAGGATGCGTGCCACCGACGTCTTGCCCGTGCCGGGGTTGCCGGTGAACACCGTGTGCAGGCTGACCTGCGTGCGCGGCAGTCCCGCCTCTTCGCGATGCTGTTGCACCTGCAGAAATCGGGTCAGCTCGCGCACCTCGGCTTTGATGCTCGCCAGCCCGATCAGCTCGTCGAGCGCCTTGAGGGCAGCCTGCAGTCGCTCTTCTTTCGTCGTCGGCGCCGCCTGCTTGGCAGGAACTTTCTCATCGGCTGGCAGGACGCTCTTCACGGCCACAAGCTCGTCGAGCCGGCCCTGCTCGACGGGCACTCCCATCGGTACGCCAGCCGGGACTTCCATGTGCTCAATCGGAACGGGCAGCAAGTGACGATGGACCTCGGCCAGCAGGCCTTTGAGCTGCACGGCTTCTTCCGTCGCCAGCACGCCGTCGGCCTTGGCCACCAGGTTGGCAACCCGCATCACCACCGTTTCGACTTCGCTCACGCGATCGTGAAGCGCCAGAACTTCTTCGAACGGCCGCAGCAGACGATACCAATCGAATTTGTCCGCCATCGGCACCAGTTCGCGCATCACGGTGCCAATTTCGTCGTCGGCGAAGTGTCGCCCCCACAGCTTTTCGATCAGCAATTGGGCCAGCCGCCGCTCGGCCGCGCAGAATTTCCGATCGGCCTGCATGATGGTCAGAAAGATCTTGACCAGCAGCCCGCGGGCCAGGTCTTCCATCAGACTGCGCGTGGCTGCTTCGTCGCGCCGGAGTCCCTTGGCGGCAACGCTGTGATTCCAGGCATCCGCGCTCGACCGGTAGAGCTCGAGGCAATCGTCAACGGCCTCGCTGAATGCAGCAAGGTGCGGATCGCGCGAATCGACCGATCTTGGCATCGAGGATTAGGAGATGAAACGGTGGCGTCCTGAACGCCACCACATTATACCGCCTCAGCGGGGGAATGCGACCGTGGCGCTGGACAAGCACGTTTCTACGGGCGCCAACAAAAACAGCGGCCCGGTCCTCGCTGGGACCGGGCCGCCGATGTTGACCAGACCTTCATCTGAGGACGGCTCAGAAGAAGACCACTAACCTTACTTCCGCTTAGCCACCACAGCCGCAGCCGGGTTCAGCCGCACAACCGGGTTCAGCCGCACAGCTCGGTTCGCAAGCGACCGGGCAGCAAACCTTCACCGGAACCTGCTTGCAGACCACCTTCGGCACGCAGCGGGTCACCGTGTAAGCGACCTGCTTCGGCACACAACGAGTGACGTTGATCGTCTTCGTGTAGTGAACCGGCTTGCAGACCGTGTACGGAACCTGCTTCACGCACTTCTCGGCAACCATGTGGCAGACCTTGTACTGGCAAGTCTTGACCCGCTGTTCGGGCACCATGCGGCACACCGTGTACTGGCAAGTCTTGACCCGCTTTTCGGGCACCATGTGGCAGACCTTGTACTCACAGGTCTTGACGCGCTTCTCGGGCACCATGTGGCAGACCTTGTACTGGCAGGTCTTCACGCGCTGCTCGGGAACCATCTTGCAGACCGTGTACTGGCAGGTCTTCACCCGCTTCTCGGGCACCATGTGGCAGACCGTGTAGTTGCAGGTCTTGACCCGCTTCTCGGCTACCATGTGGCAGACCTTGTACTGGCAGGTCTTGACCCGCTTTTCGGGCACCATGTGGCACACCGTGTAGCTGCAGGTCTTGACCCGCTTCTCGGGCACCATGTGGCACACCGTGTAGCTGCAGGTCTTCACACGCTTCTCGGGCACCATGTGGCAGACCTTATACGTGCAGGTCTTCACACGCTGTTCCGGAACCATGCGGCAAACCGTGTAGTTGCAGGTCTTGACGCGCTTCTCGGGCACCATGTGGCACACCGTATAGCTGCAAGTCTTCACCCGCTTCTCGGGTACCATGTGGCAGACCGTGTAGTTGCAGGTCTTCACACGCTTCTCGGCAACCATGTGGCAGACCTTGTACGTGCAGGTCTTCACGCGCTTCTCGGGCACCATGTGGCAGACCGTGTAGTTGCAGGTCTTGACGCGCTTCTCGGGCACCATGTGGCACACCGTGTAATTGCAGGTCTTGACGCGCTTCTCGGCCACCATCCGGCACACGGTGTAGTTCACCGTCTTCACGCGGTTCTCACGCTCGTAACGCACGCAGTTGATCGTGCGGGTACGAGTCTCGGGAACCCAAACCTTCTTGCAAACCTTGACCGGCGGGCACTGGACGCATTCGGTCTTGCAGCAGCCCGGCTTGTAGACACAGCGGCAGCAGCAAGGATCCCATACCCACGAACCGCAGCCTTGGACAGTCCGCTTCACCACCGGGCCAGGGCACTCGGTGACTTGCGTTTCCCAACGGCCACAGCACTCGGACACTTCCTTCGTATAGTGAACCGGCTTGCAGACCGTGTAGCAGATCTCACGGGTCTTCGTCTCCTGCACCGGCTTGCAGACGGTGTAGCAGATCTCGCGGGTCTTCGTTTCGTAGACCGGCTTGCAGACCGTGTAGCAGATCTCACGGGTCTTCGTTTCGTAGACCGGCTTGCACACCGTGTAGCAGATCTCCCGGGTCTTGGTTTCCCAAACCGGCTTGCACACCGTGTAGCAGATCTCACGGGTCTTCGTTTCGTAGACCGGCTTGCACACCGTGTAGCAAATCTCACGGGTCTTGGTCTCGTAGACCGGCTTGCACACCGTGTAGCAGATCTCACGGGTCTTCGTCTCGTAGACCGGCTTGCAGACCGTGTAGCAGGTTTGCTTGGTCTTGGTTTCCCAGACCGGCTTGCAGACCGTGTAGCAGATCTCGCGGGTCTTGGTCTCGTAGACCGGCTTGCACACCGTGTAGCAAATCTCACGGGTCTTGGTCTCGTAGACCGGCTTGCACACCGTGTAGCAAATTTCCCGGGTCTTGGTTTCCCAAACCGGCTTGCACACCGTGTAGCAGATCTCGCGGGTCTTGGTTTCCCAGACCGGTTTGCACACCGTGTAGCAGATCTCACGAGTCTTCGTCTCGTAGACCGGCTTGCACACCGTGTAGCAGATTTCCCGGGTCTTGGTTTCCCAGACCGGCTTGCAGACCGTGTACTCGCAGTTGCGGTAGGCGGTCTCGTTCACGTACTTGACGCAATTGATCGTTTTCTGTTCGCAAACCGGTTCGTAGACCGTCTTGTAGCAGGTGTAATTCTGCTTTTCATAGACGACCTCCTTGCAGGTTCGCATGACTGTGTGGCACTGCTGCTTACATGCGGTGTAGCATGATGGCTCGCAACAGGACGCACAGCATCGATACCGGGCCGCGCCGCAGTATCCCGCTTGTGCCGCGTCAGCAAACGCGGCAAGCAGGATGACCGCAACAATCGGCACACCCAACAATGCTCTCATGGCTTTGGTGCCTCCTAACGTGGGACGACTCAGGATGGGTCTGGTCAGGCGAGGTTTTCCCGCTATTAGCTCTATTCGGCCAGCGCACTCCATGTGCGTTAGCTGGGTAACCCAAACTTCACCAACTACCGCAATCCACGGGATGCGTAGAGTCGGCGCATTTGTTTACCCACCTTCCCCGAACGATCTTTTGAATCGACAATCTGGGAAGACAGCTTGAAATAGATATGCTGAATAAGGTTTGCACTGCCGGTAGTTGGGTAAGACTCGTCGGGTTGTGCCTTTAACGTGGGTGCTAGCGGCTATGACAGCAAATGCCGAAGACGACCATTGCGGACGTTTGCCGACCGCTTGCCGGAGGTGCCGTCATGACCTATAAGTACAATCCCCCCTCGGCGGCGCACCGATCGTCCCTTGGCCCCCGTCTAGCATGAGCGACCGCAAATCCAGACCGCCGGCTGCCCCGGCCGCCGACGCTGCCGTGCCGAAGGCCGTCGTCAGCCGATTGAGCCTGTATTTGCGCGAGCTGCAGCACCTGGTGCGCGACGGGCACCAGCGAACCAGCAGCAGCCAACTTGGCCGACTGCTTGGCTTTAGCGATGCCCAGGTTCGCAAAGACTTGGCCTATTTCGGGCACTTCGGCCACCCGGGCATCGGCTATCGCTGCGACGACCTGATCAAGGCCATCCGCAAGATCCTGGGGACCGACCGCGATTGGCCGGTGGCCATGATCGGCACCGGCAACCTGGGCCGAGCCCTCTTAGGTTACAAGGGTTTCAGCCACCAGGGTTTTCGCATCGCCGCGGCGTTCGACGTCGACCCCCAGCGGGTCGGGGCCACGATCGAAGGCGTGCGCGTGTTCCACCTCGACCAACTGAGCGAAGTAGC
>JBGSKX010000005.1:0-8508 GCA_041741015.1 Pirellulales bacterium
ACGTCGCGCTGCCGCTCGAACTCGCCGGCGGCTCGCGCTCCGCGCGGATCGAAGCCGCCCGCAGCGCCCTGGAACTCGTCGGCCTCTCCGACTTCGCCCGCCGTTTTCCCAGCCAGCTTTCCGGCGGCATGCGGATGCGGGCTTCGCTGGCCCGCGCGCTGGTCGTGCAGCCGGAACTGCTGCTGCTCGACGAACCCTTTGCCGCGCTCGATGACATCACGCGCCAGAAGCTGAATACTGAACTGAGCCGGCTCTGGGTGCAGCGGCGCTGGACCGGAGTCTTCGTGACCCACAATATTGCCGAGGCCGTGTTCCTCAGCCAGCGAGTCATCGTGATGAGCGCGCGGCCGGGTCGGATCATTGCCGACGTTCAGGTCCCCTTCGAGTTTCCTCGCACGATGGAACTGCGGTCGCGGCCGGAGTTCGCCAGGCTGTGCGGAGAAGTCATGTCCTTGCTCGAGCGGGGGAGTCGATGAACGAAGCTTTGCGTGCGGCTGCCCGCGCGGTGCTACCACCGGCGGTGTTCCTGATTTTGATTGTCCTGGGCTGGCAGCTAGCAATCGTCGTCTGGCAGCTTCCGCCTTATCTGGTACCCAGCCCGCGGGACGTGTGGGCCGCATCCCAGGAGCACGCTGCGGATCTCGGCTGGGCGATCCCGCTGACCGGCGCCGCGGCCCTCACCGGCTTCGGCCTGAGCCTTGTCTGCGGCACGCTGCTGGGCCTCGTATTTTCGCAGTTCAAATGGGTTCAGCGCAGCATTTACCCCTATGCCATCTTCCTCCAAACCGTGCCAATCGTGGCGGTTGCTCCGCTGCTGATCCTGTGGTTCGGCTACGGATTTCAAGGCGTGGTGGCGGTATCCTTCATTTTGAGCCTGTTTCCGATCATCACGGCCGCCACGAGCGGGCTGACTCAGATCGACCCGAACCTGGTCGAACTGTTCGCGGTGCATAACGCCACCCGGCTGCAGGAGCTGCTCAAGCTGCGGCTGCCCAACGCAGTCCCCTACATCGTGACGGGGGCCAAGATCTCCTGCGGTCTGGCGGTGATCGGGGCCATCGTGGGCGAGATCTACGCCGGCTTTCAGGGAGAACATATCGGCCTGGGAACGCTGATCACCCGGGCCAATGCGGCCCTGGACACTTCGTATGTCTTTGCGGGCGTCCTCGGATCGACGCTGCTTTCGATTGCGATATTTGCTACTGTCAGCGTGCTGGGCTCCACCATATTGGCACGCTGGCACGTCGCCGCCGGGCGCGACTCGACTACTCGTTAGAAGGTAAAAGGAGTTTTGCCATGAATCGAAGGACCGCATTTGCCGGATTTCTGCCAGGGTTGCTACTCCTTGCGCTCACCCTCTTGCTGCATGGCTGCGGCAACAACTCGAGTGCCCGTCCCGTGGCCACTGCCCAGCCGGCACGCGAGCCGCAGCAGTCCCCTGCCCCGACAAACACGACGGCCGACGAAGATCTGATTCCGGTCACGCTCCAGCTCAACTGGTTTCCCGAGGCCGAGCACGGCGGCTACTACGCCGCGCTCGCGCATGGCTACTACAAAGAGGCCGGGCTCGACGTAAAAATTCTGCCCGGCGGACCCGATTCGCCCGTCGTGCAGCAGGTTGCGCGCGGGATGGTCGACTTTGGCGTCGTGAACGCCGACAACATTCTGTTCGGTCGCGCCCAGCAAGCGCCGATCGTCGCCGTGATGGCGCCGCTGCAAATCAGCCCCCGCTGCATCCTCGTGCACGAAAGCACGGGCATCCAGGGTCTGCGCGACCTGAAGAACGTGACGCTGGCCGTTTCCAGCTCGAATGCCTTCACGCAGTACCTGCGGCACGAACTGAAACTCGACAACGTGAAGATCGTGCCCTACTCGGGCAACGTCACCCACTTCCTCTTGAACAAGAACTATGCCCAGCAGGCCTACGTGTTCAGCGAGCCATTCGTCGCCCGCAAGGCCGGCGGCGATCCGCGCGTGCTGATGCTTTCAGAGATCGGCTTCAATCCCTACACCAGCACGCTGTTCACCAATGACGAGAAGATTCGCGATAAGCCTGAGATTGTCGAGAAGATGGTGAAGGCTTCGATCCGGGGCTGGGAGAAGTACGTGAACTCGCCTGAGAAGGCCAACGAAGCCATCCACGCGGCCAATCCGCAGATGGACCTCGACATCCTGGCCTATGGCGCCCGGACCCTCGAACCGCTGGTCTACGACCAGGCGGCCGAAGCCGAAGGCCTGGGCACCATGTCCCGCGCTCGCTGGCAGAAGCTGGCCGACCAGCTCATCGCCTCGAAGCAGATGAAGGCCGAGAAGGCCGATGTCCGCGGGGCCTATACCACGAAGTTCCTCCGGTAATTTCCCGGTGCAAAATCGGCTGCCGACCGCGAAGGCGGGGCGTACACTTTGCACATGGGTCATCACCACCATCATCACGACCATGGCGACGCTCACAACCATGGCGGCCGTAGCGCCGTCAAGGACGGTCGCGCGGGCGGACGCAAGCGGCTGGCCTGGGCCCTCGCGCTCACCCTGCTCTACATGGTCGCCGAGATCGTCGGCGGATACCTGTCCGATTCGCTCGCGCTGCTGGCCGACGCGGGACACATGTTCTCCGACGCCGCTGCGCTCGCGCTGAGCTTGTTCGCTTCGTGGATCAGTCAGCGCCCGCCCACGCAGAAGCTCACCTACGGATACTATCGGGCCGAGATTCTGGCAGCGCTCGCCAACGGCGCCACACTGATCGCCATTTCGATCGTGATCTTCATCGAAGCATTCCGCCGATTTCAAGAGCCCGAGCCGGTCGCCGGCGGCCTGATGCTCTCGATTGCGGCCGGCGGTTTGCTGGTGAACATCGCCGGGATGCTGATCCTGCACGGCGGAAAGGACGCGAGCCTGAACATTCGCGGCGCCTGGCTGCATCTGCTGACCGACGCCCTGGGCAGCGTGGCCGCCATCGTGGCCGGCGCGCTCATCGCACTGTTTGGCTGGTACTGGGTCGATCCGGCCGCATCGATCGCGATTGGCATTCTCGTAATCTATTCCTCCTGGGATCTGGTCAAACAGGCGATCGCCATCCTGATGGAAGGCACACCGTCGCATCTGGATCTCGCCACGATCGAATCCGCGATGCGCGAAGTTGCGGGCGTCTCTGAGGTGCACGACCTTCACGTCTGGACCATCACCAGCGGGCTCGATTCGCTCTCGGCCCACGCCGTGCTGGAAGCCGAGCACGATCCACGCGTGGCGCTCGACGCCCTGCAGCGCGTGTTGCACGACCGCTTCAGCATTGAGCACGTCACGATCCAGATCGATCCGGCGGGCGAATGCCGGACGAAGTTCTGACTTAGCCCGCCCCGCCTCGCGCTAGTTTTGGCGAGAATCTAAGCGCCGTTCCTGGCCCGGACGGCACTCCGTTTGCAATCACCGGTGGGGTGGCATTCGCTTCGCATCAAACCTTGCAAAGGGGGATATAACATGTTCAGCCGCCGAGATTTCGCCATCACTGGTTTGTCTGCGGTCGCGCTGGCTGGTCTCCAGGGCACCACCCGGGCCGACCACCACGAGGGACACGACGCGCACAGCGAACACTTTGACGCTTGCGCCAAGGCCTGCAGCGATTGCCAGCGGGAGTGCGACTCCTGCGCCACACACTGCGCTTCGCTGGTCGCCGACGGCAAGAAGGAGCACTTGAAAACGCTGGCCACCTGCCAGGACTGTGCCGACGTTTGCGTAGCTGCGGCCCAGATCGTGGCCCGCCGCGGACCGTTTGCCGAAACGATCTGCAAACCCTGCGCTGACGCCTGCGCCATGTGCGCCAAAGCCTGTGAGAAGTTTCCGGACGACGAGCACATGAAGAAGTGCGCCGCGGAATGCCGCAAGTGCGAAAAAGCTTGCCGCGAGATGGTGCAGCACATCGCTAAGAAGTAGCAGTATTAGCCTGAAGCGCGCTTCGAGGGTGCCCCGCGAGTCGCTCGCCCACACCTTCAATGGTCGCTATCGAACACCAGAGCATGGTCACTCGGCGGATACCCTCGCTTGCGCGTTGGGCTAGAATTCTGACTGCATCTATCCCTTCCCCTCGAGCATCGCCCGCTTCTGGGCGATGAACTTCAGGTGATGCTCGAGGTGCTCGATGTAGTTTGTCACGAGATCGGTGAGCGACATCGGATGTGGATGTTCGTTGTGATGGCCGACGCGACTCCAGCGATCCGCCGGCACTCGGCGCAAGGCCTCGGCCGTGAGCTGCCGGTTCAGATCGAACACGTCGATCGCCTTCTGCGGATCAAGCTCGTGATACGACAGCTCCCGAACGAACGCCGTTTCGTCGTAGCCGATGAGCGTCGGCTCGCGGTCTTCGGCGGCGACCCGTTTCATGCGGTCCGCGCCGATCAGGTCGCTGTCCATCATATGGATCACGATCTGGTGAATGCTCCAGGTGCCCGGCACGGGAAAGGCCTTGAGCTGCTCGGGCGAAAGACCGGCAATGGACTGGCGAAGCTTCCGGCCGCCGACGGCGTATTGGTCGAGAAGAGCGTTCATGGCGATTCACAATCTGGGGTCAAAGGTCATAGAAGAGTCGACGCCGTGCCCATGACAAGTCAGAGCCCGCTAAGGTTCGTCCATAACGAATATTCATGCTACGCGAAATCATCGAATCGCCCCCCCCAAACTTTTGGGAAAATTCCCGCGCACGATCCGCGCGCACACCCGATTCACACTTCTGCCACCCGGAATCCTGCTCTTCCTCGAAGTATTTATCCGATTCGCTTCCTCAGTGTGTGGATACTCTGTCCTCCCTCTGCGAACCTCCGCGCCCTCTGCGGTGAATCATTTCCTCCACTGGCCTGCTTGCGTCTGTGTTTATCTTTGCTCATCTGTGGCTCTCTTCTTCGCGCTGCCAACAATTTGTCCCATGCAGTAGAATTGACTCAATGCCCATCGTCCTGACAAAACCCGCACGACCGTTTGACAAGTCCCAGTCACGGGACCGGATGCCACTTTCCATGCCCGCCACGCCTGAAGCCCCGCCGGCGGAACCCGAAGTGAAACCGGAGACGCCTGAAGCGCCACCGAAAGAGAAGCCCGGCCTCGATCCGTTCGAGCCAAGTTGGCCGCCCGGCCGGACCGAGCCACAACCCAAGGCCAGTGAGTAGAGCCCTTGTTCCTAAATTTTCGATCGCGCGCCAAGCACGACGCAGACCGTCACGACGATGAACTGCTGCTGCAGATCAACAAACGGCTCACGCTCAACCTGCTCATTCAAGGCGCGGCTGCCCACACTTACATCACCGCCCATCACCTCGCGGCCGAGGAACTGGAACAGATCCAGCCTGGGCTTGTCGAGCTCTATGACAAGGCGGTCGTCGGCTTTCACCTCAACTATTGGGCCGGCGACCTGACGGTACTCTACGGCTGGTGGCGCTGGTTCTGGTGGCGCACCGGTCTTCGCTCGCACCCGTTTCAGCGGCACCCGCTGCTTGCACGCTATGGCGGCGAACTGGCCCGGGCAGGGAACCGCGAACTAAGGGACCGCGCGCGGCGCAAGGGCGTGAGGTCGTTTCCAATTACTCGCTACGCGCAAACCATCCACATGCATTTGCAGGTGCTCCAGGCCGAACAGGGACACGAGCGAGAACTGGAGGCAACCGCCAAACGCATCACGGCCGAAATCTGGGGGATCGACGAAAGTCGTTTCGATGCGGCGATCACCTGGGACGTGGCCTTCGGCCATCTGCGCGAGCCGCGCACCCGAGTCGGCCGCTGGACACGAAAGATCGCCGGCGGCTACGGCGGCGTTGAGCACGATGGCCAGAGGTTCAAAGTCATCGGCAAATCCATCTGCCTGCCGCTGCTCGTGCACGAACTGACGAAGGGGACAGCGGAACTCGTCTGCATTCACGGCCTGAACCGCCTGAGCGACGAAATGTATGAGCAGGTGACAGACGAGGCCGATCAGCTCGAATATGAAGTCTGGCTCTTGCAGGCGGGACCCGAGATGTGGCGGCGGCTCCTGGCCGTGATCTCGCCGGGGCAGCGGATCGCACACGTGCTGATGCACTTGGCGCGGCTCGATCCGCTACCGCTGGAGAAAATGATGCTCGCCGTGGTGAGCGATCCACCGGCGGCCAGGCGGATGCTGAGCGTGATGCTGGAAGGATATCCGGAAGAAGGAGGAGGCTAAAACAGAGAAGGAGAGAGGGCAAGCGATCCGCGGATTTCGCAGGTGAGAACGACGGCGAATACTCCTGAGTGGCACAAACTCGGGATTCTTGAATGGCGCGCGACGAGCGACTATGATTCTGCGATGCATTTACGCTTAAGGGGCGCCGCACCGGTTATTGCTACTGCGCACTTCTAACAATTCGGTTGGCTGAGGCGGTTAACGACCGCCTTAAAATTGGCTTGCCATGCGACCTCCTGTCGCAATGCTGTGAGCCATTCTGTCGCGACCGACTCTGACCCGACGCTGCATCGCGTCAGCCACCTATCGTCAATCTAAGATCGTCTTAAAGAGAGAACTCTCGATGAAATTCTGGATTGCCACCTGCCTGATAGCGGCATTGTCGAACACGGCATGCGCTGAATTTAGTTTGCAACTACGTACTCAGGTTACCGATCTGGGAGGCACTGAGATCTCTTCGATCGCCATGGGCCAGCAGTTCAAGCTGCAAACCATTGCCACAGATATTCGCAACCCGCCACGGACCAATCCCTTCCACAGGGGTGTTAACAGCGCGGGCGTTGACATCAGTTATGATTCATTTTTATCGTCCCTTGATACGACTCAGTCAATCGAGTATGGCGCGTTCTTCAATCTATTTCAGGTAGCGCAGCTTGAGCCGGGCCGTATTCAGGCTTTCGCTGCATCGGCAGAATTCCGTGGTCCAGGTAACGATCCGCAATTCTTGTTTAGCGTTGTGCTAACGGCTGAGAGGCCTGGACTGCAAGCTTTCACGCCGACACTACTGTCTTGGCCAGACACGCCAAACGGCATTTACACCGATGACATCCCCTTGCCGTTGGAACGCATCGAGTTTGTTGGCGCGTCTGTCCTGATATTGCCCGAGCCGTCGGCATTCGCGCCAGCAGCGATTGCGATCGCCAGCCTGTTCGCTCTTGGGCGGCGGCGAGTAAGCTCGAGGCGTTTGCAGCAGTGATGGCACGCGGGAACGGGATGAATGCGGATTACTGAAAGCTTTCCCCGCTCACCCTTCCCACTGCTTCAATCGATCGAGCATCTCGTGAATGTCCTGGCGGCGTTTTTCGAAGAAGGCGAGCAGCAGCAGTATCGCGAGGCCCAGCAGGATGCCGCAGGCCCACCAGATCCAGGTCTGCTCCAGATCGACGGCCGCGTACCAGATGACCGTGAACATGGCGAGCGCGAGGAAGCCAGTGCCCAGCAGCAGGAACGCTCGCACCCGCAGGATGATGCCGGCGAAAATGCCCAGCACCGAGAGGCCCGCGAGAACGCCCGGCAGCCAGGGAGCATTGGCCACGCCGTTGACGAAGATGTCGGCGGTCGAAGAAAGGTAGATCGCCATCGAGCTTGCGTAGCGGATCGTGGTCATCTGGGCGTCACTGAGTTGTCGGCGGTTGAGATAGGCTGCCGCCAGCACGCACACGGCGGGCGGGATCATCCAGACCTGCGGATGACGCAGGAAGCCCCAGCCCTCTTGATGGCCAAGGAAGTACCACAGCCCGCCGTTGGCCGCCAGCGCCGCCAGCACGCCGAAACCGAACGAGCGCCGCGCGATCGAGAGCGTTGCATACAAGAGCCCCACGCCCACCAGCAGCAACGAGTAGTCAACCTGCGACTCGACGAACCAGAAGCCCAGCACCGGCAGCACGGGGAGCATCACGCCGGTGTTTTCCAGCGGCCGCGAGAGCACATGCACCTGGCGGCGGCGGAAGAGTTCGCCCGCCCCGACGCCGAGGAAAGCGATGGCCATCACGATCAGCGGCCAGTACTGCTGGAAGAACCCACGAAACAGCCAGGGGAACGTGACGCGAATATGAACAAACAACAGCGCCAGCAGGATCTCGGCGGCATAGACGTACACCGCGCGGCCACGCTCACTGAGGGCCAGCGGATCGCGCCCGGGGAGGATCGCCGCGGCCAGCGCGGCCACGGTAATCGCGACCATCGTGGCCCCGAGCAGGACCGTGGCGAACATCGCGATGCGAACTTCGCCTTCGACGATGAACTGAAAGAGTTCGATGCCAAGCGAGGCGAGGATCGCCCCGATGCAGGCCGCCACCAACAGCGGCAGCAGACGGCGCGCAGCGCTGAGCCAGGGGCTTTCCTCGCCGAGCAGCTTTACCAGACCCAGTCCATAGAACGCACCGACAATGACTGTGGCCGCGGCTAGCACGATCAAGGCGTGCAGCAGAGTGAACGTTGCGCCGGGCACGAGCCACGCCCAACCGAAGAACACCGCGCCGATCGCCCCCACGGTGAGGGCCGCGTGCTGGATGGCGTCTCGACGCTCGCCGCGCGCCAGCAGCGCC
>JBGSKX010000006.1:0-166621 GCA_041741015.1 Pirellulales bacterium
GAAAGTGGGGGGTATCCGAAGTCACTGAGGTAACCGCAAGGAGCCAAGTGCCGAAGATAAACTCCGCGATTGGGACTAAGTCGTAACAAGGTAGCCGTAGGGGAACCTGCGGCTGGATCACCTCCTTTCTAAAGGATTCCAACTGTTCGGATAGTGATATCCAACAGTCAGAATTGTGGAGACAGATCTTGTGTTTGCCAGAGGTCAGCTCACATTCGAGTTCGCTCGAGTGAGGAGCAGTCTACCGAATTGAATTTGATAGCTCGCCACGGGAATAGCCAAACCCGTGGCGAGCTTTTTTTATGCGCAGAATGCGGAACGCCGCGCAACGTTCACGAGATCAGCAAGCTTCCGCTTACCCTTGGCAGCGGTCCCCCGCCACCCAAGTGCCAACCGCCGAACATTCCCCAAACACGCTTTCGAGCGGATCTCCGGGCCCACCGCCGATTCGCACCGCCGTGAAATCCGCTCGCTTTCCGGCCTTGAGCGTGCCCGTCCAATCAGCCGCGCCGAGGGCCTTTGCCCCTCCGTGCGTTGCCAGCTCCAGGATTTTCGCCGGCGAAACATCAGGATGTTTTTCGCGAACGAACCGAATTTCCGCCAACATCGACAAATCGGGATTCGAAGACCGGCTATCCGTTCCGATGGCCAGCGTCACCCCTTCCGCGAGCATTTTGCTAAGGGGGTATGGCTCGTGATCAAAGTAGGCGTGTGTTCGCGGACAGTAAACGACCGCCATCCTGTCATTGTGGTCGGCCAGAAACGCCACCTCGTCGTCGTCGAGATAATTTCCGTGAATGACGAGGGCTCGTTCGGCGCGCGAGAGTGCGGTCAGATAGTCAAGTATGCAGCTCAGTCGGGCATCTTCCGCCGGGTCCCAGGCGCCAACCAATTCCAGCATCTCGCGAAACGCTCCCGCCCCCAAATTCAACAACTCGAGTTCTTCGCGTGTTTCGGCCAGGTGCATTGCCAATGGCACCCGGTACTTCTGGCTCAAAGCCACGAGCGATTCAAGCAACCGCGTGTGCACTGTATATGGAGCATGCGGGCTCAAGGCCGCTTGAATTCCATTTTGCGGGGCCGCTTGTAAGAATGCCTCGGCGGCTTCGGCGGCCAAATGGGCTCGGGCAAGCGTAGGGCCGATGGCCTCGTAAAACATCACGACGCCAGGTCGAGAAGACGTAATCTCGCAAGTGCGCCAATCGCTGGTTGCGATCTCACCCACCATGGTCGTTCCGCTGCTAGCGCACTCGCGAAGCCCCTTAGCGACCGCGGCGGAGCCGCCATCTCCTGCTCTTCGGTAGGCCAGCACTTCACGGATCCAATCGGGCAGCGGCATTCCCGGAGCGCCGAGCGGTCTCTCGAGATCGCTGAACTCGAGGTGGGTGTGCGCGTTTACTAACCCTGGCAGCAGTGCGATGTCCCCCAGGTCTTCGACAGGTGCACCTTGCGAATCCGTCCCGACGTGGAGAATGACGCCGTCACGAACGACGACAATCCCCGAGTCGATTGGCGGCCTATAGACTGGTACAACCCAGCGGGCCTTGAGTGCGAAGATTCGTGGGGGCATGGCTGTCGGCTCTGCGGCGTGGCATGAGATCCTTCCTCACGTCCAGAGTGTATCAGCCCGGTATCCAGTGCGCCGACTGATGATCGATCGCCTCCTGAAGCGATTCTTCAGGCGTACGAGCATAGGGCTGACGGTGGAACCAGTACAGGATCCCGGCCGATACGCACAAACTGGCAAGGACGACCGGCCAGTGATAGAGCATGCCATCGGCCGGCGTGTCACGAAATATCCATTGAAGCCACTCAGGCCGCTGGCTCGCTTCGCCGATAACGCGCTGCACGAGGACTGCCAGCGAGTTGTGGATCGCGTGAAACAGAATGCACGGCCAGATGCTGCCGGATTGCACGGCCACGTAGCCCAGGAGCGCCCCCACCAGCGACGCGACGATCGACTGTTGAATCAAGGCGTGAGTCGCCCCGAAGAACAGACTGCTGACTAGTATAGCGGTCCATTTATGCCCCATGTGCCGCAAACCGGACAGCACAAAACCGCGGAAAGCCAGCTCTTCGCAAATGGCCGGCAGAACAGCAATCACGAGTAATAAGACCCAAATACTGTCCGGTTCGAAGACCAACTGGCTGATTGTCTTGGCAACCTGATCGTCCAGCGGGTAAACCCATTGCACGACTGCCTGCAGCATGTTGGCTGTGGGATGAAAAGCAAACGCAAGCAGTGCCGCGGCCATCGGCGTGCCGAACGGAGGTCGCTTGATGAGAAGTGTCTCGGCCGGTCGGCTCGTGAAAAAGACTGCCATCATCAAGGCGGGCAAGGCGATCACAATCAGCTGGGTAATGGCCACCAGACTTACAAAGTCGGCAAATGATTGCGGCGCTCGCATCGCGAAGCTCATGAAAAACTTCACCAGCAGGATCAGAAAACCACAAAACATTGCCTCGGCAAAGCTGGGAGTTGGTCCGCGGTCGCGCACCAGGTGCCGCAACCATAGACTGACGTCCAGCCGTTCGCTTTCCCGGAACAGCACGCTCTCGGAGTTGAACTGATTCGTGGCCCAGCGGATTGCCAGGAGCGCGCAAGCGATGGTCACTGCGATCACCAGCGGTACGTACGGCAACACAGCCAGGTACTCGCCTTCCAGCAGCGAACGCAGTAGCAGCACGACGCCTGTGACCGGAATCAGGCTATTGCCAAAGTTCAGCTCCACGCCGGGCGACATCGGCAGTACCACCAGCGGCATCGTGACCAGCACCAGCGGCATCAGGTAGTACTGCCCTTCCTTGGTGCTCTTGGCCAACACGGCCAGCGCAAGACAAAGTGCGGAGAACAACGCCGACATCGGCACCAGGGCCACAAAAAGCCACAAGAACGCGAGCGTCGGCGGCGGACCAAGATTCGGCAGCTGACTCAGCACTAGCGTGCCAGTAATCGCCAGACTGCTTAGGTTCAGCACGGCTGTGGCGATGCTGAAAAGCATGACCGTGAGCAATTTCCCCCACACGATTTCCAGACGTTCGGCCGGACTGCTCAGCAAGGTTTCCAGCGTACCTCGCTCTTTCTCGCCGGCACACAGATCGATCGCGGGATAAAAGGCACCCGTCAGTGCCCAGAGGAGCAGCACCAGCGGCAGGATCTTGGACCACGCGGCGGCTCGATGTTGAGACTTTTCGGCCACATCGTGGGTCGCGATCTTAAAAGGTTTCGCCGCGGTAATCGGTAGACCGCGCGATTCCAGGTTCTGCCGACCGAGCTCATCACGCCACTTAAGCAGGACGTCATTCACGCGGCGATAGGCCGTCCGCGACGAATCTCGGGCCAAGTTTGGATAAACGGAAACATCCAACTCTGGCGCGGGCCGTCCGGAAACTTGCCGAAGGGGCTCAATTGCCGCCTTAACGCGTAGTGCAAACTCCGCAGGAAAGCTCACGACTACGTCGTAACCGCCTTCCAGCATCTGTTGCCGAGCCCAGGCGTCTGCCCCTCGTGACGCGTCTTGAGGGGCCGTCTGGGGCGTGACCTGCAGCAGGTCGGCCGATCGATCGTCGCCGGGCGAGAATAATGTCCCCGAGAACCGATCGCCGTCAATGAGCGGAGGCAGTTCGCCCGCCGGTGGTGGGTTCACCACGAGAATACGAACCGGATGTTCTCGCAGGAACTGAGTGACCTGAAAGAAGCTCATGCCCAAAAGCGGATAGAGCACCATTGGGAGAATGGCAATCATGAACAGCGTGCGCCGATCGCGCAATTGGTCGCGAACTTCGCGAGCCAGGATCAGCTTGACGTTGCGCCAATTCATGGAGGGTCAATCTGCGAAAGGCCGCTAGGCGAACGGCACGCTCGCATGCCGGTGATCATGTTCTTGGATCAGGAGAAAGAAAAGCTCTTCCAGGTCGGGCTGTTTATGGGTCTCACACAATTCTTCAAGTGTTCCCTCGGAAAGAATATGTCCGCGATGCATGATTGCAATCCGGTCGCACAGCTTTTCGACTTCCCGCATGATATGCGTGGAAAAGATCACGCATTTGCCCTGGTCACGGAGTTCTGCGATGGACTTGAGTAGGGCCCGGGCCACGAGGACGTCGAGGCCGCTGGTGGCTTCATCGAAGATCAGTACTGGCGGATCGTGCACGATGGCGCGCGCGATCGAGACTTTCTGCTTCATGCCCGTCGACATTTTGGCGCCGAGCATGTCGCGAATCTCGTTCATCTGCAGACGGTCGAAAATCTCCTCCATCCGGGAGCGGAGGAAATCACCCTCAAGGCCATATAGCCGGCCAAAGTATTCGACCATTTCCCACGCGGTCATGCGATCGTAAACGGCCGTGTTGGTGGAGACGAAGCCGATCTGATGGCGGACGTGTGAGGCCTGGGTGAGCACCTCGTATCCATTGACGCTGGCCGTCCCTCCGGACGGACGGAGAATCGTGCTTAAGATGCGAAGGACGGTAGTTTTCCCGGCGCCGTTGGGCCCGAGGAGGCCGTAAACCTGGCCCGGCATGGCGTCGAAGCTAACCCCGCCGAGCGCGACGATTTTACCCCGCTTGAGATCAGCGTAGTGCTTAGTGAGGTGGCGGACGTGGATCATGTGCGGAGCCAAAAGGTCAGGAGGTCACGCATTCGTCCAACCACGCAAATCCCGAATCCAACGCGTTCATTGACAACGGTTTAAGGCTACCATATCCCCTGCTGAACGCCAGCAAGGTACCAGCGACACCAAGATTCATGAAGGACGGCAGCAATTTAGCTTTGCATCTCGAAGCAGCGAAAATTCCCATTGCGCACATGCGCAAAAGACACGGAACTAGGGTTTTTTCCTTTGAAAGCGGTAACGCAAAAGATAATAATCCTACTCAACGTGACGGTGTCGCCATCCAGGCCAGTGGCGGTCGGGACTAACCAATTTTCATTTCTTCCGGGAGACTTTGCTAATGAAATGTCAAGCGAAACTCGCTGCGACACTATTGGCGCTTGCGTGCATTGCCCAAACCACCGCCAACGCCGCGGTGTATGTCGTCGACACATCTCAGAGCTCGATTACGATTACTGGAGCGATCGACCTGGGTTTGGAAGAGACGATTCCGATCATTCCCCAGTCTCCTGGCAGCAATGTGGTTTCGTTGCAAGGGACGCTGGATGTGGACGACCTGGGTGCCACGCTGCTCTTCAATTCTGCGGCCATTGATGGGATTGAAAACCCCGGCCCCTTCTCGCCAGGCGTTGTTACTCCCGGTGATCCCCCGGTCGTTGGCCCTCCGGCCCCCGGTGATGCTGCGTTGTACATTGCGGACCCCTCGTTTGGCTCAATCGTGCTGCGGGATCTTCTGATCTCGATCACGGGCAATGCAGATCCGGGCGCTCCGAACTTTGATCTAGCCGATCTTACATTATCGATTTTCGGTAGTGGCGATTATGACATCGCGCTTCTCGGCGAAGTTGGAAACCTGGCGCTTGACGGCGAAAGCGCAACGTTCCCCGGTGGAACCGGTAGCTTGGTGGGTGACACGCTGACAATTCCGATTTCAATCGACATTGTGCAACAGCTCGAAGTTACCCCGGGCAATTTCGCGGACGTGATCGTTTCGCTCCAAGGCCAGCTCGTTGCCAATCTGGTCCCAGAGCCGAGCAGCATCGCGATGCTGGGCCTCGGGGTGATTGGTCTGGTTGCGGTCGGACGTCGACGCTTCCGCAAGGCCTAAGAATCCATTTGTTTCGTTAGTTGCTGATCCAGCTGGCCTTGCCGCATCCTGTGGGAAGGCCAGCTTTTTTCTTGCGCTATCCCGCCAACCGCGGCCTGGCAGGATGAGAGGCCTCGAGCTGGTTGATCCTGCAAAATGAATGGTTGCATCTTTCGGCGAAAGTTTCCTATTTTGCTTGACGTGCGGTTTGAGCCGATTATCATAAGCCTGCAGAGGAACCGCTTTTGTAATTGCAACTCTATCTTGGTTGGGAACGCTAATGGCTGCGGCCGCCGAGCTGTCGCTCTTTTCGTAGAGCACAACGCTTAGGCACGATGCAACCTTTCTGACGGCGAACCGATTTCGGTCGCCCGTTCCCTTCGGCGCTATATGTTGCCCACGGACGAATCCAGCGAGACTGGATCATAGCTTCCTGGCGGATGCAGCTCGATTTCGGACGATTCAGCTAGGCGAGAAATCGTGCGCGTTGGCTTCCAGCGAAGATTCGCAATCGCGGGCCACAGTCATCGAACATTTCTTGCCATCACGTGCACGCCAACTTCATCCGCTGGAAAGGGAGATACCTGTCTAATGAAAACTGCATTTCGATCGCTTCTGGGCGCCTTGGCCTTGTGTGTTGGCGCATCTCAGCTTCATGCCGCAACGTACGTCATCGACCAGACGCAAAGCTCGATTACGATCACCGGGTCGGCACTCGGAATTATTCCAATCGTACAACAGTCCCCCGGATCGAATGTCGCGGTCATCGCGGGCTCGATCGATGCCACTGCAGGCGGCGGCTTCCTGACCTTCACCGGTGGCGTTGCTGATGCCGTTGAGAAACCCGGACCCTATCTTCCAGGCCCGATTAGTGGTGACCCTCCGGTTGCCGGCCCGGCCGCTCCGGCCGATGTGGCACTCTATTTGGGCAACGCCTCGACTGGACGTCTGGCACTACGGGATTTTGCGGTGTCCCTATCGGGATCCGCTCCCTTGGCCGGAAATGATTTCGATTTGACTGCCCTGACGCTCACGGTCACCTCAGGTGCATTGGACTACCAGGTCAGCTTGCTCGCCCTGGTCGGTCACGAGGAAATCGCCGGACAGACTGCTAATCCTACCGAGGGGACAGGACTGCTGGTCGGCGGGACGCTGACCATTCCGATCAATGTCAGCATCGCATTTGAAGTCACGGACGGCGATCCACCGGGCATGGCGGTAGTCAACCTGGTTGGCCAAATCGTCGCCACGATTCCTGAACCCGGCACGATCGCCATGCTCGGCCTCGGTGCAGTCGGCTTGATCGCAGTCGGCCGCCGCCGCCTCCGCCGGGCTTAGTGGCTTAGCATCTACAAATGCCACCTGAACGTGGCTGCCGTGCGAAGTTGTCGATGTGCTCATGCAAGGGCTGGTTCCGCTGATCGCGGGGCCAGCCCTTTTTTTCGATGGATTCGTCCGTTCGTCCTCCGGAGGTCGTAGGCTAATCTTTTGAGAACCCAGAACGGCATTTTGGCGCGACGCCTCTGCGCTGTCATGGATATTGGTTTCCTGTAGGGCGGCATCCCGTTGCGAAATGTTTCTCGATCTCCAAGGAGTTTGGCGATGCCATTGCACAGCCGCGACCATGTTTGTGACAAACTTGACGACGATATTTATGCCGCAGGCGATCTGGCTCAGACTGCTCCCAGGTATCGTTTTCCTGAATTCGAACGCAATCCTGACCACGTGTACGCGGCCGTTCACGACGAACTGATGCTCGACGGCAATTCGCGAATGAACCTGGCAACGTTTTGCCAGACCTGGGGCGAGCCCCAAGCTCAAAAGCTCCTGGGAGAGTGCTGGGACAAGAACATGGTCGACAAGGATGAGTATCCACAAACGGCCGAACTCGAACGCCGTTGCGTGCATATGCTCGCGGAACTCTGGAATTCGCCAGTGTCGGAGAATACCATTGGCTGCTCGACCACCGGTTCCAGCGAGGCGGCGATGCTTGGCGGCCTGGCCATGAAATGGCGCTGGCGCGAGCGTGGGCGCGCTGCAGGTCGGCCGACCGATCGACCGAACATGGTCTGTGGCCCTGTACAAGTCTGCTGGCATAAGTTCGCGCGCTATTTCGACGTCGAATTGCGCGAAGTGCCGCTTGGTCCCGGCCGCTGGATGCTGACACCGGAGGAAGTCGTACGACGGTGCGACGAGAACACAATTGGCGTCGTGCCAACGCTGGGCCTGACCTTCACACTCCAGTACGAGCCAGTATCCGAGATCTGCGCGGCATTGGATCGGTTACAGGTGGAACGCGGCTGGGACATCCCCGTGCATGTTGACGGCGCCAGCGGCGGGATGATCGCCCCCTTCATTCACAAAGAAGTGCTCTGGGACTTTCGGCTCCCGCGGGTGAAGTCGATAAATACCTCGGGACATAAATTCGGCCTCACGCCGTTGGGATGCGGTTGGGTGATCTGGCGAGATCGACAGGAGTTGCCGGAAGATCTAATCTTCCGCGTGAACTACTTGGGGGGCGACATGCCGACATTCGCGCTGAATTTCTCACGGCCCGGAGGCCAGATCGTCTGTCAGTATTACAACTTCCTGCGGCTGGGACGCGAGGGATACCAGCGAGTGCATCAGGCTTGCGCCGATACGGGGGTCTACCTGGCCGCGGAGATTGGCAAGTTGGGGCCGTTTGAGATCGTGTACGACGGGCGCGGCGGAATTCCCGGCGCGTGCTGGAAGCTGCGCGGCGAGGAGGTGACGAATTTTTCGCTGTATGACTTTGCCGACCGACTGCGCACGCGTGGCTGGCAGGTCCCGGCCTATTCGCTTCCCCAAGATGAAGAACATACGGTTGTGCAACGCGTGCTCGTTCGGCAGGGCGTCAGTCGCGATCTTGCGCAACTTTTACTCGACGACTTCAAAGCCGCACTCGCGTTCTTCGCCAAACATCCGGTCGGCAGTCGTCTGGAGGAAAGCGAAGCCGGGGGCTTTCATCACTAATAGGATTGCGAGCTCAGCGACGCGGATCCTTAGGCGACGGCCGGTTCCAGTGGGGCTTCATCGATGAGCTCGTAGAATACGTTGCGCCGTCGTGGCGTGTATCCAAGCTCTCGGATGGCATCCTTCATCTCTTCGAGCGTCAGGTAATGGACCGTGCCGGCGGCTGCCACGACGTTCTCCTCGATCATCAGGCTGCCCATGTCGTTGGCCCCGTAGAGTAACGCAATCTGACCGATTTTCAGTCCCTGGGTCACCCAACTCGACTGGATGTTGGCGAAGTTGTCGAGATATAGTCGGCTCACGGCCTGGGTTTTCAGGTACTCGAACGAGCCGGCCGGCGCCACGTCGGCCATGTTGTGCCCCGGCTGGAAGGTCCAGCAGATATAGGCGGTGAAGCCGCCGGTCTCGTCCTGCAGCTGCCTGAGTCGCTCTAGATGCTCGACCCGTTCGGCCAACGTTTCCACGTGCCCAAACATCATCGTCGCCGTGCTGCGGCCGCCCATTTCGTGCCACACGCGATTAACGTTGAGCCAGTCGTCGGTCAGCACTTTGCCGCGTGTAATGTCCTTCCGCACGCGGTCGACGAGAATCTCGGCACCACCGCCCGGAATGCTTCCCAGTCCGGCCGCTTTGAGTCGTTCGAGGACCTCCCGCAGCGGCCGTTTTGAGAGCTTCGTGAAGAAGTGGATCTCCGGCGGGCTGAAGCCATGCACGTTGACCTGTGGAAAATGCGACTTGATGTCGCGCAACAGATCCTCGTACCACTCGAGTTCCAGGTCAGGATGCAAGCCGCCTTGCATCAAAATTTGATCGCCGCCGAGGTCGACGGTCTCCTGAATCTTTTGCAGTAACACGTCGCGTTCGAGGATGTAGCCTTCCTCGTGCTTCGGCTTGCGATAGAACGCGCAGAAATCGCAGACTGCCGCGCAGACGTTGGTGTAATTGATGTTTCGATCAATGTTGTACGTCCGGTATGACTCGGGATGCAGGCGGCGCGTCACCGCGTCAGCGGCCCGCCCCAGCGCCGCCAGGTCGTGGCACTCCAGCAGGCGCAGTCCCTCGTCCGGCGTCAATCGGCCGCCGTCCGCGGCTTTATCCAGAAGCTTGGCAATCGTTGAATCCAAAGTCGACTCCGGCGGGCGCCAGGCCCAGTTCAGCGGCTTTCTGATAATAGAGTGCCAGTCCGCGATGTTCGCGCTGGCCGAAGTAAAAATACAGGTTATCGCGCAGGTAACTCAAACACTGCGGCCGAGTCAGGCCAAGTGGAGCCGCTTGGCGCGCGGCGATCTCGTCCAGATGAGCGACCCCAGCATCGCGAGCCTGGCTGAGGGCGGTGTCCAATCCGTCGAGTTCCGCACCGGCGCGGGCGACCCACATCGCAAACACGAACGGCAATTCCGCCCAGCGGCACCATTCATCTCCCAAGTCCCAGACGACCTCGAACTGTCCCGGCGGCGAATGGATCGCACGGTCGCCAATGAGCAGTACGGCATCGGCCGAAGTGTCGGAGATGCTTTTCTCGACGGGCAGTCGCTCAAATCGAGGCTCGAGGCCGTACCGCTCTTTAAGCAGGATTCGCGTGAGCGCGGCGCTTGTGCGAGAGCCCTCATCCAACGCAAGCGTGCGAATGTGCTCAATCGGACCCCGGCTGAACAGCTTCACCGAAAGCACCGGTCCCCGGCAGCCGATGCAGGCATCGGAGACGATCGTGTAGGTAGGATCCTGAAAGAATTCGATCGATGGGATCAGGGCGATGTCGAGTGTTCCAGCCGCCAGATGGTCGGCCAGACGGCTCGGGTAGTCGAACACCAATTTCGCCCGAGGCGCAAGACGTTCGAAGTCGTATACAAGTGGCTTCGTGTTCAGGTAGTTGACCGCGCCAACTCGAAGTTTCTTACCCGTGGCCATGGGATCCGTTTCAGGCACCTCTCGGCAGTGCTCCCGAACACCTGTGGCGTCGGGTGCTTGTGAATCTTTTCACGAAACGTCATTATAAAGACCGCATTCGGGGCGCTAAGACCACACAAATAGCCACCCGAACTCCTGCACGGTCGCTTCATTACCAGGGCCCACGGCCTGCCCAAACGTTCCAAACGAGTCCAGGATAGCGCCACTAGAGCATATTTTGATGAAAACGATCGTTCAGATTTCGCTTGATGTTACGACGAAGGAAGAAGCATTAGAAACAGCCGAAATGGCCATGCGGGCCGGCGTCGACTGGCTTGAGGCGGGCACACCGCTGATCATCGCCGAAGGCATGCACGGAGTCCGTGCGCTCCGCGAGCGGTTCCCCAAGACTCCCATTGTCGCCGACCTAAAGACTATGGATGGCGGGTACCTAGAAGCCGAGATGATGGCCAAAGCAGGTGCCACGCACGTCGTGGTGATGGCCCGCGCCCATGCAGAAACGATCAAATGCGTGGTCAAAGCCGGCCGTGACTTTGGTGTCCAGGTGATGGGCGACAACATGGTCTGCGAGAGCATGGTCGACGGGGCAAAGTTCCTGGAGGATCTCGGTTGCGACTTTGTCATTCACCACATCGGCTTTGACGAACGGCGCGGTATTGCAGCCCAGGGCCTGCGAATGCCCAGCCCGCTCGATCAATTGCGGGCAGTCGTCGAGGCGGTCAACATCCCGGTGCAGGCTGTCGGCGGCCTGAGCCTGGAGCAGGCGGTGCAGACGCCCGAGTATGGCGCGCCACTCGTCGTGCTCGGCGCGCCGTTGACGATCGATGCCGACGCCTTCAAGACGGCCAGCGGCGATGTTGAGTCCTCGTTGCGGCTGATCTGCGAAAAAGTCCATAGCTATGGCGATATCCCGGTAGGAAAGAAATCATGAAGTCTGCAGGTGTAGTCAATTTCGGGCCCGAGCAGTTCAGTGTCGAGATTCGCGAAATCGAGCGGCCAGAGATTGGTCCGGACGACGTGCTGCTCGAAGTCGGCGCGGTGGGCGTTTGCGGTAGCGATCTGCATCAGTGGACGGCCGAGCACAGTTGGCCGGTAAATTATCCGGTCGTGCTAGGACACGAGTTCGCCGGCGCTGTCGTCGAGCTGGGAAAGAACGTCAAGGGCTGGCGCGAAGGCGATCGCGGCGTCAGCGAGACGGCGGCGGTCATCGATCTGGACAGCCCGCTCACGAAGCAAGGGTTGTACAACCTGGATCCCACGCGAAAGGGCTTTGGCTACGGCGTTAACGGCGCGATGACCAAGTATGTCCGCGTGCCGGTCCGCTGCTTACATCACTTGCCGGACTCGCTGCCGATCGAGAAAGCCGGACTCACCGAACCCTGCTGCGTTGCCTACAACGCCGTCGCGGTAAACTCAAACGTGAAGCCTGGCGACCGCGTCGTCGTGCTGGGGCCTGGCCCCATCGGACTGCTTTGTGCGGCGATTGCTCGAATGCAGGGGGCGGAAGTCGCGGTGGTGGGACTGGAACGCGATCGGCCTCGTCTGGCGATTGGCGAGCTGTTTGGCTGCGTGTCGATCGTCGAAGGTCTCGACGCCTGGGCAAAGGCAACCGACGGGCTGGGCGTCGACGGCGTGATCGATGCAGCCGGTATTTCGGCCACGCTCAAGACGGCGCTCGACATCGTCCGGCCAGCCGGCTGGGTTACGAAGGTCGGGTGGGGAAAGCTCCCTTACGGTCACTCGCTTGATCCGCTGGTGCAGAAAAACGTCACGCTCCGCGGCAGCTATAGCCACAACTGGCCAATCTGGGAGCGCGTCATCCGCCTGCTCGACACCGGCGCCCTCGACGTGCAGAAGGTCATCGGCGGTATCTGGCCGCTCGAAGAGTGGCACGAGGCTTTCGAGACCATGCACTCGGGCAGGATCGTCAAGGCCGTGCTCAAGCCGTAAGCGACTGGGATCATGCGCCTCAACGACAGAGTCATCCTGGTTACCGGCAGCACCACCGGCATTGGCGAATCGATCGCCCGGTGCGCGGTGGCCGAGGGTGCTCGCGTCCTGATTCATGGCCGCGATGAGGAGCGGGGCAGGGCGTTGGTCGCGGAGTTGGGTGATCAAACGGCGTTCCACCGGGACGACATCGCCGATCCGGCTGCGCCTGCGCGCATGATTTCGGCCGCCATCAAGGCCTTCGGCCGGCTCGATGCGCTCGTGAATAACGCCGCTTCAGTGCAGCGCAGCAATCTCGACACGACGACCGTCGACTTCTTCGACAAGATGATCGCGATAAACGTTCGAGCGCCGCTGCTCTTGATCCAGGCGGCCGCCCAGCACTTGAAAGCCACGCGTGGGGCCGTGCTCAACATCGGTTCGCTCAATGGATATTGCGGAGAGCGAAATCTGCTCGCCTATTCGATCTCAAAGGGCGGGCTCATGACTCTCTCGCGGAACCTGGGCGACGCGCTGGCCTTCGAAGGCGTTCGTGTGAACCACTTCAACGTGGGATGGGTGCTCACGCCGAACGAGTACGAACAAAAGATCGCAGACGGCTTGCCGCCCGATTGGCCCGAGCGGGTACCGCGCACCAAAGCGCCTGCCGGCCGGCTGCTGAAGCCCGAGGAGATTGCCGCGGCGGCGGTCTATTGGATCAGCGACGAAAGCTACCCGATCAGTGGCAGCGTGATTGACCTGGAGCAACATCCCGTGATCGGTCGCAATCCGCCCAAGGAAGTCAACTAAGCAGGGGTTAGGGTTGAGGAGTGGGGATCGAGGCTCCACATCCGGTCTGCATCTGATCCCTGGTCCCCAATCTCTAACCCCTACTCTTCTCATGCCACAGCTCGCTGCATTTCCGAAGGCTTACATGGACAACCTGGTCGTCGACGGTTCGATGACGATTCGCGATTGGGTCGAGCTCGCCGATTCGAATCTCGATATCGATGGCCTTGAATTCTATAGCGGCTTCCTGGAATTGCAGGACAGCCGCAACTGGCGCGAAGCGCGCAAGATCGTGGAGGAAAAGGGACTCACCATCCCCATGCTTTGCTGCTCCCCCGATTTCACCCATCCCGACGTTGAGTTCCGCCGTCAACAGATCGAACTCGAAAAAGGCTGGATCGACATGACCGCCGAACTCGGCGGACGCTTTTGTCGCGTGCTCTCAGGTCAACGGCGACCTGAGGTGTCGCGCGAAGAAGGAATTCGCTATGCCGCAGAAAGCATCGAAGCGTGCATTCCTCACGCGCAGGCGTCAGGCATCACGCTGATTATCGAGAATCACTACAAGGACAATTACTGGCAGTATCCCGAATTCGCCCAGCATATGGATGTGTTTTGCGATCTTGTGGCGCGCCTGCCGACGAATGGTTTTGGCGTGAATTACGATCCGAGCAACACGTTTCTGGCCGGCGAAGATCCGCTCGAACTACTCGAGCGCGTCAAGCATCGCGTGGTAACGATGCATGCCAGCGACCGTTACCTGGCCGAAGGGACGATCGAAGACCTTCGCAAGGAAGAAGACAGCGTAGGTTACGCCAGCCGCTTGCGGCACGGCGAGATTGGCAAGGGCATGAACGACTACGACGCGATCTTCAGCAAACTGGCTGGCGTGGGCTTCGACGGTTGGATCAGCATCGAAGACGGAGTCGACGGCATCGAACAACTAAGGCGAAGCGCCGAGTTCCTCAGACGCAAAATGGCGGAATACTGGCCGTCAAAGTAGATCGCAGACCCTAACCCCGAGCTTGCGGCTGAAACTCTCGCTGCTCGCGGCGAAAACCGCGGTGCTGGCAGTTGTGCTTTGGCGGTCCCATTCGCGCGGCCAGGACGCGTTCGATGTCTTCGGCCGACATCCCGCGCTCGATCATCTCCATCTTGAGCGTGGCTTCCATGTCGTCTCGCTGCATTTTGCGATTGTTGATGCCGATGATCAGCGTCATGCCCACGACCGTTAGCGCCAGAAGCGGCAAGCAAATGCCCAACACGGCTTCGATCGGAAATCCGTTCATATTGTGAACCTTTGAGTTGGCATCAGTTGCACGGCTTGGCGAACCCGCGACGCATTCCAGCCCAAGCAGAATTACGGCCGATCTCAATCGCCTTCGGGCCGCAGTCCGCCGCGCGAGCCTCCAGCACTTTGCGGATGTCGTCGGCCGACAAGCCGCGCTGGATCATCTCCATTTTGAGAGTGGCCTCGATGTCATCCATCCGGCTGCGGCGATAATGGTAGGAAACGACCGCCACGAGGCCAATCGATAAACCCCCGATGATGGCGACCAGCCCCAGGAAGATGCCGCACAACGCGAGCAACTCTTCGCTGGTCAATTGCGACAGAAGTTCGGACATGGCGACTTTTCCCGGGTCGGTAGCCGTTAAGGCGAATTCCCCGCTCACACCGTATTCGCCCCAGTATGGTCAATCTTGGGGAATTGGCAAGAAAAACGGCCTGTCACCGCACAAATGTCGGCTGTGTCTCAAGCGGATTGGATGCGAGACGTGCTTTTACCGGAAGCTTATGCCTTCAGCTGCTCATCGTGGCGCATGCCGCTGGGGGGCAGGTCGGCGCGGTGCACATTAGCTAAGGCGGCCTTGGCGCCGGCGTGCTGCTCGGCGTCATTGTCTTCCCACTCGATCGATACGGCGCCCGAGAAACCAGCCCGGTTGAGCTCGACCAGCAGCTCTTCGGTGTTCGTGGCGTCGCGCGCCGTGCCCGGCGTCACGAAATTCCAGCCGTTATGCTTGTCGCCCATTGGCTTGTGACCACCCAGTCGGCCATTGCGGGTGTAGCCTTTGTCGACTTGCACACCCTTGATATGGGCACAGTGAATCCGGTCGCCGTGCGTGCGGATGAAGTCGACGCCGCTCACCCCTTGCCATTCCATGTGCGAGCAATCGAAATTGAAGCCGGCGGCCTTCTCGAAACCGGCCTTGTCGACAGCGGCCAGGTAGTCGCCGGCACTGGTGATGTCGCCCATCGCGCGTTCACTGGGGTGGCATTCAAGGTCAAATGTCGTGTCGTACTTGAGGCATGCCTGGAAGACGGGCGCGAAACGCTCAACTAAAAGTTCCAGGCTCACGTCGAATACATTCGGAATCTCGTGACCGCCCAATGAGCTCGGCAGCGGCGGGAACAAGAACCAATGACTCCAGCAATGGGCCGGCGAACCGACGAATCCGGAGACGGGAACGACGCGATCCTCCAGCTTGCCGATAAAGTGCGCGAGCCGCACGATGTTCACCAGCGTCGTGGCCGCTTGCTTGCGAGCGATTTCAGCCACGTCGTCCGGCACGTAGTAGGGGTTCGTACGGGGCGGCTTGTTTCCGGCGGCGCGCCACTTTGAGTAGGCTTCGACAGATTCACCGCCTAGGAACTGTAGCGTCTTGGCGCTCGGTTCGTCGCCCAGTGCCTGGCCTTGCAGGTGAGCGGCCAGTGAGAAGATTTCCAGCCCTCGCTTCTTGGCTTTCGCCACGCGCTCTTCGGCATAGGCCTTCGCGCCCGCGTCGTCGCCGCAGCGAGCCAGGTCGAGTTCCCAACTGGCTTCTTCCCAGCCGTCAAAACCGGTCTTTGCGATCCAGTCGAGCCACTGATCCTCGGGCACGTTTCCAAACTGCCCGCGGACGAGGCCAATCTGGTGATAGGAGTGCTTGCCGGAACGGTGCTGCGCGGTTTGATGGTGGCCCATGGCTCGCTCGAAAGTGGCTGGTTGGTGGGAGGATTGGCCGGCAAATTTACCCGCCGGGAACTTCGCATCTTATTGCATCAAGGGTGAATTGCAAGCACGTCGGCAGGCTCAAGATGGCGGTGGCCTGGCCCTTAAATTACATTGTCAAGCATACCGGCCGTCGTCGCCGAAGCGCCGTGCTAACCCCACACCGAGACCGTCATGGATCGCCGCTACTTTTTGCACGCCGCCGGCAGTGCCGGGATCGCCGCTGTTGCGCTGCGTGCCGCAGCCGGCGAGGTAAAGTCCGCCGTGACGATCCGCCGGACCGAGCCCGATCGCTTCGTGCTCGACTTTTCGCCCAGCGAGCCGCGGCCGCTGCGCATCCTGCAGCTTACCGATACGCACTTCGGCAGCCAGAATGTCGGTGCGAAGATCAACGACAGTCGCAGCTTTCTGGAGATCCGCCGGCTGGTCGAAGAGCAGAAGCCAGATTTTCTGGTACACACTGGCGACTTCATCAACAACGACCAGGGCGAGAAGGTCAGCTTTGAAGCGATTGAGGTCTTCGACGACTTGAGCATTCCTTGGACACACGCACTGGGTAATCATGATCACGGCCACCTCAGTGTCGCGGAGTTCCGCAAACCGATGAAGCACGCCGCAGTGGGCGAGTTCGGTGCTGGTGACAAGACGGAGTACGCTTTCCGCTTCAATATCACCACTGGCGGTGGCGGCGATCCGCGATACTCCCTGTTCTGCTTCGACTCGGGCTTCAAAGAGCCCAACCGCCGAGTTAGCCAGCCGCAGATCGAATGGTTCGTGGGACAGATGAAACGCGACGCGGCCGAGGGTCTTAAGACGCCGAGTCTGGCGATGATTCATATCCCCGTCGTGGAGTTCGAGAGCCTGCGGGCTGCGAACCTGCATAAAGGGCACTTTGGTGAGCGAGTCTGTTTCGACAGTGACACTGGCGACACGTTCACTGCGCTCAAAAACTCCGGTCGCGTGCGGGCCGTATTCAGCGGCCACGATCATGAGAATGACTATGCCGGTATCTGGCAGGGGATCGAACTGGTGTATGGCCGCGTCGGCGGCTGGTCAGGTTATGGTGACCTTGAACGCGGTGGACGGCTGATCGAGATCGATCTGGCCACGGGCGGATATACCCATAGGATCGTGACACCCAAGCGGCGCGACGCGTAGATCGGCAAACTGTAAGGAAACAGGTACTGCAATGAGACTATCCAAGTTGCGGCTGTCCGATGGCACGCTCACGAGCGGAGTTGTCGAGGACCTTGGGTTTCAGTTGCTGCCGCGCACCGACGTTTACGACTCATTGTCGGCGATTCTGGAGTCCCCCGACCCGAAAGCAACCGTCGATGAATTGATCACGGCGAGCCCCGGCTTCGTGCCCTTGGATAGCGTTGAATTGCTGGCGCCGATTGACCAACAGGAAGTGTGGGCTGCCGGCGTGACGTATCGACGTAGCCAAGTCGCCCGGATGGAGGAGTCGAAGGGCGCGGCAGTATTTTACGATCAAGTCTATCTGGCAGACCGGCCGGAGCTGTTCTTTAAGGCGACGCCGCATCGTGTGGCCGGTTCCGGCCAGGATGTTCGAATTCGTCGTGACGCACGCTGGAACGTCCCAGAGCCGGAGTTGGCCTTGGTATTGAACTCACGGCTGGAACTGGTCGGCTTCACGATTGGCAATGATATGAGTTCGCGTGACATCGAAGGGGCGAATCCCCTCTATCTGCCGCAGGCGAAGGTTTACGACGCATGCTGCGGCCTGGGACCCTGGATCACACTAGCTGGCGCGATGCCCTCGCCTGAGGAAACGACCATCCTGCTAGAAATCGAGCGAAACGATGCGATCGTATTTAGCAACAGTACGAAGGTCTCGCAAATGGCCCGTGGTTTTGCCGATCTCATCGGCTGGTTGGGGCGCGACAATTCCTTTCCCGCCGGCGCGATTCTCTTGACAGGTACGGGGATTGTTCCGGGCGATGACTTCACGCTCATGCCGGGAGATGGCGTAAGCATCTGGATTACCGGGATAGGATGTCTGTTCAATCCGGTCGTGCAAGCATCCTGATCGCACCCGAGTTGGGGCATTCTGGGTTGAACCTGCTCCTTGTACGACGCGTATAATCGTTAGAGCCGGAGCAATGGCAGGATTTTGCGTGACCGGAGGCGCGCGATCCGAACGATTTCCTTTCGCTATTTCCCGATCCTGGGACAACCGCTACCGTCGCCCTAACCGTGGGCGATAAAGGCAATCCACATAATGGTTTGCCACGGGCATCGCTTGCCTGTCCGGCCGCACAGGAACGCTCGTCACGTGCGCCAGGACCGGAGTGCTCGTTACGACTGGAGAAAGTTTCTAAAGTCGCCCCCCTCCGGGAATCGAAACTAACTTCGGAAGGTTTGTTCCGCCAGCGACTTTCGCAAGGAGTTGGCGGGATGAACTGCAGGGGGGGACACCTGCCGCAAGACAAGCCATTGTTTTGCTCACGGCTTCGGCCGGGCATTTTCACTCGCGTGGATTCGCGCGATTAAAAAGCCTGATCGGGCCGCACGCGCACGCCCCACTTGTATCCGGACGTTTGAGCCAACATGGTTCGTTCCCAAGACGAACCGTTAGGCGAGGCAAAATCCGCCCTTCGTGAAATGCTGGGCAAGCTTTGCAGCTCAAGGATTTTCCTCCGCGCTTAAACCATCCGGACTGCCGATGACTGAAGCGAGGCTCGGATCAGAAGGACCTGAACCACGCCCCGAAGAAGCAATTAACAACGTGATGCCCCGACCCAGATGTTTGCGGTAAGGCCGGTCGCCCCCACGATCGGACCGAAGGAACGGAACAAAGGCCGAACAACCGCAGGCAAGGGGCGATTTAGCTCCGCGGAACTTACCGCGGACGAGTTCCCACAATAGCGCGAGTCATTTTGGAGAGCCTGTAATGAAGGTCTTCACCACGGGTCAGGTCGCAAAGATCTGTAAAGTAGCCCCACGTACGGTTAGTAAATGGTTTGATTCGGGCCGGCTCAAGGGATATCGCATCCCGGGCAGCCAGGACCGCCGCATTCCCCGCGAGTATTTGATCCGCTTCTTGAAAGAGCACGGCATGCCCCTGGGCGACCTCGAAGACGAGGCCATGGCCAAGGTGCTGCTCGTCGGTCAGGACCAGGTTCTGATTGAGAACCTCAAGCAGAAGCTGCCGATCGACCGTTCGTTCAAAGTCGCGGTTGCCGCTAGCGGATTCGAAGCCGGCATCCAGGCCGAGAGCTTCCATCCGGACTGCATCATCGTCGACTTCTCGATTGGCCGGGTTGAAGCCCTGCAGATTTGCCAGAATCTGCGTCGCAACCCCGAGTATGCCGACACGATTCTGATCGCCCTGCTGCCGGACGACGGCAGTTCGACGAGCTTCGATCGCTCCAGCATCAATGAAACCTTCAAGAAACCGTTTGACGCCGCCTTGCTTGCCGAGCGGATCCGGACCTTGATTGGCGCTCGCAAAGAGCTCGTCTAACGAGCGGCGCGGTTTCGCCGGGCACTGGGCGCCCAAGACTCGCTAAAACCAACCCGTCGCGGGATGACCCCCCGCGACGGGTTTTTTTTGCGCGCGTGGGAAGCGTCTTAGAGTGCATTCTGCTTACTTTACGAAGCAAAGTGCGACCTTCTCGCCCCAGCTCGAAATGCCCCTCGACGCGCCCTGTGCGAAATCTAGAATGAACGTCGGGTTTCTCGCGCCTCCTGGACCTGCATGCGGGTATTTGGGCTCCAGGGTGATGCTGCAAAATGGTTTGCGGTTGTCATTTCGCGAGTAAGCGACTCTGGGCAAGCCGGTGATGGGCGAACTGACACACTTCGATGCTGAAGGCGCCAGCCGAATGGTCGACGTGGCCGCCAAGCCCGTCACCCAGCGGGCGGCAACCGCCAGCGGAAGCGTGCGAATGCAGCCCCAAACGCTGGCCCTGATACGAGGCGGCAACAGCGCCAAAGGGGATGTCCTGGAGGTGGCTCGGCTGGCCGCGATCATGGCAGCCAAGCAAACCAGCGGGCTGATCCCGCTCTGCCACCAAGTGCCGCTGGATGCCGTGGAAGTGAGCTTCGCGTTTCCTGATGACCAGCATGTGGCGATCACGGCAACGGCCAGGGCCACGGCCCGAACTGGCGTCGAGATGGAAGCTCTAGTCGCGGTGAGTGTAGCGGGGCTGACGATCTACGACATGTGTAAGGCGGTCGATCGGGCTATGGTCGTCGAGCGTGTGCAACTGGAAGCAAAGTCGGGAGGGCGAAGCGGCAACTTTCGCCGTGAGCCGTGAGTGAACCAATGACGAGTGTGCATGGCGCTACAGACCAGAAGGACCTTCGTTCGATGAAGCAAGCCACCCGCGAGCAGGATGCCCTCGCGCGCCACTGGAAACGCCTGTACGCGCCGATCGCCGATGAGCTGGCCGCCAGCGAATTGCTGCTCCGCAGCGAGCTCACCAGCGACGATCCGTTTGTTGACGGGCTCGTGAAGCACGCCTATCGACTTGGCGGCAAGCGGCTGCGGCCGGCGCTCGTGCTGCTGGCCGGCAAAGCTGCGGGCAAGACCTCGCGCGAGCACGTTGTGCTTGCTACCGTGCTGGAGATGATTCACACCGCGACACTGGTGCACGACGACGTACTGGACGAAGCAAGTCTCCGCCGGCATCGCGAAACGATCAACGCCCGCAGCGACAATGAAGCCAGTGTGCTGGTGGGCGACTTCCTGTTCACGCACTCGTTCTACCTGGCCAGTTCGTTGGAGACGACCTACGCTTGCCGACGGATCGGACACTCGACGAACATTGTTTGCGCCGGCGAGCTGCGGCAGATCAACAGTCGCGGTAACTTCGAACTCACAGAGCCCGAGTATCTCTCGATCATCGACGCAAAGACGGCCGAGCTGTGTGCCTGCTGTTGCCGGCTCGGTGGGCACTATGCCGGCGCGAGCGAAGCGGTCGAGGAATCTCTCGACCGCTACGGTCGCAACCTGGGCATCGCATTTCAGATCGCGGATGACATGCTCGACCTGGTCGGCGATGAAGCTTCGATGGGCAAAAGCCTGGGCACCGACCTCGAAAAACAGAAGCTCACGCTGCCGCTCATCCGTCTGCTCTCCAAGAGCTCGCCCGACGAACGTGTCGAGATCCGCGAGCTGCTGGCTTCCAAGAGCCGAGCAGACCGCAGCCAGATCGCACTCTGGCTCGAGCGGGGCGACGGGATGGAGTACGCCCGGCAGACGGCCCGGCGCTATGCGGATCTGGCCCGCGTCGAGGCCGAAGCTCTTCCGGTGGGCGAAGCCCGGGACGTGCTCGTGTCGCTGAGTGAACTGGTGGTAAGCCGGCAGGACTGAGCGGAAGGCTTAAGTAGCTTCCACACGGCTTCGAGCCGGAATCGCTGCGATCAGGTGGAGCACGACTCCGCCTAGCGCGAGATAGATTGCCGGACGTGACCAGGGCCGAGCCAATCCACTCAAGTAAGGTTCGGTGCAGAACCCCGCGAGAAATAGCGGCGGACCGGCTAAGAGTGCGAGAGATCCAAGGAGTTGCAGCCCGCACCGCCAGCGCGCGTCTGCCGGCCTCAAGTAGATGCCCGTCATAGCATTTGCCACCGACGCCAGCAGGATGTAAACGTGCGTCGAGCGATAGAGCATCCGCGCCGTGTCGTCGTAGCCCCGCAGATGGTCATGGACGCGGTCCATGTACTGGCCCGTAGCAAGGAAAGCGATGATGCCGAGCAGTCCCACAAGCAGATGGAGCCGGCGAAGCAGAGTGAGCATGAGCGTTGTTAGAATGTAAAGAAGCGTGGCAGGCGAGCGATTCTAATAGACCATCATCGGCTCACAAGGTTCGTGATCGAGCGCAGACAATCGAAGAATCGGTAGATCGGTGATGTCCGGAGCTCAAAACTAGAGGGTCTTATGCAAACCGCGAAGCTCGTTCAGGTGCAGCCGATTCTGGGCACGCGTGACCTGGCCGCGGCCGTTCAGTTTTACACGGAACGGCTGGGCTTCACGCTGTCGTTCGGCGATCCGACGGTCGAAGTCGGCTACGTTGGCTTGCGACGCGATAAGGTCGAATTGCACTTGCAGTTTCAATACGAACACGAAATGTCCACGACGCGATTACGCATCGTGGTCGACGATCCGGACTCGCTGTTCGCCGAATACCGGGACAAAGGCGTGTTTCACGTAGAAACCCGGCCGGCCGATACCGCCTGGGGCACGCGGGAATTCGCGTTCTATGATCTCGATCGGAACGGGTTGACGTTTTACCGAGACTTATAAGGCAAGCTCACGCTGGCCACGTACGGCTTTGTTGCATGCGGAACCCTGTGAGTTTGATGTCACCGTTGCTCAAGGCCTCGACGGTTGAGTAGCCGTTATTCTCGGGGCCTGAGCCCTCAATCATGGCGACCAGCGTGCAATAATGAATGCCGGCGATGTCCTGGTAGTCGTTCTGGTGGCTGTGGCCTTGAAATACGGCCTGGACCCGCCCTGACTTCTCCAGGATGCGGCGCACTTCGGCAGCGTGGCGGACGGCGTGCACGCCCCCTTCGTCGAGCCGCTGATGAGCGAAGATGATGGTCGGCTGCTTGTTGCTCGCCAGGTCCGCAGCCAGCCATTCGAGTTGGGCTGCCGGGATGTTCGCGTCCTTCCAGTCGGAGCTCCTGCGGCCGTAGGGCTGGCCGTCGGAGCGAAAACAGGAGTCCAGTACGACAAAGTGCCAGCCGCCGCGGTCGAACGAATAGTACGACTGCTTGCGACCGATCGCGCCGAGGAACTCCTCCTTGGTGAGCATGTCGACGCAGTGGTTGCCGAGCACGTAGTGCCGGTCGTCGGCGATCCGTTTAAAATCGCGATTCACGCGTTCCAGATAGCCGAGCTCGACTTCTGGCGTGTCGGCCGCGTCGATGAAATCGCCTAGTTCGACGAGGAACGCGAGCTTCTCCCTCTCGAACTGCTTGGCCGCCTCAGCAAGCTTTCCGAGCGTTTCTCGGTAATAGCGCGTGCCGGCCGGTGGCTTGTCGGCGTGGTGCAGGTCGGTGATGAGACCGAAGCGCACGGGCGCTTGCTGGGCGTCATCAGCGAACAAGACGCGGGAGTGCGCGGCGGTAGCGAGCAACAGCGCGCCGTGCTTCAGGAAGGCTCGTCGGCCTAGAGGGAACTCGTCAGTCATGGCTGCGCATGAATCCCTGAGAGGCCAGGTCCAACGTCACAGAGTTGACCACGTCCGGGGCGCATCAATAGATCGTGAAGACAGCGTCATCGTCGCTGCGTGCGACCGCGCTGTCGTCACCGAACAATTCCACCGTGCAGCGAATGACACGTCCGTGCGATGAGAATTTCACAAAATGCAAGACATCAGTCGGTTGCATTACCATAGCTTCTTCACCCGAGCTCACCTTACGACTCGCATCGCTTGCCGCCAATCAATTCCCTCTACCGCGCTCGCTTGGCCATCATCTCGTCGAGTTCGTCGACAAAGTCCTGCACGTCTTTGAACTCGCGGTAGACGCTGGCGAAGCGGACGAAGGCCACCTGGTCCAGCTTCCGCAGATGCTGCATCACCAGCTCGCCGAGCATCGTGCTGGGAACCTCGGGCTCGCCGCGGGCGTAGACTTCGCTCTCGATGGCTACCACGATCGCTTCGATCTGCTCGTCGCTCACGGGGCGTTTCCAACAGGCCTTTTCCAGGCCTTGGCGGATCTTCTGGCGATCGAACGGAGATCGGGTGCCGTCTTTCTTGACGACTTTGAGCTGCCGCTGTTCGCTTCGCTCGCAGGTCGTGTACTGCCGGCGGCAAGCCAGGCACTCGCGCTGGCGGCGGACGGCGAAGCCTCCTTCTGAGATCTCGGTTTCCAGCACGCGATTCGCATCGTCGTGGCAGAAGGGGCAGCGGATCGCGTCGTCGAAGCGTTCGTAAGTGTTATAGCGGGTCTGGCAGCCCAGGCACTCGCGGCGGCGCCGAATCGCGAAGCCGTCGTGGCTGGCGCGTGAGTCGATCACCTTATCGTTGTCGATGCCGCAGTTGGGACATTTCATGCGCGTCGCGCTCAATCGCACGGGATTGTACCGGTAGCTCTCATGATAACAGGAACCCGGGCGGCAACCAGCATGGGAGATTGCCGGTTTAGCGTCCAGCACCCGCAAAGAATTGGTCGCGGCCGACGAATGACCTGCAGCCGACTGAGCCGTCTGGTACGCCGCGGCAGGGCAGCGCTATAATGGCCCACGCGGCAAGCCCACGGGCAGCTGTCCACCAATCATTTGCGGAGAACACTCTGGCATGAAATGCCCCATTTGTACGAAGGACACGGCCGCGGGATCGGCCTTTTGCCAGCACTGCGGCGCGAAGCTGCCCGACGGCGTCGAGACGGCCACCAGCAGCCCTTCGACGAAACCACAGCCCGTGATGAGCGAGCCGGTCGCGAGCGGCCGATCGGGACGCGTGACCGACGTGCCTGAGGAAACGATCTGGGAAGGAACTTATTCGCCCAAGGCGATGCTGGGGGCGTTCGTCCTGTGTGGAATTCTGAGCGTGCTGCTGGTGGTGGGCGGGGTGATTTTTTTATCGACCGTGCCGCTGCTTGGCGCGGTGCTCTTGGGGGCGATTGCTGTGGTCTGGCTGGCGGCACTGGCGAAACTGGCGGTCAATCGGCTGGGACGCAGCTACAAGCTTACCAACCAGATGTTCTATCATCGCGAAGGTGTTCTGACGCGGACCACCGATCGCATCGAGCTGATCGAGATTCACGACGTGGCCTGGACGCAGGGACTCGTCGAACGGGCCGTGGGCGTGGGTACGATCACGATCACCTCGGCCGACCGCACGCACGGCAAGCTTGAGCTAAAAGGCATCGAGAACGCCGAAGATGTGGCGGGGAAGATCGATAAGGCACGTCGGGCCGAGCAGGTTCGCCGCGGCCGGCGCATCGATTTCAGCAGCATTGATCATCAGACTTGAAACGCTGCACGCGACGAATGGTACGCAGCGTAAGTGAGTCAAGCCAGAAGAACTCCTCGTTGCGGTGACGCAAACAGCGCGAGCGATTATTCTTCCTCGTGATGGCCGTTTGTGGCGGCTGGCTCGGGGGCGCTGTCCGGGCCTTCGCTCCAATCACGCCGCTGGCGGCTGCTGGGAATGTTCATAGCCTTGCGATATTTGGTCACCGTGCGGCGGGCGACCGTAAGGCCGTGCTTGCCAAGCTCGCGAACGAGTTCGTCATCACTGAGCGGGTGCTGCTTGTTCTCGTTGTCGATGATTTCCTGCAGCTTCAGGCGGACCGTATCCCAGGCGACTTCTTCGCCATCGGCGCTCACGGTGCCCCCGCAGAAAAACCGCTTCAACGGAAAGATGCCGCGCGGGGTTTGAATCCACTTGTCGTCGACTGCCCGGCTGACCGTGGTGACATGCACGCCAACTTTGTCGGCGATCTGCTGCATTTTCAAGGGCTCGATCGACTCGGGGCCCTTGTTCAGGAACTCGGTCTGGTGATCGACGATCGCCTGGGCCACGCGAGTCAGCGTGTTACGACGCTGCTCGATCGATTCGATGAGCCACTGGGCGGAGTTGATCTTCCGCTTGATATATTCGCGAGTCTCGGCGTTGGTCTTCTCACTCATCAGAATGTTGCGGTACGTCGGACTGATGTACAGCTTGGGCGTGCGGCCATCCTCGAGCCGAACGCGGTACTTGCCGTCGTCACCAAGCTCGACAAATACGTCTGGAATCACGTTCGGCACAAAGACTTCGCCGAAGCTCGCACCCGGTTTGGGATTGAGCTTTCGCAACTCTTCGCGCGTTTCCTGGATGAGCGCGATCGAATAACCGGTCTTGCGTTCGATGGCCGGCAGTCGATTGTGTTCAAGGTCTTCCAGGTGGCTGGAGATGATCGTCTTGAGTTGTTCGTAGTGCGGCATGCCCGGCGTGAGCTGCAGGAGCAGACACTCGCGCAGATCGCGAGCGGCGACTCCCGGCGGGTCGAGCTTCTGCACGATCACCAGCGCACGCTGGGCCAGGACCAACTGCTCGGGTGGAGAATTCGGATCGATCAGATCTTCGAGCCGCGACTGCAGGTAGCCATTCGCATCGAGGTTGTAGATGATGCGGTCGCACATCGCCCGGAGTTCGGGGGCGAGGTTGAACCAGCCGAGTTGATCGTGCAGGTAGTCTTGCAGCGACTGGGGCCGGGCGACCATGTTGGCCATCGCGTCGTGCTTGCGGTCGCCTTCTTCTTCGATCCGCGTGCTGGACGGGCGGGTACGTTCCTCGAACTGGTCGGGGAACTCCTCGTCCATGTTCAGCAGGCGTTCGAAGTCGTCCTCGTTGTTCTTGCTTTCATCGACGACCAACTCGCGCTCTTCCTCGCTCGGCGCGTCGGGGTTTTCGACGTCGACGGGCTCCTCCGGAAGATCCGAGTCCTCCTCGGTGAGTTCCAGCGCAGGGTTTTCCTGAATCTCCTGCTCGATCCGCTCCTGCAACGCCATGATGGGCAATTGCAGGATTTCCATCGACTGGATCATCCGCGGTGCAAGCACCTGCTTCTGAACCAATCGCAATTCCTGGCCAAATGAAAGTCGCATGAAAGTTCAACTTGTTCCGTCGTGTACCTGGTCGTTCGCGCTAGTCACGCGACGACGCTCGCTGGCGCAGCTCTTGCTGTTGTGTTCGTCTGATCGGGCCAGGTTTATTTTTCCGTTAGAACTTCTGCCGACCTGCCAGGGCGTCGGCCAGAATCTCTTTGTTAGCAAATTCTAGCACGCTGCCGCTGGTGATGCCCCGGGCCAGCCGGGTGATCTCCACAGGCAAACCGGCCAATAAGTTCGAGATATACAGTGCCGTTCCGTCTCCTTCGAGGGTCGGATTCGTGGCCATGATCACTTCGCGGAACGTGCCCCCCCGGACCCGCTCGACTAGCGCCTCGATGGTCAAATTCTCCGGACCGACGCCATCCAGCGGTGCGATCCTACCGAGCAGTACGTGATATAGTCCGCGATAAGTGCCCGGCTGTTCGAGGGCCAGTAGATCTCGCGGCTGCTCGACGATGCAGAGTTGGCTGCGGTCCCGCCTCGCGTCGCGGCAGATCTCACACTCGTCCTGCTCCGTGAGATTATAGCAAGTTCGGCAGTACCGAACGTTTTCTTTCACATGACGGATGGCGTCGGCCAAGGCCAATGCTTCCGATTGGTGAACCCTGAGAATATGGTAGGCCAGCCGCTCGGCCGACTTTTTGCCGATGCCCGGCAGCTTGGCGAACTCCTCCACCAGCCTGGTTACCGATTCACTGATCAAGCGGCAATTGTCCTAAAAATGGTGGTAGGCGTCGGGAAACTGTGAGGTAGATCGCGGGGGACGCTTGGCGGAATCGCCGAGCTGGCTTCAGCCCTGAGTTCCGGAACTACCCCCCGAAAGTTGTGACAGCATGTCATTCATGCCCGGCATATCCAGTCCGGCGGTGAGCGACTTCATGGCCTCGGCGTGCAGTTCGCGGCTCTTGGCCAGTGCCTGATTCATCGCTGCAGGCACCAGGTCTTCGATCAACTCGCGGTCGCCGCCGGTGATCAGCGAAGGATCGATACGGCAAGAGAGAATCTCGCCGGCGCCGTTGGCTTCGACGGTTACCAGTCCGCCGCCAGCAGTGCCTTCGACGCGCTTGGATTTGAGCTCGTCGGCGATTTGCGTCAGCCGGCCGCCCATTTGTTGAGCCTGTTTGAGGATGCTACCGAGGTTGGCGAGTTTCCCGAGTCCTTCGAACATGTCAAGTCTCACAAAGTGGTTTCGACGATGTTCAGTTCGCGGCTTCGGGATCTTCGACACGCACGATTTGAGCATCGAATAATTCAGTCGCTCGGCGAACCATGGCGTGCTCTTTCAGTTCGGCCACGCGTTGCCTTTGCGGAGCCGCGCGGCGTACCTGGGCCGCAGCCTGATGGGGTTCGTCCGCAATCGTAGCAAACTCAAGCTTTACACGGCCGCCCGCGACGCTTGAAAGTGCCTGTTCAATCTCGGCTACCTGCCGCTCGCAGAACGCTCTGCAGGCAGTATACTTCGCGCGAAATGTAGCGACCAGCCGATTGCCGCCAGGCGCGCTTGCGCTTTCACAGAAGTCTGCGTTCTGATGCAACAGCCCTTCGAGGCTGGCGAGCGCGGCATCCCAGATGCGTTTAGCATTCCCACTCGTCACTTCGGCCGGCGGTAGCGATGCGGAGGTTAATGATTGCGGCGTCGCTGGCTCGCTGTCCGCTGACTCTGATTGGGGTGAGACTGGCTCATGTTTTTTTTTTGCTGCCAGATCGGACACCGCGGGGACATTGCTAGGAGTAGCGCTCGGCCTGATCGGCCCAGTTGATACAGGCAGGCCGCCGGTTTGCAGTCCCTGGATCAACTCCGAAAGGTCGTCGAGGTTCTCAAGACTCGCGATCCGCACCAGGGCCATTTCGACCAGGGTGCGCGACTGCGTACTGTAGCGCATCCGCGAGAGGGTGTGATCGATGATCTGCATGATCGCCAAGACGGATTCCAGTCCGGCGCCTCTCCCCGCTTCCGCAAGGTACGCGTGTTGTGCAGGAGCGGTATGCAGCAGTGCCTCGGCCGGGCAGCCGACGGCAGAGACCATAACGTCGCGAAAGTAGCCCAGGAGTTGTTCAAGCAGTTGGCCGACGTCAACGCCTTCACTGGCGGCGGAATCCAGATCGGCGATGGCCGCCGCGGCATCCCGCCCGAGCAGGTGATCGACCAGCGTGGTCAAGCGAGCTTCACCAGCCGTGCCCAAGAGCGCATGGACGTCGGCCGCCGTGATTCGCGCCCCACCGATCGCCAGAATCTGCTCCAAGAGCGACTGGCTGTCGCGCATCGAACCGGCCGCCCGGCGGGCCAGAATGGTAAGTGCCTCGGGCTCCGCCTCAACACGCTCGGCCGAGACGATCTGCGAGAGTCGCTCGACGATCGAGGCGATGTGAATCCCCGCGAAGTCGAACCGCTGGCAGCGCGAGAGGATCGTGATCGGAATCTTCGATGCTTCGGTCGTGCAGAAGATGAATTTCACATGCTCAGGCGGTTCCTCGAGCGTCTTGAGCAAGGCGTTGAAAGCCTCACGCGTGAGCATGTGGACTTCGTCGATAATGTAAATCTTGAACCGTGCCCGGCTCGGCCGGACATTCACGTTCTGGCGGAGCGAGCGAATTTCGTCAATGCCGCGGTTGCTGGCACCGTCAATCTCGATGACGTCGACGTCGGCGCCGGCCGTGATGTCACGGCAGATCTCGCACTCGTTGCAAGGTGTGGCCGTGGGGCCGTGAACGCAATTCAGCGACTTGGCGAGAATCCGGGCGGACGAGGTTTTACCAACACCACGAGCACCGGTGAACAGGTAGGCGTGACCGACTCGACCGGCGGCGATGGCGCCTGTCAGCGCTCGGGCGACGTGATCTTGCCCGATTAGCTCGTCAAACGACTGGGGCCGATAGCGGCGGGCAACGACCACGTACTCGCCGGAACGGGGAGCGTCACCGGCTGAGTTATCGATCGGAGGTTTTCCAGCCGGAGCGGCCATCGCAACTCGAGAGGGGGCATCATGCACAAAGCAGCGTGGGGCAGAATAGACCAAGGCCCGCGGTAGCGACCTCGGATGAGAGACCCATCGCACAAAGAGATGACTGCTTATGGCTGCTGACTTTCGTCCCTGACCAGGTTCGCAGGTCCCCATTGCGAGGGCCTCTCATCGGAGGCCGCCAGGCCGCGAGGAGGTGCGTACCAATTCTTACGCACGAAGGTCGCCCCGTCAAAGGGGCAGCGGAAGTGCCGCGAAATGGATTCGCGCGCCGTCAATTGTGCGACAACTGATCGCATGCGAATCACGCATCGGATCGCAACGAAGCCGCAACGATCATACGGCCGCCACCAATTCTCTTGCGAGATTCACGATTTGCGGAAATCGCCGCGAGTAACGCGGGATTTTGTAACCTTTTGGTTCGGGTGATGCGTAGAATGATTTCGGCGACAGGCGCGGGCAAACTGATGGTGGGGCGTGTAAAATGAGAGTCGCTAGATTCTGGAAGTGGACCGCCGTGGTCTTCATGACGGTGCTGCTGGCGCTGCCTGAGAGCACAGCCTGGGCTCAACGAGGGGGCGGCAGCCGAGGCGGCGGAAGTGGTGGTCGCAACAGTGGTGGCGGTGGCGGCGGAGCACGCTCGATGGGCGGTGGGGGCGGCGGAAGTCGCAGTTTCTCGTCACGCGGCGGCGGTCCGTCGGTGTCTCGTAGCGGCAGCGGTTCGTCGATGTCACGCGGCTCGGCGCCGAGCATGCGTGGTTTTTCTTCCTCGAATCTCGGTGGCCGATCGGGTGGTTCACCCTCTAGTTCGCGCAGCTTCTCCGCTCCGAGTCGAAGTTCTACGCCCAGCGTGCGGAGTTTTTCCGGTTCCGGCGGTCGCTCGTCGATGAGCGAGAGCCGTAATCCCAGTTCGATCTCACGCTCGCCCAGCATGCGCGATTTCTCGGCTGGTAATCTCGGACGGTCGATTGACCGCGGCAGTGCTGGGCGTTTGGCTTCGCCGGGCGGCGGGCGAAGTTCGTCGGGGAATCCAACGGTGCGATCTGGCGGCTCGCCGGAATCTCGAAACTTCGCCGATCGTAACTTCTCATCGAGGAGCAATCTGACGCAAAGCGGCGGGCCGCAGCGCAACGCCAACCAGCGGTTCGAGGCCAACCGCCAGAATCTCGGGAACATCAGCCGAGGACCATCACGCGGCAACACCGTAGGGGCGGCTACTCCCGGTCGCACGGACGGAAATCGGTCCGATTTTGTCGCTCGCAACTTCGGCTCGACAAGAAACCCGATCCGCGTAGGCGATGGAAATGGACGGCCAGGTTCACCGGGCGATGACTTTCGCCGTGGCGATGGCAATCGCGGTGATTGGACTCGAGGCGATGGTAATCGGGGAGACTGGAATCGGGGCGAGTGGGCCCGCGGCGACGGCAATCGCGATGGAAATCGTGGAGGCGACTGGAATCGCAATAACAACTGGAACCGTGGCGATTGGGGCCGTAACGACTGGAATCGCGGCGACTGGGGAAAGAACAACTGGGGTCGCACCGATTGGAACCGCCACGGTTGGAATCGGTGGGGCAACAGCTGGAACCACGGCTGGAATAATAATTGGAATAACAACTGGTGGGGAGGTAATCGTGGCTGGTGGGGCTACGGACGAAATGTCTGGTGGACCCCTGGCTGGAATAACTGGGCCTGGGGTTGGGGGTGGCCACTCATCGGTTGGAACAATTGGGGATTGGGTTGGGGGCTCGGCTGGGGCTTAAGTAACGTCGGTTGGGGCGGTTACGGTTACCCCACGTATTACGACACTACCTACGTTTATCCCACAACGACGCTCTACGCGGACGCGACCGACGTGATTGTTCCCCAAGCACAGCAACCGGCGCTCGACCCGCTGGCAACCACGGGCGACTTCGTGTCCGATGGCGAAGCGGCGTTTCGCGCCGGTCGCTATCAAGACGCGCTTCGGTTGTGGCAACACTCGATGGTCGACGATCCGGACAATGGCGCGGTTGTGCTGCTGATGGCTCAGGCCCTGTTCGCGCTCGGCCAATATCAGTCGGCTGCAAACGCGACCCAAATGGGCATGCAAATGCTGCCGGAAACCGAGTGGGGCAATGTTGTTCGTAATTACACCCAGCTCTACGGCAACATCGAGGATTACACCAACCAGGTGCGGGCAGCGGAGAAAGCTCGCGACACGCGAGCGGACGACGGGGCAGCGCGGTTCCTGCTCGGTTTTCACTTCGGGTACTTGAACTATCCGAAGCAAGCCGTGCGTGAGCTGGATGCGGCGCTGGTGATCGAACCTCGCGATGTGGGGGCGGAAAAACTTCGCGACATCTTCGCCGCTCAAGCGGGGATGCCCGCCCGACCGCACACCGCGCAGCCCGCCGATGGACAACCGGCTGGTGGTGCTCCGGCTCCCGGCTCGCCAAGGCTTGGCCCAGATCAGAAGCCCGTCACGCCGCCGGCCCCGGTGGGTACGGATGCCTAAAGCATTTTAGTCACCTTGAAACGTTATGCCCGCTGCTGAGGTCTCTTGGCAGCGGGCATTTGTTGCACGGCTGACGGAACATTCCGATCACTCGCCGGGGGTGGTGACCAGCAGTTTTTCGGCAGCCGCCTGACCAAGTGTCGTTTCCGCCCCAGCAATCCGCACGGTGATGACGCCGCCTTCGGGTGTGTTGGCAATCACTTCTCCTGCCACACCGAGGGGTAAACCTGCGTTGCTCAAAAAACGCAGGAACTCGGGCGACTGGTCAATGACGCGCGAGAGCTGGAAGGTGTCGCCGACCTGGCACTCGGCCAGCGAACGGCTCTTGGGGACTTTTAGCGTGCCATCGGAGCTTGGAATCGGGTCGCCATGAGGATCGGCCTCGGGGTGGCCGAGGAACGCGTCGATGCGGTCGATGAGGCGATCGCTCACCGCATGTTCCATATGCTCGGCTTCTTCGTGGACTTCGTCCCAGCTGAGATCGAGCGTCTTGACGAGGAAAAGCTCGATAAGGCGGTGCCGCCGCACAACGCGGAGCGCCAGGGCCGAGCCGGCGCCTGTGAGCCGCACGCCCTCGTACGGCGTGTACGTGACCAGCTTACTCTCGCTGAGAGTTTTAAGCATGCTGGTTACTGTGCCGGGCGATACTCCCAGGGCCGTAGCTAACTGCCCAGTCGCGGCATGGCCGTCGCTGGTATGGCAGATCTGGTAGATCGATTTGATGTAGTTCTCGACCGTCAGGCTTGGCAAGGCCGCCTCCCCGCACTTTCGACGTCTGCGCACGAATGAACCGCCAGTGGTATTCTAGCCCTCAATTGCGCAGGGAGCCATGAGAGCCAACGATTCTCGCGGCGGCCGGGTTGCCGGGCCCATTGCGGGAAGCACATGCTCGCGAGATGATGGCGGCAACTATTCGCCCGGGTTGCTTAGGAATCGGTCGTGCGTCCCTTAAACGAGCTTGCTCACGAATTGTGCGAACAACTGGTAGCCGAGGCTGCCGACTTGCGCGTTTCCGTCGCACAGTCGGGTAACGGCGTGCGACTGATCGATTGCGGAATCACTGCCTCTGGCGGTTTGGAAGCTGGCCGACGACTGGCCGAGATCTGCCTTTCGGGACTGGGGCAAGTCAGCTACGTGCCGTCGCAATTGGCGGAAACCCCGGGCTTGGCGGTGCAAGTTGTCACGGATCGTCCACTCGAAGCCTGCATGGCTTCGCAGTATGCCGGCTGGCAGATCGCCGAAGGCAAATACTTCGCGATGGGATCGGGTCCGATGCGGTCGCTTGCTCGCAAGGAGCCGCTGTTCGCCAAGATTGGATATCAGGAGTCTGCGAAAGTAGCCATCGGAGTGCTGGAAACCAGCAAGGTTCCGCCAGACGAGTTGTGCCACAAACTGGCGGAGGAGTGCGGCGTCTCGCCTGAAAAGCTCACATTGCTCATGGCGTCCACTGCGAGCCTGGCCGGCATGGTGCAGATCGTCGCCCGAAGCGTCGAAACAGCGATGCACAAGCTGTTTGAACTGGGCTTCGATTTAGCACGCGTCGAGAGCGGCTTCGGAACGGCGCCGCTGCCGCCGGCATCTGCAGATAACCTGGTGGCGATTGGACGTACCAACGACGCAATTCTGTACGGCGGTGAGGTGACGCTGTTCGTGCGCGGCGATGACGCCAGCCTCGAGCAACTCGGCCCCAAGGTTCCCAGCGGTGCGTCGTCCGATCATGGGCAGCCGTTTGCCGCGATCTTCGCACGTGCGGGGCAAGATTTTTACAAGATCGATCCGCACCTGTTCAGTCCTGCACGGATCGTGCTTTCGAACCTGGACACGGGCCGCACGTTCGCGTTCGGTCGGACGTTGCCACGGGTGATTCACGAATCTTTCGATCTGCGGTAGGTGCGAATCTCATGCACTTTGCCGTTCTCTGCTCACCGACGAGCTGGTATTTACAGGACCTGCGCCGAGCGGCCGCTGGGGACCACGAGCTCACGCCGATTGCATTTCGCGACCTTGCTGCCGAGCTGGGGCCGTCTGGTCCGCGATTCATCGCGGGAGGTCTCGATCTTGCGGCCGTCGACGTGTTACTGGTCCGGACGATGCCGCCCGCATCGCTCGAGCAGGTTGTGATGCGAATGGACGTCCTGGGGCGACTTGAAGCGGCAGGAACGCTGGTCGTCAACTCCGCCCGGGCAGTGGAAGCCGCGGTGGACAAGTACCTGGCGAGCGCGAAGCTCGCTGCAGCAGGACTGAAGACTCCCGAAACCATTGTGTGTCAGACCGTCGACGCAGCCATGGAGGCGTTTGCCCGCTTGGGCGGAGACGTGGTGCTGAAGCCGCTGTTTGGCGGCGAAGGTCGTGGAATCGCGCGGCTGGAAGATGAGGCGATCGCCCAACGCACGTTCAGCCTGCTCACCGGACTGGGGGCCGTGCTTTACGTGCAGCGGTTCGTCCCCCATGATGGATGGGACATTCGCGTGCTGGTGGTCGGCGAGGGGATGTGGGCGATGCGGAGACGTAACCCGCTTGATTGGCGGACCAATGTGAGCCGCGGGGCGATAGCCGAGGCGATTGAATGCGATCCGCACTGGGCTCAACTGGCGCGGCGCGCGGCCGATGCGATTGGCGCCGTGATTGCCGGAGTCGATTTGCTGCCTGGCCGCGATCATGAGCTACACGTAATTGAAGTTAACGCGGTGCCTGGCTGGCAGGCGTTGGCGCGAACGCTGGAAGTCGACATCGCCCGCGAAGTACTCGACTATGTTGGCGGGCAGGTCGCGAGGCAACAGTAACCGTAGGCCAACGAGCGAAGTGATTCATGTCCCGCGTGACGAACTCGACGGCGATTGCTGCTGTGCCCGCGCCCGTGAACGTAGCGCGGCGGTTGGCGGCAATGGCCGAGCGTATGCCGGGCGCGGTTGCCGTTGCCGTGCCGCGAAAAAGTCGGGGCCGGTTCGCGTACGACAGGTGCACGTTCGCGGAACTCGAAGCGGAGACAAATCGTATCGCGAGTGGCCTGCGCACATTGGGCGTCACGCCCGGGACGCGGATCGCGCTGCTCGTCAAGCCAAGCCGCGAATTCATCGCGCTGGTGTTCGGACTGTTCAAGGCCGGTGCGGTGATCATCCTGATTGATCCGGGCATGGGGCGGCGCAATCTGCTGCGCTGTCTGGCCGATGCCGAGCCGGCAGGTTTCATTGCAATTCCTGCTGTGCATGGGCTGCGCCGCCTATTGCGATCGCGTTTCCCCAAGGCGCGGTTCAATGTCACGGTCGGGCGGCGGCTGTTCTGGGACGGAATTACTTACGCCGAGCTGCTCGAGCTGGGTTCATCCAAGCCGACATGCCAGGAGACCTCGGCCGACGATCCCGCCGCGATCATTTTCACCACAGGCAGTACGGGACCTCCCAAAGGCGTACTGTACCGCCATGGGAACTTCGACCGCCAGGTGAGAGAGATCTCCGAGTTTTACGGAATTCAGCCGGGAGAGATCGATGTACCCGGCTTTCCACTTTTCGGGCTGTTTAATGCGGCGATGGGTGTGACGACGGTCATTCCCATCATGGACGCCTCGCGTCCCGCGCGCATCGATCCCAAGAAGTTCGTGGCCGTCGTGCAGGACTGGCAAGCCACGCAGTCGTTTGGCTCGCCGGCGATTTGGAACCGCGTCGGCCAATACTGCGAAAAGCACAACGTGCGGCTGCCGCTGCAGCGTGTGATATCGGCCGGAGCGCCGGTGCCACCCCACGTGCTGGCGCGTATGAAAGCGGCGATCGCTTCGGACGGCGACGTGCATACCCCCTACGGAGCCACCGAGGCATTACCCGTCGCGTCGCTCTCGGCCAGCGAGATCTTGTCCGAAACGCGCCATCATTGGGCTCAGGGTGGGGGGACCTGCGTCGGCGGCCACTTTCCGGGCATCCAGTGGAAGATCATCGCGATCACGGATGAGCCGATCGAATCGATCGACGACGTGCGGGAGCTTCCCCAAGGACAGATTGGCGAAATCATCGTCACGGGGTCGGTGGTCACACACGAGTATGTGACTCGCCGCGAATCGAACGCCCTGGCGAAGATTTCCGACGGCCCACGCGTCTGGCACCGCATGGGGGACGTTGGCTATCTGGACGAGCGTGGCCGCTTTTGGTTCTGTGGCCGGAAAGCTCACCGGGTAGAAACCACGCACGGACCGATGTACTCGATTCCCTGCGAAGCGATCTTCAATCAGCATCCGGTAGTATACCGCTCAGCGCTCGTGGGCGTCGGGCAGACGGGTAAGCAGCGGCCGGTGATCATTGTCGAGCCATGGCCGGGAATGCGGCCACGCTGGCGAAAGGCGCGTGAAGCACTCATTGTGGAACTCGCACAGCTCGGTAAAGCGAATCCACTGACCGTTTCCATAGAGCAGTTTCTGATACACCCGGCGATGCCGGTGGACATTCGGCATAACGCCAAGATATTTCGCGAGAAGTTGGCTCCCTGGGCGGCTCGCAAACTGGGATGGCACTAATGCGCGTGCTAGTCACTGGCGGCGGAGGTTTTCTAGGCCGCGCGATCATCGAGCAACTGCTCGCTCGGGGCGACGAGGTTCGCAGCCTCGCGCGGGGCAATTACCCTGAGTTGGAAGCACGCGGCGTCGAATGTCTGCGCGGCGACATTCGCGATGCAGCCAGAGTGTCCAGTGCGTGCGCCGACTGCGAGCTGGTGTTTCATACGGCCGCCGTGGCGGGCATCTGGGGACCTTGGGAGCACTTCTACGGGATCAATGTGCTGGGGACACGGAACGTTATTGCGGCTTGTCGCGAGCGCAAAGTGCCGAAGCTCGTTTATACGAGCAGCCCCAGCGTGACATTCGGCGGTAACCCGCAGGAGAACGTTGACGAGAGCGTGGGCTACGCGAGCCGCTGGCTGTGCCATTACGCCCAGACCAAGGCGCTGGGCGAGCAGGAAGCCCTGGCTGCGAACACGCGGGCACTGGCGGTCTGCGCCTTGCGACCGCATTTGATTTGGGGGCCGGGCGACCAGCACTTGATTCCGCGGTTGATCGAGCGAGCTCGCAGCGGGCAGTTGCGCCGCGTCGGAAACGGCAAGAATCTGATCGACATGGTGTATGTGGACAACGCAGCCGCAGCTCATGTGCAGGCGGCCGAGGCCCTGTTGCCGGGTTCGCCGGTAGCGGGCCGGGCCTACTTCATCAGCCAAGGAGAGCCGGTCAACTGCTGGCAGTGGATCGACGAACTGCTCGGGCTCTCGGGTTTGCCGCCCGTCGAGCGGAGCATCTCGCTGTCGGCGGCGTGGCAGGTTGGTGCGGCCATGGAATGGGCGTACCGGTTGCTGCGTCTGACGGGTGAGCCGCGAATGACTCGATTTCTGGCGGGCCAGTTAGGGATGTCGCATTACTTCGACATCACGGCGGCGCGGCGAGATTTTGGCTATCGGCCTGGGGTCGGCAAAGAGGCTGGAATGGAGCGTTTACGCGTCACTCTGCGCGCGGATGAGTCGCATTAGACAAGCTTTGCGATACCGAATTGAGCGCTTTGCAGAGCAAAGTCATTCGCGACCGCGCAGGGGGCGTTTCACGCGCCTGGCGAGGCCTTGCCAGTGGCACGGAAAGCCGCTAATTTCAAGGGTTTGAGCGAGGTGGTCGAGGCGTGCGTAAGATCATGGTGTCAGGACGTTTTTGGATCTACACGGAAGTCGCGCCATGATTGCCAACCCAGCCACCCAGCGACCGGATCACGAGCGAATCGTGATTACCGGAGTCGGCCTTGCCGCTCCGAACGGCAACTCGCTGAGCGAGTTTCGCGAGGCTCTGCTCAACGGTCGCAGCGGCGTTTCGGAGTACGAGATTCGCTACGTCGGCAAGACCTTGGCCGGCGTCTGCAATTTCGACGAGCTTCGCTACCAGAAGAAGAAGGAACTGCGCCGCGGCACCCGGGCGGCCAGCGTCGGCATCTACTGTGCGAACGAAGCCGTGAAGGATGCCGGGCTGGACTGGCCCAACGTCGACAAGTCGATGGTGGGCATCTACATCGGCGTGACCGAGCACGGCAACGTCGAGACAGAAAACGAAATTTATGAGCTGCGCGGCTTCGACTATGACACGAAGTTCTGGTCGCATCACCACAATCCGCGAACAGTTGCGAACAATCCCGCCGGCGAGATCTCGCTGAACATGGGAATCACGGGGCCGCACTACACGGTGGGCGCCGCCTGTGCGGCGGGTAACGCCGGTTTGATCCAGGGTGCGCAGATGCTGCGGCTGGGCGAGTGCGACGTCGCGATTGCCGGCGGTGTTTCCGAGAGCGTGCGAACGTTCGGCATTTTTGCCAGCTTCGCCAGCCAGGGTGCGCTGGCCACGCATGCCGATCCGGCCAAGGCCTCGCGCCCGTTCGACACCGAGCGGAACGGGATCGTGGTGGCCGAAGGGGGCTGCCTGTACATCCTCGAGCGGCTGAGCGACGCCAAGCGGCGCGGCGCGAAGATCTATGGCGAAGTGGCCGGCTACGCAATGAACAGCGACGCGAGCGACTTCGTGCTGCCGAACCCGGTGCGCCAGGCTGAGTGTGTGCAACTGGCATTGCGGCGGGCGCGCTTGACGCCCCAGCAGGTGGACATCGTGAGCACGCACGCGACGGGGACCTCGAGCGGAGACGTGCAGGAGTGCACGGCGCTGCGCAGCGTGTTCGCCGGTTCGGAATCGACCTGGTTCAATAACGCCAAGAGTTTCATTGGCCACGCGATGGGTGCCGCCGGTTCGCTGGAGTTGGGCGGAAACCTGCCGGCGTTTGCCGACGGCGTGTGCCATCCTACGATCAACGTTGACACGCTCGACCCCGAGTGTGCCCTGGACGGACTGGTGGTCAACGAGGCCCGCGAAAAGAATCGCGTGAACGTCATTCTGAACAATTCGTTCGGAATGCTCGGGATCAACTCGGTCGTCATCATTACCCGCATCTAACGAGCCTGCTTCACTGGAGAACCTGAGGGCATGGGTCCTGCTGAAATCAAAGAGACGATTCTCGACATCCTGGAAGGCATCGCGCCGGACGAAGATCTGAGCGGCCTGAAGGATGACGTGCCGCTGCGCGAGCAACTGGAGCTCGACAGCATGGACTTTCTGGACATCGTGATGGAGCTCCGCAAGCGTTACCGGGTGCAGATTCCCGAGGACGACTACCTGGAGCTGGCCACGATGAACAGCACGGTGAACTACCTGACGCCGCTGATGAAGGACCTGGAGAAGGTCTGATCCTCCCTCGGACGAACTGATCCCAATGGGCCAAAAGAACCCGTTGGGCGAATCCGCGAATCGCACCAAATCCCACCTGGCAACATCCGCGACGCCAGTCGCGAGCTAAGAGCGTTCATGTCCAGCTACGACACGATCATCATTGGCGCGGGATTGTCAGGACTGGCGGCCGGCATTCGGCTCGCGCACTACGATCGGCGGGTGTGCATCCTCGAACGGCACACCACGATCGGCGGACTGAACTCGTTCTATCGCCTGGGCGGGCGAAACTACGACGTCGGCCTCCACGCCGTGACGAATTACACCCCCAAAGGCGCTCGCAAAGGCCCGCTCGCCCGGCTGTTACGCCAGTTGCGGTTCCGCTGGGAAGACTTCGCCCTGGTGCCGCAGATCGGCTCACAGATCGCATTTCCGGGCATTTCGCTCAATTTCACAAACGACTTCGAATTGTTCCGCAGCGAAGTGCACCAGGCGTTTCCCGCCGAACGGGCGAATTTCGACAAGTTGTCCGCGGCGATTATGGACTACGACGACCTGGATGGCGCGCTTGCCTCGCAGTCGGCCCGGAGTATCGTGACGCAGTGGATCCGCGACCCGCTGCTGATCGACATGTTGTTCTGCCCGCTGCAGTACTACGGCGGCGCCCGCGAGCACGACATGGACTTCGGGCAATTCTCGATCATGTTCCGCAGCATCTTTCAGGAAGGTTTCGCGCGACCCTGGTCGGGCATCCGCCAGATTCTTAAGAACCTGGTACGTCGGTTTAAAGAACTGGGGGGCGAGCTGCGTTTGCGAGCCGGCGTGCAACGGATGGAAGTCGACGACGATCGTGTGAGCCGGATTGTGCTGGACGACGGCAGTGAGATCACGGCCGATCGTGTGCTTTCCTCGGCGGGGCTCGTGGAAACTCTGGCGATGGTCGATCAGCGGCCCGCGCGGACTCCGCAGCCGGGTCAGCTGTCGTTCGTCGAGGGGATCGCCGTGCTGAATGAGCAGCCGCAGACACTCGGTTGCGATCGCTCGGTCATCTTCTTCAACGATTCGGACAAGTTCCGCTGGCAGAAGCCGGATGAACTGGTGGATGTGACGAGCGGGGTGGTCTGCCTGCCGAACAATTTCAAGTTCGATCGCCCGCTGGAAGACGCCATGGTTCGCGTGACAGCGCTGGCAAACTACGACCGGTGGCGCTCGCTGCCGCCGGTCGACTATCAGGCTGCCAAACAGGCGACTTACGAACGGATTATGGAGATAGTCGGGCGATTCATTCCGGAGTACCGGGCGCGCACCGTGGCCAGCGACATGTTCACGCCGATGACTGTCGAACGGTTCACCGGTCACGCCAATGGCGCCATTTACGGTTCGCCCGAGAAACGCAAGCACGGGACGACGCATCTGAAGAACTTATTCCTGTGTGGCACCGACCAGGGGTTCGTGGGCATCATCGGCGCGATGTTCAGCGGCATCATGATCGCCAATCGGCACGTGCTGGGCACTGTTTCCACGGACCTCGAACAAGTCGCGGCCGTCGGCGTCGACTTCTAAGAGAAAGGCGCGCTCCGCCGCGATTGCTGTATGGCCCGAGACTTTCTAAAAGGCGCGCGAGACAGCTACGACTGCATCGTCATCGGCAGCGGTCTGGCCGGAATGACGGCCGCCAATACGCTGGCTCGTGCCGGGCAGTCGGTACTGCTGCTCGAGCAGCATTACAAGCTGGGGGGCATGGCCACCTGGTTCAAACGCCCCGGCGGGCACATTTTCGACATCTCGCTGCATGGTTTTCCGGTCGGGATGATCAAGAGCTGCCGCCGCTATTGGTCGAAGGAGATTGCCGATTCGATCGTGCAGCTCAGGAACATCCGCTTCGACAATCCGATGTTCTCGCTGACGACGACGTTCAATCGCGAGGATTTCACGCGGCTGCTGATCGAGAAATTCCAGGTACCCGAGGCCGACGTGGTGGCGTTTTTCGACGCCGCACGCGGCATGAACTTCTACGACGATCAGTCGACCACCGTCGGCCAACTGTTCCAGAAGTTTTTTCCCGGTCGCGAAGACGTGATCCGGCTGCTGATGGAGCCGATTACGTACGCCAACGGTTCGACGCTGGAGGATCCTGCGATCAGCTATGGCATCGTGTTTTCGAACTTCATGTCCAAGGGCGTATTCACGTTCGAGGGCGGAACCGATCGGCTGATCGATCTGATGCACAAGGAGCTTGTGGCCAGCGGCGTCGACGTGCGAATTCGTTGCGACGTGGAAAAAATCCTGGTCCGCGACGGCCGCGTATGTGGAGTGCGGGTCAACGGTCGTGACATCGCCGCCCGCTCGGTCGTCTCGAATGCGAATCTGAAAAGCACGATCTTCCGCATGGTCGGCGAGGAGCATTTCGACCGCAAGTTCGTCGACGACGCGCAGGCCGTGCGGCTCAATAATTCAAGTTGCCAGGTGTATATGGCGCTCAAGCCGGGAAGCGACCTGGATGAGAGCCTGGGCGACCTGCTGTTCAGTTCAACTGCGCCGTTATTTCGGACGGACGCATTGCTGTCGCGAGACATCACTAGCCGAACGTATTCTTTCTACTATCCCCGCACGCGGCCCGGCAGCGATCGATCGCTGATTGTGTCGAGCACAAACGCTCGCTACGAGGACTGGGCGAAACTCTCGAAGGAAGAATACGAGGACAGCAAGCGAGACCTGGTTGAAACAACGATCGATGCTCTCGCACGCTATATTCCCGACATTCGCGCGCGACTGGCGCATGCCGAGGCCTCCACGCCAATTACCTTCCGTCATTACACCCAGCACTTAAATGGGGCCAGCTTCGGCACGAAGTTCGAGGGGCTCGCCGTGAGCAGGGCAATTCCAGAACAGGTCGGCGGCTTGTATCACGCGGGCAGTGTTGGAATCATCATGTCTGGCTGGCTGGGCGCGATGAACTACGGTGTGATCGTGGCCAACGACGTCGATTCCTGGTTGCTGAAATCCGCAACGCGCCCGCCTCTCGCCGCCACCGCGTGAATGAGATCCCCCATGAGCTTGCAAGAGATCGAACAAGCGATTCCGCATCGTCCGCCGTTCCTGCTGGTCGACGAAATCGTGGACCGCGGTGAGGACTGGATCATCTGCCGGAAGACGTTCCACGGGGACGAGTACTTTTACGCTGGCCACTATCCGGAGTTTCCAATCACGCCGGGCGTGTTACTGTGCGAAGCAGCGATGCAGGCCGGCGCGATTTTGCTCTCGCATCGCGAAACGCCACCGGAGGGTGGAATTCCAGTTGCGGCGGGTTTGAACAACGTGCGTTTCCGGCGGATGGTTCGGCCGGGCGACACCATCGAAATGGAAGTCAGGCTCACAAACCGCATCTCGAAAGCCTGGTTCCTATCGGCAAAAGTTTCCTGCGGCGGGCAGCTTGCCGTCCGCATGGACTTCATCTGCGCCGTGGCCCAGCCGGAAATGAATGGCAACGGCAACTAACGGGACCCGGTGCCGAATGGCCACTGATTTTCTGCAACTGGCCGGCAAAACGATCCTCGTGTTCGGCTTGGCAAATCGCAAGAGCGTCGCCTGGCACGTGGGCCAGGTGCTGCGAGAGGCCGACGCAAATGTGGTTTATGTCGTACGCAGCGAACAACGCCGCGACGGAGTGCGGAAGCTGCTTGGACCGGAGACGGACATTTACGTCTGCGACGTCGAGCATCAGGACCAGATCGAGCGAATCGCCGCTGAAGTCTCTGCGCGGCATCCCAAGCTGCATGGCCTCGTGCATTCGATCGCGTTTGCCGACTACGGCGAAGGGCCGAGGCCGTTTCATGAAACGTCGCGGTCGGCATTCCTGCGCGCGGTGGATATTTCCTGTTTTTCACTGGTGGCGCTGGCCAACGCGTTTAAGCCCGCGCTGGATGTGAGTGCGTCGGTCGTAGCGATCTCGATCTCAACCACACGGATGGCGGCCGAGAACTACGGCTACATGGCGCCGGTGAAGGCTGCGCTCGATTCTTCGCTCGTGTTCCTAGCGAAGTCGTTTAGCCGGTTCTCCGAAGTACGGTTCAATGCCGTCTCGCCGGGCTTGCTCAAAACTTCGGCCTCGGCCGGCATTCCCGGCTACATCGACAGCTACCTGTACGCCGAGCAGGTAACTCTTCGCCGCCGCGCGCTTCAAACCGCGGAAGTGGCGAGCACCGTCGCATTTTTGTTGAGCCCGCGCTCCAGCGGCATCAATGCTCAGCAATTGGTAATCGACGCCGGCATGAGCGTGAATTATTTCGACGAGCGGATTGTGCAGCGGTGCGTGGACTTGGCCGAGTGATCTCTTCTGAGAACCGCTCTGATTTGTTTGCGTGCGAATCTCACCGGCAGCGCCGAGCTGCTTGACCGGAAAGTTGGTCGCTTGCGATTCCAAATGTGGTCTCGCGGCAACCAGTCCGATCGGGTGGCGAGCAGCGATCAAGGCGCAATCCCTTACAGCCACTGGCTTTCGGTCCGGATATTGTTGACACTCGACAGAGAAGCTCTTAGTTTAAAATTTCGCAGAATCGGTCGCGGCTATCCTTCCGGTGTCTTTTTTGCACAGGGACGCCGCCGCGATTGATACGACGATGCGGGCGTACAAGGCGGGTCTCCCCGCTGTCTAGTCTGTTCGGAGACGTGACATTGAGTGTTTCCACCGCAAAATCTGCTGCGCCGCAATTGGCGAAGGCCCCGACCGGCATCGATGGCTTCGACCAGATCACCGGGGGCGGGCTGCCGCAGGGGCGCCCCTCGCTGGTGTGCGGCAGCGCCGGCTGCGGCAAAACACTGTTCGGTCTCGAGTTCATCATTCATGGAGCGACCCAGTTTAATGAGCCCGGCGTGATCATGACGTTCGAGGAGACCGAGCGTGATCTGACCGAAAACGTGCGTTCGCTGGGCCACGACCTGGAGCAGCTCTCGGCCGATGGAAAAATCATGATCGATCACGTGCGCGTCGAGCGGAGCGAGATCGAAGAGGCGGGCGAATACAACCTCGACGGCTTGTTCCTCAGGCTCGGACTGGCGATCGATGCTATCTGCGCAAAGCGCGTGATGCTCGACACGCTCGAAGCGCTGTTCTCGGGATTCACCAACGAAGCCATCTTGCGCGCCGAGCTGCGGCGACTGTTTTTGTGGCTTAAAGATCGCGAAGTCACGACGGTGATCACCGGCGAGCGTGGCGACGGCGCACTCACGCGGCAGGGTCTGGAAGAGTACGTCTCCGACTGCGTGGTCCTGCTCGATCATCGAGTGCTGGACCAGGTGTCGACGCGTCGATTGCGGATTGTGAAGTATCGCGGCAGCGCGCATGGCACGAATGAGTATCCGTTCCTGATCGATGAAGACGGTATTTCCGTGCTCCCGATCACATCGTTGAGCCTGAAGCACCAGGCCTCTGAAGAGCGAATCTCGACTGGCATCGCACGGCTCGACGAGATGCTGGGCGGCGGATTCTATCGGGGCACGAGCATTCTCATCTCGGGAACTGCCGGGACCGGCAAGAGCAGCTTGGCGGCGTATATGGTAGAGGCGGCGTGTCGGCGCGGCGAACGCTGCTTGTACTTTGCCTTCGAGGAGGCTCCCGCACAGATCGTGCGAAACATGCGGAGCATTGGCCTGAACCTGGGGCAGTGGACTGACAACGGCTTGCTGCAGTTTCATGCCCAGCGCCCTTCGCTGTACGGACTCGAGATGCACCTGGCCGTGATGCACAAAGCCATCGAGGATGCCAAGCCGTCGGTGGTTGTGATCGATCCGATCAGCAACCTCTCGAGCGGCGGCACACTGGGCGAAGCGGGCGCGATGCTGGTGCGGATCATCGACTTTCTCAAGGTCAAAGGCATTACCACGCTGCTTACGAATCTGACTTCGGACGCCTCGGCCCGCGAGTCGACCGACGTCGGCGTTTCCTCGCTGGTCGATTCCTGGATTCTGCTGCGCGACATCGAACTTGGCGGCGAGCGCAACCGCGGGTTGTACATCATCAAATCGCGCGGCACCGCCCACTCCAACCAGATTCGCGAGTTCCTCTTGACCGACAAGGGAATCGATTTGCTGGATGTTTACGTCGGCCCCGAAGGCGTGCTCACAGGCTCGATGCGATTGGCCCAGGAAGCCCGCGAGCGGGCGGTCGAAGTTGCCAAAAGCCAGGAGGACGACCGCCGCGCTCGGATTCTGGATCGGAAGCGGAAGGCGATTGCGGCGCAGATCGCGGCACTGGAAGCGGAACTGTCGGCCGACGAGACCGAGGCCGAGGAGGACGCCGAGAAACTGTCGCAGCGGATTGCTCGGATGGCGCAGGATCGACACGAAATGGCAGTTAGCCGCAAAGCAGATGGAAATGGCATATCAAACAAGGGGATGAAAGTCGGAGACCAGGGATGAGCGAATCGCACATACAAGTCAATGATGGCGCAAAAGCCGACGAGGGCTTTTGGGAACTGAGGCTCTATGTGGCCGGACAGACTGGCAAGAGCATGATCGCGATGCAGAATCTGCAGCGCATCTGCGACGAGCATCTGGCTGGGCAGTACCGAATCGAAGTGGTCGATCTGCTCAAACAGCCGCAACTGGCCAAGGGGGATCAGATCGTCGCGATTCCCACCTTGGTGCGCTCGCTGCCCAACCCGGTCCGCAAGATCATTGGCGATCTTTCCAATACCGAAAAGACGCTGGTCGGTTTGCAATTGCGTCCCGCCGTCGGCTCGAGCTAAGGACTTCGCTCCGAATGACCGATGTCACACGAACGATGGATGCACCCGCCGCGGAACTGCAACGCGAGAACGCGTATTTGCGGCAGCGCGTCGCCGAGCTTGAAGAGACACTCGAAGTCCTGACCGCGATCCGCACTGGACAGGTGGATGCGTTGATCGTGGACGACGATACTGATCGCCCGGAGGTGCGCACCCTGGAATCTGCGGACAGGATCCATCTGCGCCTGGCGCAGCAGGCCGCCAACGCCGGGACCTGGGAATGGGATCTGGCGAACCGGTACGTGCGCGGCTCGGAAAGCTTCTGGTCGCTGTTGGGAATCACGCCCGCGCCCGCGCAATTGCCCGAAGAATATTGGCCAGACCTGATGGCGACCGAAGACCAAGAGCGGATCCAGACGCGGCTGCAACAGGCGCTCAAAGCTGAAGATGAGTTTTATGAGGAACTGCGGATCACGCGCGTCGATAGTGAGCCGCGCTGGCTGGCGGTGCGGGGACGTATCGTACGCGGGTTTGAAGGCAGGGCAGCGCGCGTGATTGGGATCAGCCTGGACATTACCGAGCGAAAAGCGATTGAAGACGCTCTGCGGCTGGCCGATCGGCGCAAGGATGAGTTTCTGGCCATGCTGGCACACGAACTGCGCAATCCGTTGGCTGCCATCGGCAACGCGTTTCGGTTGTTTCGGGGTGTCAGCCTGAGCGAATCGGAGCGAGACTGGACCGGAGAAGTTCTGGAGCGGCAGATTCTGCAGCTTCAAAGCCTGATTGACGATCTGCTCGACATCTCGCGGATTACCCAAGGCAAGGTCAAGCTACGGCGGAGAACGCTGGAAATCAATGAGCTGTTGGGACGCGTGACGGAAACCTTGCGGCCGCGGTTTGCCGCCGCGCAGCAGAATTTGTCCGTCGAGCTCTCCGGGGAGTCGCTGTGGGTTCATGCCGATGAATCGCGGCTCGAGCAAGTGTTCGTCAATTTGCTGACGAATGCGGCCAAATACACCAAAATGGGCGGCCGTATCTGGCTCAGCGGCCGCCGCGAAGGTAATGAGGTGGTCATCATCGTCAAGGACACCGGCATCGGCATTGTGCCGGAAATGCTGCCCCGCGTGTTTGAACTGTTTGCCCAGGCCGAGCGCGGGCTGGAGCGAACAGAAGGAGGCCTCGGGATCGGCCTTTCACTGGTTCGCCGAATTGTGGAACTGCACGAGGGGAGTGTTACCGCGTACAGTGAAGGTTCGGGGCAGGGGAGCGAGTTCACGGTTCGCTTGCCCGCGTGTGAATCGCAAAAGAAGTCCGTTCCACTGGAGGCTCCCGTTATCGAAACCTCGGCAAATCCACGTCGCGTATTGATCGTCGATGACAATCGCGACGCTGCTCAGACCATGGCCCTGCTGATCAAGCTTTCGGGTCACGAGACGGCCACCGCGCACGACGGACCGGAAGCGCTGGCCATGCTGGACGTAGTGAAACCGGAGGTGGCGCTGCTCGATATCGGCTTGCCCAAGATGGACGGCTATGAGCTGGCGCGACGAATTCGTGAGCGGGTGAGCGACGTCTATCTGATCGCGGTGTCCGGATATGGGCAGCCGGAGGATAAAGCGCGTTCCAGCGAAGCAGGCTTCGACGAGCACTTTGTCAAGCCGGTCGATTCGACGCAGTTGATTGCGAGCTTGACGCGCCGGCGCTAGGCCGAGAAAGCGGCGAATCGCGAGTGGGCAACCGCTTTCAGAAGGTCGCGTCTAGAAGGGGGCGTCGTCCGAGGCCGCCGACTTCTTCTTGACGGTGGTTTTCTTCTTCGTGCCCTTCTTGGCCGGTGCCTTTTTGGCGGGAGTTGCGCCATTCTCGGCCGCAGCCTTTTTCTTCGCGGGTGCCTTCTTGGCGGTCTTTCGCTTGGCCGATTTCTTCGAAGGGCCTAGCGCCGCCCGGGCAGCCAGTAATTCCAGCGCCTGTTCGCGGGTGAGTGCATCAGCCGTGAGCCCCTTGGGCAGCGAGGCGTTTGTTTCACCGTCGTTCAGGTATAGCCCATAGCGGCCCTCAAGCAGCTGGATCTTCTGCTTCGTCACCGGTGACTCGTCAAACACCTTAAGCGGCTCGCGCGGGGCGCCGAAGCCCCGCCGAACGGCCTTCGGCTGGGCGAGCAATTCGAGGGCTTGTTCAAGCGTCACGTCGATCGGTGAAAGGTCTGCCGGCAAGCTGCGAGTCTCGGAACCTGCCTTGATGTAGGGTCCGAAGCGGCCGTTCTGGGCCACGATCGGTTCGCCGTTGCCGGGGAAGATGCCGAGTTCGCGTGGCAGCGATAACAGCCTAAGCGCGACATCGACCGTGACATCTTCCGGCTTCATGCCCTTGAGCAGCGAGGCGTTTTTCGGCTTCTCTTCATCCTCCGGCGTTCCCCGCTGAATGTATGGCCCGAAGCGGCCTACTTTCAGGAAGATCGGCTTGCCGGACTCGGGGTCGTGACCCAGTGGCTCTTCGGCTTGGGCGGCCTGGCTGAGAATCTCGAGCGCGGCTTGGACCGAGAGTTCGTCGGGCGCCATCTCTTCGCGCAGGCTGCCGCGACGCTCGCCCTGTTCGATGAACGGTCCATAGCGCCCGACGCGAACGAAAATCGGTTCTTCGCCTTCCGGTTGACCGATCAAGATGCGGCCGATGTCGCGGGCATCGACCTCGTCCACTTTATTGGCCAGTAGTTTTTTGAGCCCCGGCTTGCCGTTGCCGAAATAGAACTGCCGCAAGTAGTCGACGTGCCCCGATTCGCCGCGGCTGATCGCATCGAGATCGTCTTCCATTTGGGCCGTGAACTTGTAGTCGACTAGTTCCGGCAGGTGGGCCGTTAGCAACTGCGCGACGGAGAATGCCACCCAGGTCGGCACCAGGGCGTTCCCTTTCTTGAAGACGTACTCGCGCGCGAGAATCGTATCGATGATCGAGGCGTACGTGCTCGGGCGGCCGATCCCCATTTCTTCCAGCGCCCGGGTGAGCGAGGCTTCGCTGTAGCGCGCCGGAGGCTGGGTGGTGTGGCTTTTGGGTTCAAGTTCGCTGAGGTCGAGCGGCTCGCCCACCACGACGCTCGGCAGCACGGTGTCGCGTTCGGCGAGGTCGGCCTGCGGATCGTCGCTGCCTTCGACGTAGGCCCGCAGATATCCGGCGAAATCGATGGTTTTTCCGCCGACTTGGAAGATCGCGCCGTCGCCTTCGATGGTAATCGTGATGCGCCGGCCGTGCGCGTCGGCCATCTGGCTGGCGACGGTCCGCTTCCAGATCAGATCGTACAGCCGGAATTGATCGGCGTTTAGTTCGTTACGCAGCGTTTCGGGGAGCGCGAAAGGATGGCCCGCGGGGCGGATGGCTTCGTGAGCTTCCTGGGCGTTCTTGACCTTGGTTTGATAGGTCCGCGGCGCGTCGGGCAGATACTCGCTGCCGTACTGCGAACGCACCAGATCTCGCGCCGCATCGACGGCCACCTTGGCCAGGTTCGTCGAGTCGGTTCGCATGTAAGTAATGTGGCCGTTCTCGTAGAGGCTCTGGGCAGCCTGCATGGTGCGTTTGGCGGTGAAGCCAAGTTTGCGGTTGGCCTCCTGTTGCAGCGTGCTGGTGGTGAACGGCGGATATGGTTTCGTAGTGAAAGGCTTGTCGTCGAGCGCCGTGACGGTGAAGCTGGCTCGGCCCAGACGCTCGAGGAGCACAGCCGCGCCGCCTTCATCGAGCAGTAGCAGCGACTCGTCCTTGATCTTGCCGGTGGCGGCGTCGAAATCTTTGCCGCTGGGAATCTTACGGCCGTCGACGGAGACGAGTTCCGCCTGGAACGACTGCTGATCGCGCTTGGAAAACTTGCCGAGCAAATCCCAGTAGGTCGCCGAAACGAAGGCCATTCGCTGGCGTTCGCGTTCGACGATCAGCCGCACGGCAACGCTCTGCACGCGACCGGCGGAGAGTTTAGGCCGCACCTTGCGCCACAAGAGTGGCGAGACTTCATAGCCATACAGCCGGTCGATGATCCGCCGGGCTTCTTGAGCTTTGACCAGGTCTTCATCGATCGATCGCGTGTGTTCGAGCGCGTCGCTGATCGCTTCTTTCGTGATTTCGTGGAAGACGAGCCGGTGGACGGGGACCTTCGGCTTCAAGAGTTCGTTGAGATGCCAACTAATGGCTTCTCCTTCGCGGTCTTCGTCCGTCGCCAGGTAGAGGTCCTTCGCCTCTTTCAGCAGGTCCTTTAACTTGCGAACCTGCTGGGTCTTGCCCGGCGGAATGATATAGACCGGGTCGAAGTCGCTGTTGACGTTCACGCCCAGGTGGGCCCAATCCTCTCCTTTATATTGAGCCGGAATCTGTTTTGCCCCCTGGGGCAAGTCACGCACGTGGCCAATGCTGGCCTCGACCGTGAAGTCGCTGCCCAGAAACTTGCTGATCGTGCGTGCCTTGGCCGGCGATTCGACGATCACCAGTGATTTGCCGTTTTTCTTGGCCATCTTCCGTTATGTGTCCTTGCTGCCGTTGGGGGCAGTCCATCGCCTAAAACTCGGGATCTTGCTGGGAAAATCGGCCCGATGGACCGCCTCATGCCACGAACGAATATCAGACTCTCTTAATTCATTCTCCGCTTTTGGCAAGCAGGTCTTCATGCCAGCGACGGCTATTGTCGATCGCAAGTCATTACTCCGCAGTCACTTACTAAAACGCTGGTTTTCTTGCTGCCGGCTACCGCAATCGCTCTCGCGGTACTGGCTTAATGGGCCGGTCCCCCAACTGTCAAGCCGACTTGGAGCAAAGCCAACAGTCAGGTCCCCCCGAAGGTAGGCCTCCTGCTTGACAGGAAGTATCTGTACTAGTACAACTAGTACAGTTGGGGAGCAATGTGGAATTCAGCATCCAAGTCACGACCGGTGTTCCGATTTATCAACAGCTTGCCGAGCAAATCTGCGCCGGCATCGCTCGAGGGCGACTCACGCCCGATGAGCGGCTCCCGTCGGTGCGTGAGCTATCACAAACACTGGTGATCAACCCGAACACCGTGGCCCGCGCTTACACAGAGCTCGAGCGGCAAGGGGCAGTTTATACGCGACCAGGAATGGGGGTCTTCGTCCGCTCCGCGCGACCTACTCTCACACGCCAGGAGCGGCAGTCCCGGCTGCAAGACGCGGTGGACAAGCTGCTGATCGAGGCCGTGGGACTGGGCTGTGACAGTGGCGAAGTGCTGGAGTTGATCGACAGCTGCATCAAACAGTTCCAATGGCAAACGGGTTCAACGACGAGCTAATTGGGTTTGTTTGAAGGTACGCGCAATACTCTGAAACTTACGGGGATGGCCATGAGCGACGCATCGTCATCGAAGAGTTGACGAAATACTACGGTCCGCGGTGCGTGGTCAACACCGTCAACCTCCGTGTGCCGGCCGGTTGTGTCTACGGATTTCTGGGCCGCAACGGCGCCGGCAAATCCACGCTCGTCAAAATGTTGATGGGCATGGTTCAGCCGGATGCCGGCTCGTCGCAACTCTTGGGTAGTGATAGTGGCACGCTAACTTCGGCCACGCGCGCTCGCGTGGCCTATCTGGCGGAAGGCCATCCACTTTATCGCTGGATGACGGTAGCGCAGGCGGCTCGTTTTGCACAGGCGTTCTATTCGCCGGAGCGGTGGCACGGCCGCTTCCTGGACGAGATCTTGGATCACTTTCGGATCTCGCCGAAGAGCAAGGTGGGCCGTTTGTCGAACGGCCAGCGAGCCCAGGTGAGCCTGGCGCTGGCGCTTGCTCCCGATCCGGAGCTCTTGGTGCTGGACGATCCGACGTTGGGCCTCGATACCGTTGTGCGCCGCGATTTTCTGGAATCGATGATTCATCTGATCCAGCGCAGTGGGCGCACGATCTTTTTCAGCTCGCACATTCTGAGCGACGTGGAACGCGTGGCCGATCGGATTGGTGTGCTGGTCGACGGCGTCCTGCGGGTCGATTGTCCAACCGACACGTTCAAAGCGGCGCTCCGCCGCGTCGTGCTGGAATTCTCCGGTAGTGTGCCGCGGTTTCCCGATTGCGAGGGACTGGTCAGCCAGCGTCAAATCGGCAATCGGCTGGAGATCGTCGTCGTGCACTTTGGGGATGTGCACCGCGAACTGGCCGCAGGCCTGGGCGCGATCCACGTCGAGGAGGTGGAAATGAATCTGGAGGACGCGTTCATCGCCTATACCCGCGGCGAAACGCGACCGCTGCCCTCATTCGATCGGGAGCCAATCCGATGCTAAAGGCGCTGGTTTGGAAAGAAACTCGCGAGCTCGCTCCGCTGGTGGCGCTGGCAGTCATTGCCGAGCTCCTGTTCTATCTCCCGCTGAACATGTTCCCGCTGAACATGTTTGTCAGCATCAACCTGAATTATGACGATGGGGGGCGGATCCCCTTTGTCAAAACTTCGCTCGAGAACTGGTTGCTCGTAGTTGGTGGGGCGACTGGCATCGCCTTGGGATTCTGGCAAACCGCCGGCGAACTCGGCCGGGGAACGTTTTTGTTTTTGCTGCATCGCCCGGTCGATCGCACGACCGTGTTCACCGCGAAGTTGGCGGTGGGAGTTGCACTGACGTTGCTGGTAGCCGGCGTGCCAATTCTGGGCTACGCGCTTTGGGCGGCAACGCCCGGGACGCATGCGAGCCCGTTTTTCTGGTCGATGACCATTGGAACCTGGCTGCTTTGGTTCCGTTTGCCGCTGTTTTACCTGGGGGCGTACCTCAGTGGACTGCGGCCTGGACGCTGGCTGGGGAGTCGTGCGTTGCCGCTGTTTGCGGCGCCATTGTTATTCCTGATGTTGTCTATTGTCGCGTCCTGGCCACTGGTCTCTGTGGCACTCACCTTGCTGGTCGAGCTGGCCTATCTAATTGCGATTTACTTCGTTGCGCAGTCTCGCGACTACTCCTAAGTTAACCCATCCGCGCTCTCGAAGGAGACGGCCATGTCTGCTCGCTGGAAGAAAGCTTCGCTGGGCGCGTCGCTCGTGCTGGCGACAATTCTGGGCGTTGGCCTGTTCGCGGCCTGGTTCTTCGTCTTCATCACGGGTGACAACGCCATCCGTCCTTACCGAGCCCAAGAAGCCTCCAAACAGCTTGTATTCACCCGCGACGGTGAAGCTTTGGTGGAGATCTATCCGGCAGGTTATCGAGGCGACCTCGATCCCATTTACCAGACGCTCGAGGGCCGGCCCTACTTGCCGAAGGAAGGAAGCGTCGCGCGCTTAGATCCGCTCGATTTAGTGGATGATTACGCGCAGGTCATTCGTCCAGCATCCGACGTCAACACTGACTCCGTCTACGTCGATCGCAATGACTGGTCGATGCGGATGCTGGGGATGGGCGCTCTTTCGCCGACGAAAACGTACTGGTACCTGATTTACAATCTGAATCACGAAGGGACCGCCGCGTTCGTTGGCTACGACGCGCGCACCCGGCGGCGAATGGGTTATTTCGGTCGGCGCGGATTCAGTACCGATCCCCCCGCCCCCGCAGACTCGTTCAAGATTCCCTTCGATCTGTTTGTCGACGGTGGATGGAGTGCCGCCTACTTTACTCGCGGATCCGAGCCAAACTATGACGTCGCTCTGCACGAGGACATGTTCCTGGTCTCGGACGGCGAACTTCTGAGAGTGAGTTTGGCGAACCAAACGGTGGAGTCGTTTTCGCTGCCAGAGAAAGTGATCGCCTTGGGCAGATACACGCCGCACACCGGAGTCTTACCGCGTCATTCTCGTCGCAACGCGATGGTCGTGCGGCTGCCGAGTGAGTTGCGGCTGTTCAGCCTGCAAGGAGAACCGCTCGGCGCGATTCCGTTGAAGCCTGAGCTGCAGGATAAGAGTCTGACGCTGTACAACCTCGAGTCCGGGGAGTTCATTTTGGAAGCGACCGTGGCCGGTGTTCGCGAAGCACCACCGACCGTCACCTGGTTTGCCGCCGACGGCAAGGAACTGCGCCATATGGTTGCGGATGTCTTTCCGCCTCGGCCCAAGAGGCCGTGGGAGGACTGGGTATTTCTGGGGATCGTGAATGTTCCGGTGTTGTATACAGTCGTGTGGCCAGTGGCGGCGTATTTCGAGGTGAACCGGGGGGCTGCGCCCGACATGACCACGGCCTTTGCCCAGTTGCTGAGCCGGTTCTGGGCGCCGTACACGCTGCTGGTCCTGATCTGCCTGGCGCTGGCCGTTCGGACGTATCGTCGGCACGCGCGGTACGAGTCGCGAGGTGCCGCGGCCTGGGCAATCTTCGTCCTGCTGACGGGGCCGTTCGGCATGGCGGCCTACCTGCTGCATCGTGAGTGGCCGGTTCGCACCGCATGCGAACATTGCGGCCGACCGACGCCACGCAATCGCAGCCAGTGCTTAGTCTGTGCCGAGCCGTTTCCGGCGCCTGAGCGGCGCGGGATTGAAATCTTCGCCTGATGTGCCCGTCAGGCAGACACGGGCTGGTCGAGCCTGGGATTCGCTCCAAACCCCGGCTGCCTTTGGCATTGCATCGGGCGGAGCTTCGGCCCTACAATTCCCGCAAGCGCACAAAAGTGCCGCGCCGCTAGCGTTCTCAACCGCCTTGGGCGGCGCTGGCTTTCGACCAGGCATTCGTTTTTCGCACCCGCAGACGCACAAAGGACTGTTTCCGTGGCAAGTCCGTTTTCCTTGTTCCGCAAGAACCAGAAGATCCTGATGGCCGTCTTCGGCGTGGCTGCCATGATCGCCTTCGTGTTTCTTGGCCCGCTCTCGCAGTACATGGGCGGCGGCCGACCCGAGGGTGGCAATCCCGTGATCGTCGAGACGAAGTACGGCGACCTCAAGGCGAGCGAACTGCAGGGTCTCGAATATCAGCGTGAACTGGTCAATCGATTCATCGAAGCGCTGGTCGTCGAATCCGCGGCCAAGCAATTCTCTCAGCCTGGAATGGACAATCGCTGGCTGCAGCAGATTGCCCAGCAACAGTTCATGATGTGGCACAATCGCATCATGGAGCACGCCTCGGGTGGACCGGAGCAGCAGGCGGTCGAGACAATGCTAATGGCCGAACGGGCCAAGCAGATGGGCCTGGTGGTGAGCGATCAGACGATCAACGACATGATTCGGCAGATCTCGTCTGATAGCTTGTCTCCCGCCGAGATTCAGACAATCATTCGCCGCCTGCAGCCCCAGCGGCCGATCAGTGTCACGCGGTTGTTTGATGCGTTTCGGACCGAACTTCTGGCGATGCAGTACTACCAGTTTTTCGTGAGCTCGCTGGCCGATGTGCCGCCGGCTCAGCGGTTCGAATACTTCTCGCGTTTGAATCGGCGCGTGAAGTCCGAATTGATGCCGCTGGCAGTGGCGGATTTCGTGAGCCAGGCGCCGGAACCGACCGATGCTGAGGTGAAGGAGTTCTACGAAAAATATAAGAACGCCTATCCCGATCCGACGTCCCCTGAACCCGGCTTCAATAAGCCCAAGCGGGCATCGTTCCAGTACTTCAAGGCCACCCTCGATCCGCTGGCGGAGCAACTCAAGGGTGAAGTGAGCGAGGAAGAGATCGCGAAGTTCTATGAAGAGAACAAGCAGCGCTTCCCGGCGATGAGCCTGAACAATCCGGCCGCAACGGCGCCGGCCGGAGAGGAACCCGCCGCCGAATCACCTGTGGCCGAGAAGCCTGCGGAAGAAACTCCCGCCGCGGAGACGCCTGCGGAAGAGAAACCAGCCGACGCTCCGGCGGAGGAGAAACCTGCCGAAGAGACGCCCGCCACAGAGCCAGCGCCCGAGGAGAAGGCACCGGAAGAGAAGGCGCCCGAAGGTGAACCGGCCCCGAGCGAATCGCCCCAAGCACGGCGTGCTTCGGGCCAGGTGTTCCGGCTGGTGAGCCTGCAGGAGGAAAAACCCGCAGAGGAAGCCCCGGCGACTGAATCGCCTGCCGAAGAGAAGCCCGCTGACGAGGTCCCTGCCACGGAAGCACCGGCCGAGGTCGCGCCGGCTGAAGCGACGCCGGCAGAACAGAAGCCCGCCGCGGAAACCCCGACCGAGGATAAGCCAGTCGAAGAGACGCCAAAGAATCCCGGTGACGAGGTGGTGCCCGAGCCGGCCGTGCCAGAGGCGGCACCGCAGTTCGAGCCGCTTGAAAAGGTAAAGGACGAGATTCGCGACATCCTCGCGCAGCAGAAGGCCGCCGAAAAGCTGCAAGCGCAGTTCGAAGAGCTTTCCGGACAGATGAAACGGTATGCCGACGAACACGACATCTACTCCGTTGAAAAGCAGACGAATGCGAAGGCGATCGCGCCGCAGCCGCTGGACTTCAACAAGCTGGCCGAAGGAAAGAATGTTGAAGTTGGCGAACTAAAGTCGGTCACGCCGCTGCAGGCCATGAAATCGGACATCGGCAAGTCGTTCCGCGAGACGCAGAGCGCCGTGCCAGGCCAGGGACGGCAAATACCGTTCGTACAGTTCGCGTTCGCCGAGAATCTGCCCGAGTATCGTGCGGAAATGGACCAGGACGGCGAGAACAACTTCTATCTGTTCTGGAAGACGAGCGAAGAACCGGCCTACGTTCCGCCACTGGATGAGATTCGCAGCGAAGTGGTGCAAGCCTGGAAACTCAACAAAGCTCGCGAACTGGCAAAGAAACGCGGCGGGGAATATGCCGAACAGGCCCGGACGCAGAAAAAGTCGCTGGCCGAGCTATTTGGTTCGCAGCCAAACATGAAGGTAAGCGAGCCGGTGCCTTTCAGTTGGCTCACTCTGGGGAATGTGCCGCTGCAACAGGGCGCAGAGCCGCGACTGAGCGAGGTCGACGGTGTCGACCAGGCCGGCCCCGACTTTATGCGAATGGTTTTCGGCTTATCGGCCGGGGGCGTGGGCGTTGCATTCAACCAGCCAAAGGATATCGTCTACGTGGTTCGGGCGATCGAGTTCGAGCCGTCTGAAGAACAGCTTCGGGACGAGTTTGCCCGCGAAAACCCGATGCGATACTTGTCCGCTGCGCGCGAGGATCAGCGGGCGATCTATCGCAACTGGATCGAAGATCTAAAGTCCGACGCCGACGTTCGCTGGCTGCGACAAGCTGACGTCCGCCGCTCGACCGCCGCCAGCGAGGCGGAGTTTTAACTCCAACTTCGTCGGCAGCTTAATCGAACCCTGGGCGTAGACCGCTCGAGGGTTTCGCCCTATCTCCGCGGCTTGAGCATGACCATGCCCAAGGGTGGCAGGACGATTGGCACCGAGTACGGGCGGCCGTCCCAGGGTAGTTCTTCGGCCATGATGCCGGGACCGTTCCCCAGGTTGCTGCCCCCGTAGAACGTCGAGTCGCTGTTAATGACTTCTTCGTACCAGCACTGCTCGGGCACGCCGATGCGGTGCATTGTCCGTGGCACAGGCGTGAAGTTGCAGACCGCGATAATGAAGTCCTGCGGATTTTTGGCCCGCCGCAGATAAGCGAGCGTGCTCTGCTCCCAGTTGTGGCACTCGACCCACTCAAAGCCCTTACTGTCGAAATCGACTTCGTGCAGGGCCGGTTCGCGGCGATAGAGATGATTGAGGTCCGCGACGAAGCGTTTGAGTCCCTGGTGGGTGTCCCACTGCAGCAGGTCCCACTGCAAGTTCGTGTCGTAGTTCCACTCGTTCCACTGGCCGAACTCGCAGCCCATGAACATCAGCTTCTTGCCGGGATGCGAGAACATGTAGCCGTACAGCAGCCGCAGGTTGGCGAACTTCTGCCACAGGTCGCCCGGCATCTGATCGAGCAGCGAACCCTTGCCGTGCACGACTTCATCATGCGAGAAGGGGAGCATGAAGTTCTCGCTGAAGGCGTATATCAGGCTGAACGTCAACTCGTCGTGGTGAAACTTGCGGTGGACCGGCTCGTGTCGCATGTAGCGGAGCGTGTCGTTCATCCAGCCCATGTTCCACTTGAGGCTGAAGCCCATGCCGCCGAGATAGGTTGGCCGCGAGACGCCGGTCCAGGCGGTTGATTCCTCGGCGATCGTGAGCACGCCAGGATACTGGGCATGCGTCTGTTCGTTGAATTCCTTGAGAAAGCTGATCGCCTTGAGGTTTTCGCGTCCGCCGTATTCGTTGGGGATCCACTGGCCCGGTCCACGACTGTAGTCGAGGTAGATCATCGAGGCCACGGCATCCACGCGCAGCCCGTCAATGTGGTAGTGGTCGAGCCAGAACAGGGCATTTGAAACAAGGTAGTTGCGGACCTCGTTGCGGCCGTAATTGAAAATCACGGTGCCCCAGTCGGGGTGCTCGCCCTGGCGCGGGTCGGCGTGCTCGTAGAGATGCGTGCCGTCGAACATCCGCAGGCCGTGGGCATCGCGAGGGAAGTGGGCCGGCACCCAGTCAATCAGCACTCCGATGTTATTCCGGTGGCAGTAGTCGACGAAGTACATGAAGTCGTCGGGCGTCCCATAGCGGCTGGTAACCGAGTAGTAGCCGACGGTCTGGTAGCCCCAGCTTCCAGTGAACGGATGCTCGCTGATCGGCATCAGTTCGAGGTGCGTGTAGCCCATTTCCTGGCAGTAGGCCACGAGCCGGTGCGCCAGTTCGCGGTAGTTGAGCCAGCCGTTGGGGTTCTCGGTCGAGCGCTGCCAGCTACCAAGGTGCACTTCATAGACCGACATCGGCGCGTCGAGCGCGTGATTGCGATGGCGACAGGCCATCCACGCGTTGTCGTTCCACGTGTATTGCGAGAGGTCAGTCACGATCGACGCCGTACGCGGCGGCAATTCGGCGGCGAAGCCGTAAGGATCGGACTTCTCGAGCACCTGGTCGCGATGGCGAATGTGGTACTTGTAGATCGCCCCCGCTTCCAGGCCCGGCATGAACAGTTCCCAGATGCCGCTGGGAACGTGCTTGCGCATCGGATGGCGGCGCGAGTCCCATTCGTTGAAGTCGCCGACGACGCTGACCCCGGTGGCATTGGGCGCCCAGACGGCGAAGTTTACGCCGCGCACGGAGTCGATCGTGCGGATCTGTGCGCCCAGCTTCTGGTAGCTGGCCCAATGCTTGCCTTCGCCGAGCAAGTACAAATCGAATTCAGAGAGCAGCGGCGGAAAGGCATACGGATCGTGCATGGTGCGTTCGGTTCCCCGCGTGTCGGCGGTCTTTAACTGATAGCGATGCTGCGGTTGCTTGTTTTCCAGCGGGCAAATAGCTTCAAAGACCCCGGCCGGGTGGATCTGCCGCATGGGTTGGTTGCGACGATGTTCGGGATCGACCACCCAGGCCTGCGACGTGCCCGGTAGGTATGCGCGAACAGCCAATGCCCGGCGTCCCGCGGTCATGACCTCGTGCGGTCCGAGTAGCGCGAATGGATTCTCATCGTGGCCGTCCAACAGGGGGCCCAGCTTATCCAACTCCACCGTGGTGCGCGTCGTCATCGTCATCTTGTTCCTAGTGATTCTTGAGCACATGAGGGGGTAAGTCTAGCCGCAAAATCCGCCGAGCTTACCCAGGATCAAGCCCAACCCCCGAACTTGACCCGACTTATTGAAACCGAATGAGGGGCGAACTTCGCCCGCGCGACAGGCTAAGCCAGGCCCTCGCCACGGCGAGCTGGAATCGCAGCCAGTCCAACACCGCCGGCCAGAGCCCGGTAGCTGTTCGGGCTCGCTGCCGCTGATTATCAACCGTCGCCAGGTGTGGCGTGACCGCCGCGGCCGCAGCCGTATGCGGTGGATCAAAACGCCAGACCCGGCATTCCAGCTCGTGAAACTGCAGCGCCCGATCGACGCGCTGCCACAGGTCGCGATTCTTGACCGGGACCATTTCGCCGTAGTGCTCCCACTCCCAGTTGTTCTCGCGCCAGTCTTCCAGGCCGAAGGCCAGGCCGCGATTCACATATTTGCTGGGAGTGACAAGCGTCACTCGCGAGGGCTGTTCCAGGGCTTCAAGCCCCCGAACTACGGCTAGCAGCTCGAGGCGGTCGCCGCCTACGTCAGGCTCCGTATCGGTCGCTTCGAGCTGCTTTGCGCCATCATCGGATTGCAAGACGAACCGCCATTGCCCTTGCTCATCCTGCCGGCAGGATTCGGAGAACAGCAAGTAATGCGGGGTGGCTACTTTCATCGGGGAGGTCTTCAGGATGGTCGATTCGAGTGCCAGGTGTGCTCGCACGGCGTCTTTCGCTTGCCGAAGACAAAGGATGCGCGAACACCCTTTGCCAGGGCCCGATGCGACTTCGCCTAGGGCGGTCAGCCCGAGCCACGTGGTTTAAGATATCGTCAGCCGCCGCGCAGACTCTCTACCTTCGCCAAACGGAAGAGTGGAATTCCTCACCAGCCGGGCGCTTCTATAGCGAAGATGCGGATTGCAGCCGCGATGGGCCAGGGCGCTGCAGTGCGCGCGAGCACTCGCGCAAAAAAGAGCGGCGCGGACGTCAACCTGATCCATCAGGTCTGCGCCCGCGCCGCCGGAGGTTGCGGTTCCGACTTGTTCGTGCGCGTCGACTAGGCGACGCGTTTCACTGCGTCTTCTAGGCGACTAGCTTCACCGTGGCGACTTCGCCCGTGATTCCGCACAGGAATTCTTCGAAGATCCGCTGATCGAGGGCCGAGGCAGAATCGCTTTCCGGGTGGAATTGTGTGCCGAAGGCCAACCACTCGGTGGTGCTTTCGATGGCTTCGATGACGCCATCGGGACAGCGGGCGGAAACCATGAAGCCGGGGGCGACGTCGTCGATAGCCATGTGGTGCAGGCTGTTGACCCGGATTTCGCCGTCGCCATAGACCCGCTCCATGAGCGTGCCGGGCACGACTTCCAGACCGTGGCGATGGGCCGGATCGATCAGGTCCTTGTGCGGCAGGGCCTTGGGCAGATCTTCCGGAATATGCAGAAAGAGCGTGCCGCCGAGCGTAACGTTGATCAGTTGCATGCCCGTGCCGACGCCGAAGACGGGCATCCGCCGCTTGGCAATGTTCGCCATTAGCCGGCGATCGAACTCTTCGCGGCGAGCGTCGATCGGACGCACCGAGGGATGCAGCATGTAGCCGTCGCGACGTGGATCGAGATCACCGCCGCCCACGAGTACCACGCCGTCCAGCATGTCCAGAAGGCGGTTCAAGTCGGCGTCTTCTCGGGTCGGGGGCAGAATAACCGGCACCCCGCCGGCCTCGAGAATGGAATCGTAGTATCCGGCACAAACATAGGTGAAGGCGGGGGCATCCTTCTTGGCGGCGCGAAAGTCGGCATTCAGACCAATTAGCGGCTTCGATCGCATGTGATTGCACTCCTGCGACATTTCCTTTGTCGCGATGAAAGAACAGGGCGGAACAGAACGCCACGAGGCCGCGGTCCCGTGCGGGAAAGAATGCTGAGGCGATAGCCCTCGCGTCGGGCAGCTGTCGCGCCACGCTCGCTGGTCGGCTACACATGAAGCCGAAGCGAGTCCCCCAGTTCGGGCGAGCGCATCAAAAGAGGACGAATCTCGCATCGTCCCTGATGCGGACACCACTGCCGGGGGAAAGCTGCTGCCTTGAAGGGCCCTTCCTGGGCGCCCATCGCCGGAGCAATTTTTCCCAATGGGTGTTGTTGTGCGGCCTCGAAACTCCTCTACGGCATTGCCGTGTTGTCCCGCGATGGGGAATGCAAGTGGAGTCGGAATGTAAGCCGCAGCGCGAGATTTACAAGCGCCTTCGCTTATTTTGGACCGACCGAAAAACGCTAGCACAACATCCTGTTAACAAACAGTTTAGAGCGCGGTAGCATGACAGCATGAAGTACACGAAAGTCGCGCTAGAGGGCCTCGCCTACACGCTGCCCGAGGAAATCGTCAGCTCTACGGACCTCGAAGCCCGACTGGAGCCGCTCTACCGCCGGCTGCGGCTGCCCGAGGGACGCCTGGAACTCATGACCGGAATTCGCGAACGGCGCTTCTGGCCTGTCGGCACGCTGCCGGGGGACCACAGCATCGTCAGCGTGCGCAAGCTGCTGGAAAATGCGCAGCTCGATCCGCGCGAGGTTGGGATGCTGGTGCACGCCTCGGTCTGTCGCGACTATATCGAGCCGGCCACCGCCTGCCGGGTACATCACGATGCGGGTCTGCCGGCCGAGTGCCTGGTGTACGACATTTCGAACGCCTGCCTGGGCATCCTGAATGGCATGATCCAGGTGGCGAACGCGATTGAGCTGGGCCAGGTTCGGGCCGGCATCGTCGTGGGCACGGAAGACGCCCGGCCAATCGTCGAAAACACGATTCGGCTGCTTAACACCGACAATTCGCTCACGCGCGACCAGATGAAATTGGCCGTCGCCACTCTGACGCTCGGCTCGGGGAGCGTGGCGGTGCTGCTCACACATCGTGAGTTAGGCCGTAAGGAGAGCCGGATTCTGGCCGCCCACGGCCGGGCTCACACGGTGGGGAACGCTCTCTGCCGCGGGACGTATCAGCCGGTGCCAGGTGCTGATGGTTCGATCACGAGCGTCGCGCCGGTCATGCAGACGGACAGCGAGCTGCTGCTGGTCGAAGGCATCGCCGCAGCTGGGCCGACGTTCCAGGGCTTTCTGGGGGAGGCGGCGTGGTCGCGGGCGGACATCTCTCGCACGATCTGCCACCAAGTGGGGAGCGCTCACCGAAAATTGATGCTGAGCACGTTGGAACTCGATCCGACGCGGGACTTCACAACCTACGAAACACTCGGAAACACGGGCTCCGTGGCGCTGCCCATTACGCTGGCAAAGGCGGCCGAAGCCGGGGTGCTGCGGGCCGGCGATCGCGCGGCCTTGATGGGCATTGGCTCGGGAGTGAATGTGCTGATGATGGCCGTCGAGTGGCAGTGCAGGGCGTCCTAACCGTCCTGCTCGTCGTCCGCCTCGTCCAGCCTCTCGGGCCCTTCGGCAATGGCATAGGCCGTGGCATGGCTGCGGCAATGCGAGATGCTGATGTGCATCGTGTCGATGCCGCGGGCCTCGAGCACGTCGCGCGCTCCTCCTCGGAGTACGACCGAGGGGCGTCCGCCGGGATCATTGCGGACTTCGATGTCGCGCCAGCTGATGCCTTTGCGCCAACCGGTGCCGAGCGCCTTGAGCACGGCTTCCTTGGCGGCCCAGCGACCGGCGAAGTGTTGTGTGGCCTGTTTGCGGGTCTGGCAGTATTGAATCTCGTGCGGTGTGTAGACCCGGGTAATGAACAGCTCGCCGTGGCGCTCGATCATCTGCGCAATGCGGAGGCACTCGATGATGTCGGTGCCGATGCCGAGGATCTGACTCATACGCTCTCGTTGCCCTGCTGTTCGGTGTGCTTTTGCTCGCGTTGTACTCTTGGCACCGCGCCAACTACGACCAAGCCGCATGCGGTCGCGACAATCAGGAGCACGTCGAGCGGCCACCACACGGGCTGGCTGCGAACACGCGCTGCCAGGTGTTCGCCAAAGGTCGGCCGCACATCCGTTTGGTTCGCCATGGCCGCAGCCAGCGGATGGCTGGCTGCAATCTGTTCGTCCAGCGCCGCGAGTCGCGTCTGATGTCCAATGTAGTCCTGGGCCACTACGAGCAACAGACCCCAGGCGCCCGTGCAGCCGATGAGCAGGGCCAGGCTCGACACAAGCGCCACCCGATTGAGCACTACCAGCAGGCCGCCGAAGATCAGGCCCACCGCGAGCGGAAACAACACGGCCGGAGCGAACTGCTGCTGTTGGATCTGAAAGGCAATCCAGGACAGGGCGAGCGCCGCAAGCGTGCCGCCCCCGAACCACACAAGATAGCGCTCCAGCGGGTTCATTCGTGCCTGGCCTACTCAGGTTAATCCGCAGGCCTGTTTCGCGCGAGCCAGCACCTGGCCTGCCTTCTTCCTGGCTCGAGACGCTCCGTCGGCCAGAATCTCGCGCACTTTGTCGGGCTGTGAGGCCAACTCCGCGCGGCGCTCCCGCGCCGGTCGGAAATAGCGCTCCGCCGCATCGGCCAGGGCCTTCTTCACTTCGCCATAACCGAAACCGCCGCGCTGGTAGAGCGCCGCCATGCTTGCGATCTCGTCCGATGTGGCGACCAGCGAGTAAAGCTGGAAGAGGTGATCGCCGGTCGGCTCCTTGGGCTCTTCCATCGGGCGCGAATCGGTCGTGATCCGCATGATCTTCTTCCGCTGTGCTTTGGGGTCTTCGAAGATTTCGAGCGTATTGTTGTAGCTTTTGGACATCTTTTCGCCGTCGGTGCCGGGCACCTTGGCCGAGCTGTCGAGAATCTTCGCCTTGGGAAGCGTGAAGGTCTGGCCGAAATGATGGTTGAAGCTTTGCGCCAAGTCGCGCGCGACTTCAATGTGCTGGATCTGATCGTCTCCCACGGGTACGATGTCGGCGTCGTAGGCCAGGATGTCGGCGGCCATCAGCACGGGATACGTGAAGAGGCCCGCGTCGGCGTTGAGCCCCTTTGCTTTCTTATCTTTGTAGGCGTGACAGCGCTCGAGCAGCCCCATCGGCGTGCCGGTGAGCAGCAGCCAGCAGAGCTCCGAGACTTCCGGAACATCCGACTGGACGAACAGCGTCGCGCGATTCGGATCGAGACCCAGGGCGACCAGGTCGATTGCAGCGTCGAGCGTGTAGCCTGCCAGCAGTTTGGGATCGCGCACAGTCGTGAGCGCGTGCAGGTTGGCGACGAAGTAGTACGACTCGTCTTCGTCTTGCAGGTAGATGTACTGGCGAATCGCGCCGAAGTAGTTACCCCAGTGCGGGCGGCCGGTGGGCTGAATGCCGGAAAGTACGCGCATGAATGCAATCGGTTAGAGAGTCTTGGAAGTGGTCTCAGGAGGCGGCGACAGCGGCACCACGGGGCTCGCCGGCCAGGGACGCTTAAGCGTCCCGACGATATCGATAATTCGCTCAGCTCCAAGTTCGGCCACTGCCGTGGGCAGAGCGTCCAAGATCGTCATCGTGGCGGTCGGGTTATAAAAGTTCGCGGTGCCGATCTGCACGGCGCTCGCGCCGGCCACGAGAAACTCCATGACGTCGTCGATCGTGGCGATTCCGCCGATTCCAACCACGGGAATCGAGACCGCTTGCGCTACCTGGTAAACACAGCGCAGGGCAATTGGCTTGATCGCCGGGCCGCTAAGTCCGCCCACGCCATTACCCAGGATGGGTTTTCGCTTGCGCCAGTTAACGGCCATGCCCAGACAGGTGTTCACGGCCGAGATCGCGTCCGCGCCGCCATCGGCCGCGGCTCTGGCGACGCTGGCAATGTCGGCCACGTTTGGCGTCAGCTTGGCCAGGATCGGCAGGCTGGTCGCGCGGCGAGCACCTTCGACAACCTTGCGGCACATCGCCGGATCGACGCCGAAATCCACGCCGCCAGAGACGTTGGGGCAAGATACGTTGAGCTCGATCGCCGCGACGCCGGGAAGTCCGTCGAGCCGCGCAGCCATTTCGGTGAATTCGTTCAGGTCATGACCCGCAATGCTGACGATTGTGGGCGCGGGCAAACTACCGAGATAAGGGAGGTGATGGGCGATAAACGCCTCGATGCCGTCGTTGTCGAGACCGATCGAGTTGAGCATCCCGCCGGTCGTCTCAACCGTCCGCCAGGGAGCGTTGCCGCCACGCGGTTGCGGCGTGATCGTCTTCGGTACGATGCCGCCCAGGCGGCCCAGATCGACAAGTCCCGCCATCTCGCGGGCGTAGCCAAACGTGCCCGAGGCGACCAGAATCGGGTTCGCCAGCCGCAAGCGGCCGAGAGGTACCGAGAGGTCGACGGAAACTGCAGTCACGGATGGAATCTCGAGAATCTGGCTGGTGGGAGCGTAGTAGACACCACTGGCTAATGTACCGGTGCGCTCGGAGGGCGGCAACGCGGGACGGGGCGCGCGTTCGTGGGCGGCGCGGAAACTCAACGCGTCAACGCAACAAGGCGAGCCGCTCGCACTTGCGCGGAGCGGCTCGCCCAGAGAATATTCCATTCGCAGTGTGGCAGACGACGCGTGGCTAGATGATGCCACCATGCGTGCGATAGGGCGACAAATGGCTCGGCTGGTCGAGGAACCAGATTCGCTGCCATTCCTCGAGGAATAACCGCAGGTTCTCGGACGTGAAGATCAGCTCTTGCGTCCGTGTCGCGGGGTCACCCGAATAGATCGGGATGATGCAACCCGTGGTGGCACCGAGCGGTAGACACAAGATCGCAGCCATGAGCAGCCTGCGCATCACACGACTCCTTCGTGAACGGCAGCACCCGCCGGAAAGACACTTCCGGGTCAGTGCAGAACGCATCCTTGGTTGCCTTCCGCTCGTTTGGCCGGCGATGGTGGTCGCATGGCCGAACGCTCGGTTGTCTCAACGAAACGTGCCCGAACGGGCTTTAAGTCAGAGCCGATGGGATTAGCTTCTGACTCACTGTCGCAACTTAAACTCTCTTGTCAGCAGGCTTTCTTGCCGGCCGACGCAACTCTTGAATTGGTTCGAGTCGGCTGTCTTACGACGAACCGCTGGGAGCGTTATACCCGCTGCTACCAAGCGTTTCGGTAACGGGCCGACTGTCTTGCGAGCCTCCGTCGAGCGCTGCCGCACGTGCACGTTCGGCAGCTTCGGCAGCTTGTCGTTCCAGCTCGCGGACTCGTTCCTCCATTTCCTTGCCGGGCTTGAAGGTTACGACGAATTTCTCGGGCACATAGACCTTGTCCCCTGTTCGAGGGTTACGGGCCTTGCGGGCCGCTCGCTTCTTCACTTCGAACACGCCGAAGTTCCGAAGCTCGATGCGTCGTTCCTCAACCAGCGTCTCCACGATTGCGTCGAAAGTCTTCTGGACGATCTCTTTCGTCTTGAGCTGAGTCAGTCCGATTTCGTCGGAAATGGTTTTGACGATCTCTTTCTTGGTCACGACGCAGTTCTCCTTGAGAGAAGTGGCGCAAGCGGTGAAAAAGTGCTCTTTCGACCGGCGCTGTCATGCTCCAAGTGTAAATGGCGTAAGAACTACAGTCAAGCTCATTCGATTTAGCGGGGCCGCCTTCACCGAGCCTGACGGGTCCGATTACACCTTCGTCAAGACCTCCATAATAGGACTTCAAGTTGTTTAATCCCAACAGCTTACGAAGGAAATTGCGAGCCAGCTCGGCGAACTTCATTCGTAAGTCGTTTTGCCACATGGTCTTCAGGTCGTTGTGACTTGTCTCGGGTTGCGGCGATTCGATGCGCACTGCTGAGCGCTGCATCTGCTCCGTGTGCCGTAATGATCGACCCTACAACCCGCAAAGTTTAGACAATCGGGAAATTCGCACCTGCGCATCGACAACCCGAGTGCGATAGCAATGGCTGCTGGCGAGAACGTGGGCCCTTAGAGCTTCACGACCGCGATCTGATGCAGGATGTGCTCGACGGAGTGCAGCTTGCCCTGGCCGCTGCCAGGACAGACTTCGCACGTCCGCTGCCAGTCTTCGGGCGTCGCCACGTTCGATTTCCAGAACGGCCAGGTGCGACACTGCTTGGGCCGCGCGTGATAGACCGAGCACTTGCGCGTGTTCGCATCAAAGAACACACAGTCACCGTTGCCGTATTCGATCAGGCTTTTGCGAATGCCCACCTTGCGAACGTATCGCTTCTCAAACTCTTCGACGCTGAGCTTTACCTCGCGAGCCAGGTCGGCGATCTCCTCGCGATTGACCCAGACGTAACCCGGGGCTCCGGTGCAGCAATCGCCGCAGGCGCTGCAGGTGAACTGGAGTCCGTCTTTGAACCAGGGGGTGTCATCCATGGCATTCTCGTGCAAGGAGTGCTGTCTCTAAGTCGGCGGCCCTGCTAGCCGATGACTTCCGAGCCAGCAAGTTCGGCGACCGCATTTATGGTAGCGTCGATCTCGGCCTGCGTCGTGAACGGGCCAAGGCTGAATCTTACCGTCCCTCCGAGTGCTTGCGTACCCAGTGAATCGTGGATTCTGGGCGCGCAATGCAGGCCCGGACGCGTTTGAATGCGATAAACCGCGTCGAGGCCGACGGCGATTTCCTGCGGATCGTAGCCCTCCACCACAACGCTCACCACGGGCACACGTTCGGTAGCAAGCGGCGGCCCAAAGATGCGGACGCCGGTAATCTCGCCCAGTCCGTCGAGCAAGCGTTGGCAAAGCCGCTCGCCATGCTGCTGGATGTCGGCGATGCCGCGCGAGGTGAGATACTCGACGCCCGCGCCCAGGCCGAGGATGCCTGGCACATTGTGGTTGCCCGATTCGAACTTTGCGGGCAGGTCTTCCGGCTGCTCGGCGCGTTCACTTTGGGTGCCTGTGCCGCCTTGGCGGACGCTGCGCAGCCGATCGGCTGCGCCGGGACGAATCGCCAGCACGCCGGTGCCGAGTGGACCAAGCAGTCCCTTATGGCCCGGCGCGGCGAGGAAGTCGACGCCGAGCATGTCGAACGCAAGCGGCAGGTGTCCCAGCGATTGGGCCGCATCGCAAAGCGAAAGAGCGCCCGCTTCGCGCGCCATGCGAGCAATGTCCGCCACCGGCTGAATTGCGCCGGTCACGTTCGAGGCGTGAATGATCGCGACCAGTCGGGTGTTGGGCCGCAGGGCGCGACGAACGTCCTCGGGATCGACGATGCTTGCGGCCGAGCAGCCGACGTAGGTCGTTTCGACGCCAGCGGTCTTGAGGTCCGCCAGTGGTCGCAACACGGAATTGTGCTCGACGACCGTTGTCACGACGTGATCGCCAGGCTTCAGCAGGCCGTGCAGCACGAGGTTCAGCGAATCGGTGCCGTTGAAGGTGAAGATCAGTTGGCTGGCGTCGGCCAGGCCAATGAGCGAAGCGACTTGCCGGCGAACGGTTTCGATGCGTCGCGAAACTTCGGCCGCCTCGGCATAGCCGCTGCGTCCGGCAGGTGAGCCCAGGCGACGCTGGTAGTCGTCGACAGCGTCGTACACGGCCGGCGGCTTGGGCCAGCTTGTCGCGGCATTATCAAGATAGATTCGCGGCTCAGATTCGCTCTGGGCGGGCATGGCAGTCCCTGCACGTGTGGTGGTGCGCGACTAAGTTCGAGGGCCTAGCCGCCGATCTGGTACATGGCGCGCTCGGGGCGCAGGAATTCATCGCTGTTGATTCCGTGACCGGCACGCTTGGCGCCGACGCTCGCGCGAAACAGCTCGGCAAGCTCCGCATCGGAACCACCTTCGCGCAAGATCTCGCGGGCGTCCCATTCCTCGGTCGAGAACAAGCAGTTGCGGAGCTGGCCTTCGGCCGTCAGCCGCAAGCGATTGCAAGTGGCACAGAACGGCTGAGTGACAGGATTGATGAATCCGATCGATCCGCCGCCGTCCGCAAAGTGATAGTCGGTGGCCGGTTGGCTGGGATCGTCACGCTCGGCCGGCAAAAGCTGCCCGATCTCAGCTTCTAGTACGGCGCGAATCTGCTCGCCGGAAAGAACCTGTTCGTTATCCCAGTTCCCTTCCGCATCGAGCGGCATGAACTCAATAAACCGCATTTCCAGGCCTTGCTCGCGCGCGAAGCGGCTGAGCGGCACGATGTCGGGCTCGGTGAGTCCTCGGATCGCGACGGCGTTGAGCTTGATTTTCTCAAAGCCGACGCGCTTGGCTGCGGCAATGCCAGCCAGCACGCGATCGAGTCCCTCGCGGCGCGAGATCCGAAAGAACGTCTCCGGATCGAGGCTGTCGAGACTGATGTTGAGTCGATGCAGCCCCGCGTCTTTGAGTTGCTGGGCCTGCTCGGCCAGCAGGACGCCATTTGTCGTAAGAGCAATGTCCGCAATCCCGGGAATGCTTGCGAGTTTGCGGACCAAGACGGGCAGACCATGCCTGACCAGCGGTTCGCCACCGGTGAGCCTGAGCTTGTTGACGCCGAGGTGCGCGGCGACGCGCACCACGCATTCAATCTCTTCGAACGTGAGTAGCTCATGCCGCGGCTTGAACTGCACATTCTCCGCCGGCATGCAGTAAAAGCAGCGGATGTTGCAGCGATCCGTCACACTCACCCGGAGGTTCGTGTGCACGCGGCCGAAGGCGTCGATGAGTGGAGTGAGTGTCGGCATCAGCGAATGGCGATCGATTGTGCTTGGCAACTAGGTGAATTGTACCGCACCGTGGTTCACGGTTCGCTTCTGATTTCCTTCGGCACTTCCAAGCCGGGGTGGACCCATTGGCTGGTGCCGTCCGACCAGTTCTCCTTCTTCCAAATCGGCACGACATGTTTTAGGGTGTCGATCAGCCACTGCCCGGCCTCGAATGCGGCAGAACGATGGGCGGTGCTGACGGCCACGGCGACGCTCGCCTCGCCCAGGCCCACGTGCCCCGTCCGATGCACGATCGCACAATGGACGATCGGCCATTTGGTGCGGGCTTCAGCTTCGAGTTCCGCGAGCTTGGCCAGGGCCATGTCGTGATAGCACTCGTAGTCGAGCGAGGCCGTTTCGCGGCCAGAGGTGAACTGCCGCGTCGTGCCCAAAAACAGCACGACCGCGCCGGCCTCGGGCGAAGTGACTTGAGCCAGGATATTCTGGGTGTCGATGGGGCCGGTGACGAGTTCGATCATGGTTTAGCCTCCGCTCACCGGGGGAATGCAGGCCAGTTCCATGGCGTCCGCCAGCGGTTTACTGTCGCCCACGTACTCCGAGCCGATGGCGAACAGCACGTGCGGCAGCAGCGGCGCCAGGTCGGGATGTTCCATTGCCAGGCGATATCGCAAATCGCTGACGGTGGAGCCCTCCGGCAGATCGACGGCCAGTTGATCCGCGCCGGCCAACTGGCGCGCCGCGGCGAAGAGCTTCACATTGAGCTTCATGTCACCACCAGTTCTTCCACCGGAGCGCTGAGCAGATCGCTCACCTCGGGCATCAGCCCATAGGCCAGCGCGAGCAACTTGACGGGATGAATCGTCGGCTTGCCGGCACCTTGTTCCATTTGAATCTTACACGCGCTGCACTCGGTCGTCCCGGCCTGCAGACGCGGGCTGCGAAGGCTGCCGATCAGAGCGCGGCCCGCGCGCAGGCTGGCGCGATAGTGTTCGCGCTTGAGTCCGAAGGTGCCGGCCATGCCGGAGCAGCTATTCTCGGTGCGTTCGACGGTCAGACCCGGTACCAGGCGGAGCAGGTTCTCGCCCGGCGCGCCGACTTGCAACGCGCGAATGTGACAAGGGAGATGATAACCGATAATCGCGTTGATCGGTTCCAGGTCAAGCTGCAACTTACCGTTTTGGTGCAGTCGCCAGAGATACGTGCAGGCCTCGCTGGTGTTCGCCGCGACAAGCCGCGATTCGTCGTCATCGAGCAAATGTGGATATTCGTGCGTCAGGGCGAGCGCCGCGGAGGGTTCGGTGGTCACGATGTGATAGCCTTGCCGGACGGCTTCGGCCAACAGTGCCACATTGTGTGCTGCCATTTTCTTGGCCGCTCCGAGCGCGCCCAACGAGATCAGCGGCATGCCGGAGGATTGTTGTCCCGGATGCACGTAGACCGCCACGGCACTGTGTTCGAGCACATTGACCAGCGCTTCGCCGAGTTGCGGGTCGTGATGATTGGCGTAGGTGTCGACAAAGTACAGCACCTTGGACACGTCGCGGCGGGTGGGCCGGGTGAGCCTGCGGCGCGTGGCAATGCGGAGGAAGTTTCGAGTCGCGAACCGCGGCAGCTTGCGCCCCTGGGCGATACCGAGCACTTTTTCCATCACCCAGCGCGCGAAGCCATGACGAATTGCCCAATTGGCGATTCGTGGAAAGCGACCGCCCAGCGCGCTCAGCCGGTCGATGCGCGACATGAACCAGTCGGTGGTCGAGAGGCCGTTGATTTGCACATAGGAGCCTTTGCCCTCCATCATCAACTTGGGGATGTCGACCGTGGCTGGGCATTCCAGGCGGCACATGTGGCAATTCACACACAGGTCGGTCACAGACTTAAAATCGTCCGCCGTGAGCGTTGTCAGCGGCAGTTCGCCAGTGAGGATGCTCCGCATCAGGTTCGCCTTGGCCCGGGGCGAGGCTTCCTCCGAGGGGGCGAAGCGGAAGATCGGGCACATCCGCACGTCGTTCAATTGCGATCGGCACGCGCCGCACCCATTGCAGTCGCGCGCGGTCTGGGCGATCTCCTCGGCGCCCCAACTTAGTTGCCATGTTTGAGGTGCCGCCGGGTTTGGCAGCGAACCCTCAGGCGTAGCCTGGTCGGCCTGACCGTTTGGCGGCGCGGCAACCGTAAGATTACGCAAGTTGCGCGTCAGCAACTGCGTGTCGTCACCCACGATCTTGCCGGGATTGAGAATATAGTTGGGATCGAATACCTGCTTGATCTCGCGGAAGACATCGACCAGCGGGCCGTATTGCCGGCGCAAGAACGCGGTGCGGCTCAGACCGTCGGCATGTTCGCCGCTGATCGTACCACCTACGGCCAGCACCTCGTCGTACAGGTCCGAGGCGAGCTGCTCCATCCGCGCGACGTCCTCCGGCTGCGAAAGATCCAAGAGCGGCCGGAGGTGCAGTTGACCATGCCCGGCGTGGCCGAAGAGCGAGGCGATCACCTGGTGCTGCTTGAGCACATTCTGCATCCGCACAAGGAAGTTTCCGAGTTCGACCGGAGGCACTGCCATGTCCTCAATGAACGGCAGGGGGCGCGTCGCGCCTTTCATCCGATACAGCGTGGGCACCACTTTGCGCGCCAGCCGCCAGAACAGGTCGACTTCCACGCGGTCTTGGGCCTGGATGGCATGGAATGCCAGCCGTTTCTTGCGGCGCACGCGATCGATCACTTGCGCGAGTTTGTCGCTTACGGCAACCAGCGTGTCGCCTTCCTGTTCGACAAGCAGTGCCGCCTCGGTTTGTGGCGGGATCAACAGGTCGTACTGCACCGTGCTTTCGCGCGCGAGGCTCAAGTGCCGGCGATCCATCAGGTCGCAAGCGCTTGCGCCGAGCGGAAGGATCTCCAAAACCGCCCGAGCGGCGTTCTCCAAGCGATCGAAGAACAACAGCGCGACGCCGCGATGTCGGGGCAGGGGCTCCGTGCCGAGGGTGATCTCGCTGATTACGGCCAGCGTGCCTTCGGAGCCGGTGATCAAGCCAGGTAGGTCGAGTTGGTCGTCCGACAGGACATCGAGATGATAGCCGGCGCGATTGACTGCACTCCGCGGCCGGGCCGCTTCGATCAGATCGGCATTTCGCCGGAGGACTTCGGTCACATCGCGGACGAGGGCCGTTTTTACCGACTCGGCCTCTTCGGCCGGTGGAAAGAGCGACTCGCGGCCGACCTCAAGCACGTCGCCATCGGACAGCACGATTTGCATGCTGCGCACGTACCGCCGAGCCGAGCCGTATTTGAGCCAGTGGCTGCCGCCCGAGTCGACCGCCACGACGCTGCCCATGGTGGTGACGCTGCTCATGGCGGGGTCCGGACCAAAGTGTCTCCCTAGCGGCCGCAAGATTTCATTGAGCTGCGCGTGGACAATTCCCGGCTGCACGCGGACGAAGTCGTCCCCCACTTCGAGCACGCGGCGCATGTAGCGGGAAAAGTCCAGCACGATGCCGGCGCCCAGCGATTCGCCGGCTAGGCCGGTGCCGGCGCCGCGGGGGTGAATCGGCAGATGATTTTCGGCAGCGTACTCGACCACGGCGACGACATCGGCCAAAGTGCGCGGACGCACGACCGAGAGTGGGCGAATCTCATAGATGCTCGCATCCGTCGAATAGAGATTCAGCAGCACATCATCGCAGCGCACGTCGCCCCGGACGAGGCCACGCAGGTCGGCCAGGATTCGTTCCCGTTCAGGGTCCATAGGGCAGGGAGCCGCACCTAGTTTGGCGGGTGCTTAGCCGGCAGCGACAGTGCAGGCCGACCTTGGGGATGGGGTACTACCGCGCAGGCCCCGCCATGCGCGCAGCTTGTTGACGATAGCGCTCGTGAGTTTCCAGGTTGAAGGGTTCATGTCCCGTTCCCTCACTCTGTCGATACATGGCGCCGCAGCGGTAGCACATCAGGGCGTCTGGCACGATCAGGTATAGAACCACATCGATCAGAGCCGTGGCGAACAGAATGGCAAACGTCAGCGTGATCTCGGACATCGCCCAGGTGACGCAACTCCCCACGATGCCAACCGTGACGATGCCCACCCCCAACCGCTGCAGAAAATCCTTCCGCAGGAACAGATCCGTGCTGGGACATACAACGCAGCGATTTACCCGATCGCCTTCGATGGAGCCCGCAGGGATGGCAATGGCGTGACCACAATGTGGACAGCCAAGCTCCTTGTCCGCGGCAGAAAAGTGCAGGCGGACGCCCTGGTCGCAATGCGGACAGCAGAAGCTGACGTTCATGAGGAATTGCCAGCGGTTTGGTGGCGCGGGCCGAGGAAACGCGGGAATCACTACGCGGGCAACCGGCCGCTGCCCGTGGAAAGGATACCCCATCATCATATGCCAAACGCATTGCGGCGAAAATGACCCCCCAATGGTCGTTTTGTCGCGTGCGGCGTTCGACCGCGACCACGGGAATCTGAAGGGTTGCCCACTCGCAATTGCCGGTTGCCGCAGCCACCTGCAGACCGTCTTGACACTTTACTCGCTACCGACCTAGCATACGGACTTAACCCTGAATTACACCGGTATTTGTGGCTGCAGCGCGGGCGTCGGGGATTTGCGGGGCAGTGCGTGCGGCTGCATGCAAGGGCTCTTTCGCGTTCGCCCCGCACTGCTCGCAACTATTCAATGGACAAAAACTGAATTTGGAAAGAAATAGCCATTCCGTTACCTTCCCGCCTTAGTCCCTTCTGCGGCGATTGCGATTACCCTCTGGCTGCCGCAATTGGCCTCGTTAGAATTCCCGCGAACAAAACAGCACGCAGGCGCTCTCGGCCGACGTGAGAGAACCTTAGTTCGACAATCTACAATTGAGAAGCGATGAATCGACGCACGGGTGAATTGGCGATGCTCAAGCCATTGAAGCATGAGAACGGCGACTCCGGTCCGAATAGCCTGAGCCTGGGCTTCATCGAAGACATGTACGCGGCCTATCAAGACGATCCGGCCAGCGTCTCAGCCGATTGGCGGCGGTACTTCAAGACGCTTACCAATGGAAACGGTCACAAGCCGGCCAACCCTGCGCCGCTCGGACCATCGTTTAGGCCACGGAGTATTTTTAATCCGGGCGGTTCGCGCGCGGATGGCGCCAGCTCCGCCGCGCGCGAGCTTGAAGCCTCGCTGTTGCAAGACCGCGTTGACCAGCTAATTCGTGCTTATCGCGTGCGCGGCCACATGGTGGCGAACATCGATCCGTTGGGGATGCCGCGTCCCCATCTTCCCGAACTCGATCCAGAGTACTATGGCTTCAGCGAAGCCGATATGGATCGGCCGTTCTCGACGGACACGATTCGCGGGCCGGACGTGCTCACGTTGCGCACGATCCTCGATCGGCTGCGCAATACTTATTGCCGGTCGATCGGAGTGCAGTTCATGCACATGGACGATCTGAGCGTCCGGCAGTGGCTGCAGGACCGGATGGAAGAGAACGAGAACCGCATCTCGCTTTCGAAGCAGGAACAACTGCGGATTCTGACCCGGCTCACCGACGCCACAATTTTCGAGCAGTTCATCCAGAAGCGATTCACCGGGGCCAAGAGCTTCTCGCTGGAAGGGGCCGAAAGCCTGATTCCGCTGCTGGACCTGGCGATCGAAAAGTCTGGCGACCAGGGCATCCGCGAAATTACGTTCGGCATGGCCCACCGCGGCCGCCTGAACGTGCTGGCCAACATCATGGGCAAGAGCCCGCAGGACATTTTCCGCGAGTTCGCCGATCTCGATCCGAAGCTGCATTTGGGACGGGGCGACGTGAAGTATCACCTGGGCTACAGCAACGATTGGGTGACCGCTGCCCGGCACAAAGTGCACCTCTCGCTGTGCTTCAACCCCAGCCACTTGGAGTTCGTTTCGCCGGTGGCCATCGGCCGCACGCGGGCCAAACAAGACCGCCTGGGCGACACCAAGCGCAGCCACACGCTCACCGTATTGATCCATGGCGATGCGGCTTTCGCCGGCGAAGGTGTTACCCAGGAAACGTTCAATCTCAGCGAGCTCTCCGGCTACCGTACCGGTGGCACGCTGCACATCGTCGTGAATAACCAGATTGGCTTCGTCACATCGCCGTCGGAAGGTCGCTCGAGCACTTACGCCACTGATGTGGCGAAGATGCTGCAGATACCGATTTTCCACGTGAACGGTGAGGATCCCGAGGCCGTGGCTGCCGTGGTTCGCCTGGCGATGGACTTCCGCCATCAGTTCCAGCGCGACGTCGTGATCGACATGTACTGCTACCGTCGCCGCGGTCACAACGAGAGCGACGAACCGTCGTTCACGCATCCGGTGCTGTATCGGACGATCGACAAGCTGGCCGGCGTTCGCGACAGCTATCTTGAGCGACTGCTTAAACTTGGCGAGATCACTCGCGAGGAAGGCGACCGGATTGCTGCAGAACAGACCCGACTGCTAGACGAAGAACTTTCGGTCGCCAAGAGCGACGAGTGGGTCGCAAAGCCCCAAACGCATCCCGGCGTCTGGAAGGGTTACGTCGGCGGCCGCGATCAGGACGTGCCCGAAGTCGACACCAGCTACGACAGACAGCAGCTGTCCGAGTTACTCTTGTCGCAAACCCACGTTCCGGCCGACTTCAAGCCGCACCCCAAGATCGAGCGGTTGCTCGAAGCCCGCCGCGAGATGGCGCGCGGCGAGAAGCCGCTCGATTGGTCTGCCGGCGAAGCCTTGGCGTTTGCCAGCCTGGCGGTCGACGGCACGCGGATCCGCCTCAGCGGTCAGGACAGCACCCGCGGCACGTTCAGTCAACGGCATGCCGTGCTGCATGACGTTGAAGATGGGCACCGCTACACGCCGCTGCAGCACTTGAGTCACGGTCAGGCACCTGTCGAGATTATCAACAGCCCACTCTCGGAGGCTGGCGTGTTGGGCTTCGAATATGGCTATAGCCTGGACTGCCCAAACGGCTTGGTGATGTGGGAGGCTCAGTTCGGCGACTTTGTGAACGCCGCCCAGGTAATCATTGACCAGTTCATCGCCAGCGCAGAAACAAAGTGGAAGCGACTCAGCGGGCTCACCATGCTCCTGCCGCACGGTTTTGAGGGCATGGGCCCCGAGCATTCCTCGGCCCGGCTCGAACGCTTTCTCGCGCTGGCGGCTGAGTGCAACATTCAGATTGTGAACCCCACGACGCCAGCTCAATATTTCCACGTCTTGCGGCGGCAGATCATTCGCCCGATTCGCAAGCCGTTGGTGGTAATGACGCCAAAGAGCCTGCTGCGGCACCCGCAAGCGGTCTCCTCGCTGGAAGAGTGTGCCACGGGGCACTGGCAGAAGGTGATCAAAGACGATAACCCAGAGCGGAAGAACGTCGAGGGTGTGCTGCTCTGCTCGGGCAAGATCTACTACGAGCTGGCCAAGGAGCGTGAGGATCTCAAGCGGCACGACGTCGCCATCCTGCGACTTGAGCAGCTCTATCCGCTGCCTTTTGAGCAACTCAAGGCGGCCCTGTCCCCTTACAAAGACGGCACCCCGGTCTACTTCGTCCAAGAAGAGCCTGAGAATATGGGCGCCTGGCGATTTCTCTTGGCCCGCTTCGGAGGCGAATTGTTCGACCGGCTGCCTTTCTCGGGTATTTACCGTCGCGGCTCACCGAGTCCCGCGACGGGCTCGGCTAGTGCCCACCGGATGGAGCAAAAAGAGCTCTTGATGCAGGCGTTCGGTTGCATCTAATGGCAGTTTGCCGGTATCGCGTGGCGAAGGGCCCTCGCGTGACGCGGCATTTGCAGTGGAAATCGTGCATCAGGGAAAGTCGCCAAAGCTATGGCCGTTGAACTAAAAGTGCCCACCGTGGGCGAGTCGATCACCGAAGTCCAGATTGGCCAGTGGCTGAAGGGCGAAGGCGAAACCGTCAAGAAGGACGAAAACCTGGTCGAGATCGAAACCGACAAGGCCACGGTTGAAATCGTTGCCCCCGTTTCGGGCAAAATCAGCAAGGTGCTCAAAAAGAGCGGCGAAACGGCCGAGGTGGGCGAAGTGATCGGCTTCGTCGAACCGGCCGAGGCGGGCGCCAAGACCGAAGACGGTGCAGTCCCAGCGGGCGATAGTTCCAAGCAGGAAGGCGAACTGGCCGCCAAAGTTAAGGCTCAGGCCGCCGAATCGATCAAACGCCAGGACGTGAAGCCCCCTGCTCCGGGCCGGACGCCCGAGCCCCGGGTGATCGAGCCGCGCGGTGCGAAGCCTGTCGAGCCTGAATCCAAGCTTGCGCCGGCGAAGACCGAGAAGAGCGGCGACGATCAAACCCTCGTCGTCAGCAACGAATCTCCGCGTCCGATCGTTCGCAAGGGGGAAGCCAGTCGCGGCGGGGTGGCTCGCGGAACCGTCTCGCGCGACGGCCGCGAGGAGGAAGTCGTGCCGATGACTCCGATTCGCAAGCGGATCGCCCAGCGTCTGGTCGAGGCCCAGCACAATGCGGCTCTGCTAACCACGTTCAACGAAGTCGACATGTCGGCCGTGATGGCTCTGCGGAGCGAGCACAAGGGCACGTTTGAAGAGAAGTACGGCATCAAGCTGGGTTTCATGTCGTTCTTCGTTAAAGCCACGATTGACGCCCTGAAGCTTGTGCCGGCCGTCAATGCCGAGATTCAAGACACGAACATCGTCTATCACAACTATTTCGACATCGGCATTGCGGTGGGCGGCGGCAAGGGGTTGGTGGTGCCCGTCTTGCGTGACGCCGACCGGCTGAGCTTCGCCGACATTGAGCTGACGATTGCCGATCTGGCCACCCGGGCTCGCAAGAACGCCCTGCAGCTCGAAGAGCTGCAAGGGGGCACGTTTACCATCTCGAACGGCGGCGTGTACGGCTCGCTGCTCTCGACGCCGATCGTCAATCCGCCGCAGAGCGGGATCCTGGGCCTGCATACGATTCAGGAGCGGCCCGTCGCCCGCGAAGGACAGGTCGTGATCCGGCCGATGATGTATCTGGCTCTCACCTACGATCATCGGATCGTCGACGGTCAGGGCGCGGTCACCTTCCTGAAGCGAATCAAGGAAGTGATGGAAGAGCCGATGCGGATGCTGGTCGAGGTGTAGTCACGGCTCCGCGTGTCTAGCATAGTCTCGCGAGAGCACTTCCAATGTCACTCACTCTGTAGTTCGAAATTGAACTCATTGGGTCCGTCTTCAGTGACAGTGGCGCGGAGCTCTGTCTTGGCGTTGTAGCGCTGCGGAAGAGCTTCAGGGGCGACCGCTAGCTGACGCATTTTATCGGATCTCGTCGCCGGCATGGGTTCATCCGCTGAATATCGGGGAGCTCGAATCTCGACGAACTTCCCTCCCGTCAGCGGTCCGCGGGCGGCCTCAATCTGGTAATGACCTTGCTCGATGATCCCGCTGGCCTTTGGACCTGTTGGATCGGGTACGAACGTGATCGAGCCAAAATCGAGCGGCTGTCCGTCGAGCGTCACGCGTCCGTAGATGTAATTTCTCTTCGGGCCTTGATCACACCCACAAAGGACAGTGAGAAACAACAGGGCGAGCGGCGCGGCTGAGCGGCCGAAGCGACGGCCGACCATCAAAAACCCTCCACGTTCTCTTCGCCATCGCGGGTGGCGAGCGCATTCAGAGTCCGGGCGTCGATCATTTCATCAATGAAACGCACGCTGCCGTCACAAAATGCGAGATAGACGCCGTTCTCGTGGTCGCTTCGAAATGCTTCCAAGTCCTGGCCCGCGTTGTAATCTGTATTAAAGACCCCGGCAGTTGAGGCCAACGCTTGCGATGGATACGCGATCGCCCACTGCGTGTTGCCGCCCTTGTAGCAGGGATCCTGATCATAGTTCACAATCTTCATCGCCATTTCGCCGAGCAGAATGGTGTTCGAAGTCCCATCCGCCGTCGAGATGTCGTCCAAGCCCACGGAGTAGTAACCCGGGCCGTGTTGGACGAACGCGCCATTATGAACCAGCTTATTGCGGGGCAAGTCGGCTGGAGAGGAGCCATAGTACTCAACCCTGCCGTGGTAATAGGTGCCCGTCGAAAGCGCATAACTGCTGGGCAGCGCATGATTCTCGCAGTAACCTCCCGAACTGACATCGCCGAAGACTTCCAGATTGGTCATCGTCGGGCAGCGATGAATCGCGAGCGGTCGTTTCACGATCGCCGTGTTTGTTCCAAGGTCTGCCGACGCGCGGAAATTCCAAGCTTCGAAAGCGGCTTCTTCTTCGTGGTAGGGGAGTATGCAGACGAAAGCACTGGAGAATCTCGTCCGATCGCTTCCCACTGTCCTGCGTACGCTTGCCGGCGGCAGGATCTTGTTGGCGTCCTGATACATTTGCATCGCCACGGCCAATTGCCGCAGGTTGCTCGCACATTGCGTGCGCCGGGCTGCTTCGCGAGCGGCCTGCACGGCGGGCAGCAGCAGGGCCACGAGCAGCCCGATGATCGCAATTACGACCAGCAGCTCGACAAGCGTGAACGCTTGCCGGCCGGTGCGCCGGCGGCACACGATCCGCAGTGGGGCCAGGATATCCATAATCAAACTTTGGCTAGCTAGGCTTTCCGAAAAGCCGAAAAGCGACCGGTCGAGCGCGGATTGAATCGCGACTCGACCGGCCACTTTATTCGGCATTGCCGTGGCGTGCGAACAACTAACACTTAGCAAACTTCTTGGGCCGAAACCTTAGCGGCTGCGGCGCTTCTTCCAGATCATGCCGATCGCGCCCAGCATTGCCAGACCGGCCAGCGTCACGCTGCTCGGCTCGGGGATGACCTGGAAGACGTCCGACTGATCGAGCTGCAATTGATAAACCTGGCTGTGCTGCACTCCCTGGAATGTGACATTCAACGCGGTAGCACCCAACCCCGTCACATCCCACTGCAGCAGGTACGTGTTGGTGTACAACGGCAGATCGGGTCCACCTTCCGGATCGGGAAACCACCCGGCAAATTCATGGCCTATTTGGTCCGTGTAGGAAGCTAACAGAGCCTGCGAGCCGCCGTTGTAGTTCAGCACCGGCAGCACGCCATTGAAAAGGTCGTGCCCATTGGCTTCGCCAATCTGGATCTGAAAGACAACATTCGAGACGCCTGCGACCGGCGTGGCGTCCTGAACGCCCAGCGTGCCGCCCAAAACGTTGGGCGTGGCGCTTGTGCCGCCGTGATAGATCGAAGCGCCGGAGACGAACGGGCCGCCGCCGGGGCCGTTAGCGACCTTTACCAGCCCGGCATCGCCGTCGGAACCGACGTTCGTGGTGCTCGAGGCAATAGCGCCGGGCCATGCGGCGAAACCGGGGAACGAGCCGTAGCCGGGACTCTCCACCGTGCTCAACCGATTCGTCGACCAAAAGTCGGTCTGCTTCGTGCCGGGAAGCGCGGGGTCAATCAAAGCCATGGCGCCCCGGCTGACCTGAGCGGTCGAGGCCAGCAGCACGGTGAGTGCCAGGCTGCCGAGGGTCTTTCGAAGTACTGAACGGATCATCTAGTTAAACCTCAATGGTGTACGTACTGCGGATGTTTTGGTGAGAGCGGGGCAGGTCGATACCATCGACCGCTCGCCTTTCAATCATGTCAAAGGCACGCCAAGAGAATCTCCTCCGTCGACGATCGCGCGCACAAAATGAGCGCGGGTGCGATGGTCGAGCATCACGGGACAGTGGAACCGGATGGCCGCAGGAGCGCATTTGCGGCGGAAGGTTTTTGGCGGGCTGGCGTTGAGGTAGCTGGCTAGCTGGCTCCTGTTGAGAACGCGTCTCAATATAATGGCCATACTTCCCGCGTCAAGCGCGACAAGAAAAAAAGTCGCCGGAAATTAGCCATAGGTGGGGTGCACTGGGCTCGTGAGAAATTAGCTCCACTCCGCCCCGCCGGCGCAACAAATTGCGTGACGTCAGGGGGGGATCGTGCCAGAAAAAGTTTCGAACCCGAGGGTTGCACATCCCCTGGCGGCGAGTATTTTAGTTGTAACTGAGACTTAGTCTCATTGGTTTCTAGCTCGCCAGGCCTGCGAGTGCTTGCAGGCGATCGCCCGCCAAAGTGCCGATTGCCCGCCGCCAGCAGAGACTGCGAACGAGCTCGATGTTGTTCGAACGGTGATGCCAACCATCACCACGATCTACTAAGGGGTAGCTCCCACAGACTCCGCCTAAGCGCGGCTCCGGCCGCATCTCAACAGGCTCTCACTCTACCGCGCGCCTTCAACGAGCGCGGGGGGCGAAAACACAACGCCTGGCGAGAGTCTGTCATGCCTTGTTGGCGATCCCATTTCGCCCCGGGCGTTTTCGTATTTTCCACCCTCGATTGGCACTCTTGAGACGACCCTACCATGCACTATCGTTTGTCCCACCTGGTTCGCGGCATCCTCGCCACCGCATTGTGCTCCTTCGCGCTGGTTACTTCGGCCCGCGCGGAATTCAATATCAGTGAATCGACCGGACTGTTTTCGCCTTCGTTCCGCGGCGGCTTAAACGCCACGTGGTTTGGCTACGCGAGCGGCACATTCTTCGGCAACCCCGTGCCCCCCTCGTCGAGTCGCATACTGAACAACACGCCGCCCACGCTGGGAGACGTGGGTCTAGGTGATGGTGTGGAGTTCTATCAGAACGACCGCGCCGATGTGCCGTTCGTCGTGATCGGCTCGAGCAGCGGCAACATCTACACCGGTCAAGGTCCGATTGGCAAGCAGGCGTTCGCCACGATGGTCGTCCCAACTGATGGCTCGGCAGGCACCGGATTCACCACGCTGATCCTTCAGGGCCTCACCAGCACGGCTGGACCCACGGGCCCCGACACGCTGATCGTGAACTACCCGCGTTTCACGATCGGTGGCGTCGAACCGTCCGAGTTCGTGATCGGCGGCAACGCGGTTAATGCCGGTCAGTGGTGGGCTCGCTTTGACGTGCCGGGAAATCAGGCCCTGTACACGATCGACATCGACTTCCCGGGCGGACCGACCTCCTTTCCAATCAGCATCGCGGGACTCACGGTCGACAGCGTCTGGTCAGCCAATGGCTATGCTTCGGATACCGTTGTCGTGCCCGAACCGTCGAGCTTCGCGCTCCTGGGCCTGGGTGTGGCCGGTGCGTGGCTGATTCGCCGGCGTGCGACGCGCAAGAGCTAACCCGCTCTGGGGCGAGCTTCGCAAAGAGTCACAGGACTGCCGTTCAGCTTCGCTTTGGCGGGCTGAACGGCAGTTGCGTTTACTGGCCGACCCTTTCCAATCGCGGCACGCTGCGGCCGCCGCAAGTGGTGCCGAACGATTGGTTGCCGGTGACGCGAAACTGCCCCGCGAGCGTGATCGCCTGGCCGGCTGTCATGCCCGATGTCTCGGGACCTTGAACCCACAGGTCGGCAAACCGCGGTTCTCCGTCAGCCGACAGATACCATGCCCGCACGATCGCTTCGTCCGCGTCGATGACTTCCAGCACCGTGAGCATGCCGTCGGCGGGTTTGTCGGAGGCTGCGGTTGTCGCGCCAAGTGAGCCGAGATCGTCTTTCTGAGGCGGCAGAGGCAGGCGGCCCTGCTGTGGGGAGTCGGTTTTCTCGGCCGCGGCCGGCGGCCCTCCCCAGCGGGCGGTGTTGATCGCGAAGTACAGATTCTCGAACGGCGGCGCCTTGCGACTGGCATACCAGAATCGAAAGCTTCCGTCGGCCAGCCGCATCACCGAACCGCTGGTTACATAGTTCGATTCCCAGAGCCGGTTCACGTCCGGGAGCAGCACGGGATTCTGCGGATGCTTGTGCCAGTGGATGCCATCTTCGCTGGCCGCGAAGCCAATCGCCGTGGTCTGGCGGCGTACGGCGTGGTTATAGCTGCCGTACCACATCAGGAACGTGCCATCGACCTTGAGCACGCAGGGGTAGACCACGATCTCGGCTTCCCATGGCTGGCTGATCTCCAGCACGGGCTTCTCGCGCACGTCCCATTTGCGGCCGTCCTCGCTCGTGGCGTAGCGAATCACCCAGGGTCGGCGGCTGACGTCGACATACCAGAGTTGATAGCCGGTGTCATTCTTGAGAACCGTGGGGCAGTAGCAATGATCCAGCAGCGGCTCGGACGGTTTGTCCCAGCGGGTGCCGTCCGTGCTGGTGGTTTCGTGCAGGGTGTGCAGCCCCGTCTTGCCGAAGGCGGTGGAGCTGAGCCACATCCGCAGGCGGTTGTTTTCGCGCAGGGCGTTACCGTCGCCGTCTTTCAGCAGTGACGGAGTGAGCACCGAGTGGACACCATCATCAAACTGCAGGACGGGATTCTCCGCCGACTTCTCAAAGTGAACGCCGTCCGTGCCGGCCGCCAGCCCCAGGCGAAACACCCGGTTCGAGCGGGTGCCGCGGGAACCACAGTACCACAGCGAGTAGTCGCCGTCTTCGAGCGCCACTGTCGGCGCGAAGATGTGCATGTCGTCGAACTCGCCGGGCTGGCCGAGCGAGACGATCGGGCCGTCGGTGTCTTTGGTCCAGGCTTGCGGCGTGAGCCAGTGGGCGACCTTGGGGGATGGTTCGTCCGCGGGCAAGCTGCCGGCCGTGAACACTGTTGAGAACATTGCCACCAGCGCAGGGCGAAACGCCTTGAGCAACTGCAAGCGAACTCGCATCGGAGGGATCCGTTACTTGGCGTCTGAAGGCTTCGGATTGAGCTCGATCTCAAAATCCATGTACCGTACCTCGGTCGAGCCGCCCGAGTGGAGTTGCAACGCGATGATGCCGCGCTTGGCGCCGGCCGCGTCTTCCAGATCGACGCAGGGCTGGCCGTTGATCCAAGTTTGAACGCGATCGCCGACGGCCAGAATCTCGTATGTGTTCCAGCCAGGCTTCACGAACTTTTCGCCGCTCTTGTTCCAGAGTAATGCCCGGCCGTGTTCTTCGTAGAGCTTGCCCCACCAGCCGATGCCGATGTCGGCCTGGTAGCCCTTCACGTGTCCGTCGGGCAGGGCTTCCGAACGGAACTGGATGCCGCTGTTGCCCTGGTTGTCGATGAGTTCGACCTGGCAGCGGAGGCGGAAGTCGCCCAGCATCAGGTCGCTCTTGAGGAACTCGTTGTCCTTGAGTCCCTTGGTGCGGCCGACGAGCTGTCCGTCCTCGACGCTCCACAGCGACGTGTTACCCGTCCAGCCGGTGAGGTCCTTGCCATTAAAGAAATTGGCAACATTATCGACCGTGGCCAGCATTGGCGTTTGAGCCGGTGAGGCCAGGTACGCGATGAGCGAGCGGACTTCCAGGGGCGAAAGCGGCTTCAACAAATCGTCCGGCATCATCGACTGGGGGCTGATTTGCATCTCGTCGATTTCATTGCGAGGAATGGTGACCAGTTCGTTTGCCGTCTGCACGGTCAGGGCCACGTCGTCCTGCTGCTTGATAATGCCTGTGATCACGCGGCCGTCGGCCGTGACCAGGATGCTCGGCTGATATTCCTTGGCCATTACCGAGCTGGGGTCCAAGATGTTCGACAGGATGTACTCGAGGTTCGCCCGGTTCGAGCCGGTCAGTTCGGGTCCGATCTTACCGCCGGCGCCAAACAGCGTGTGGCACTGGGCGCAAGTTTTTGTGAACACCGCCCGGCCGAGTGCCGGATCGGCCTCAGGCTTGGACATCTTGGCCAGCTTCGTATAGTCGGCGATCAGCTTTGACTTCTCTTCGGTCGATTCGCGGGCCGTTCCCCACACCTCGCCAATCCGCGAGTTCAGCTCCTCGTTCTTGTGATTGCGAAGCTGGCGGATCAGGTCGGCCGAAAGGTCCGTGGCGGCGATCTGCTTTTCTTGCACCGCCGACAGCAGCGCCGAGGCATACGACACGCGCGCGGCCAGCGTGTTCAAGGCGTCGCGCTTCTCGTTCAGGTTCAGGCTCTTGTATGCTTCGAGAATCGCCTTCGGCGTACCTTCGTGGTCGTACGACGCCAGGCCTCGTAGCGCGCCCGCGCGAAGTGCCTTTTCGGCAATCAGGCCATGTAGCGTGGGAGCGAGTTCGGGATCGCGCACCCCGAGGAGCGCCTCGAGCGCCTGCTCGCGTTCGCCGACGGGTTTCTTGGAATCCACCAGCACGCCGCGCAGTTTGGCGAGTGCGGCCGGATCGCCGAACTTGAGCGCCAGTGTAGTCGCCTGAGCGTTTACGTCGGCATTCGCGCTTTCGACCAGCGAACCGGAAACGCCGGACCAACCCTCGGGCATCGGTACCTGCCTGCGTCCGCGCAGCCCTTCTTCAATCGCGGCCAGCAAGAGCAATTGCGTTTCCGGCTTCTTCGATTTCGCCAGTTCCGCCACGACCGCCGCAATCGCCTCGGGCGTGCCAATCTTCGCTACGCGGCGGGCCATGAAGGATTGAATGAGCGGAATCTTGCCAGTGCCGGCCAGGGCTAGTGCGCGGTTGGCATCTACTTCGGCAAGCGGCTCGGCTGCGTACCAGTACATCAGTGGCAGGTTGTGGTCGCCTGCGTCGCGCGAATGCGCGAGCAGCTTGGGCAGCGCCGCCCAGCTCGCATCCGCCGGCAGGCGCTGCAGTGCGCTCGCCACATACAGCCTGACGACCGGCGAAGGATCGTCCGCCAGGGCCACGATCCGTTCGACAACCATTGGCGAAAGCGTGCGCTTCGCATCGTCGGTCATGAGCTGGATCGAGAAAGCCCGTACGTGCGGATAGTCGTTTTCCAGAAGTTCGAGTGCAGTAGCTTCGTCGACACCCCCCGTGGCGAACAGTGCCCAGAGGCCGCGCAGCCGCCGTGTTTCCAGCGGATGATCGACCGCCATTTGCTTGAGGCTGGCATGCGTGGTGGCCGCGTCGGCGCTGCGTTCTTGCAGGATCCGCCGGGCGTGCCGCACCATCCAATCGTTCTCATGCAGTTGCAGCATCACCAGCTCGTCGTTGGACAGCTTCTGCAGGTCGACTTTCACGGGCTGGGCGTTCTTGTAGGAGATCTTGAAGATCCGGCCGTTCGTGCGGTCGTGGCCATCGGTTTCGCGGTGATGACAGGCGTTGGCGTCGTACCAGTCGATCATCCACATCTGGCCATCGGGGCCATACTGCAGGTTGATGATCTGCGACCAGCGATCTCGGGTGAGGCAGAAGTCCGGCGCACGATCGCCGATGTAGCCCGACCCCTTGGGGAGCAGCAGGTCTTCGTTGAGCCGCTGGCCGTGAATGTTGTTCATGAAGATTTGGTCGCGATACTTCTCGGGCCAGCTTCCGCCGAGATAGATCATTGCTCCGGCGTGCGCGTGTCCACCGCCGGCTGCATCGCTCTTGTCGTTGCCCGAGTGCGGCGTGGCGCCGATCCAGTGGCGGTGGATGGCGACGGTCTTGATGTCGTCGTAGGTATACGGATTGAAATGCACGCCGGCCTGCCGCTGGTAGCGGCCGCCTTGAATGATGTGGTACAGGTGCGGAATGACGCAGGCCGTGACGAAGGCCTGGCCGCGGTCGTTGAAATCCACTCCCCAGGGATTGCTCGTGCCCTGGGCGAAGACTTCGAACACTTGCCGCGTCGGATGATAACGCCAGATGCCGGCGTTGATCGGCACCCGGTCCTCCTTCTTGGCGCCGGGCTTGCCGACCAGCGAGTGCGTGAAAACGCCATGGCAACCGTAGAGCCAGCCATCCGGTCCCCAGGTAAATGCATTCAAAGTTTCGTGCGTGTCCTGGAATCCCCAGCCGTCCAACAGGGCGACGGCCTCGCCATCCGGAACGTCGTCGCCGTTCTTGTCCGGCACGAACAGCAGATTTGGGGCTGCGCCAATCCACACACCGCCGAAGCCAACTTCCAAGCCGCTCACCAGGTTCAAGTTCTCCATGAACACTTTGCGCGACTCGAGCCGGCCGTCGCCGTCCACATCTTCGAAGATCAGAATCCGGTCGCGGCCTTTCCCCTCAGCCGCGCGGATTGGGTAGGTGTACGCCTCGGCAACCCACAGCCGGCCGCGGTCGTCGAAGGCCATGGCAATCGGTTGCGTCACATCTGGCTCGCCCGCCGCCAGCGTCGCCGAAAATCCCTCGGGTAGGACCATCGCCCTGGCGGCTTCTTCGGGCGAAAGACCCGCGAAGGGATACTCATCTTGCGGTTGCTCTTCGACGGCATCTGGGAAGTTCGGCTTCTCGGCGTGCAGTTTGAAATCGTCAAAGTTCAAATGTCCCCAGCCATTTGCAGATTCATCGACCAGCCGCAGAAATACTTCGCTCCCTTGATGCTTAGCCACGTCGAGCACGACGGGACGCAGAGTTTCGGAGTTGTCGCCCGAGCGCGTAGTAATCACCTTGCCGGTCGCTTTGTCGACGAGCTCCACGCGGGTCGACTTATGCGATCCGCCCGCGACTCGAAAGCTGGCCCAGGGGTGCGTGAGCTTGAACGGCGCCGAGGTGAGCGTGCCTTTCGGCGTGTCACTCAGCGAAATCTCGTAGCCGCCGATCCAGAACGTGCCGGTGTGCTTGCTCTGCATGCCGCGACCGCGGCCAGTCACCGTGTCGCCGCGCACGGGCTGCTTCGCGAAGGCTTCGCCCTGGGCCGTCCAGTCGTCAAGGTTACCTTTCTCGAAATCCAAATTTAGCGACCGGCCGTCGGCGCTCTTGGGGAGCTCGCCGGTCGGAGCATCAGCAGCCAAAGACGTCTTTGCGGAACAAAGGACGCACAGCAGTGCAAGCGACGAGAGCGAGCGCCTCATGTCGATGGATTCCTGGTGGGTAGAGACAGGGCTGGAAGCCGGATTGGCAAGCCTCTACCTTAACAGACGCTCCGAGCGGTTTGGAGAGTCCGGCCGCAAGGTTCAGCCGTTCGCTGCAACCCGCACCATGTGACCGAAATTCCCGGATTTCGGCCAGTTGGAGGGGCTGGCAATCCTTTACAGCCTCCAGGAAGAGCGGCATACTACGGCGAGCTCCGCGGGCTATTTTGTCGTAACGGCGGGCTCGTTTGAACGGAAACTCTGTGATGAAGAATTTCATTCCCGTGGCACTACTCGTCGTGGGTTCGCTCGCCGTTCTGGCGGCCGAGACCGACGCCGACAAGAAAGAGATCCAGAAATGGCAGGGAACTTGGCGTGCCGTCTCGATGATTCACGAGGGTAAGGAAACGCCCGCCGAGAAACTCAAGCCCATCAAGCTCACCGTCGAAGGCGCGAATTACAAGTTCGAGAACGGCGAGTTTCACGAGCAGGGTACCTACCGCTTCGATCCTTCGCAGGAGCCCAAGGCCCTGGATATCGTCGTCGGCGAAGGCCCGGACAAGGACAAGGTGTACCTTGTCATCTATAAGGTCGAAGGGGATGAGCTGACCATCTGTCTCGAAAGCGACAACAAGCACCGCCCCACCGAGTTCACCGGCGCTGAAGGAACCGGTTGCGTACTCGAGGTCTGGAAGCACGAGAAGAAGTAGATCCCGCGGGTGTTTCTCTTCAGATCGGTGCCGCAGGTGGCCGCTTTCCGGCTGAATTGTGCTCGGCGAATCGCCTGATTTGCTGGCCAGTAGTTGCCGACCGTGGGTAAGATAATGGGCGAGCGGTACGACTGTACCCTACCGCCACTGTCCGCCTTTCGGGAGCTGCCATGCGAAGCGCGTTCCTCGCCACGGCCCTGGTGCTGATCGCCGCCAGCCTGCTCGTCGCTGATGAACCGGAGATTGCTCCTCCAGTCGAACTTTCCGTCGAAGCCCTCACCCAGCAGGTTCGCAAGTCGGTCGTGGTGATCAACTCCGCCGGGCGCGACGGCGAGCGACAAGGGATGGGTGCCGGTTTCGTCATTTCGGCCGATGGACTGATTGTCACAAACTTTCACGTGATCGGCCAGGGTCGCGACATCCGCGTGCAGCTGCCTGGCGGACGCGAAGTCGGTGTGGCGGCGATTCATGCTTCCGATCGCGTCCTCGACCTGGCCGTCCTTAAGATCGAAGCCAGCGATCTCTCGCCGCTTGAACTGGGCGATTCCGACGGGCTCAAACAGGGGCAAAGCGTCGTGACGCTTGGCAACCCGCGAGGATTCAAATACAGCGTGGTCAGCGGAGTGGTTTCCGGCGTTCGCGAAGTCGACGGCCGGCCGATGGTCCAGCTAGCAATGCCGATCGAGCCCGGCAATAGCGGCGGTCCGCTTGTCGACCGCCAAGGTCGGGTGCAGGGCATCGTCACGATGAAGTCGGCGGTTACGAACAATCTCGGCTTTGCGCTCACCGTCAATCTGCTCAAGCCGCTCCTGGAAAAGCCGAACTCGATCATCATGTCTCGCTGGCGCACAATTGGCGCTCTCGATCCCGACAAATGGCAAACCGTGTTTGGAGCTAATTGGCGGCAACGTGCTGGACGCGTGCTGGTCGATGGCGCCGGCACGAGTTTTGGCGGACGCGCGCTGTGCCTTGCGCAAGCGGAAGTGCCCAGGATACCGTACGAATGCACCGTGACCGTCAAACTGGACGACGAAGCGGGCGCCGCGGGGCTGGCCTTCTGCGCCGACGGCAATAACCGGCATTACGGGTTTTACCCGACCGGCGGGCAATTGCGGCTCACTCGCTTCGAAGGCCCCGAAGTTCAGAGCTGGCAGATCCTGCATACCGCCCCGAGCAAGCACTACAAACCCAGGGACTGGAATACTCTTCGCGTCCGACTGGCCGACGGCAAGATTGAATGCTTCGTCAATGACAAATCCGTGGTCACTATTCCTGAAAGTCAGCTGACCTTTGGCAAAGCTGGGCTCGTTAAGTTTCGCAGCACGGCGGCCGAGTTCAAGGGCTTCGAGGTCGGCGCCGAAGTCGCGCGGTCTCGCGTTCCCACGGACAAAGCCGCGGACATCCAGAAACTAATCGCTGATTTGCCACTCGAGTCCAGCCCAAGCGAAGAGTTACTGGAAGGACTCGCCCAGGATCCATTGCAGGCTGCCGCGATCTTGAATGAACAAGCGGCACGACTCGAGCGGCAGGCCCAGCAACTCAAACAGCTCGCCCTAGAAGCTCATGAACGGCGCACGACTACTGATCTCGTCACGGCGCTGGCAGCGGACGAAGATACGATCGACCTGTTTCGGGCCGGCTTACTCGTGGCCCGCCTCGATAATAGCGAGGTCGACGTCGAAGGGTACTGTTGCGAACTCGACGATATGGCGGCCGAGTTGGTCGGTTCGATCCCGGCAGATGCCGCCGACTCCGTAAAACTCGCCCGACTCAAACAGTTCCTGTTCGAAGAAAACGGCTTTCACGGCAGCCGCGGCGACTACGATAACCGCGCGAACAGCTACCTGAATGAAGTTCTCGATGACCGCGAAGGTCTACCGATCACGCTTTCGATTGTATACATGGAGCTCGCTCAGCGGCTGGGAGTCAAAGTCGTCGGCATCGGCTTGCCGGGGCACTTCGTTGTGGCACACCAGACAGCCGAGGGTGAGCTGCAATTAATTGACGCCTTCGAGGAAGCAGTCGAGGTGAGCCGTGAGGAGGCGGAACGTCGCATTCGAACGTCGCTCGGGCCCGGCCTGGAGACAGCGGCGATCGCTGCATTCTTCGAACCGGTCACCAAGCGGGCGATTGTGCTGCGAATGCTGCAAAACCTGCTGAGCGTCTCGCGCAGCGATCCCGCGGCACTGCACCGTTACCTCAATGCGATGCTGGCGATTTCCCCAGAACAGGGGCAATACCACCTGATGCGGGCGGTGGTACGTTACCAGCTTCAACAGACCGACCGCGCGCTCGAAGACGTTCACTGGATCCTTGAGCACGAACCGGCCGACATCGACCTTGACCAGGTACGAGCGCTGCAGGCGGAGCTCGAACGGCATTAACACAGAAAGTCTTCGGACTACGTTGCTCGCTCGCAAAACCTTAATCTTCCGGCCACATGATCCGCTCTAGCGTGCCACGCAAGGCTTGGGCCGTGATTTCCACGTCACGCTCGTCGTGCAGGCTCGACACACAGCCTCCGGGCCAGGGGAAAATGTCCGCTCCACCGACGATCAGTCCGCAGCGGAGTTGGTGAATCACCGAAGCCGGCACACCGCCCTTGAGCTCCGCAAGCGATACGTTGCCCGCGTAGATGTCGTTCACCGAGAGCGGACGGTCCTGTGGGTTGGTAAAGAAGTGGAATCCCGAGTGCTCACCGTAAACGAGCCAGTTTGATCCCACCTCCCGAATAACTTCGTTCAGTCGATCGCGAAGCTGCGCGGCGATCGTGTTCGCCTGGGCAATCGCGTCAGTTTCCGCGATGACCCTGAGAGCCGCCAGTCCTGCAGCCGCAGTGATCGGGTTCGCATTGAACGTGCCCTGGTGTGGCACGCGATTGGCCAGGTTCCACGCCCGATCGCTACGCATCGTCATCACATCCATCACCTCTTTGCGTCCCGCGATGCATCCGCCTGGAAAACCGCCGGCCACAATCTTTGCAAAAGTTGCGAGGTCAGGCGTCACCCCGGCGTGCGCTTGCGCTCCACCGGGTGAGACCCGAAAGCCCGTGATGACTTCATCGAAGATCAGCAGCACGCCGTGACTGGCCGTCAGTTCGCGGGCTTTGGAGAGGTAGCTTGCAGCCAGTGGAACAAGTCCAAAGGTTGCACCGGTGGGTTCCATGATTACCGCGGCAATGTCGTCGTTGTCCGCGAGCACTCGCTCGAGCGCCGCGACGTCGCCTGGTGGAACAACGATCGCCTCGCTGACCACACCCGGTAAGATGCCGGCTGGTACTGAGCCATCGAAGTGCGAGGTGGCCGCGAACGCCACCTGATCGTGCCAGCCGTGGAAATGTCCCGCGAGCCGCACAATTTTCGGTTTGCTGGTGAAGGCCCGGGCCAGGCGAATCGCCAGCAACGTGCTCTCGGTGCCCGAGCCTGTGAAGCGAACCTTGCCCGCGCAGGGGACCATCCTCTGAATCTGCTCGCCGAGCAAAACTTCGAGCTCGTGGCTGGCGCCGAAGTGCGTCCCTTTGCCGAGTTGCTCGCGCACCGCGTCGGCGATTGCCGGATGATTGTGCCCCAGCATCAGCGCGCCGTGCCCGCCGATGTAATCCACGTACTCGTGGCCATCAACATCCCACTTGCGCGAGCCGGCTGCCCGGTCGATGTACAGCGGATACGGCTGCAAGTACCGCGTGTCGTGCGTCACGCCGCCTGGAAACACCTCGACCGCACGGTTGTACAGCCGCGCCGAGCCGGGCGTCTTAGCTTGATAAAGCTCCAATAGTGGAGGGGCGGCGGTGTGCATAGTTGACATAAAAGTCGCTCAAGTTAGTCTCGGAGACAATACTTCGGGCAGCTCGACTCCAGCGCCCTCAGCCTAGGCGAGGATTTCTGTGATGGCCCGCCCCGCCACACCGGTCAGCCGCTCCGCGCGGCCGTTGTGCATGAGCGTGAGCTGTTCGTGGTCGAGCCCCAGGAGGTGCAGGATCGTCGCGTGCAAATCGTTGACGTGGGCTTTCCCTTCAATGGCATAGAGGCCGATCTCGTCGGTCTTCCCGTACACAGTCCCGCCGCGCACGCCCCCGCCGGCCATCCAGACGGTGAAGCCCCAGGGATTGTGATCGCGGCCGTTGCCGCTTTCGCTCATCGGGGTTCGGCCAAACTCGCCGCCCCATACCACCGGCGTGTCGTCGAGCATTCCGCGCCGCCTAAGGTCCTTCAGCAGTCCCGCAATCGGGCGGTCGCTTTCGCGGCAGCGAGCCGAATGGTTGCCTTCCATGTCTGCGTGGGCGTCCCACTTGCTGCCTGAACCCATATAGATCTGCACACATCGGACGCCGCGTTCGACCAACCGTCGAGCGAGCAGGCAGTTCGCACCGTTGCGGTTGGTGTCTTTGTCGTCCAGGCCGTACAACGCGCGCGTTTCGGCAGATTCGCTGGCTAAGTCCACTGCTTCGGGGGCTGTTGCCTGCATCCGGAACGCGAGCTCGTAGCTGGCAATACGGGCTTCCAACCGGTCGTCGTCGGTGCGGCCGATTTGGTGTCCGTGGTTGAGTTGCTGGATAAAGTCGAGCTTTTGCCGCTGCCGTGCGCCGGCGAGTAACTCGGGTGGCGTGACATGCAGGATTGGCGTTTTGCCGTCGCGAAATTTCGTGCCTTGATACGCAGCGGGCATGAAGCCGGTGCCCCAGTTGCGGTTTCCGCCGGGCGGATCGTTACCGCTGTCGGTCAACACCACAAAGCCGGGCAGGTCGCGACTTTCGCTTCCCAGACCATACACACACCACGAACCGAGCGACGGTCGGCCGCCGAGAATGCTGCCGGTGTTCATCTGGCAAACGCTGCCGACGTGGTTCAGTCCATCCGCGTGGCAACTGCGAATCACAGCCAGCTCATCGGCACAGGTGGCGATTTCCGGATACCAGTCGCTGATCCATAAGCCGGACTCGCCGTGCTGAGCCCACTTGCGTTTGGTGCCCATCAGCGGCGTGAAGGCCGTCTTGCCCATCGCGGTGAGCGGACGATCGAAGCTGTCAGGCAGTGGCTGGCCCGCAAGTGTTTCCAGTTCTGGCTTGGGATCGAACAGGTCGATGTGGCTTGGTCCGCCGTCCAAAAAACACCAGATGACGCTTTTGGCTCGCGCTGGGAAGTGTGTGCGCCGACCACCGGGCTGAGTCCCTTCGGAGGTCGCTCGGGCAGCGGAGTCTGACAGTATCGATGCAAGCGCGACGCTGCCGAATCCAGCTCCCGCGCGGGCCAGAAAGTCCCGCCGCGAGACGGCCGGAGCGAAGTGCGGTACGCGAAGATGCGTTCTGGCAGGCTTTTGTTTCATACTCAGTCGATGTACAGAAACTCGTTCGCATTAAACAGCGCGTGGCAAAAGTCAGCCACGGCTGCGCGCTGGGCCTCGCGAGATTCTGTCCCAGTCTCGGCCAAGGCCTGTAGTTGATTGCGAATGTACGCGCAGGATGCAACCGACTCATTGCCGCTCGGTTCGCGGCCAAACGCACTCCACCAGGCAGCGCCAACAATCGCCCCGGTGTCATCACCGTGAACAGTCATTAGCTGATCCGCCCAGCGATTCGCTTGCTCGAGCGGGAACTCGCCGTTGAGTAGCGCGAGCGCCTGCGGCGCGGTCGTCGTCATGCTTCGCTGCGGACAGCTTATTTGTAAGTCTGGCTGATCGAAAATCTCAAGCAGCGGAAACCGGAGGTTACGCTTGGCAAATATGTAGATCGAGCGGCGGTTCTGCTGCTCCATTGCGTCGTCGGGCTTCCAGACGGCTTTCGAGCCGACGCCTGTTGGCAGTTTTGGGCGGGCACTTGGTCCGAACATCGTCTCACTCAAATCGCCCGCGACTTGCAACATGGCATCGCGAGCGATCTCTCCGTCGAGCCGCTGCCGGCGGGCATGCCAGAGCAGACGGTTCTCTCGATCGACCGCCAGCGCACGTGCCTGGGCAGGATTGTCGACGTCCACGCGCGACGACTGCTGGTACGTGGCCGAGGTGACGATCAGCTTGTGCAGCGTCTTCAGGCTCCAGCCACTTTCGACAAACTCAACTGCCAGCCAGTCGAGTAGCTCGGGATGCGTGGGCGGTTCGCCCATGGCGCCAAAATCGTTGGGAGTGGCCACGATCCCCACGCCGAAGTGATGTTGCCAGACGCGGTTGACCATCACGCGGGCGGTCAACGGATGATCGGGGCGGCATAGCCAGTTGGCGAGCGCCGCGCGGCGCCCCGAGGTATTCTCACCGGCCGGCGGAATGGCTATTGTCGGTTCGCTTGCACCCAGGAACGCCGGAAAACCTGGCGTCACTTCGCCCTGTGGTTTGCGGTAGTCGCCCAGCGCGAGCACGTGCGTCGGCGGAGCGTTGGGCGAAGCGTCGCTCACCGCCATCGCGACGGGAAGGTCGGCCGGCTTCAGGTGATCGAACTTGGCGAGCTCCGCGCTCAACCGTTCAAATTTGTGCTTCTCGTCCCCCTTCAGCGACTCGCCCGTCACGCCGGCCATTTTTGGAGACACATAGCGCATCGCCTGGAATGCGATCTGCTGCTGCAAGCACGTCCGCTCGCTGGCAGGCGTTTCGACCGCCGAGCGGATTTCGGGCCGAAACTTCTCGAGCGCATTTTGCATCGTGTTCGATCTGCGCTTGGCCAGGAGCGCATCGAGTTCGCCGCGAATCTGCGAGGTGGCCAACTTCCATTCCGTGCGCCGCGCCGCGTGTGCTTCGATCTCTGCACGCGCGGCAACCGGCAAGTCGTCGCGCGGCAACAGCGTCGCAAAGAATGCCTGCAGCCGAAAATAGTCACGCTGCGTGATCGGATCGAACTTGTGATCGTGGCACTGAGCGCACCCAACCGTGAGCCCCAGGAACGCGAGCGCCGTGGTGTCGGTCAGGTTGTCATGGATTTCCTGCCGCCTCTGCATGACGTCCGCCGCATTCGACTCGTCCGGATACAGGCGATTCAATCCGGTGGCGACGATTGCTTCCGGATTCTCCGGTTCGAGTTCGTCGCCGGCCAGTTGCTGCCGGATGAAGCGGTCGTAGGGCAGATCGGCGTTGAAACTGCGAATCACATAGTCGCGGTACTTATGTGCCGCGGGCCGGTACTCGTCAGCCTTGAACCCATCCGTCTCGGCATAACGCACCACATCTAGCCAATGTTGCGCCCAGCGCTCGCCATAGCGCGGCGAGGCGAGCAATCGATCCACGACGCGCTGAAAGGCACCCTCAGCCGTATCCGCCAGAAAAGCTGTCTGCTCCTCGGGCGTCGGCGGCAAGCCAGTGAGATCGAAAGAGACACGACGCAAGAGCGTCAGACGATCGGCGGGCTCACTGGGACTGAGGCCCTTGGCTTCCAATCGCGCCACGACGAAGGCGTCGATAGGGCTAATGACCCAGACTTGATTCTCCACCTGCGGGACTGCCGGGCGCTGGGGCGGGCAGAAGGGCCACGCACCGCGGTTGAATTCGGGAAGCTCAGCTGCGGCTGCGACACGAAAACAAGTCGCGCAGAGAATCGCGAACAGAACAAGCAAGGCAGTTTTGCTGCGGCCGAACGGCATCGTGCGTCAGGCTCCAGGAGGGTTCGCGGCGGGCGAATGCGGCTGGCCGTTATCTTAGCTTCCCGCGCGGGGCCTGGGCAAGAATAATCAGGGGCCGCGATTCAGCGGGTGTCACACTAAGCATGACCGTTAGTCTCAGTGAGCACGTCACCTCCGAGCGACTGCATCTCGACCATCTGGCGGTAAGCTCCGCCTTTGGCCAGCAGCTCCTCATGCGTTCCAATCTGGACAAGCCGGCCACCGTCGAGGACCACGATTCGGTCGGCATGCGCGATGGTGCTGAGCCGGTGGGCGATGACAAACGAAGTGCGCCCCTGCATCAGCGTCACCAGGCTTTGCTGGATCAGCCGCTCGCTCTCGCTGTCCAGGTTGCTGGTGGCTTCATCCAGAATCAGGATGCGTGGCTCGGCCAACAGCGCCCTGGCAATGGCAATCCGCTGTCGCTGGCCGCCACTTAACCTCACGCCGCGTTCGCCGATGATCGTCTCATAGCCGCGGTCGAGCGCCAAGATGAACTCGTGGGCATTCGCCGCCTGGGCAGCCGCTTCGATCTGCTCCCGCGTCGCGCCCCTAGCCGCGTAGCCGATATTGTCGGCCACGGTGCCGTCGAACAGGAATACGTCCTGCTCGACGATACCAAGAATCTTGCGATAACTTTCCACATCGATCGTGCGGAGGTCCATGCCGTCGAGCGAGACGCTGCCCGACGTGGGATCATAAAACCGCGCGACGAGATTCGTAAGCGTGGTCTTGCCGGCGCCACTGCGGCCAACGAGAGCGATCATTTCACCAGGTCGCACTTCCAGCTCGATGTTCCGCAGCACGTATTCATCGGAGCCGGGATAGTGGAAGCTCACGCCGCTGAACGTCACGCGGCCGGCGATCTCATCCTTGCGGACGTGAATTCGTCCGCGGCCTTCGGCCATCTCGCGAGGCTCGCCCAAGAGGTCAAGCACGCGGTCGAGCCCCGCCAGGCTGCTCTGAAACGCGGCCGCGCTGTTGGCCAGGACGCCGAGCGGAGCAAGCAGCATCGCCAGGTAGACCAGGAACATCATCAAGTCGCCCAGCGTAAGCTGGCCTTCGAGCACCTGCATTCCGCCGTAAAGCAAAAGAACGCCCGAGGCCAACGGAATGAGCACTTCCCAGACCAGTTCGATCGTTCGGGTCCACCACCAGACGTGTAATTGCTGCCGGGCCATGAAGTGGTTATTGCGCGTGAAGCGGCCCGATTCGCTCCGCTGCCTGCCAAACGCGCGGACCACGCGCATCCCGGCGAAGGCTTCGGTCGCGGTGCTGTCGATGTCCTGCCGCTGGGTGCGAATGTCGCGATACATCGGCCGGATCCGCCCGATCCAGGTGCGATGCGTGAAGAACACCACCGGCAGCAGCACGAGCGCCCCGAGCAAGAGTCGCCAATCGATGGCCGCCAGAATCAGCAGGCAGCCGACGAGTTGGATGATTGCCCGCCAGGGGTTATAGAGCATGCTGAAGATCAAATCGGAAACGCTGCCGGCGTCATCGCGCAGTAGGCTGGCCACACCGCCGCTCTTGAGCTTATAGACCCGATCGAGCGGCAGCCGCACGGCATGTTCGAACGCCAACCGGCGAGTATCCACAGCCACTCGCGTCACGGTCCGCGTGGCGTGCCATCGGCCCCAGAGACGGATCGCGGTCTCGATGATTGACAGCGCGATCACTCCACCGGCGAGCCAGGCCAGCAGTTCGTAGCGATTCGATGTGGTCGGCAAGAACTTCGACCACGGTTCCTCGAGTGGCTGGCCGGAGAGCACGTTGTCAATGACGAGCTTTGTGGCGACCGGCGGAACAAGCGATAGCAGAGTCCCAATCGTCAGTGTCGTGAGTGAGAAGATCACCGCGCCGTGGTAACCATCAAGCAGTCGCCAGAACGCGGCGAAAAGTTGCGTGAAGGAGCGCGGCTCGCCCGGACGCAGCCGGCGGCTGTCTACCGGGGGCGGCTGCTGCTCACGCCGCTTCTGGCGCAGGTCCCGCCGATACTCGGCAAATCGGCGGCGACTACGACGTGTGGGCATGGGCGTTGCGGTCTCGGATTCGCGATGGCTGGAACCAATCCATTCTACGCAACACGCCTCCTGCGGGCACGGGCGGCACCTTCCCCATCTGCCGGGCTCAGCAGCTCAATCTGGCTTCATTCCGCCCGCGGTGGTATCTTCTAACCCGCAGACGGCCGCCCGGTCTGCCACGCGAAGTTCCCCCGCCCGAATTTACCCCGCGCCAGCAGAGATTTCATGCTTCGATCGAAATACCGCACCGAGCCCGTTGTCACTACGGGCATGCCGCCGGGCATCGGCTATATCGTAGGCAATGAGGCGGCCGAGCGGTTCAGCTTCTACGGGATGCGCGGGATCTTGGTTGTCTTCATGACCAAGTACCTCCTCGATAGTCAGGGTAATTCCGACTACATGACCGAGGAACAGGCCAAGAGTTGGTTCCACCTGTTCATGATGGGTGTTTATTTCTTCCCCATCTTCGGTTCGCTGCTCTCGGACGGGTTGCTCGGCAAGTATCGCACGATCATCTGGCTGTCGATCGTCTATTGCGCCGGTCACGCGGCACTAGCCATCGACGACACTCGCTCTGGCTTGGCGCTTGGCTTGATTTTGATTGCTGTCGGCTCAGGCGGGATCAAGCCCTGTGTGTCGGCCAACGTGGGCGATCAGTTCGGACCGGCCAACAAGCACTTGCTCGAGAAGGTTTATGGCTGGTTCTATTTTTCGATCAACTTTGGTTCGATGTTTTCGACCGTGTTGATTCCGTGGTTGCTGGCAAACTATGGCCCGAGCGTGGCATTCGGCGTACCGGGCGTCTTCATGGCAATTGCCACGATTATCTTCTGGCTGGGACGCTACAAGTTCGCGCATCGACCGGCCGGCGGCGTCGGCTTCCTGCGCGAAGCGTTCGGGCCCGAGGGACGCTCGATCATGGGCAGCCTGATCCTGCTCTACTCTTTCGTGGCGATCTTCTGGGCGCTGTACGACCAGACCGGCTCGGCTTGGATTCTACAGGCCGACAAGATGGACCTGAACTGGTTTGGCATTCAGCTCACCGCCGCGCAAACGCACACCGCCAATCCGATCATGATCCTGGCGTTCATTCCTCTGTTCTCGTACGTGATCTATCCGGCGCTGAACAGGGTGATCACGCTCACGCCGCTGCGCAAGCTGGGCCTCGGCTTCTTGCTGACCGCGCTGTCTTTCTGCATGTCGGCGCTGATCGAAAGCTGGATTCAGGCCGGCCAGAAGCCGCACATCAACTGGCAGTTCCTGGCTTACGCGATTATGACCGCTGGCGAAGTCATGGTTTCGATTACCGGACTGGAATTCTCCTACACGCAGGCTCCGCCGAAGATGAAGTCGGTCGTGATGTCGCTGTGGCTGCTGGCTGTGGCGGCGGGTAACTTCCTGACCGCGATGATCAACATTCTGATCCAGGACGAGGCAGGCAACTCTCGAATCTCCGGTACGAACTACTACCTGTTCTTCGCTGCCCTAATGGCCGCCACGGCGGTCGTTTTTGCGCTTGTCGCAACTCGATATCGTTACCGTTCGTACCTGACGGGCGATGCGGAGGCTCTCGCCGAAGGCGCGGCCGAGGGGGCCTAGTGCGCGAGTCTCCCTCACATTCTCCTTAAGGCCCGAGGGGCTGTGCCCCGCGAGCTACGCTCCCGCTTCCACCACCATACGCCCTTCCGGCTCATCCTCGTCGATCGGCGGATGACCTTCCAGTTCCGGCAGCGTGTGCTCGATCACGCGCATCGTCATCCACTTGCCCTGATGAAAACGGGCAACAAACCCGATCCCCAGGATCGTGATGAACGTGGTGACGGCGTACCAAGCATAAAAGAATCCCGCCTCGCCGTAGAACGACGCGATGTACGTTGGCAGCACCAGAAACACGAGGCCCGATCCGAATGAAAACAAGAGTGCAAATTGAGTATCGCCCGCCCCGCGGATGGCTGAGCTGAAGATGATCGCCAGTGCGTCGAAAAACGAGTAAACCGCTACCAGCTTTAAGAGAAACACGACCAGCGCGCGGAGGGAATCGTGCTGGCCGACGCCATAGGGCTTCAGAATCGCCTCGGGCGCGAATAGGTAGAGCGAACAGAAGATGGCCACGTAGGCCAGGCCAACTGCCGCCGCCAGCCAAGTGGTGCGCACCGCGAGTTGCGACCGGCCCTCGCCGATCCGCCGCCCGACAAGCGCGGTCACCGCGGTTCCCAGCCCCATCATCGGCACGAATACCAGCGAATTGAGATTGAAGATCAAGCTCGTGGCCGAAAGCTTTTCGGTGCCCAGGCTGCCGACGAGTTGGATAAACGCCGTGAAGCACGCCACGTCCAAAAAGTGTTGCAGTCCGCTCGGAAAGCCGAACTTCAGTAGCCGGCCGTATAATTCACGATCGAAGCGTTTGCCTGTCCAGAGATGATAGATGCCACCTCGTTCCTGGTAGAACATCACGCCGATATAAACCAGCGGAATCACGGCGAATGCGGTAATCGTGGCGATTGCCGCGCCTTCGATGCCCAAACGCGGCGCGCCGAATTTGCCAAAGATCAGAACGTAGTCGAGCCCGACATTGACCACTGTACCGACGATGTTCGCCACCATGATCACGATCGTCTTGCCGCGGCCGCTATAGAAACAGGCCAGCGTCGTGCCGAGCAGCAGCGGGAACGTTCCCAAGCACATCAGGCGAAAGTAGTCGACTTCGAGCGCGAGGATGCTGGCCTCGTGACCGAACCCAGCAAACATCGCCGGCGCCAGCGGGATGAAGCACGCGAGAATCACGGCCGCGATGACTGACAGATAAACGCCCTGCCAGATCACCGGCCCCACGCGTTGATGCTGGTCGGCCCCTTCGTATTGGCCTACAAAAGCATTCGCATAAGCCACGGTGCCGATCGCCAGCGCTGCCAGATTGTAGTGCAACACGCCCGCCGGCAATGAGGCGGCCAGTGACTCGACCGAATCCCAACTCAACATCATCCGATCGATGATGTACATCAGCGCACTCGAGGTGTAGCTGATAATCAGCGGCACCGCGACCTTCAGCAACTCGCTCAGCGAGCCGGCGCGATCGGTGGTGGGAAGGTTCGTCGAAGTAGCCATAAAAGGATCAGACCCAAAGCGCCGATCGCAGGTTCGTGGGCCCCGCGGTTTTGAGTTGAATCGCGTCGAGGTGCAATGTGCTAGTGCCGCCAGCAGTCGGTGTTGGGGAGCCACGAAAACTCGGCGAATTGTGCGGCTCGGCGGGTTGGTTGTCCAGCACTGTCAGTCTGGGTAAGTTCGCGGCCGGCCTTGTCCGGGTGCGCCCGTTGCGTTAAAAGCGACTTCCCACTTCGCACCACCCCGTTCGGGAGAATCACATGCGCCGATTCCTGTGGGCCATTGCCATTGCATTTGCCTGGAACCATTGGACGACATTGACCGCGTACGCTCAGACCAGCTTCACGGTTCCGCCCGCGTTCGATGGCGGCGGCGTGGTCGGTCTCGACCTGGAAACGCAGCTTCAAAAAGGGCTGAAAGCCCGGCGTCCGGTGGAGTTCCAATACATCAGTGAGATCGTCGAGCTTGTCGAAAAGGGGGAGTTGCCGCGCAAGCTGGTTGTCACCACGTTCCTGGCAGCCCAGCAACGACGCCGCCACCCACTCCAGTGGTTTCAGCTCGCGCTTGAGTCACGCGCTCGCGGTCTGGATGTGAAACTGCCGAATCTCGACCTGCAGGCCGTCGGCATCAGCAGCAACGGTGGAACGCATGGCGTGAACACGCCGCCAATTCCGCCGCGGTGATTAAGCGGCCTTCTTCTTCGGCGGCTCGCCCACCTTCACCGGTTCGCCCGGCTTCGGCATCGTGTACGGTAAGACATCGGGCACAACATACGCTCCCGTCGTGAACTTCAGCGGATAGGCGTGGCCAGTTTTGTAGACCAGCTCGACGAAATACGCCGTGTAGCCGTTCAGCGGCCGCTTCACATTGGCGATATATGAACCATCCGGCTCGGGCTTAAGCAGCGTTTTCGTGTACGCTTTGCCGATGGTGTCTAGCCGAAAGTCCCGCGCCTCGGGATTCGTGGCCTGCCACAGGTTGACTTCATCCGGCTTTTGTTTTGGATACACGCGCACCACGCCGTCGCTTTCGCGCTGCCAGGAGTACTGCGGCGGCTCTTTGCCTTCCAGGATGCTCAGGTAAAACGACGCAATGCTCTCGCGGGCATCGCTTTCCTTCAGGTCGTGCTTCGCGTTCTCGACATACCTCAGCCACTTCGGTGCCTGTAGCTCCTCGTAGTAGAACTGCGAGTTGTCGGGCAAGAAGAATTGATCTCCCGATGCGTTGACGATGTACTTGGGAATCTTGAGCCGCGCGCGATTGCGATAATTGTAAGGATCTTCGATTCCCAGAATCTCACGATAGAGCGGTGATCCTATCTTGTCGGGGAACAGTCCGTGCCGGACATAGTCATTCAGGGCAGGGGAAAAAAACCCGTAGGCTTCGTAGTGATGCCGGGTGATCACTTCTGAATTGAGCGCATCGATCACGATCGGAATAATGGCCCGCACGCGCGGATCCACGACGCCCACCAGCCAGGTCGTCCAGCCACGCTTAGAACCGCCGGCCACGACAAAGTCATCGATCTTCCACTTGCCGCCCGCTTCCGACGCGCTGAACTGCTGCATCGCATCCATCGCCCGAACGCCGCTCTTAACCATCGCCAATCTCACCAGCCAGCTCGGATCGCGAGTGGCCATGTACTTTACGCGGGTGTATGCGATGATATTATCCTCATAGCGCTTCTCATCCTTTGAATCGGTGAACACGAGCGGCTGGTTCGGCACCGTGAACAGCTCGGCCGTAATTGAGCCGGTGTACTTGGCAAGCTCGATGGTCCGTTCCGTCGCGTCTTTCGGCTGTTCGTCGTCTGTGTTGCCGCCGCCAATGTAGAGAAACGCCGTGTGGTATTTGAGGTTGTCTGGCTTCACGAAGGTGAGCCAATGTTTCCAGAGCGGCTTGTCGACGTCCTTCTCGCTGCGCCAGGTTTGCGACGTGAGATCGATCAAGTACGTCGTGTAGCCGTCGCCAGGAATCGTCTTCGCAACGTTCCACGCAAACGCTGGATCGGGCCTGGCGATGTACTTGTCGAGCTCGGTCTGCTCCTCAGCCGCCCGCGCGGCAATGGGTAAACACACGGCGGTGAACAGCAGCAGCAATCGCAGCGAGTTACGCATGGGTCGACTCCTCGGAAGCGGATGGGATAGACCGTTGCGAGATTCTAAATCACGCGCTCACCCACCGCAAAGTTTTTACAAGTAACGTTTTCCCACCTTCACACCAATCGTGCCGATGCCGTAATAGCCCATCGAAGTCTGGGCCACGTGCGTTAGCAGGTCGTAAGCCTGCCAGCGATTCCACCCATAGTCGGCTTCCATCCACAGGATAAGCTGGGCGAATGCCTGAGCCGCCGACCGCTCCATCGGTGTGCCACTGACCACGGTCATGAGCGAGTCGGCGGTCTCGATCCGCGGCCCGGGAACCGCTCGCCCCTTCTCAAGTCGCACGGTGATCGTGCTGGCAGCTTGCATCTCAAGCCCGCTGGCCGATAGTTCGCCATGCCCCATCGCGGCGTGCGCGTCCCCCAGGTACAGGTAGCCACCCGGCACGTACACGGGCAGATAGATCGTGCTGCCAGGCGCGACTTCCACGATGTCCATGTTCCCGCCGTGCGACCCTGCTGGCAGTGTCGTGGGCGTCCCCCAACTAGGCGCGGTGCCGATGCACCCCAGCATGGGCGTGTAGGGAATCGAGATCTTCTCGCTCCAATGGATCATACCGCCGGCGATCTCGCACACCCGCGTGCCGTGTGGGCAATCATCGCCGAGCCACTCGCAGAGCTGTTTAGGGTCGCTCGTGCGCGTGACGCATTTGCCCAGCGTCGGTTCAATCGACTCGATCTTGATGGCCAGCGAGTCGCCCGGCTCCGCGTCGTCGACCACGATCGGACCGGTCAGCGGATTGCTGTACGGCTGCGTGCGTTTGTCGCGGCGGTCTGCGGCGGTTCGAATTTGCCCGCTGAAGGCATCTTCGCTCTCGACGATAAGCGTCTCGCCCGAGGCGATGTGAGCGCGAGGCTCGCGGTGGCGGCTGAATTCGTATTCGAGCGGTCCGGCGGCAAGTCGTTGCATGGGTGCGGTTGGGGGCGAAAGAGTTCAGATGTACGCCGTCGTCAGGGCTGAATCGTAACGGATGAGGTCGGTGGAACGCCAATCCCGCTCCCACAAAGCGCGCCAATTAGTAGCTGGAAACGTTACCGACTGTTATGCTGAGTTGGCTTCCAAGTCGGCCAGCCCCCACAGCCGTCGAAGCATGGCCGCATGCCCTCCCGTACTAAGCTCGCCCTTACCCACCCGCATAGGATCCGAATGATGCCGCTTCCACGCTTGTCCGACTGCCGCAGTCTGCTTTCGTATTTGCTGCTTGCCGCGATGCTAGTCGTCGCCCCGGTAGCCGTCGTTCAGGAGGCAATTGCCCAGGAAGCGGAAGTCGATCCCAAGGCCCGTGAAGTGCTTGGAGCGTTCGGTAAATACTATGCGGGTCTCGACGGCTTCAAGGTCAAAGTGACCATCGCGCTCACCGTCGAACAAAAGGGGCAAAAGCAAGAACAAGAATTCATCCAGAACTTCGCAGTCGAGAAGCCCAACAAGTTTTCCTACGCCTTGGACTCAGCACAGGGAAAGGCGAGCATCGTCAGCGACGGCAAGGAAGTCTCGCTGTTCATGTCGACGCACGATAAGTACGCGGTGGAAGAGGCCCCGCCCACGTTCTCGGAATTGTTCAAGAATCCGATCGTTCTTGGCTCGATCGGTTTCGGAAACGCTGGCGGCGTGATGGTCGCGATCGTGTCCGACGATCCAGCGGCCAACATGCTGGGCGGCGCTCAGAAGGTTGAATACGGCGGGATCGTCGAACTCGGCGAAACCGAATGTCACCTGATCAAGGCCACGCAGGAGCAGTTCGACTGGGAATTGTGGATCGATGCCGGCAAGGAGCCTCTCGTGCGTCAGTTCAAGCCCGATCTAGCGAAGGCTTTTGCCCGGCTGGCGAAGTCGCAAGATCAGCCGTCGCCGTTCGCCGAAATGAAGATTACCAACATTGTCAGCTACACCGACTGGGATACGGCTCCCAAGTTCGACAAGTCGACATTCGTTTTCAAGGCTCCTGAGAACGCCCAGCGTGTCGATTCGATGATGGAGCTGGTTACCGGACGCACGCAGGAGGAACCTGCTCCAAGCGAGCTGCTTGGCAAGCCTGCTCCGCAGATCGAACTCGAACTTCTGGCCGGTGGGCACCTGAACCTGGCCAGCCTGAAGGGCGAAAAGATCGTGATTCTCGACTTCTGGGCCACTTGGTGCGGCCCGTGCGTGCGGGCGATGCCCATCATCGAGAAGGTCGTCGCCAAATATAAGGACAAGGGCGTCGAGCTGTACGCCGTGAACTTGCAGGAAGGTCCAGACGAGATCAAGACGTTTCTGGAAGCCAACAAGCTGCCGGACGTGGTCGTGGCGCTCGACAAGGACGCCAAGGCGGCCCGCGATTACGGAGCCAACGCGATTCCGCAGACCGTGATCATCGGCAAGGACGGAACCGTGCAGGTGGTCAAGGTCGGCCTGCTGCCGAACCTGGAAGAGGCGCTTTCCAAGGATCTCGACGCGCTGCTCGAAGGCAAAGATCTGGCCGCGGAAACTCTGGCCGAATACAAAGCCAAGTCCGAGGCCCGGGCCAAGAAGAGGGGCGACGCCGAGGATGCCACGGGCGAAAAGCCGGCCTCCGAATCAGCCGACGAGCCCGCGCAAAAACCCGGCGACTAGGCCGGGTTTGGACTACAATCGGGGCCATCGGATTGTTGTCCCGGGTCATTTGCCGCAGGTTCGAGATGTTTGCGCGTCGCGTCGTGTCCGTTAGTCTGGTTGTTCTGTCCCTGTTTAGTTTCGCGAGTTCTGCCTCGGCAGCGACTCCGCAGGAGACGCTCAAGACGTTGCGTGTGCCGGACGGCTTTACGGTCGAACTCGTGGCCGTATCGCCGCTGCTGGCGCACCCGTTGATGGCCGGCTTCGATCCCAAGGGCCGGCTGTATGTGGCCGACAATGCCGGCTTGAACCTTCCGGCCGAGGAACTCGAAAAGCAACTTCCCAACCGAGTGCAGCGGCTCGAAGACACCGACGGTGACGGCCGCTTCGACCGCGCGACGACATTCGCAGACAAAATGACCTTCCCGCAGGGAGCCGTCTGGTTTCGCGGCGCGGTCTATGTCGCCAGTCCTCCGTACATCTGGAAACTTGTCGACAAGGACGACGACGGTGTTGCTGACGAGCGAACCAAGCTCGTAGGGCAGTTCGGCTACATCGGCAATGCGGCGGACATTCACGGGTGCTTTGTCACGCCCACCGGCCGGATCGCTTGGTGCGATGGCCGTCACGGCCACGAATTCAAAGATGCCGAAGGCGCGACCAAGAGTAAGGGCGAGGCCGCGCGCATCTTCACCTGCCTGCCCGATGGCAGCGATGTCGAAGTCTTCGCCGGTGGCGGCATGGACAACCCGGTCGAAGTGGCCTACACCCGCGAAGGCGAACCGATCGGCACCATGACGTTCTATAACCCCGACGAAGCTCGGCACGATGCTCTCGTGCACTATGTTTTCGGCGGCGTCTATCCGCGGAAGCATCCTTGCACTGCGGAGTTCAAATCGACCGGGCCCTTGATGCCCTCTCTGAGTCTGTTCGGCGTTACGGCCCCCTCGGGGCTTGCGCGGCAGGACAACATCGCCTGGAGCGAAGATTACCTCGACAATTTCTTTTCGGCCCAGTTCAATACGCACGAGATTGTCCGCCACGTGCTCACGCGTGAAGGGGCGACGTTCGTCAGCAAAGACGAACCGTTCCTCACCTCCACGAGCGCGGACTTCCATCCCACCGACGTCCTGGTCGATGCCGATGGCAGCCTGCTGGTGATCGACACCGGCGGGTGGTTTCGGATCGGTTGCCCGACGTCGCGAATCGCCAAGCCCGAGATTGGCGGGGCGATCTATCGCATCCGTAAAAATGATGCGGCGAAAGTCGACGATCCCCGCGGACTTGCCATCACATGGGAAACCACTTCCGACACGGAAATGGCCGACCTGTTCTCGGACCCGCGGCCAGCGGTTGTCGAGCAGGCGATCGAGTTTCTGGTACCGCGAGGCGACGCCGCGATGGGTGCGCTGGCCACGGCCTTGTTCGAAGGCACTTATCGCTCGCGTCAGCACGCGATGTGGGCCCTGGCTCGCATTAACACGGAAAACTCCCGGCTATTGCTCCGCCAGGCACTTTCGGACGACGACATCCCCGGCCGCGTGGCCGCGGTTAATGCGGTGGGAGACATTCGCGATCAGGAATCAATACTTGCGGTCATCGATCGCATGCTGAACGACGAGCCACCCGTGCGGCGCGAAGCGGCCACGGCGCTCGCCCGGCTGAAACGCGCAGACGCCGTGCCGGCGATCCTGAAGGCGCTGAGCCGACCCATGATCGATCGATTCGAAGAACACGCCTTGATCTACGCATTGATCGAAATCAACGACCGCAAGTCGACTCAGTCGGGACTGAACGATCAAAGCCCCGCGGTGCGCCGCGCGGCGCTCTTGGCACTCGATCAGATGACTGCCGGCAATCTCACCCGGGGGGATCTTACGCCGCTGCTGGCGAGTGACGATCCGGCGCTGTTGGAAACTGTGATCGACGTCCTCAGCCGTCACTCCGACTGGGCTGAAGAGATCGACGGCACGCTGGTCGAGTGGCTGGCGTTGAAGTCGCCCACGGCTGAGCAGCTTGCAGCGCTGCGAGGAGCGGTAACGGCGCTTGCTGTGCGGCCCGCTGTGCAAGACCGCGCGGCAAAGGCTCTGGCCGACCCACAAACGCAGTCGCCTGTCGTGATCGCGCTGCTTGAAGCGCTCTCGGCTGCCGATCTCGATGAGACGAAAATGTTCGACGCGGGGCTGGCCGCATCGCTCGGCCGCGATCACGATGCGCTATTGCGAACCGCCATTTTCGCTGCTCGGCGGTTCGCACCTGGACGCCTCGCCTCGCCGCTGTTGGCGATCGGACTCAATCCAGCACGTGCCACGGATGTGCGTCTCGCCGCTCTGCGGGCTGCCGCTTCGCCCGAACGGCCGCTTTCCAAAGTCGCGTTCGAGCTCCTGGTTGAGCAGTTCGATCGAGATGAATCGCTGGCCGATCGGCTGGCTGCTGCTGAAGCGCTCGGCAAATCGAAACTTGACCAGGCTCAGCGGAAACAGGTTTTGCCGCTGGTGAGCTCGGCAAGCCCGCTCGAACTCCCGTGGTTGTTGGGGCCGTATGCCGGTGATCGCGATGCCGTGATTGGAATCGCCCTCATGGGATCGCTCGCCGAGTCCCCCGCCAGGGCGACTCTTAGCGAGCGGCAGCTTCGCGAAATCATCAAGAGTTATCCGGCCGAAGTCCACAAGCTCGCTGAGACTTTGCTGAAGGAGGTCGCTCCCGCCGATACCGATCGCGCGGTCACGCTCGCCTCGCTTTTGGAGTCGTTACCCGCCGGCGACGCCAAGCGTGGCAGCGAGCTATTCTTCGACCAAAAAGCAGCCTGTGCCGCTTGCCATCGCGCTGGCCCTCGGGGCGAGAAGATCGGCCCCGACCTGAGCACCATCGGTTCGATTCGCAATCGACGCGATCTGGCCGAGGCGATCCTGTTCCCTGCGGCGAGCCTTGCCCGCGGTTACGAGAGCTTTTCCGTTGTCACGAAGAACGGCCAGGCCCATAGTGGTTTGGTGGAGCGGCAAACCGCCAGCGCCGTATTCCTTCGCACGACCGATCGAACTCAACTGCGCATCGCCCGCGATGAGATCGAGCAACTTGTGCCCAGTACGACCTCGATCATGCCGCAAGGCCTCGACAAAGTGCTCTCGCCCGCGGAGTTGGCCGACGTGATCGCGTTCCTGGAATCGCTGAGGTAAGAAGGCGAGAACCTATGCGTGCTGCGACTCGCCGCTCACCCGAGTCCCGTTCTGGGTCGCGCGGCCGTTGCCGGCTTCTTCGCCTGGCTCGCTGCGAATGGTTAGGAACTCTTCCTGGGCGCGATGCGGCGGGTGCCCATCGGGCGACATGCGGTGATAGTGCCCGTCCGTGCTCAGGATCCGCGTTCGCATGTTGTCGCGGCGGTAGATCGGAATGATCTCGTGCAGGATCCGCCGTCGCAGGTCCGGCGCTTCGATCGGAAACATTACCTCCACGCGGCGGTGGAAATTGCGCGGCATCCAGTCAGCGCTGGAAAGATAGATCTGCGCTTCCTCATCCGGGCTGAACACATACAGCCGGCTGTGCTCAAGGAACCGGTCGACAATGCTGGTGACTTTGATGTTCTCGGAAATTCCAGGCAACCCCGGCTTCAGGCAGCAAATGCCCCGCACCAATAGTTCGATGGGCACGCCGGCCTGGCTCGCCCGATAGAGCGCCTCGATGACGCGGTAATCGACCAGTGCGTTGAGCTTAGCGAAGATTCGCGAGGGCCGCCCTTGCCGGGCCCGCTCTGCCTGTTCGTCGATCATCGCAATCGTCCGGGCATGCATGTGCTCGGGCGCGACGACCAGTTTTCGCCAGGGATGACCCTGCGAGTAACCGGTGAGCAGGTTGAACAGCGCCGAGGCGTCTTCGCCCACGTCGTCATCCGCGGTGAAAAGGCCCAGGTCGGTGTACTGTAGGGCCGTGTTCTGGTTGTAGTTTCCGGTTCCCAGGTGCACGTATCGTTTGAGCGCGCTCCCTTCCTGACGCACCACGAGCGAGACCTTGCAGTGCGTCTTCAGGTCCAAAAAGCCAAACACCACGTGCACGCCTGCCCGTTCCATTTGCCGCGCCCAGCCGACGTTTCGTTCCTCGTCGAATCGGGCCTTCAACTCCACGAGCGCCGTGACGTGCTTTCCATTGTCTGCCGCCTGCATTAGCGCCCGCGTGATCGGCGAGTCGGCCGTGATGCGATAGAGGGTTTGCTTGATAGCCAGGACTTTGGGGTCCTTGGCAGCCGCCTGCACGAACTCAACAACCGGGTCGAACGAGTCGAACGGATGATGCAGCAAAATGTCGCTTTGGGCGATCGCGCCGAAGATCTCTTCACCGCGCCGGCCCTGCAGTCCCCGCGGCCGCTGCGGCGTGAACCCGGGGGCCTTCAGATAGTCGCGATTTGGCAGGCTTACCAGCTCCATCAATCCGGTCAGGTCCAAGGGGCCCGGAATGCGATAAACCTCGCTGTAGCCTTCCTCGCCCTTGGCAGTATCGCGGAGTGCTTCCTCGGCAACGATCTTCTGCACCAGCTCTTCGTCTGCATCGGCGGCCACTTCCAGCCGCACGGCGTCGCCCCGTTGTCGGGCTTTCAATCGCTCTTCGATCAGCCGCAGCATGTCATCCGACTCTTGCTCCAGCATCTCGATATCGCTGTCACGCGTGATCCGGAACGTCGTCCAGTGCAAGGTGTCGAAGCCGCCGAACAAATCTGGCAGCCGGGCCGCGATCGCCTGCTCCAGCAGAATGAAATCTAATGCTTCCGGCGGTCCCACCTGCACGAACCGCGGCAATACCTGCGGCAACTGCACCACGGCAAACAGCTCGCGCGGTCCCAGCCCGCGCTGCCGCCGGAGCATGGCGCCCAGATAAAGTTGCCGGTTGTGGAAGTGGGGGCTCGGATGGCTAGGGTCGATCGCCATCGGCGTCAGAATCGGAAATGCCCGAGTGTGAAAGAACCGATCGAGCGACTCGCGCTGGGCTTCATCCAACTCGTCGTTTCGCAATAAGCGAATCCCCTCTTCCTGGAGTTGCGGGCGCACCAGGTCGTTCCAACAGCGATACTGCGCGCTCACCAGCTCTTGCGTCTGCTGCGAGACCCGTTCGAGCTGGGTGATCGCTCGCAAGCCGTCGGGAGAGTAGTCCTGCGGAGCGCCGTCGCCAAAGGCCTGTTCGCGCAGGCCGGAGACGCGGACCATGAAAAACTCGTCGAGATTCGAGCTGAAGATCGAGAGGAACTTGACCCGTTCGAGCAGCGGATTGGCGGCGTCGACTGCTTCTTCCAGCACGCGCAGGTTGAATGCCAACCAGCTCAGCTCGCGGTTGATGAAGTGTTCAGCCTGAAATGCTTGCTCGATCACAGGTGCCTCGACAGGGGACAAAGCGGCCACGCATACCTCCAATTCTACAACCCTGGATGCGCCCCGACCGGTTTTCGCTGTATCGTAGGCACTCGCGGGCAGGCTGCCAACGCCCGCCGCCGGCAGGAAACTGGCAAATATGCCGCTTACACGGGGCTCGTCCGCCGGTGCACGTCGCCGCTGACAGCGGGGCCCCTGGGACCCTGCCGGGCCACCCGGTATATTGCGGGTGGTCATTTCGTTTTACGCCCATTGCATGTGCTGCATGTCCGTTCGTCCCGATTGGCGCTCGCTGTATCCGTTTCTGCCGCGCGATCTGGAAGTCGGCGGCCACCGCTACCACTACGTCGACGAAGGGCAGGGGGACCTGCTCCTCTTGGTGCATGGCAATCCAACCTGGTCGTTCTACTGGCGGAACCTGATCACGAAGCTGTCGGCAAGTTATCGCGTGATTGCGGTCGACCACATCGGCTGCGGACTCAGTGACAAGCCGCGCGACTATCCGTACACGCTCGCGCAGCACGTGGCGAACCTGGGGCAACTCGTCGAAGAGCTGAACCTCGAGAACATCACGCTGCTCGCGCACGATTGGGGCGGCGCGATCGGCACAGGCACGGCGCTCGCTCATCGCCAGCGGTTTCGCCGCTTCGTGATGTTCAATACCGCGGCCTTTCGTTCCGACCGCATGCCATGGCGAATTCGCGTTTGCCGCATACCGCTTCTTGGAAAGCTAGCCGTGCAAGGGCTGAATGCGTTCGCCCGCGCGGCAGTGACGATGGCGGTTGAGCATCACGATCGTATGACGCCGGAGGTGAAGGCTGGCCTATTGGCCCCCTACGACACTTGGTCGCATCGGCAAGCGATATACCGGTTTGTCGAGGACATACCCATGTCGGCCCGGCATCCGTCGTATGAAACACTGCTGGGTATCGAACGTGGCCTGCCCTCGCTAGCTGAGTGTCCCTGGCTGTTCATCTGGGGGATGCGCGATTGGTGCTTTTCGCCGCATTTCCTCGAGCGATTTCTGGAGTTCATCCCCCAGGGCGAAGTGCATAAGTTCGGCGACGCGGGTCACTACGTCATCGAAGACGCCCACGAGCGCATCGTCCCGCTGGTCGAGCAGTTCCTCGCGAAACATCCGCTGGAAGTCGGTGCCATTCGCTCGGGAGCGAATCGCCCATGAGCAGCCTCAGTCCCGGACAATGCTTCACGCTGGCGACGATCATGGAAGCCACGGCGCCCAAACCTGGTAATGTGCATCGCGGGTCGGATTTCGAGGACATGAGCTACCCCGATTTCGTCGTGGCCGCGTCCCTCGTCGGTCCTCGGCTCGATGCGGATGCAGCCCTGCCCGTCGGACAAACAATACTGAACGCCGTGCAGAACACACGCAACGCTGTCGGCACGAACACAAATCTCGGCACACTGCTGCTCGTGGTTCCTCTGGCGAAAGTGCCGCGAGAGTTACCACTGGCTGCCAACATTGGCGAGGTACTTTGTCGGTTCACGCCCGTTGATACGCGGCAGGTCTACGCTGCGATTGTGCTTGCCAACCCCGGCGGCATGGGCAAGGTCGACGAAGCCGACGTTGCTGAAGAACCGCCGAGCGATCTGATTGCGGCGATGCGTCTGGCTGCTGAGCGCGACATGGTCGCCAGGCAGTATGCAAACAACTTTGCTGATGTCTTGGAGACGGTCGTGCCGCTGATCTCCGCAGCCGTTGAACAAGGTCCCGATCTGCTCGCGGCGATTGTCCACGTGCACATTCAACTGATGGCCAGTTTCCCCGATAGTCTTATTGCACGTCGCTGCGGCGTTGAAGTTGCCGCACAAGCAGCGATTCGCGCGCAGCGCATTCTGGATAGTGGTAAGCCCGGTGACGACGTGTACGACTACGGCCTCTCGGATCTGGATTTCTGGCTCCGCGCGGACGGCCACCGGCGAAATCCGGGCACGACGGCCGACCTGGTGGCCGCCGGTTTGTTCGTGGCTCTGCGCGATGGCATAATTGAACCACCGTTTCGTCTCGCGCGCCTCGACTGATCAGCCATGCCCGATCGCTACCACGTCCGCATGTCGAAGGATTACCTGGTGTTTTGCGCTGGGCATTTCATCACGTACGGGGGCGATATTTGCGAGCGGTTGCACGGGCACAACTATCGCGTCACCGCCGAAGTCAGCGGACCCTTGGACGAAAATCATTACGTCATCGACTTCATCGCCTTACGCGACACGCTGAAGGCGATCGTCGACGAACTGGATCACCATATGCTGCTTCCCACGCGACACCCACTGATAAAGGTCGTGGCAGACGAGCGCGAGGTTATTGCCACGTTCCGCGACCGCCGTTGGGTGTTCCCGCTCGGCGACTGCATCCTGCTCGACGTGCCGAACACGACTTCAGAACTCTTGGCCCGCTACATCGCCGGCCGGCTCTCCGACGATTTAGTCAAGTCCACTGGGCAGCGCCCCCAGCGTTTGCGGATCGAAGTCGACGAGTCCTTCGGCAACGTCGCGATCTGCGAGCTCGATCACACCGAATAGACTGCATAAACTGCTGAGTTAATCCCACCTGGAGACCATCATGCCTCGATTCGCCGCTTGTGCCTTGTTCTTGCTCGCTGCCATCACTCACGCTGAGGCCGGGGACGCTGTGCCGCTCTTCAATGGCAAGAATCTTGACGGTTGGAAGGCGATCGACGGACCGATGAGTAGCTGGCACGTTGAGGACGGCATCCTCTATTGCAGCGGCGGCGGTGGCGGCTGGCTCTCGACGACCAAGGAATACAGCGATTTCGAAATCGAACTGGAGTTTCGCGTACCGGCCGGCGGGAACAGCGGCGTATTTCTCCGCGCTCCGCACGAAGGCAATCCCGCCTTCGCCGGCATGGAGGTTCAGGTGCTCGACGATCGCGCGCCGGAGTATGCCAACCTGATGCCCGGCCAATACTGCGGCAGCGTCTATGGAATCTCGCCGCCGAAGACTCGTGTGAGCAAGCCTGCCGGCGAGTGGCAAACCATGAAGATCATCTGCATGGGACGCGAAGTTCAGGTGTTCCTTAACGGTACCGAGATCAGCAAGACGAACCTCGACAACGAGCAGAAACACGCCGCCGAGCATCCCGGAATCAACCGTAAGTCTGGTTACATCGGCCTGCAGAACCACGGCACGCGTCTCGATTACAAGAACATCCGTGTGCGCGAGTTGAACTGACGTCACCTGTTAGGGCAAATTCGTCAATGGCCACAGTCGAATCCACACTGCGCCGGTCAAACTACTTGCATTGGCCGATGCTGCTGGTATTTCTGGTCGCTTGCTTCGGCGCGGCGGGCATCGGCTCCGCGCTCACCACAAGCTCGCTTACCGATTGGTACCCCACGCTTGCGAAGCCCAGCTTCAACCCGCCGAACTGGATCTTTGGACCGGTGTGGACCGTGCTCTACCTGATGATGGCAGTGGCTGGCTGGCTCGCCTGGCGAGTCGGTCCGCCTCCTTCGGCCACCATTGTATGGACAGCTTATGTCACACAATTGGCGCTAAATACTGCCTGGTCCGGCATCTTTTTTTACCTGCATTCGCCGGGCTGGGCTTGCTTGGAGTTAATGCTGCTGTGGCTGGCAATCGTAACCACCATGGTCTTGTTTTATCGCCGCAGTTCAGTTGCCGCCTGGATGCTGTTTCCATATCTTGCTTGGGTTAGTTTCGCCGGCGTGCTAAACTTCAGCATCTGGCAGCTGAATTAGTTCCCTCGTTAGCTGTGGCGCGACTGCGAGAGTGTGCAGTACTTCGCGCGCCGTTCTCCCGTGTGCGAGCACGCACTTTCCCAAACGGAAGCTTGAGACCACGCCATGCTGTGGTCGCAATTGCGGGGGATATCTAGACTCCCCGATGGGATGCATAGCGAGAGAATGCTGACGACCTACGTTTATATCTTCGAAAGTGGTGAGCTCGCGCAAGGCGTTCGAGAGCCGAATGACGCTGAACTGGAATGCTGCGATCTCGGCATCTTGACTTTGCTTCGTATCGAATTGGGTCCCGACGGTTTAATCATCAAATCACTGCGTGGCGATGAGCTTCGCGGCCAGCGAACCTGGGAGCCGGTACAGCATTGTCAGTATCGAGCGGATGATAACGACCGCCGCTAGGTCGCCGCGAGGGAACGCGCCCGGGACCGCACGCTTGCGCTAACATTTGCGTTCCTGCGCAAGATTCTCATTGCGTGAACCCAACGGCCAAAGTAGCTTAGTGTACTGTGGAACTCGGCGGTTCTCCCAATGGCGCATTTTAATCGTCAACAATGTTCCTCGTCCGTAGTCGAAAGCCCGTGGCACACGGGAATGGCACGCATCTTTGCGCGCTTCTCTCTCATTTGCGGATCGATGCCACCTGGCAAGAGTACCAGCGGTTTGGCGTCGACCTTGCGATCGCTCAGAGTCCGTCTGGCATTCCGGCTTTCATCGCGGATGCAGATGGCAACTGGCTGATCGCCGCCGGACTTCCCTCGCGCGCGGGACAAAGCTCGGTTGTTGATACCGAGACGCTCCGCGAATGGCTTGCCGAGATCGTTTGCAGCGGTCCGCAGGCACTTACGGACAGCGAAGGGCTCTATGCCTTTGTAGCGTTTGTCGCCGCCACGAAAACGCTTTCGGTCCTGACTGACCGTAGCGGAATGCCATTCGTCTATGTTGCAGAGGACGAGCATGGCGTCGTCGTGTCGTCCTCATCTATTGCCATTGGCTGCGTTCGGCAGGTGCGGATAGATGCTCGTGGTCTGGCCATCGTCGCCTTTGCCGATCACGGGCTCGGCAATCTGACGCTCTTCGAAGGCATTGAACGCGTCGGGGCGGGACAACTTTTGAGCTTCGGTCCGCAGGGCCACAAGCGTACCAGCTGGTGGACACCTCCCCGCGATACCCTCCGTCCCGACGCCGCCCAGGATGAATTTAAACGCATTGTGCACCGCCACCAGGAAACACTTGCCGCGCGATTGCTAAACGGCCGGCCGATTGTGGCCACGCTCACGGCAGGGCTCGATTCGCGGGCTGTTTACTCACTGGTTGCCAAACTGCCCGCCCAGGTTCGCTACATTACGCTCGGCGAAACCGACGATGAAGAAGTGATTCGGGCTTCGCAGGTAGCCGAGCAACTGGGGTTGCTCTGGGAGCGGCGGGTTGCGACGCCCGGCGACAATTGGCGAGCCCTGATGGAGTTCAATGCACTTTCATCGGACGGCGAATCGCACGGGGTCCGCGGCACGATGGCCAGCACGTTCACTATGCCCGAGCGTGGCGGCAACATTCTGTGGGGGCTGGGCGGAGAGTGCTACCGCGATTACTGGTCCAAGCACGAGGCAGTCTCCGTCGTTCTTAAAGGGCGCGGCCACATCGAGCGGCTAGTGAATTATCGCTTTAAGAAAGCAGCTCTCCCCGTAAAACTGTTTGCCCCCCCCTATGATCTCGATCAGCGTCAGGTCGCCATTGACGTACTCTCTGACGCCGACCGAAAGATGGACGATCTCCCCCCGCTTGATCGGCTCGACCGCCATTACATCGAACAGCGAATGCGCCGCTGGGCTTCCGTCCACCTGGAGTCCACCAGTTGGTACGCCCGCCCGGAACTGCCTCTGATCGGCCAGAGTATGTTGGAGCTCGCCTATCGGCTGCCACGCAGCGTAAAAGCCAAGGGGCAGGCGCTCCGATGGCTAATCTGGCAACAGTCGCCGGCCGCCGCCGCAATAACTCACAACGAAGGCTACAGCACGAAGCCGATCGAGCACATGACCTACCGCGAGCGACTTCGCGACTTTCAGCTTGACGGCAAGCACCTGACCGAAAAGTTGCTCGCCCGCCGGCATGCTGGATCGGAGCCACGTCCCACGGCCACCTACCGCGACGTTTTTGGCGACGTGCTCGATGTGCGGCAAATGAAGTCCGCGACGATTTATCGGCAAGCGGAACTGGCGGCTCTCTTGGAGCAGCATCTGGACCGCGAAGTGCGTCGCTCGGCACAATTGAACTTCGTGCTGGGAATCGAACTTGCGCTCCGTGCCACGCGAATGTTAAACATCAACTAATGTGAGATTCCGTTCGCACTCCGCGCCGTATTGCTAGTTGCTTGGCACGTCCGACGCCTCGCTCTCGCTGTCCTTCCCTTCCGTCAGCCACGCCAGGTTGAATTTCGCCAGGAAGATGCTCGGCCCCGGTGCTTCTTCACGCAGAGTGTGCTCGTAGAGGCAATAGACCGCGCCCGCCTTGCCAACTGCCAGGTCGCTATAGCCGCTCGGCCCCGCTTCGAGCGTCTTTGCCACCGGCCACGAGTCGCACTCGTCGTAGCTCAGCCGCACGGTGAGGTTTTTCCGGTCGCGGCTCATGCCCGGCTTCTCCTTGCCGTCCTTCCGAGCAAGATTCGCGGGATTTGAGAACAGAATCCGCCCCCGCGTGTTCTTTCCTGGCATCGAGTAACGACACAAACTCGCCATGCAGATCGGTTCGACAAGCTCGTTATCGAAGGCTGGACGCGTCCATTTCGTGGCCCCGTCCGGGCTGGTGGCGATCGCACGGCGATGGGCATGTGCTTCGCTTCGCATATTGAGCAGCACCCTGCCATCGGCCAGCACCACAGCCACTGACTCGCTAGGATTTGCCAGCGGGTCTGTCTCGGTGGCGACAATCTCGCCACTCTGCCACGTGCCTCCGTGATCGTCGCTATAGATCGTGGTGATGACGCTGGGCCGATGCGCCGAAGGGCCGCTGGCCGTCGACAGCCACACCGGCACGACCAGGCGTCCGCTCGGCAGTTGCACGCCGTGCCCTGGCCCCGTGGCCAGCACTTTCCAGTCGTATACCTTGCGGAACGACTCAAACGCGCTGGTGATCTCGACCGGCCTGGAAAACGTCTTCCCATCGTCATCGCTACGAGAATAGAAGCACCGCATGTACTCTTGGCAGACAAGTAGGTGAACGGCACCTGTTTTCTGATCGGCAATCCAGAGCGGGTTATTGTTCGTGATGCCAGTGGCCTTCGCAGGCCGCCGGGCCGCGGGGTTTTGCCGCTCCTCGCCAGGAAGTTTTCCCAGACCACGCGGCTCCGACCAGGTTTTTCCATCGTCGTCGCTGCGCACGAAAATGATATCGATCGGACTCCAGTCGCCGCGAGTCTTACGTGCTTCGCACGCCGCCAGCAATGATCCTTCCGGAGTGACTACCAGCGCCGGAATACGATAACTCGGATAGCCTCCCTCGCCGGCAACGAACAGTTCCTGCTTTTCGAGCAACGGTTCGTCGGCCGAGGCGATCGCGGCGCACAACAGGACGAAGCATCCGGCAAAATAGCGGCTCAGCATGTTCTCGAACCCTACCAATAAACCGTGGACGTCGGCGAAACTCGCCCATCGTAGCCTGCTTGTTCTCGGGGTTCAAACTTCTGGCGGTAGAACCGTTCTCGCCGCGATGGTAGAAATGAACCGGCATGCTACCAACAGGATCGAACGAGGAGCTTCTAGATGACCTCCGCCAAAGCGATTGTCCGTCGGCTGATTCGCCTGTTTCCGCTCTTAATTGCAACGGTGCTACCAAGCGCCTGGTGCTCAGAGACACAGGCCGCAACCAGTCGCCCCAATATCCTGTTCATCTTCACCGACGATCAGCGGTGGGATACCGTGGCCGCCCTCGGCAACCCGGAGATCAAAACGCCCACGTTCGATGCACTCGTCGAGCGTGGAACGCATTTTACGAATGCGTATTGCATGGGCTCGATGGTCGGCGCGGTCTGCCTGCCCAGCCGGACAATGTTGATCACCGGGCGCTCGTTGTGGCGCATTCCCGAGAACCCCCGCGTGAAGCAAACGCCGCCCGGCATGCCGCTGCTTCCCGTTGCTTTGCGCGAGGCGGGGTACGTGACGTTCCACTGCGGCAAGCGCGGCAACGCCTGCACGTTCGGCAACGCGGCCTTCGACGAGAACATCGAAACCGACGGCCGGACCGCCACATCCGCTACTGAGAACGCCGATCACGCGCTCAAGTTCCTCAAGAATCACGATCCATCGAGGCCGTTCTTCATGTACCTCGCTCCGCCCGTGCCGCACGATCCTTGCCTGGCCCCGGAGCGTTTCCAGGCGATGTACGATCCTGCGAAGCTCACGCTTTCGGATAACTTTATGGGTGAGCATCCGTTCGACAACGGCGAACTGAAGATCCGCGACGAGTTACTGGCCGCGCATCCCCGCACGCGTGAGGAAATGCGCCAGCATCTGGCCGGCTATTACGCGACGATCAGCCATCTCGACTACGAAATGGGCCGCGTGATCGAAGCCTTGCGCAAGCGCGGCTTGCTCAACGACACGATCGTGATCTTGTCCAGCGATCAGGGCCTCGCTGTCGGTGGCCGGCACGGCCTGATGGGCAAGCAGAACCTATATGAGCATGTGAAGCCGCCGTTGGTGTTCACCGGCCCCGGCATCCCGCAGGGCAAGTCCAATGCGCTGGTTTACCTGTTCGACCTTTTCCCCACGATCTGCGAGTTCGCGGGCGCGAAGGTGCCCGAGTCCGTCGAGGGTCGCTCGCTTGTTCCCAACCTACACGACCACCAGCTCCCCGGCCGGCCGTATATTTTAGGCGCCTACCGCGACTGCCAGCGGATGATCCGCGACGCGCGCTGGAAGCTCATGGAATACGACGCCAAGGGCGCTCGCAACACGCAATTGTTCGACCTGGCCAATGATCCCGGCGAACTCCACAATCTGGCTGGCGACACGCAGTTCAGCGGCGACAGAACGCGTCTTGAATCGCTGCTGGCGAAAGCGCGCAGTGAGTTCGGCGACCCGATTGGCTTCGGCGCGGGTTCACGCAGGAAGTAGTTTTTCTGGAATATGTGTTGGAGTGCGCATGCGTAACTCCTGCCGCGTAGCCCTGCTGTGGATTTACGCATCCACACTCAACGGGCTGGTTCCTCGAATCTTGTTGAAATCAGGCCAGCCCTTCGACTAAGGTACGGTCGATGGCTGAGCAATCATTTCGGAGGTTCCCGATGTCTGTTCGATTCTTTCGTATTGCCCTGGCTACGGTGGCAGTCAGCCTTGCTGTGTTCAGCGCAACAGCATTCGCAAAGCCGCCGAACATTGTCTTCATCTTCTCCGACGACCACGCCTACCAGGCGATCAGTGCTTATGGCGAAGCGCGCAATCTGCTTGAAACGCCGAATCTTGATCGGATCGCGGCTGAAGGCATGCGTTTCAATCGCTGCCTGGTGGGGAACTCAATCTGCGGTCCCAGCCGGGCCACAATCCTCACGGGCAAGTACTCGCACCTGAACGGCTTCTACAATAACTCCAATAGCAGATTCGACGGTTCGCAGACAACCTTTCCCAAGCTGCTGCAGTCGGCCGGATACCAGACCGCGATCTTCGGCAAGTGGCATCTGATCAGCGATCCGACGGGCTTCGATTACTGGCACATTCTGCCGGGGCAGGGGATCTACTACAACCCGCCGATGATCAAGAACGGCGACGAGGTGAAGCACGAAGGTTATGTGACCGATATCATCACGGATCTGTCGCTCGAATGGCTGAAGAATCGAGACGAGTCGAAGCCATTCCTGCTGATGTGCCAGCACAAGGCGCCGCATCGTGAATGGGCGCCGGCCCTGCGTCATTTGGGACACGACAACGATCGCGAGTATCCCGAGCCTGAGACGCTTTTCGACGACTACGCTGGCCGCGGCCTGGCCGAGCGCGATCAGGACATGACGCTCGAAAAGACGATGAACGACCTGGACGTGAAACTGGCGACCCCCGGCTCGTTCACGCCCCAGCAGCGTGCGGAGTGGGACGCCTACTACAAGCCGCGCAACGACAAGTTTCGCGCCGCGAAGCTCACCGGCAAGGACCTCGTTCGCTGGCGGTACAACCGCTACATGCACGACTACCTGGGCACGGTGAAAGCCGTCGACGAAAGCGTCGGCCGCGTGCTGAAGTTCCTCGACGACGAGGGCCTGGACGACGACACGATTGTGGTGTACGCCTCGGATCAGGGTTTTTTCCTGGGCGAGCACGGCTGGTTCGACAAGCGGTGGATCTTCGAAGAATCGCTCCGCACGCCGCTTCTGGTGCGCTGGCCCGGTGTGACCGAACCTGGAACGACCAGCGACGCGCTGGTCTCGAATGTCGACTTCGCCCAGACGTTCCTGGAACTGGCCGGCGTAGAAGCTCCCGCAGAGATGCAGGGCCAGAGCCTTGTTCCGCTGCTGAAAGGCCAGCATCCCGAGGACTGGCGAAAGTCGCTCTATTATCACTACTACGAATTTCCCACGCCGCATCGTGTGCGTCCGCACTACGGCGTCGTAACCGAACGCTACAAGCTGGTTCACTTTTATGCGCCCGACGTCGACTACTGGGAGCTGTTTGACCGCCAGAGCGATCCGCACGAATTGAAAAGTGTTTACGGCGACGCGAAGTATGCCGACGTGCAGCAGGAGTTGCACGCTGAGGTCGATCGCCAGCGTACGGAGCTGAAAGTTCCTGCCGAGGACAATCCCGTGGCCTACGGTGGTCGTCGCGGGGCACGGCAGAAAGCGGGGCAAAAAGCCGGGCAGAAGGGAAACGCCTCGTGAGCCGGCGTACGCGCAGACAATTCGTTCGTGAGAGCGCTGCTCTAACCGCAGCAGTGGCCGCGGTCGGTAGTGCGCGGGCACATGCCGAGTTCACCAGCTCTTGGACATCCACGCCCGATCGCATTTGGCTCGGTCCCGAATACTTCGCCAATCCAATGCAGGACTGGCGGCTTACCGAAGGCCGGCTGGAGTGCATCAAAGCGGCACCCGAGAGGCAAGTCCATCTGCTGATGCATACGCTCGGAGAAGGAGATGGCGATTTCTCGATGATGGTCTTCGTCAGCCGCTCGAAAGGCGACTTCGGCGGCGCGCCTGGCTCGGCCGGCTTTCGCGTGGGAATCAAGTCGCCGCTTGCGGACTGGCGACATGCTCTGCTGTTCGGCCGTGGGCTGGATGCCGGGATTAGCGGTGCAGGCAAGCTGTTCTTTGATGACCCGGCGGCCGATGATGCGTGCGATGTTCCGCTGGCGAAGCGCGAGATCATGCTGAATCTCTCAGCCCAATCGCGAGGTGGCAAGACCAAGTTGATCCTGACGGCCATTGACCCGAGTGGCAAAAGTCTGGGTCAGATCGAGCGCACAGTCCCGAGTTCGCAACTGGCTGGCCAACTCGCGCTCGTCGCCAACTTTGGCGCGCAGGCGAACGGCCACCGCCAACCTCGACCGAACGCCAGTCTGGGCAACGGAAAGTTTCACTTTCGAGAGTGGGTGGCCAGCGGCTCACTACTGAAAGAGCATCCGGATCGCCTGTTCGGGCCGATCCTGTTCAGCCAGTACACGCTGTCACGCGGCGTGCTCAAGCTGACGGCTCAGATGCCGCCGCTGGGCGAGCACGATTCGCAGGTCGTCCGGCTGGAGTTCGAGCGTGATGGCACCTGGCAGACCGCCGGCGAAGCGCCGATCGATCCCGATTCCCGCACTGCCACGTTTCGCATCGAGAACTGGCAGGCGGACGCCGACGTGTCGTATCGACTGCGCTACGAGTTGCGAAATACCAGCGGCGAGATCCGTGATCATCATTGGTCTGGCACGATCCGCCGCGATCCCGTTAGAGAGCGCGTGCTCACCGTCGCCGACGTATCGTGCAACGGCCACATGGCGTTTCCGAATGCCGAATACGTCGAAAACATGCGCCGGCTCGACCCCGATCTGCTCGCGTTCACGGGCGACCAGTTTTACGAGTCGAGCGGCGGCTACGGCGTGCAGCGTTCGCCCTTGGATATGGCCATCGTCGACATGCTGCGCAAGTGGTACCTGCACGGTTGGACGTGGCGCGAACTGATGCGCGATCGGCCGAGCATTTCGATTCCCGACGATCACGACGTTTACCAGGGGAACATCTGGGGCGAAGGAGGCGAGCCGCGACGCGGCACGCAGGAAGCGGGCGGATACGACATGCCGCCCAAGTGGGTAAATGCCGTGCATCGCACGCAGACCTCGCATCATCCGGATCCGTTTGAAGACTCGCCGGGAAAACGAGGAATCAGCGTCTACTTCGGTCCGCTGGTCTATGGCGGCGTTAGCTTCGCGATCCTCGCCGACCGGCAATTCAAGTCCGGGCCCGAGGGAAAGGTTCCGCCGACCGGAAATCGCGGCGATCACGTCGTCGATCCAAATTACGATCCCAAGTCGGCCGATCTGCCCGGCCTGAAGCTCTTGGGCGACCGGCAGATGGCGTTTCTGCGAGCTTGGGCGACCGACTGGCGCGGCGCGCGAATGAAGGCGGTGATCTCGCAAACGATCTTCACCGCAATGGCGACCACGCACGGGCCGAATCACGAGATTTTGCGCGCGGATTATGACGCCAATGGCTGGCCGCAAACGGCGCGCAATGATGCGCTACGCCTGATTCGTAAGTCATTCGCCTTTCACATCGCCGGCGATCAACATTTGCCGGCTGTCGTGCGTTACGGGATCGATGAGCACGGCGACGCCGGCGCGGCGCTGGCCGGTCCGCCGGTGAACAGCATTTATCCGCGGTGGTGGGAGCCGCAGGGCTCGATGATAGTCAGCGCCGATCCGAATCGCCCTGGCGCCGGAGACTTCATCGAGCACTTTGGTCACCCACTCACCGTGTTGGCCGTGGCGAATCCGACGCAGTCGTTCTCGGGCACCTTGCTCGAGGTCGAACGTGACAAGGCGTGTGGTCTGTCGCTCGTGCGGTTCGATAAAGATGCACTAGCGGTGACGATCGAGTGCTGGCCGTTGCTGGTCGATCCAACGGCGGCGAACACACAATTCCCTGGCTGGCCTGTGGTGATCGAACCGATTGCCGACAGCACGCGGCGGGCCAAGGGCTGGCTGCCGACGCTCAAGATTAAGGGCGTCTCGAACCCGCTGGTTCAAGTGTTCGACGAGGAGAACGAACTGGTCTACAACCTGCGGCTGGCCGGTGACGAGTTCCGGCCGCACGTGTTCACCGCGGGACGCTACCGGGTGCGCGTCGCCGATCCGGAATCGGACCGTGAGAAGCTGCTCCCAGACTTGGTGGCCTCGGCGGAAGACAGCGCGTCGATCGAGGTGTTGCTATGAAGCGTGGCTTGGCGATAACTCTGACGATCTGCGCCACATCGCTGCTGGCATTTTGGGTTGAGGCTTCGGCGGCGGACGTCCGCCCCAACATTCTCTGGCTCACCAGCGAAGATCATGGGCCCCACATGGGTTGCTATGGCGACGCGTATGCCACGACGCCAAATGTTGACGCACTGGCCAAACGCGGCCTGCGTTACACGCATGCCTGGTCCAACGCTCCGGTGTGTGCTCCGGCGCGAACCACGTTGATCTCGGGGCTGTACGCGTCGTCGACTGGCGGCGAGCACATGCGGAGCATGGTCCCGTTTCCAGCCGACAAGCAGATGTTTCCGCAACTGCTGCGCGAATCGGGCTACTACTGCACAAACAACGTCAAGGAAGACTACAACGTCGCGACTCCCGGTCAGCCCTGGGACGATTCCTCTAGGCAAGCGCATTGGAAGAATCGTGGAGCGGATCAGCCGTTCTTTGCCGTGTTTAACTCGAACAAGAGTCACGAAAGCCAGATTCGCCGTCGACCCCACAAGGCCGTGCACGATCCGGCCAAGGTTCGCGTGCCGGCTTACCACCCGGACACGCCTGAGGTTCGGCAAGATTGGGCTCAGTACTATGACGTTGTGAGCGAGGCGGATGCCGACGCCGGCGAGCGAATCAAAGAAGTCGAAGCAGCGGGGCATGCCGAAGATACGATCGTGTTCTACTTTGCCGATCACGGCAGTGGCATGCCGCGAAGCAAACGCTGGCCCTGTAACCAAGGCCTGCATGTTCCGCTAGTCGTTTACATTCCCGAGAAGTTTAAGCATCTACGGCCGGAGGAGTATGCGTCGGGCGGTACGAGCGATCGGTTGGTGAGTTTCGTCGACTTTGCTCCCACGGTGCTCAGTCTGGCTGGGGTCGAACCGCCGTCGTGGCTCGAGGGACAGGCGTTCCTGGGAAAGTACGTCACGCCGCCGCAACCATTCGTGTTTGGTTTTCGTGGCCGAATGGATGAGAAGATTGACTTGGTGCGGAGCGTTACGGATGGCCGGTATGTTTACGTGCGAAATTATTTGCCGCATCGCATCTATGGTCAGTATCTCAACTACATGTTCCAGACCCCCACGACGCGTATCTGGCATCAGTTGCACACCGAGGGCAAGCTGAATCCCGCCCAGGACGCGTTCTGGCAAGCGAAGCCGCCGGAAGAGCTCTACGACCTTGCTACCGATCGCGACGAGATCCACAATCTAAGGGACTCAGTAAAACATCGGGGCGTACTCGAAAAACTACGTGTCGAGCTCCAAAACCACGCTTTGGAAACGCGCGATCTTGGATTCTTGTCCGAGGCCGAAATGCACGAGCGCAGCGGCGGCCGTTCGCCGTACGAGATAGCGCACGAGCCGGGCAAATATCCGCTTGAGCGCATCCTGGCCACGGCGGAGCTGGCCGCCAATCGGGATCCGCAATCGCTTCCTGCGCTGGTGCGAGGATGCGAGGACGAGGACAGCGGCGTGCGTTTTTGGGCCGTGACCGGTCTGTTGATCCGGGAGAAGAAGGGCATCGCTGCCGGCCATGGAACGCTGGTATCGCTGCTGGCGGATCCTTCGCCGTCCGTGCGCGTTGTGGCGGCCGAGGCGCTGGCCCGCTTTGGTGAACCTGCGGATGAAGCCCTCGCGCTGCGCGTGCTGACCGATCATGTGAATACCAGCGGGCAAGGTGTGTTTGTGGCCATCGCTGCGCTCAACGCCATCGATCACCTGGGAGACCCCGCCGAACCGATAAGGGTTGCACTTCGCAAGCGGCCGTCTGTTCGCGGGCCGCATCCACGTTACGATTCGTACGTCGGTAGATTGCTCAAACCGAACGATCCACCGGCAGAGTGACCGCCGTCATCATTCCGCAGGAAGCCAATATGAACGAACAGCGCATCGCCACGGTTCGTGCCGTTGCCGAGAGTGAAGCCTCGGGCCGCGTGGCCGAGATCTTTGCCGATATCAAGCGAACGAAGAACATTGATTTCGTGCCGAACATGTGGCGCGTGCTGGCCACGACCCCGCTCGAACTGGAACTCGTCTGGACCAAGCTCAAAGCGCTCATGCATCCTGAGACCACCGGTCGAAAGCCGGCCCTCGATCCGCGCACGCGTGAGATCATCGCCCTGGCGGTTTCGGCGACGAATGGCTGTGCCTATTGCGTGAACTCGCACACTGCGGCGCTGCGCAAGCTGGGGCTTTCGACGGAGGCTATCGGCGAAGTGCTGGCGATTGCCGGCCTGTTCAACATGACCAACACGCTTGCCGAGGGATACCAGATCGAACCGGATGTGCTGCCGCCGCTGGACTAGGTTCCAAATGTGGCGATTCAGGCCGCCTCGGCATCCACTCGCTTTGCCCCGTCGATTTGCCGGACGAGCACATTGCGATAGGGAAAAGGGATTTCGATGCCGACTTGATCGAAACGCTGCTTGATACGCCGCAGATACTCGCGCCGCACGGCCCAGCGCTTCAGCGGGTGGGTCTTAATCACCATCTTCACGGAAATCGAAGAATCGCCGAGCAGGTCTACTCCCAGCATTTCGGCGTCCTCCAAGATCAGCGGTCCGAACTGTTCGTCGCCGCGAAGTTCCTGGGCAACCTCCAGCATGAGGGCCATTACTCGGTCGGTGTCTTCCTTGTAGGCGACGGCAATGTCCAGCAGTGCCCGAGACCAGCCGTGAGTCATGTTGCTCACAGTGGTGATCGTACCGTGGGGAATGAAATGCACGACACCTTCCAAATCTCGCAACACGGTGATTCGCAGCGTGATCTGCTCGACGGCGCCGGATGTCTCGCCGATCTTGATGACGTCATTCACGCCGTACTGGTCTTCCATCAGGAGCATGAAGCCGGAGAAGTAGTCCTTGATCAGGTTCTGAGAACCGAAAGCGACCGCGAGGCCCAGCACGGCGGCCCCGCCCATCAGAGGCAGAATTGGGATGCCCACTTCATCGAGCAACATCAAGCTTCCGCCGACCAACACGGCTATCGTGGCCACATTCTGGAATACGCCGACGAGCGTGATCGCTCGATTTTCGCGTTCATGCAGCGTGCCGCGGCTTCCGCCGTGGGCAACAAGCTTGGCCAGGTGCCGCCCGCTCAGCTTCACCACCAGGTACAAGGCGAAGGCCGCTATCAGGATCGTCAGTAGGCGCGGGCCGTGATCGACTCCCCATTGGAGAAGCCGTTCCGGTGTGAATGGGTTGTCGACTCGCCAACTAGGCTGGTTCTGGGCCGCTATGGTTTCACTCACGCGGGATCCCTCGACGTGTTGTCGAAGGTCCGCTACCTGTTGTTGGGCGGCGACCGAGGATCTCACATCCTGCGAAATCGCGTTGATATCGTTGGATTCGGAGAGTGCGGTAGCCGCGAACTTTGCCTGCCACTCTTTCAGGCGACGCTCCGTGGCAGTCAACTCCGCAGCCAAGGATTGTAGCCTTGCCCCTTCAGCGGCCAGGGCGCGCCATTCGGCGTGGTTGGGAGCATTTTTGCTGCGGGTTTCCACGGGCAGGTCCAGTGCTGGCCCGGCCAATGCTTCCACCTGATGTGCTGAAGCCGGCGATTCGAGGCCGGGAAAGAGAGTCAGGAGCAAAAGGCCCCAGCACAGAGCCAGCCCAAGACCCTTGGAGGTGCTTTGAGGCATGCAAGTGTTCCGCGATGGGACAAGTTGGTCGCAAGTGAGCCACGGTTTGCGTTGTAATCAAGCAGTATCATCTTCGCGCGAAAGCGCAGTGGCGTGGGCCGGCAGTATAAGTGCAATTCACAGTCGTGTCAGGGCCGATTCGTCCCAGTCGGCCCAGACCTATGGAGTCGGAGAAATTTGCAGCCATTCTCTGAATTCCTCTGGAAAACAGACCGGCAAGTTCGCTAAATTCAAGAAATCTAATATAGGCGAGGCCGTTCTACCTATCTCCTCGCGGAACGGACGGCGGCATCGGAACAGACGTGCGTCGGTCGCAGGGCGCGCCAACGCTGAGATGCCAAGTTGGGGCAATATTTCTCACCGACCAACGGCGCAGAGAATGCGCGGGTAAGCATCCATGAATTTTCAGTTCTCCCCGCTCGGGCGCCATCCTGCTTCCAGGCCTTCCACACGTCGGGCTCTTTGTGAAGCTTTGGAGAGCCGAATCGCGCTCACCGCGACGGCCTCGGCACCAGAGACAGTTGAAGATGTCGTCACGCCGCTGATGATGGAGCACGACCCCCACGAGGGTCACGTGATGTATCCGGGCGGCGTGATGGTAACACCAACTGAAGTTCACACACACAACGAAATAATTCCGCGATTTGCCGCCCAACCCACGAACAGCAGTATGCGCAGTGGCAGTTGGGACGATCCCTCGACGTGGTCCGCGGGCCGGGCGCCACGGTCAGGAGATCGGATTGCCATTCAAGCCGATCACGCGGTTCTCATTAGTTCGCAGTCGACGGCGCGCATCGATTCGCTGGAAATCAGCGGAACGCTTGCATTCTCGACGACGCGGAACACACGGCTCCTGGTCGCGAACATTCTTGTCATGCCCGAGGGGCATTTGCGAATCGGAACTTCACAGTCGCCCATTGCTCCGAATGTAACTGCCGAGTTAACGATTGCCAATAAGGCGTTGGACCTCACCGCGGATCCTCGCCAGTTTGGAACTGGCCTGATCGCGTTAGGGGAAGTTACGATTCACGGCGCGGCCATCCCGCAAACCTGGCAGCGATTGGCCGTCGAGCCGAAAGCCGGCGATCGCGTCATTTATCTTCCACAGTCGGCTACGAACTGGCAGCCAGGCGACACCATCGTGTTGCCGGACTCACGGCAGGTCGCCGCCAGCCAAATAAACGACTTTATCGCGGGGAACATCTCTCCGCAGTGGGAAGAGGCGGTGATCCAATACGTGTTCGGGAATGCGGTCGTTTTGACCGAGCCGATCAAGTTCGACCATGCCGGTGCTCGCAATGTCGATGGCCAGCTTGAGTTCTTGCCACATGTGGCACTGCTCGATCGGAATGTCGTGATTCGCTCGGAGAATCCCGACGGGACACGAGGGCACACAATCTTTACTGCGCGCGCCGACGTGAGCGTTTCGTATGCCGAGTTTCGTGATCTAGGTAGAACCGATGCCATGCGCCCTGTCGATAGCTCGACATTTGACGCGCACGGCAACGTCACACACCTTGGGACCAATCAGGTCGGTCGCTACGCTGTCCATTTACACCACCTGATGGGACCTGAAAACCCAACCAACACGGGCTATCAGTTCGAAATGGTCGGCAACGCCATCCACGGATCAAAGAAGTGGGCGATGGCCCTGCACGGGGCGAGCTTTGGACTGGTGGATCGCAATGTGGTGTATGATGCGCAGGGATCCGGTATCGTCACGGAAGACGGCACGGAGATCGGGAACGTCATCAGCAACAACATCTCCATCCGGATCCAGGGAACTGGCATCGACGGAAAGGAGGGAACCCTTGAGAATGACTTCGGTCGAGGTGGAGTGGGGTTCTGGTTTCATCGAGGCGGAAATCAAATCCTCGGCAATGTGACTGCGAACAACACTTTCGCGGGAATAGTCATCAGCGGCTACAACCTCAAACCGGGGCGGTTGCCGCTGTTTCGCGGCGCGGATCTTCATGATCCGATGCAATCTGTCGACGGAACGCTCTCTCCTTTCACGCTCTTAGCAAATAACGAAGCGTATGGACTGACGCCCACTGGGTTTTGGGCGGCCTTCATCAACGGCAGTAATCTACTGCCCAACCAGTCGCCGACCATGGTTTCCAATCTTCGCTTGTGGCACATCCATCATTTCGGCGTAACCGCCTATCACACAGCCAACTTGACTTTCAACGGCCTGACCATTCTCGGCAGTTTGGCCGCGCGGAATCGAAACGACTGGGGTGCCATGGGAATGGACCTGCGCATCTACGAGAATCTCGGGACCATCATCACAAACTCACGCGTCGAAGGAATGTATGTGGGCATTTTCATGCCTTCCGACGATTCAAGCCAGTTCGGAACTGGCCGATCGACCGTCATTTCGAATTCGACTCTCAGAAACTACATCAATATCCAGGTCATACCGCCCCAGGAAGGAGGGCCAACTCCGACGAACTCGATCGAGGTGCGTAATGTCAAGTTTGACATGGCGAGCAAAGTTCCCGATTGGCCGGCTCCGGCTGATTCCGTGCGCGCTCCGGCGAACATTCTGATGACCCTCAGCCCCACCAGGTTCATCGACTATACTCGCTCAAGCATTGTTCGAGTGTACGACTACAATCAGGTTCCGGGCGATAACTTTCAGGTGTTCTACGAGGAACAGGCCGCCGATTTCGTCTTGCCGGCGACGCCCGCAGAAGCCATCGGAAACCGCGATCAAGTTGCCTTGGGCTCTCCTCGGGCGGGACTGACGAACGCCCAGAACTGGGCCCTTTACGGACTTTCGATGGGCGGAGCGGTCGCACCTTCATCGGCCACTCAGCGACCCGGGATCGCGGGGCTCGTTGCTCCTATATTGCCGCCGCCGAGCACGCCCCGAGTTGTGTTCGTGACGCCTTGGGACAACTCGGTCACAACCACGGACTACTTGCGAATCCGTTTCAATATCATCGGAACGGTGCCCGCAGGAGCCAAGGTTTACGTCCAGCTCGACGACAATCCGCCTATGTCCGACCTTCCCAAGGGAGGCATCTACCAGATTTCTTTCGGCGCTCACCAGATTCGAGCCTATCTTGGCGATGCCACAGGGAAACAGATTCCGGGCACGCAGTCTGCGACCAGCAGATTTACCAGAGTTCGGTAGTGCGGCGTCGACTTCGGGGCCGGCGTTTAGGGGCTCCGCCAGTGACCCATGCTCTGCCACGGCGGTACGTCCGCAGTTGCCCTGACTTGCAGCAACGAGGCAAGTGCGATCAGTCGCCCGGCAGAGTATACTTGGGGCCAGGCGGCGCTCGCCGGGAGTCGCTTGCTGTTCGCCAACCAGGAGTTCTGCGGATGACAACGCGCCGTGTGATGCTAATGCTTGCGACCGTCGTGCTTGCACTTCGGGCCGTCGCAGTTGAAGCCAGCCAGCCCGCACGATTTCATCACGTCATGCTCAACGTCACGGATCCCAAGGATTCGATCAAATTCTACAGCCGCGTGTTCGGCGCCGTGCCGATCAAGTTTCGCGGCGCCAGTGACGCACTGTTTACCGAGCGTTCGTTCCTGCTGCTCAATAAAGTCGACGAAGTGCCAGACAGCCGCCTGAACACGGGCATTTGGCACATAGGCTGGGGCGGAGTTGACGTCAAGAATGAATACGAGTGGTGGAAGCGACACGACGTCACGATTCACACGCCCCTCACGCCGCTGGGTGGCCCCGACAACTACTACATGTATATCAGCGGGCCGGACAAGGAACTGATTGAGATCAATACGATGGGGCATCACCGCTTTGCCCACGTACACTTTTTTTGTGATGACGTGAATGCGGCCACGAACTGGTATGCGACCCATCTGGGGCTAAAACCGCGGATCCCTAGCCGACCCAAGCCCAAAGGAAGCATGGATACCCTGGCCGGCATCTGGATGAACTTCATCCAGGCCGACAACGTGCTAATGATTTTTTTCGGCAAACCCGATGTCTCGCCATCGCCCCCTTGGTGGCCAGACGAACCGCTCAAGGAAATACAGCCCACACGCGGACGCCCCATTGATCGCCTCGGCTTTTCGTATCGCGATATCCAACCAGTTTACGATCGGATGCAGGCGGCGGGCGTGAAGATTCTCGAGCCCATCAGCGAGAAGCCGGGCTTCAAGATGAAGAGCTTCATCGTCGAAGGTCCCGATCAGGTGGCGATCGAAGTCGTCGAAGCCAAGCCGATTCCCGAAGGTATCTGGGATTAGTGTGCCGTTGCCGCAATTGGTCATGAGGCTGCCAGTTATTCTGCCTGGAATCGTCCCTTGTTCGATGCGTTGACTCACGAGCTGGCGGCGCTAGACCCGGCAGGGGATGACTACGCAGCACGGTTCGTTCACGCCCTGGTCGATGTTGGACGCGCATCCGGCGCAAGTGACATTCACCTGCAGCCCACCGCGGATGGATTGCAGGTGCGTCTGCGCGTCGACGGGGTGCTTCATCCCGTGGGCCAATTTTCTCCCGGCACTTCCACGAACGTTGTCACCCGGATCAAGGTCCTTGCCGGGCTGCTCACCTACCGGATGGAGACTCCCCAGGAAGGACGCATGCAAGGCGCCGATGGCGCCGGCAACTTTGAAGTGCGGGTAAGCACGTTTCCCACGCTGCATGGCGAACGCGCCGTCCTGCGTCTGTTTGGTGGTTTAGAACGGTTTCGGGACATCAGCTCCTTGTCGCTTCCGGCGGATGCGACCGCTGAACTGAGTGCTCAACTCGATGAAACCTCTGGTGCGATTCTGATTGTCGGTCCCGCAGGTAGTGGCAAGACGACCACGCTCTATGCATGCCTGCACGAACTCGTTCATCGGGGGCATTCCTCGCGGAGCATCGTGACCCTGGAGGACCCCATCGAAATCGCCATTCCGGGCGTATCGCAATCCCAGATCAGCGCACATCAAGATTTTGACTTGGCGACAGCCGTGCGAAGCGCGTTGCGGCAGGATCCCGAGGTCATCATGGTCGGTGAGATCCGCGATGCCGCCACGGCCGCGGCTGTCTTGCAGGCGGCGCTCACTGGTCAGTTGGTACTGAGTTCGTTTCACGCCGGCAGCGCGGCAAGTGCCGTGCGAAGGCTCCTGGAGATGGGGCTCGAGGCTTACTCGCTCCGTAGTGGACTGTCCGCGGTGCTGTTCCAACGGCTAGTCCGCAAGCTTTGTCAGTGCAGCGAAGAAACGCACGAATCGGCGGACTTTCTGGAGCTCCCGGTGCAACGTGCCTGGCTGCCGCGGGGCTGCAAACTGTGCGGCGGCACGGGCTACCGTGGGCGGATGGTCCTCGTCGAAAGTCTGCCGCTGCACGACAAAGACGTATGTGACGCGATCCTGGCATGTAGCGCCCTGGCCGAAATCGAACACCGCGCCATCGCGGCGGGTATGGTTGATCGCATGACCAGAGCGAGCGCGGCGGTCGAGACTGGGCAAACCAGTCCGGCCGAAGTTCGCCGTGTACTCGGCTATGGGCGTTCGGAATTAGGTGGACGGGAATAACTCTGGCATTTCTCGTTCGCCTTTCGCTATATTGGAGGCGGCAGCGGCCACTCGGGAGAAGGGGCCTCCCGGCAGATTGCGGAACGCTGGCGATTCAGCAGCGCACGCTCCTTATCATTAGGCCGACGTCGCTTTTGCCGGTCCAGTCATTCGGAGCACTGTCGTGGCGGCGAGCGTGTCTATCGATAATCTGGTCGAACTTAACGACGAGATCGCCGGTCTGGTTCGGGCTGGCATTCCGCTCGATCTCGGCCTGGCTAGCATGCGGAACGACCTGGCCGGTCCACTTCGCAAAACGATTGCCTCGCTTGAATCGGCAATCGCTCGCGGCCAGAAACTCGACGAAGCCTTGGCCGACCCTGCCGTTCGTGTTCCAGCGGTTTACCGCGCGGTCGTCAGGGCGGGATTGCGCAGCGGACGACTTCCTGCGGCGCTCGAAGCTCTAGCGGAGAGTTTTCGCAGCGTCCGTGCACTTCAGCGGTCGGTTGGACTTGCGCTTATCTACCCACTGATCTTGCTGACGCTGGCCTATGCGCTGATCGTCGTGTTTCTCACGCTCGTTGTGCCTTCGATCGCTCTGATGTACGAGGCGCATCCGCCTCGCTATCTCGTGACGTTTTCACGCATTGCTCAGTTTCTCTCAGCGGGAGTTCCCATTCCCGCGACCAATCTGCAATTTCCCCTGGCTGTTTTGCCGCCGGTGCTCTTGTGGGCGACGGCTATCGCAATTTGGTTTCGCAATCGCAGTTCGATGGCGATCGGTGCACCGGGTGCATGGCGACGGCTGCCGTTATTGGGGAGCACGGCGCTGGCGGCTCAGAATGCCTGGATCGCTGAAGTATTTGCACTCTTAATCGAGCACCAGGTTCCCTTGCCAGAAGCGGTACGCTTGGCCCTGGCGTGCACGAACGATCCGCGCCGCGTAGCCGCCGCCGAAGTTGTCGCTCTGCGGCTCGACGCAGGGCAAGCACCGTCCGCGGAGCAGCTCGCCGGGCTCGCACTACCCACATCCCTGGCAATGCTTATCAACAGCGGAATGTCGCAGTCGTCAATCGTCGGAATGGCGCGTATTGTGGCGGCAAGCCAGCGCAGGCAAGTCGAACGAAGTTCGGCTTGGACGACGGTATGGCTGCCGGTAATCCTCGTGCTGACGATCGGCGTCACCATTGGTCTTGTCTATGGGCTGACCTTTTTCATTCCGTTCACTCAGATGTTGGATGCACTTTCCCAGCCGATGTCCAACTCGATGCGGGTGCAACCATGAAGCGTTTCGAGTACCAGGCAGACGATGCTCACGGGGCCGCCGTGCAGGGGATAACGGCGGCTGTCGATGCTGATTCGGCTTTGGCAGCGTTGGCGGCGCGCGGCTTTACAGGCATCGAGCTGAAGGCAGTGCAGATCTCACAACTGAGTGCCAGCGAGGCCGCAGAACTGGCGAGTTATCTTGTGGAATTCGCCAAAGCGGGAGTGCCGCTCTCTGGGCGACTGCAAGCCCTGGCAGAGGATGCTTCGACGCCTGCATTGCAGAATGCGTATCGAGTTCTTTCCGCCGAGCTTGCGGCCGGCCGATCACTCGAGCAGGTTCTCGATACGCTGGGGGATTCGCTGCCCGAGCACTATCGCCAGACGCTGGGGGCCGCGCTCGCCCGCGGCGATATGTCGCAAACGCTCGACCGCTTGCTTGTGCATCAACAACGCGTGGACGAGATGTCGCGCCAATTCAGACAGGCGATTGCCTATCCGCTACTGTTGGCGGCGATTCTCCTGGCCTGGATGTTGTACGTCTCTTGGGACGTGCTTCCGCCATTGGCCGGCGTGGCGCTGGACAGCCCACTCACGAATTGGGACTCTGAATCCGCCGGCTCCTCGCCGGAACAGGCGGTCATGAACGTCGTATCGTTCTGGCTGCCGCGCATTCTGCTGGGCGTTACACTGGTGGCGATCGCGGTTGTCGTGGTACTGGCGCTCAGCGGGGGCCGCACTGCCGTGAGCTGGCTGCTGAGCGCGATCCCGCTCCTTGGGCCGTGCTGGAAGAATCGCGGGCTAACCGACTTTTGCGGATTGCTGGGCGAATTAATCCGCCAACAACTTTCGCTGGACGAGGCTCTTCGACTTACAAGCCGCGCATGCCGTGATCCCTTGTACGGTCATGCCGCCGCCATGGCGCGCGAGGAGATCATCCGCGGCAAATCGCTGGTGCGCGCATTAAATGTTCAACGAGTTTTCCCCGCTACAGTCGCGCAATGGGCGCAGTGGGGAGAGTCTCACTCCGCGTTGCCAGAGGCACTGAACGCGGCGGGCGAACTCACAGCCAAGCGATTTAGTTTGCGCCTACAACTCTTGAAGGCAGTGCTCCCTGCGCTCGTCTTCGTCTTGGTGGCGATCTCGGCTCTCCTCCTTATGGCTGCAATCTCTTACGTCCTCGTGTCGCTCGTGTCGTTGTTTTCTTGGAATGGGTATTCCGAGGATTCTTCAGACTTTGAAACGCGTATCGTGGCGATCTTAGGTTCCTTGGCGGTTCTGGGAATCGGCCTGGTCGCTTGGTTTACAGCCCGCTTCATTGACACTGCCAAGGCGGATTTGGCGGAGCGAGTCGTCCGGGTGTTCGGCCTGGTGTTCATGACTTTGGGGCTGTTCGCCGTCGCATTTACGCTTGGAAGCTACGCGGGAATCCTGGTGGCCTTCATCCTTTTCGCTGCGGCCTGGCAGGCCAGCCACCGCTACCGCGAAGTGCAGAGGCAGTCGCTGTGGGCCGCCATGACAATCGCCGCCGAGCGGAACGCTCCGCTTGCGCCGATGGCCTTGGCGGTCGCCGATGAGCAGGGCGGACGAAGCGCTCACAATGCCAGACGGCTGGCCGAGCAGCTCGGCGCTGGCGTTGATCTGGTCGATTCAGTGACGTGGACCAGCGGCGCGCTGCCCAGTGTGGCACCGTTGGCGGTCCGCGTTGGAACTGATACGACTAATCTGCGTGGTGCGTTCAATGCGGCGGCGGTCGCTCGTGACGCCAGTCGTCCGCTGCTCTCGCCGTCGGTTGCTTGGCTTGCATTTTTGCTCCCCGTTGCGTTCATCCTCGTGGCCTTCACGCAGCTCAAGATCATGCCTTCGTTTGTGGTGATTTTCGAAGACTTCGATGCCAGGTTGCCCGCCTCCACGATTGCAGTAAATGCCGTGCTTAACTCCGGCCTACTACCGTGGGGCCTGATGTTACTCGGGATTTGCCTGCTGTTCGTGTGGCTGCAGAGACGGGGCATTCCGCGACCGATATTGCCCGGCTTGGCGACGACGGTTCGCCTGCTCGAAGTCGGTCCGCTGTTGCGACTGTTGGCGCTACCGGTGCAGGCAGGCAAGTCACTTGTGACAACCATTGATTCCATGGCTCGTCTGCATCCGCGAGGCTGGATCCGCCGCCGATTGGATCGCGTGTTGCGAGACTTGCAGCGAGGCTCCTCCTGGCAGGAAAGTTTCCGCAAGCGCGGACTTGTCGCGAGAGGAGATCTAGCTTTGTTGGCCGCTGCTGAGCGAAACGGAAACCTGGCCTGGGCACTGGAGGAACTTGGAAGCAGCTACCAGCGTCGCGCGGAACATCGCTTGAGGATGATCGAAGAGTTCACTTTCCCGCTGCTTGTGTTGACGATGGGGTTGCTGGTGGGAGCATTTGCGCTGGCCTACTTCACACCGCTTGTGGAACTGATCCAACAGCTCTCTTAGGAATCGTCGCATGCGTCGCCGTGGGTATTTGCTAGTTGAGGTGTTCGTCGCCCTTGCGATCCTTGCCGCGTTGTTTGTGCTGGTGATCCAGATGGTCTCGACCACAGCCCGCGAACGTCGCGCGAACGAACGTCGCGCCATCGCACTTGAACATGCCGCGAATCTGTTGGAGCGCGCAAGTGCAATTCCGTATGAGCAACTATCCGCAGAGTCGCTCCGCGAAATGGCGATTTCCAGCGATGCCGGGCAGTTGCTGCCCGAAGGTGATGTCCGCTGGACGGTCGACGAGGAAGGTTCCGAATTGCCGGCCAAGCGCGTGGGGGTTGAACTGACTTGGCGGGCACCCCATGGCCGATCGGACGCGCCGGTTCGGCTCGTTACTTGGGCTTTTCCACAATCCGAACTTGCGGCTGGCTCGGACGCTGCATCTCCAAAGACACCATCCGAGCCACTTCAGGAAGTCGAGGAGGACCCATCGTGAAACGCAATCATCGCGCGATCATGTTGGTGGAGCTACTGCTTGGCATTTTGATTGCTGCCGGCGTGGTGATGATTCTCGGCCTGATCATGTCGCGACTCTTCGCGGTCAACCTGCAGGCCAAAGAGCACCAGCAGTTCCTGGCAAACTTGGGACGTTTAAGTCAACAGTTTCGCCGTGATGTGCATGCTGCCGCGGGGGCTCGTCTGGCGAATGAGCCGGAGGACCAGGCGAGGCATTCCGCGGAGAAGCTTTCACTCACTGTGGGGCCGAAAACCGTGATCTATTCGATCGCCGCGAGGGGTGTTGAACGAGCCGTTTCCGAAGGCGGCGGCGCCGTCGCCCGTGACTTATTCGCCCTACCTGGCTTTAGGCCACTCTCACTCGAACTCGACGAACATCGCCGGGAAGTCGAACTCACGATCGGTCGCCTGGCTCACCCTGCCGGTTCTGCCGCTGAACTTTCTGGAAGCTTTTCGATTCTTGCCGTGCTGCGAAATCAATCAGGCACTGCGGAGGAGCAGCCATGACCAGTGCACTGCGGCCGGCCAGTAAGAATCAGCGTCGCGGTACACTGCTACTGGCCGTTTTGGCATGCCTAACGCTGTGCGCCATGCTGCTGACATTCTGGCTGCGGCTGATCGCACTTGAGAGGGGGCAGGTTCGCAGCTATCAATCGGCGATGCAGACGGAACTCCTGGCCGATGCGGCGGTCACCCGCGCCTTGTTGCGAGTTCAAGCGAATCCCGACTACACAGGCGAAACCTGGCAACCGGCCACGGACTCGCTGGCAGCATCTCAAGTAAAGATCACCGTCGCTCCCGCCGGCGAAGGATCGACTTCTCGCCAACTCGAAGTGTCTGCGGAGATTGGCGTCGGATCGAACTTGTTCGTGCGGCGCTCGCGTGCACAATTAATCACCATTCCAGCCGAGGAACCGGCGTCATGATGCGTTCACGAACCCCTTCAGGAGCATTCACACTTGTGGAACTTTTGGTCGTCATCGCCATCATCGGGGTGCTCGTCGCGATGACGATGCCGGCCATGATGGCGGCTCGCGAGGCCGGACGCCGCAACTTATGCATGGCCAACATGTCGCAGATCATGCTCGGCGTGGCCGGTTACGAGAATTCCTACGAATACTATCCCGCTGGCGTGATCAATCCTGACGGCCCCATCCGAAATGAGGCAAAGGGAGTTCACCAGGGCTGGTTGATCGAACTGCTACCGTATCTCGACGAACGCGTGGCTTACGACCAGATTGATCGCACGAAGTCCGTCTACGATCCGGCGAACGAGAAAGTGCGAGTCTACTGGCCGCGCGTGTTCGTGTGCCCCTCGGAGCCCGACGACGTGCCGGGAAGCTCCAACTATGCGGGTTGCAGCAATGACGTTGAAGTCCCCATCGCGGCCGACAACAACGGCGTGCTGTTTCTGAATAGCAGGCTTCGAAACGATGACATTTCCGACGGGGCGGCCCACACCATCTTTGCCAGTGAAAAGCGAGCGTTTCCGGGCGATCTCGGTTGGATGAGCGGGACGCGCGCAACACTCCGCAACACGGGACTCGCGCTCAATAGCCCTGTGGACGAGACGCCGGGCGTACCGGCGCCGGTTGAAGGCGAAGGGGACGACGTGGCGGTACTTTATGTCGGTGGCTTCGCTAGTTCGCACGTCGGTGGTTCTAACGTCGCCTTCGGCGATGGTCGCGTCGAGTTCCTGGCGGAAGACATCGAACTCGAACTTTGGCATCACCTGGGAAACCGGGCCGATGGAAATCTGATAGATCTACCGTCAACGAGTCCCTAAGAGTGACTTCTAAAATCGCGATGAGTGATCAGAAAATGGTTAGCAAGATGCTGCTTGGTGTTCTTGCGCTGCTAGTGCTGGTTACCGCTTCGGCATCGGCCGCACGCACAAACGTGGTGCTCGTGATGCTCGACGACTTCGGCTACGAATGCGTCGGTGCGAACGGGAGCACCTCCTATCAGACCCCTCACATGGATGCAATTGCGCGCGAGGGGGCACGCGGGACGCGGTTCCACGCTCAGCCGCTGTGCACTCCCACACGCGTGCAGCTCATGACTGGGCAGTCCAATGTGCGAAACTATACGCATTTTGGCCACCTCGATCCGACTCAAACAACATTCGCCCACCTATTCAAGGCAGCCGGCTATCGCACTTGCATTGCCGGAAAATGGCAGTTGGGACGCGACATGGCGCTTCCTGCACATTTCGGGTTTGATCAGTATTGCCTCTGGCAGCTCGATCGACGTCCGCCTCGCTATGCGAATGCTGGACTCGAGATCGATGGCAAGCACGTGGACTTGAAGGACGGCGGCTATGGGCCGGACGTCGTCAACAAATATGCATGTGACTTTATCACCCATCACAAGGACGAACCGTTCTTACTTTACTACCCGATGATTCTGACTCACGGGCCGTTCCAGCCCACACCCGCTAGTGCAGACTGGGACCCCGCTACTGCCGACGAGCGATCACAGAATCACCCCAAGCATTTCGCTGACATGGTCACCTACGCGGATAAGCTGATCGGTCGATTGCTCGAAACGATCGATAAGCAAGGGCTAAGCGAGCGGTCATTGGTGATCGTCATTGGCGACAACGGCACCGGGCGCGGCATTACTTCGCGCGTGGGCGCGCAAGTCGTGGAAGGCGGCAAAGGCCTGCGACTTCATACGGGTACTCATGTACCCTTCCTCGCACGTTGGCCTGGTACGATTCCGCCCGGGATCGTGCTGGAGAATGTCAGCGACACGACGGATTTATTGCCGACTATCTGCGAAGCAGCATCCGTACCCGTCCCCGCGGAACTCGCTCAGGATGGCCGCAGCTTGGTGGGCCAACTTTCAGGGAAGTCGCAGCAGGGACGGGACTGGATCTACTGCTGGTACGCGCGATCCGGCGGCGCTGAACCGGATTTCGAATTCGCGCTCGACAATCAGTTCAAGCTTTACCGTGATGGCAAGATGTTCAATGTCGAGAGCGATCCGGAGGAACATCAACCCCTCGACACGTCAGCACTATCAGGCGCAGCCGTCGCCAGCTATCAGAAGCTGACGGCGGCGCTCGCGAAGTATGCCGACGCACGTCCGCCGGCGATTGCCGCGCAGGGCGAACCCAAACGCAAGCGAGCTGCTGACGAGTAGCGCCCAGCGTTTAGTGGGCATGCTACTTGGCGATCTCGTACGTGACAGTCACATGCGCGTCGATCGATTGTTCGCCCGTTGCAATCGGCACGTCGGCGCTGGCGACTGCCATCCGCGCTCCCATCGCATACATCGGCCGCGGAGGCGAGGCCGATTGCTCTCCGATCAAGAGTGGGCCACCTAACTTCACGCCCGCGGCATCGGCGTAGGTTTCCGCCCGCCGCCGTGCGTCCGCGATCGCTTTACGGCGCGCCTGGTCGAGGTGTGGCTGCGGATCGGCCACGGAAAAGTTAATCCCCTGGATTTGATTGCCGCCAGCTTGAACGACGGCGTCGAGGATGGCGCCAAGGCGCGTTACTTCGAGCACTTTGACTGTCACTTGGTTGGTGACCGTGTAGCCTACCAGCTTGGGAGGTTTGCCGTCCCGATCGAATACTTGCTGAGGGCTGACATTAAAATTCGAGGTCTGAATGTGTTTGTCGGCAATGTCGTGGGCCTTCAGTGACTTCATCAGTTCCGTCATGCGGGCAGTGTTTGCCTGGAGCGCTTCGGCCGCGGTCTTGGCTTCGGTCGTAACGCCAACGTTGACCGACACCTGGTCGGGGGCGACGTGGACCTCGCCATGGCCGGCGACAGTGATCGAGGGTTTGAGGTCATCCTCGGCACGCGCCGCGGCCCCAATCAAAGTTCCCAGTATCATCGCACAAATCAAAACCAGTCGACGCATGGTGGATACTCCTTGGTTCCCGAAAGCGTGCGGTAGCGGCGGTGGTTGGGACCGCCTTCGGCAGTCTAGCATACGCGCTTTGGAAGTGTTGTCACGGCCAACTGGGCGCGTTTCCCGAGCGGTGCAAAACTTTGGTCCGCTGTTTGCAGTTTGCCCGTCGAGAACGGCAGGACCCGGCGGCGATTCTTGATGGATCGCAGGCACCCCCCGCGCCGCTGATCGCACTAGTGCGGCAATTGTGGTAACGTATTCCCAGGGGCAAACCTTTCGGAACGGAGGCTCGACCCATCATGCTCGCGAACTCTCTCGCGGCACGCGCTCGTCTTGCGCAGTCACACCTACGTGGCGTATCGGCCCGTCATTCGGCGAAGCGATCACTCAATGCTCAACTTGGTCTTGAATCGCTCGAAGAGCGGCTGGCATTGACAGCGTTGCCGCCAGGTTTTACAGAGACCCTTGTCACGACCGGCAGCAATCTCTCCAGCCCAACGGCGATGGATTTTTCGCCGACCGGTGAGCTGTGGGTGCTTGAGCAGTCAGGCAATGTCAAACTGGTGCGCGGCGACGGCACAACGCACACTGCGATTGATTTGGCCGTTGATTCCAGCGGCGAACGTGGTTTGCTTGGTATCGCTTTCGCACCGAACTACGACGGAGCTGGTCCGAACCAGGACTTCGTTTATTTGTACTACACGCTCGGCCGAACAAGTCCCACCGATCCGGCCAACAATCAAGTCGTCCGCTTCACCGTCAGTGGCGCCGGAGGCAATACGCCGACGCTTACCAGCCCTCAACTGATTCGTGAACTCCCGCCCGAGGACGAAGACAACAATCTCGGGACCGATGGTGATACCAATCACAATGGTGGAGCGATACACTTTGGTCCGGACGGAAAGTTATACGTCGCGATCGGCGACCACAACTACGATCCGCCGGGTGCGCAGCAGGCCACGCACGTTTCGCAGCAGCTCGATACGCCTTTCGGCAAGATGCTCCGACTTAATGCGGACGGCTCGAACCCCAGCGACAATCCATTCTTCACCGGCGGCAGCAACGACTGGCAAGGTGCGATCTGGGCCCTGGGTTTGCGCAACCCATACACCTTTGCCATTGATCCGGTAGATGGGCGCGTGTTCATCAACGAAGTCGGCGAAGCATCATGGGAGGAAATTAACGCGGGCGAGGCGGGTGCGAATTTCGGCTGGGCCGGTAGCAACGCTCCGGTCTGGGAGGGTTTTGAGAACGATGGCTCGCCCCCGCCTTGGACCAACTATCACGATCCCATCATGGCCTACAATCACTCGAACGATGCGCCGACACCGGCCGCGGTGAACATCACGGGCGGAGCATTCTATCCCGCCAACAGTCAATTCGGAGCCGCCTTTGCCGGGAAGTATTTCTTTGCCGATGCCGGAGCCGGCTTCATTCGCTACTTCGATCCAGCAGAGCCTGGCACCGTGGACGTCCCCGATACTTCGAGTTCCTTCGCGAGCAGCCTCACGACCTTCGGTCCCGTGGATCTCAAGGTCGATGCCACCGGCAATCTGTATTACCTCGCGCGTGGCGGAGAGATCCATCGCATCTCGTACACCGGCGACTACGGACCGAGTGAGATCATAGGGCGGCACCTCTTCTACAATAACTCGAAATTCGATGGCGGTAATCCCGGCGCGAACGCGAGCGATGACGCGGCAATTGCGACCGACAAATCCGCATATCAGGCTGGATCGGGTCTCGCCGAGGTTCTCCATGTCAGCAGCTATTCACGCGGCATCAACGGCATCATGATCGACGTCGTAGGCAATCATGGCCCGCTGGACGTGAGCGACTTCAAGTTTCGCGTCGGCAACAATGATTCGCCGGAGACCTGGGCGATTGCTCCCGCGCCCATGCTTGTTACACTGCGGGCAGGTGCTGGGGAAGATGGCTCAGATCGTGTTGAGATCATCTGGGCGGATGGTGCCATTGCCAACTCGTGGCTGAAGTCACAGTCGAAGGCGACGATGCGGCCGGAGGGTTCAATACCACGACAGGCCTGCCAGGCTCCGATGTGTTCTATTTTGGAAGTCGAGTGGGAGACACATTCGTCAACGTTCCGCCCGCATTTTTCTCGACGAGTGCTGGGGATGAACTTGGCGCACGCGCGAATCCGGGAATCGATCAGCCAGTTACCAGCATTTACGACTTTGACCGCAACGGTGTTGTCAGTGCCGGCGATCAATTGATCGCACGGGCGAACGGCGGGTTGCTGCTGCGGCTCAATCTGGTGGGAAGTTCCCCAGCCGCCGAGCGGATGGCACTGGTGAGCGACGAAAATCTGCGCCGGGAAGCTGTGGCCTCGGCATTCGCCTCGCTTATGGGAAGGCCGAAGACGGAAGCTCCGGCGATTGATTTTTCACTGGTCAACACGGCGCAAGCCGCCGCTGCTCTGGGAGTAGTCGTCGCCATACCCGAACTCATTGAGAGCAAGGCGGATACATCGCTCGGCATCGAATCGGAAGTCGAATTGGATGATTCAGATGAGTTGCTGGCGGCACTGCTGGAATGGTGAACAACGCTATGCCAGCCGGTGACGGAACATCCAGGTCGAAGCTGACAATGTGACGAGAGCGATAAGCGCTAGCGGCCACAGGTCGGAGAATAGGTACGTGAGTCCTGTTCCCTCCAGATAGATCCGGTGAGTCAGGCTGATTGCGTAGCGAAGCGGATTGACTAGGGTCAAGCCTTGCAGAAACCGCGGCATGGATGAAACCGGCGTCGTCAGGCCCGAAAGAAGCGTGAATGGTAGCACGAGCACGAAGGTAAACAGCAACGCCTGCTGCATGGTGGCAACAACCGATGAAATCAGCAGTCCTATGCCTACGGCGGCGAACAGAAAGAAGGAGATTCCCACGTAGAGCGTCAGGAACGAGCCTGCAAACGGGATCTCGAACCAGAGTTGGGCAACCAGCAGAATCGTCGTTGCCTGCACGGTGCCGATGATCAGTGAGGGAATCGCCTTACCAGCCATGAGTTCTATCGGCAGCATCGGAGTTACAAGCAGTTGATCGAAAGTGCCGCTTTCGCGTTCGCGGGCCACCGACAGCGACGTTAACAGCAGAGTTTGCAGCATGGTGAGCGTGCCAATCAGGGCCGGTACCATGTTCCAACGCGTTTCCAGGTTCGGGTTGAACCAAGTCCGCGATTCGATTTTTACGGGCGAGGCGTCGAGACCCTTCTCGCTTCGCCAGTCCGCATTGAACCTGGCGACAATCGAATTGATGTATCCGATGGCCGTGCCCGCTGTATTGGAATTGCGCCCGTCGGCAATCACTTGCAAATCAGCCGGACGGCCACCCTCCAGCCGCCGCTGAAAGTCGGCGCCGATTTGCAACACGATCAATGCCTCGCGATGGTCTACGCAGTCGGCGATTTGATTGGCGTTGTCGAGTTTTGCTACGCGGTGAAAAATGCCCGACCCGTCAAGCCGGGCAAGGAGTTCCAGCGAGGCCGGCCCGCCATCGCTGTTCACAACAGCATAAGGCACGTTATTCAGGTTAAAGGTGGCGGCGTAACCAAAGATCAACGTTTGCAAAAGTGGCGGCACAAAAACGGTGAATCGGCCGCGCGGATCTTTGAACACCGCCAGCAGTTCCTTCAGAGTCAGCGACAGGACGCGTGAGATGGAGTTGATCATCGTCGCATCCTCTAAACTAACCGTTTCTGAGTAGTAAATCGCACGAGTGTCCACAGCAAGACGGACATCACAAGCAGGACGACAATCGCCGGCAAGATCACCTGCCAGACGTTGCCCGCCAGAAAGACTGTTTGCAAAATGGTCACGAAGTAACGGGCAGGCAGGGCATAGGTGATTCCACGGACGAACGCCGGCGTGCTGCGAAGGTCGAACAGGAATCCCGACAGCATCAGCGCGGGTAGAAATGTAATCAGGATCGTGACTTGGCTGGCCACGAACTGGCTCTTCACGGCGCCAGAGATTAGAAGCCCAACGGCCAGTGCCACAATCAAGTACAGCATGGAGCTGGCCGTCAGCAGCCACAGCGAACCACGTAGCGGGACGTTGAACAGGACTCGGGCGGTCAGGATGCATAGAGCCAGGCCGATCATGCCGAGCGCAAAGTTAGGAATTGTCTTGCCCAGCAGTATTTCGCCGACGCGGACTCGCGTCACAAAAAGCGCCTCGAGCGTTCCTCGCTCCCACTCTCGAGCCATCACAAGCGTGGTGAGGAACGAGCCAATGAGCGTCATGATTAGCACGATCAGGCCCGGCACAAGAAAGTAGCGGCTTTCGTTGGCATCGTTAAACCACAATCGGTCCTGCACACGCACCGGATCGCCATCGATCAGGCGACCTTCTGCCGCGCGGCACGCCCGCCAGTTGCCGACCGCGGCTTCGGTGTAGGCCTGCAGAATACGGCCGCGATTCGCGTCGGTTCCATGGATCAGGATTTGCACTTCGGCTTCGCCCAGCGCGAGTTTGCGGCCGAAATTGGAGCGAACCTGCACGATGGCATCGATCTCCCTCGCGATCATCATCTGGCGCGCTCGAGGCATTCCCGTGAGCACGCGCGTACGAAAGGTTGGCGAGAGCTGATAGGCCGCTGCCAGGTCGAGCGCATCCGGTGAGGGCTCGTCCAGCACAACCGCCACGGGCACATCCGTTACGTCAAGTGAGAGCCCGTAACCGAACAACAGGATAAGCACCACTGGCAACACGATCCCAATTGCCAGACTGCTGGCATCGCGGACCATCTGCCAGGATTCTTTCTGGACCAGCGCCCAGACACGTCGAGCCTTGGGCGGCAGCCACTGCGGTGCGGCTCCTGCGAGCAAGGAATCCAGGACGTATCCGTCGCGTTTGGGATTGCGATGGCCGTTGCCATTTCCGGTACGAGATTTCTCAACAATGGCAATGAAAGCGTCTTCCATGGTTGACGCCATGGCAGTCGAGTCGGCATGCGAGCGGAGCTCCGCGGGAGTCCCTTGGGCCAGAATTCGGCCGCCATCGAGCACGGCCACGCGATCGCAGTACTCGGCTTCTTCCATGAAGTGCGTTGTGACGATGACCGTCACGCCCTGTTCCGCCAGCGCCGTAATCCGCTGCCAGAACTCGCGCCGGGCAATAGGATCAACGCCACTGGTGGGTTCATCCAGGAATAGGATCGACGGCTCGTGTACAAGCGCTACTGCCATTGCCAGCCGCTGTTTGTAGCCGCCAGGCAATTGGCCTGCCGGGAGCTGAGCGAGCGGCCCGAGTTCGAACTGCTTGAGTGCCCATTGCACGCGCTGCGCGAGCAGTTTTCCCCGCAGACCGTAAGCACCGCAAAAAAAGTCCAGATTCTCCGCCACCGACAGCTGACTGTACAGCGAGAACCTTTGCGCCACATATCCGATGTTCTGTCGTGCGGAAGCGCGGGCGACACGCAGATCGACACCTGCGACGCGAAGCGTCCCACTGCTTGCCGGCAGTAACCCGCAGAGCATCCGAAATGTCGTGGTTTTGCCGGCTCCGTTCGGGCCGAGCAGTCCGAATACCTCTCCGCGCTTCACGTTAAATGTAACGTGATCGACGGCGGTGAAATCGCCAAAGTTTCGAACCAAGTCGTGCACTTCGACCGCTGCCTCACCGTCTGCAGACGGTGTAGGATGTTCAATGGACATCCCTGCCGCGGAATTCGGCGACTCCGCGGCATGATGCAACAGCATCATGAAGCCGTCTTCGAACCTTGCTGCTACGGAAGTAACCGGCAGCCCAGCGGATAGTTGCTCACGCAGAACCTCCGAATTGGCCGGCACCGACACGACGACGCGGACCAGCCCGCCTTCTGGAACGGCATCGACGACATTCGGCTGACAAAGGAGTCTGGCCTGCACACTGCGGGCCGCTTGTCCTTGATGCGGAGTCACCAGAAACGTTCGTCCGGCCGCCAACTCGCTCACGGTAGCTGGCGGGCCTTGGGCCAGTACGCGCCCGTCATGCAGAACAATCGCCTCACTACAGCGCTGAGCTTCGTCCAGATATGCCGTGCTGAGCAGCACGGTTAACTCCTGCTCGCGTGCAAGCTGCTGGATGATCTCCCACAGTTCGCGCCGCGACAAGGGATCGACCCCCACGGTCGGCTCGTCGAGGACTAGTAGTTCCGGGGCTCGAACGAGCGTGCAGGCGAGCCCCAGTTTTTGCTTCATCCCGCCCGACAGTTTGCCGGCCAAGCGGTTGGCAAACGGTCCAAGCGCCGTCATCTCCATCAGTCGCGGGTAGCGCTCACGACGCTCGGCGATCGAGACGCCGTTCAACTCTGCATACAGGTTCAGGTTTTCGATGACGCTCAGATCTTCGTACAGGCCGAACCTTTGGGGCATATAGCCTACGCGGTCCTGCACTGCCTGGGGATCTCGGGCAACATCGATTCCCAGTACCGAGAGCATGCCGCTATCGGCCGTAAGCAACCCGGTTACGAGTCGCAATAGCGTGGTTTTTCCAGCGCCGTCGGGACCGACCAATGCCGTTACAGTGCCACGGCGTACTCGAGTGGAGATGCCGTCCAGTGCGCGAACGACCTTGCCCGTCTCGCGCCGAAACGTCTTCACGAGCTCGCTGACTAAGAGTACAGGTTCGTTGCAAAGTGCCTGCATTGGCAAAACCGCTCCCAGGTTCAGGCGTCAGGCGCGGGCGCTGCGGGAGTCTCGTGTTCGACTGGCGCTCGCGGCTTACCGGCAGACGCCTCGGCAATGGGCACGTGCAGCGGCACATGGACTGTAGCGGGCATCCCCAGCCGCAGTTCGTCCTGCGGATCTTCGACGAATACGCGTACTTCGTAAACCAGGCTCGTTCGTAGCTCTTCCGTCTGGACCGGTTTAGGCGTGAACTCAGCCACTGGCGAAATGAACCCGATCCAGCCGCTGAATTTCTGCTCGGGAAAGCTGTCGACGGTGACGGTTGCTTTCGCGCCGGGTCGTACCTTGCCCAGGTCCGGCTCCGAGACATATGCCCGAACCCACTTGGGATCGACAATCGCGAGCTGCACAACGGCCCGCTGCGGCGAGGCCATTTCGCCAGGTTCCATGATCCGCGTGCGAACGACGCCGTTCACGGGCGAAATCAACTGGGAGTCTTTGAGCTCCTGTCGTAAGAGGGCGAGTTCCGCATCGCCCGCTCGCAGTCGGGCTTCTGCTTCTGCGATCTCTTCCTTGCGCGGGCCGGCAATCGCAAGTTCCAGTGTGGCTTCGCTCACTTGCACTCGAGCGACAGCGATCTCGAGTGTAGCTTCGGCGTTTTCGACGTCCTGACTACTGACAGCGCCTCCCGACGACTCCTTGTAGAGCTGTTGGAATCGCTGATACTGCCGCTCAGCATTCGCGGCATCCGCCTTTGCCGAGCGCAAGTTCGCTTTTGCCTGCTCGATTTCTTCCGGACGGCTGCCGCTGCGGAGTCGCTCGACGACCTGTGTCTGTGCTGCCAATTCGGCTTCGGCCCGCGCGACCTGCGGCTCTAGCCGGTCCGTGTCGAGTCGGGCGATGCACTGTCCCTGTTTGACATGATCTCCTTCTTGGACAGCTATCTCGGTTATGCGCTGGCTGTTATTGAAGGCCAGATCGACCTGTCGCAGGTCGACATTGCCGTAGAGCACCAAATCGCGCCCATTCGTTTCGCGCTCCCACCACCAAAGGAGGGCAATCGCGCCGGCAATGAGTGCCAGCATCCCGACGACAATAACGAATCGCCTCATGCGCAACCCTTCGCACGCTCAACTCTTGCTCCTGCCGGCTTATCGGCCAGACGGACAGCCTGTGGCCCAACTTGTCCGAACCTTCGGAGCTTCCCGCCCGACCGTCACAGATTAACACGCGAACGGCGGAACCCGGAAAGCAAGCATCATGGCTCAGCTTGAACCCGTGCCCAGGGGGATTTGGGCGGCCGGCGATATGTCGATCCGGGTTCGCACTCGACTCGCAGTGTAAGTGAGGACGTTTGTTCACGCCACAACGCAGGCGGCTTAGAGGCCCACAAGAATTCAGAAACGCACATGCTACTTCGAACGTGCTCAATGAGGCTGCTGGGACTCGAACCCAGGACCTACGGATTAAAAGTCCGTTGCTCTACCGACTGAGCTACAGCCTCAATGCCCGTGAATTACGGGGTTTTCTTGCGTTTTGTCGCGTCTTCTGGTTGCGACAAATTGCGACTTTCTGACGCGCCGTTTCGGGTATTTGGGCCTGACTCGGGTACGGATTCGGGTATTTGATCGGCAAGTCCAGCCGGCAGGGGGATCGCTTCCGGCCATCGCCGGTAAACGTACGAAAGCAGGTCTCCGCCGATCTTCGAGGCTGCCTCCAAGTGCGGCAAAAGCTGCCGACCCCCGACGGCATCAATTGAGCCCTCGAATTTCACAGCACCCAGCGATGCACTAAGCGCAGTGAAAAGAATCGCGACTCTCCGCGATTCCACCTGTGCTTTGCGGACATCACTCACGCTAACCGGCGAGATTTTGCCGGCTTGCTGTCGCTTTTTCTTCGGCTCAGCCATGCACGCAATTCTACGCATTTGCACGCATTGCGAAAGACTTGGGAAATTTTATCTCCAATCATCTCAACACATTACAACTCGACTTAAGACGAGTTACAAAGAGTTGAGTTGACTTACGCCGATATGTGCTCATAATCACGCACGGTTACTGCGTTTGTCGGCTTCTGTCGGATGACTGCCTTGATTGACCTTCGGAAAGAACGACCGCTGTCAGTTAAGCGCGTTGCGGCGGTCCTGGACGTGGAACGACGCACGATCGAACGCTGGTTCAGCCAGGGGCTCGAGCGAATCAAGTTGGGCGGCAAGGTCTACACCAGCCGCGAGGCGTTGTATCGGTTTTCAAAACGGGGGCAGCAACAACCCGATCCGGCACTGAAGGAACAGTCGGCCGCGGACAAAGCGGCGGCGGAGTATCTCGACCGGATAGGAGTCTGATTGCCACGGAGGCAGGACACGGATGGCGGCACGAATCAAGAGCGTTGGTTACCCCTGGCGGAAGTGGACTGATGGCAAGCCGTGGCGAGCCAGAAAGGGCCGCGACTTCAAGTGCAGCGTTCGCGGGTTTACCTCCACGCTCTACACGTATGCGGGCCGGAACGGATACCACGCCCAGGCGTCCGTGATCGACAAGAAGACCGTCGATTTCCAGTTCGAGAAGAAAGAAAAGTAGTCATGCCGATCCACGGAATTCACGACCGAGCCCCAATCGTCATCACTGGCGATGCCGTCAATCGGTTTTGGGAGAAGGTTGTGAAAGGCGATGGCGACAACTGCTGGAACTGGACTGCGGCCAAACGCTCGATCGGCTACGGCTGCCTGAAGGTAGCCCGGCGACTGATCTCGGCTCACCGGTTCTCGTATGTGCTTCACTTCGGCGATGTGCCTGATGGTCTGCTCGTGCTGCACCGGTGCGACAACCGCGCGTGCGTGCGGCCGGATCACTTATTCGCGGGCACGCCCAAGCAGAACGTCAACGACATGGATGCCAAGGGGCGATGCGAGCGCGTGCACGGCGAGAATCACCCGCACGCGAAGCTGACGGAAGCGAAGGTCGCGGAGATCGTGTTCCTCCGAAAGATGGGAATGACGTTTCAGCGAATCGCCGATTCGGTCGGCGTGGCAAAGCGAACGGTCGAGAACGTGCTGAGCGGCCAGCGATGGAAACGGGTAACTGATCGGCTGGCAGCAGAGGCAAAGTAAACGCAGCGGGGTGGAGCAGTTGGTAGCTCGCAAGGCTCATAGCCTTGAGGTCGCATGTTCGAGTCATGCCCCCGCTACTGGTCAAGGAAGTTTCTCAACACACGGAGGTGTCCCATGCTCGTGCTTTCGAGGCAGAAAAACGAAGTCATCAGGATCGGCAGCGACATCACGCTGACGATCGTCGACATCCGCGGCGACAAGGTTCGCGTCGGAATCGATGCTCCGAAGAATGTGGCCGTTCATCGGCAGGAGATTTTCGAGGCGATTCAGGCGGAGCGGGACGCGATTCAATCCGAACAGAGCGGCGGCGAGTGAGTTGTTAGGCGGCAACTCAAGGCCGGGTTGTCGCACACGAAGGGCCCGCACGAAGCGAGTCAGCAGGGCATGGACGAACGGCACGCGGGGTCTGCAAGGAGCGGCGGACCTCGCGAGCGACTACGAGAAAGGGCAAAGGGCTGTGCTGCAAAACCAAATCCATTTCCCGTCGCTGATTCACGCGTTGCACTCGGTCAATCGTGCTCCGTACATCAACAGCGACGAAATCACAACCACGACGATCGGCCTGGCTGCACTTGGCCACGGCAACCGCACCATCCTGGCTGAAGAAACCTTCCGCTCGCACGGCATGAGCCAGCTCGGCGTGCAGATGAAGGCCGGGCCGATCCTGGTCCGCCTGTCGCACTTGATCGATCGGATCATTGCCAGCCAGCTCGAGCACGCCAACACGTATCGGGGGAAGGCATGACCAGCATTCTGTACACCGACGTTCGCGAGGCTTACGAAGTCAGCGGGTTAACGCCGTGCCGCTGTGGTCCCGAGTGGCACCGGCTGAACGTCGCCAACATCAAGATCGGCGGCGGTCCGTTCATGGCCCTGTACTGCCAGGCGTCGTGGCTGATCGTCACGCCCGACATGGCCGACGCGTCACTCGATGCCCTGGCCGATGCCGCCGAACGCTGGGCCCGTCGCGAATGGGGCGTGGAATACTACGCCGCGTTCCAAGCGGGGTTTGAGCACTGCGACACGTTGAATCAAACCGGCGTTGCAGTGTGCACGCCCATCGAGCGGCGAGGACTGTTCGACGGCAAGCTGGCTGGCCAGATCTTGGAAGCTGTGCCGGCGCCGCCGCTCGCTCGCATCCTGTCGCTGCCGGCCAGCGTGGTTGCCGCTGACAGTGGCCACGGTTCGTACGCGGCAGCTCGCGTTGCATATTCCCGAAAGGCAGGTGCCCTGTGCTAGTGTTCGACATCGAAACAGGGGCTCGCCCCGAAGCTGAACTTCGCCCGCTGTGCCTGCCGCTGGATCCGACCAGCGTGGAAGGATTGGCCCTCGGCGAGTTCGACCCGGCCAGCGTGAAGCTCGGCAACCTGAAGGATCAATCGAAGATCGACGCCAAGATTGCGGAAGCCCGCGTGGCCCACGAAGCGGCTGCAGTCAACGCTCCGCAGATTCTGGCTGCTGCCGAGGCCGCTCACTGGCAGAGCTTCGTGAATCGCGCCGCCCTGTCGCCGGTCACCGGCCAGGTGCTGGCGATCGGCTACCACTCGAAAGCGGCCGGCAGCAAGATCCAAGGCCAGGGCGGAACGCTCGACGAAGCCAAGTTGCTCGCGAACTTCTGGAACCGCTATCGGGCTTGCCGCAGCGAAGGCCGGCAGATGGTCGGCTTCAATATCTACCGCTTCGACCTACCGTTCATGGCTCGGCGGTCGTGGTATCTCGGCGTCGACGTGCCCGACACGCTCACCGATCCGTCTGGCCGCTACTTCGACAAAGTGTTCGTCGACCTGTACGCCCGCTGGCAGTGCGGCGTTTATCAGGAGTCGATCCGCCTGGACGACATGGCCCGGTTCTTCGGCGTCGGCGGCAAGCCGGACGGCATCTGCGGTGCTGACTTCGGCCGGCTGTGGCAGGAAGACCGCGAGACGGCAATCGAGTACCTCAAAAACGATCTTGTGATCACCAGCGGCTGCGCGGCCCGCATGGGATTTGTCTGAGTAATCCGCGCACCACGAGAAAGGAAATGGGCAATGTCAACTGAATTGATGATCTACACGAGGGTCAACGACCCGCTGGCCTTTATGCGAGAGGCCGGCACCGTGATCGCCAAGTCTCGCATGTTCGGGTGCGAGAACATCGAGCAAGGGCAAGCAATGGCCCTAATCTCGATGACCGAAAACCTCTCGTTCCTGGAGCTTCGGCGGCGCTATCACGTTGTCGATGGCGACTTGTCGATGCGTGCTGATTTCATGCGGGCAGAGTTTCACCGCCTAGGTGGAACATATGTCTGGCTGAAGGATGGCGAGGACGGCAAAGAGGCTCGGGCAATCTGGAAGTTCAGAGAGAACGACCGGGAGATCGGCTACACGATTGAAGACGCAAAGCGAGAGGGACTGGTTAAGGCAAAATCGCGATGGGAGAAGGATCCCGGATCGATGCTTCGGGCCCGCTGCACAACGAAGGCAGTGCGGATGATTGCCTCGGAGGTGCTGGCGGGATTCTATTGCGACGAGGAGCTCGGCGGCGAAGGAGACCTTCCGCCGAAGTCAGTCGAGATCGTCAATGCAAAGACGACAAGCAACGGCACCAGCAGCGACGTGGTCGACGCTGAGATCGTTGAAGCTGCCACCGAGGAAGCCCCGTTCGATGCACCGGCAGCAGCCAGTAAGCCAGTTCAGTCGGAGTCGGCCAACGGCGGCACCGCCGGCATGTGCACCGCTGATCAGTCAAACAAGGTCAAGGAGCTGTTCGGCACGCTGAACGTATCGCCGGAGAAGCGGGCCGAAATTCTGGCCAAGCGAAATGCCGCCACGGTTCGCAATCTAACCGCCGTGCAGGCCAACGAATTGATCGCGGCGCTCACCAAGAAGCTGGCCGATCGCAGCGTATCGGCAAGCACGGCCGCCCCGCCGGCTGAAGCCAGCAAGCCGGGCAACACTGACGCCGAGATTGCTGCTCGCGTGAAGGAAATGGCCAAGCAAGTCGAGCAGACGCATCCCGGCACGACTAAGGCGATTCGCGAGAAGGTCACTGCGTCCGGAGCCGAGAAGCTAACCGATCTGCGGCGCGAAGATCTGCTGTCGCTGCTATCGGCACTGCAAGATCCCGACAAGATGGCCGCTTACTTCGGCGTCGTGATCTGGGAGGCCGCTGCAAAAAACTAGCGTGGCCAGCGACGGCAGTAGCCCGCACGCCGTTGCTTCGTGGCCTGGTGGAACGATTCGGGCGCGATGCTGTTTGGAGTGAGGGAATGCGGCAACTTGGCTATCCGGTGACATGGGACGCCAGCGCCGCCAACCTCGAGCGAATTTACGAGTCACTAGAGAAAGGAACTTGATCATGGGTAACGTAACTTGGGACATGCCGGAGCAAGATGAACTAAACGCCGGCGGAAATTACCTGGACGTAGAGGGACGGCACCTGCTGCAAATCACGCACATTGACGAGCAGCCAGTGAATCGGGATAAGGCCCCCATCGACGGGCTTAAAGTCGACTTTGCCGGAGCGGCCGGACCGCACGCCGGCAAGAAGGTCGACATTCTTTTTCGCGCACCAAAGCTCAATGGCAAAGATGGCGGTAAGTGGGCTCGCAACAAGCGGGCGGCATTTGCGATCGCCACTGGCTTGATCGACGAATCAAAGCTCGGCCAGCAGGTGACGATTGACGTGCAAGCTGCCATCAATCGTTTGGTTGTGGTTGACCTGGAGTTTGGCGAGCCAAACGAAAATAACAAAAGGTTTCTCGACCTGAAGTTCGCGAACATCTACCACGTCGACGATCCGAAGGTGGCCGACTTCATGAAGGCCTATCCGTCGATCGTCGGAATGCTGCCGAAAGAACACCGCCGCGACCCGGCATCGTTCAAGACGGCAGCCCCGAACGGCAACGGCAGCAGTGCCCCGGCACCGCAGTCACAGCCCGCAGCCGACGACGACCTCGGCGATTTGTAGTAGCGCATTGGAACCCTAGCCCAGGGTTCCTTTCTCGGCCTGCCGGTGTCGTCGCATGCCGCCCCGCGGCGCACCGGCAGGCTTTTAATCCCCTCACTCATTCGGTGCGACCGTGCCCTCGCAGCTGATCGAAATCACCGCCGAATACCTGGGCGAACGCTTCCGGTTCGAGAATCCGGACGGCGACGTAGTGGTTGCTGACGCGCACGCGAACGGCACGATCAACGCCCCGATCACGATCAAAGGCCCCGCCGACGTCGACGAGCTTCGCCGCCGCCACTCTTACAGGTTCTATGGCAAATGGTCGAAGTACACGAACCGCCGCACGGGCGAGAGCGAAGAGCAGTTTTGCTTCCAGACGTTCGTTGCTGTCCAGCCGCACAACCGAGACGGTGTCATCGCTTACTTGCGGCACGCCGGCCAGGGGTTCGGCTTCGGCGCGGCCCGAGCCGCGGCCTTGTGGGATGCGTTCGGGAGTGAAGCCGTGCAGGTGTTCCGCGAAGAGCCGGAACGCGTCGTCAACTATCTGGCTGGTCGCGGACTTCCAATCACAACGCTGACCGCCGATCGCATGGTCGATCGCCTGGTCGATCAGCAGGCCACCGAAGCTTGCATGATCGATCTGACAGAACTGCTGGCCCGCCGTGGCTTTCGCAAGACACTCGCCCGCTGGCTGATTCAAGACAAAGGCAACCGGGCATCAGAGATCGTCCGCCGCGACGCGTACAAACTGCTGCCGTACCCTGGCTGCGGGTTCGATTCGTGCGACCAGATGTACCTGAGCCTGGGCGGCAACCCGTCGCGACTAAAACGGCAGGCCCTCGCCGCCTGGGATGTGATCGACAGGAACCGCAACGGTGATACCTGGATGCCACGGAGCGTGGCCGAAGCTGGCATCAAGGCTCGCGTCGGCGGCGCTGATCTGCGAATCGAAAAGGCCATTGAGCTCGCCATTCGCAGCGGCATGCTGCGAGAGATTCGCACCGACGGCATGGCTGGACCGATCACACCGGACGGCAGCTATCGCTGGCTGGCATCCCGTGCGAAGGCCGACAAAGAAGCCCGGCTTGCCGAGCTGATCGCCGACGCCATGCAGGATTCGTTCGAGTGGCCGGCGATCAGTGAAGTCGCCAACATCAACGGCGAGCAGCCTGAAGTTCTTTCGCTGGCCCTGCGTGGTGCGATTGCGATCCTTGGTGGCCGGCCAGGTGCTGGCAAGACGTTCGTCGGCGGCAACCTGATTGCCGCGCTGCTGCGGCACTTTGGCGAGGGGTCAGTCGGCATCGGTGCTCCGACCAACCTGGCTGCCAAGCGGCTGACCGAGTCGATGGCCAAGGCCGGCGTCGGCATTCGTGCCCGCACCTGGCATAGCCTGCTCGGCCGCCCGATGGTTCGCGGCAAGGAATGGTACTTCGACGAAGATACGCCGTTCCCATTCAACGTCATCGTCGGCGACGAAGAGTCGATGAAGGACGTTGACATTATGACGGCCATGTTCGCCGCCCGAGCCAAAGGCACGATGGTGCTCCTGATCGGCGACGTGAACCAGCTGCCCCCGGTCAGCCACGGGGCTCCGCTTCGCGACATGATCGCCGCTGGCCTGCCCTATGGCGAGCTCCGCGAGATTCGCCGCAACAGTGGCGGCATCGTCGAAGCGTGTTCGGCCATCGTCGACGGCAAGCCCTGGGGCGCCGGCGACAACCTGGAGATCATCGAAGTCAACGAGGAAGACGATCAGCTGCAGGCGATCCTTGGGCAGATGCACGAAGCCCGCAAGGCAGGGCTCGATCCAATCTGGGATTGCCGAATCATCGTCGCCCGCAACGAGACCCGCCGGTCGATCAATACTGCCCTGCAGGCTGTACTGAACACGAACCCCGGCGTACCTGGCTCACCGTTCCGCGTCGGCGACAAGATCATCTGCGGCGAGAACGAAGAGTATCGCGTGATCGGCAGTGCAACCAACGCCGACGGCGAGCCGGTTGAGGATGGCAAGCAGATTCGCGTTGCCAATGGCGATCTGGCCAGGGTTCTGTCAGTGGCCGACGACGCGTTCATCGCTCAGCTGATCTATCCCGAAGCCGTCATTCGCATTCCGCGTGGCAAGGTCAGCGACGAGAGCAAGACCGGCACCGGTTGCGCGTGGGAACTGGCTTATGCCGTCACGTATCACAAAAGTCAGGGCAGCCAATTTCCGTGGGCCATCCTGGTCGCCAGCACGCGTGACGGCCGCATGGGCAGCCGCGAGCTGGTCTACACAGGCATCAGTCGTGCCGAGCAGAAGTGCAAGTTGATCGGCCGCAAGGAAGTGTTTGATCGCTTCTGCCGGCGTGTCGCTCTCGGCCAACGCAAAACGCTGCTCAAAGAACTCATTCTGCTGAACGTGGCGAAACTCGAACTGGCAACGATCTGACAAACGAGAGAGGAAAGGGGCAATGCACAGCACAATCACAATTCCGGATCGCGATTCAGTGATCGGCGCGTTCTCTGTGGCTGATGAGAAGATCTCCGAGTGGTCGGCCGAGTTCATGCCGCTCACCATCTCCGACGTCAGTGACACGGCCGCCCTAAAAGTCGTGCACGATGCCCGCATGAGGATCCGGAACGCCCGCGTTGCGGTGGAAAAGAAGCGAAAAGAGCTGAAGGCCGACGCACTCAAATACGGCAGCATGGTCGATGCCGAGGCCAAGCGAATCACCGAGCTACTGAATCCGATCGAAGCTCACCTGACCGCCGAAGAGGACCGCGTCAACGCCGAGCGGGAGCGGATTCGGCTACAGAAGATCGAAGCCGCCAGAGCTGCCACACAGGCCCGCGTTGATGCACTGACGGCCGTGGGCTGCGTCGTCGCCTATGCCGATGCCCAGATGCTCAAGGAAAGCGACTACCAGGCCAAGCTGGCGGAGGCTACCGAAACCCACCGCGTCGAGCAGGAGCGGCTGGCAGCGGCAGAAGCCGAGCAGCAGCGACTCCGTGCGGAAGAGGATGCCCGCCGCCAAGCTGAATCCGATCGGCTGGCTGCTGAGCGGGCGGAGCTCGATCGCATCCGTGAGGCTCAAGAGGCGGAAGCGGCCAATCTGGCGGCTGAACGGCAACGCCTGGTTGATGAGGAAGCCGCTCGTGTTCGGGCTGCGGAAGTCGAGCAGGCCAGGGTCGAAGCTGCCGAGCAAGCTCGCATCGCAACCGAGCAGCGAATTGCACGTGAGGCCGAGCAAGCCAAGGCCCGTGCCGAAGCCGAAGCCGCCGAGCGTGCTCGCGTCGAAGCACTGCGACCGGACCGCGAGAAGCTGCTCGCCGTTGCTCACGCTGTCGCACAGATGGCCGTGCCTAGTGTCTCGCCGGCCGCAGCAGCTGCTCGCCACCAGGTGATGGACGTACTGGAGAAAGCCGCAGCCGAGATTCAACGCGTTGCCAACTCACTCACCACAACACCCGACGACGACCTGGGCGACCTCTAATGCAAATCACCGTCCCACATCCCGAGCTTGCCCCGCCGCGTGCTGCCGTGCATCGCTCCAGCGATCCGGAGTGGTGTCCCTTCACCATCCTGGTCGACACTGCCGAGCAGCACGCGTTTGCGTTTCAAGAAATCTACGGCGATGCCGACCGCAATGGCCGTCTGCTGGTGATTTCGCAGGGGACAAACCTGGTGCGGCAGTGCCTCGGCCGGCACCCGAACAGCCTGGGCGACTATTCGATTCAGGGCTTCGTCGGTCGCTGTCACGTCGAACGCAAGAGCATGGAAGACGCCCATGGCACGATCCTCGGCTTCACGAAGACGGTCGACGGCCAGCCGGTTGAAGATCGCGGCCGACGCGAGCGGTTCGAACGTGAGTTGGCCAACCTTGCCAACATCGAATGCGGCTGTGTCGTCGTCGAATGCTCACTCGGCGATCTGCTGAAGCACGCCCCCGAATACGAGCTCGGCAAGAAGACTGGCCTCTGCAACCGCAAGATTCTGTCGCGGTCGATCAACGCCTGGCTGCAGGACTATGGCACACCATTCATTTTTTGCGACAGCCGCCGCCACGCGGAAGTGGCTACGTTCCGCTGGCTCGAACGATTCTGGAAAAAGCACAAACCCAAGAAAGGACGCTAAACGATGATGACCCCCACGACGTTTGATATGCCGGACGCGATTGACGAGCCGGTGGACGAAATGCAGGAACTGTTGAGCGAAGAGCAGGCCGGCAATGAAGAGCCAGCCAGCGAGCTCGGCCACGTGGAGGATGGCGAACCCGGTCAGGACTGGAATGCGGAAGGCGTGTTCATCGGTGCCGCCGAAATTATCGAAGTGCCGTTTCGCCGGACGGTGAAGAGTAAAGCCACGGTGCGAGTGGTGCTCGATCGCGAAGACGGCAACTACTGGCGGTCCGGCTGGCACTGGAAAACGCTGCTGAAGAACGACAGCGGCAAGCCCGCCGAAGTCGGCAAGGAACTCAGTCGCGAGTTTATCGGCTACGAATCGAAAGCTAAAGCAGTGCACGCTGCTTTGAACTACATGGCCAGTCACGCCATGGACTTCGACAAGCGGATCGCCGACGACATCCTGAAGTTCCGCGATATCGATTGGCACGCTACCGATTCGGGCCCGGCCGATGATGGTGAGCCGGCTGACGGCGACGAACCGATGCCGCGTCATGCGACCGAGCCGCGAGCAAACGCCTTCGACGTGCTCGACACGGACATTGAGACTGTCGGTATTCCGCTGCCAAAGAAGCTCAAAGTAACGGCCAGCATGGATCTCGCCGAGGATTCGCACGGCTGGTGGTACTTCGGCTATTGCTACGAATTCGGCGGCAATCGCTCCAGTGGCCCACCAAAGCTGGACGGCGATAAGTTCCCCAGCCGCAAGCAGGCTCAATGTGCGGCCCTTCGGCACGCAATTGGTCACTACACGCCGCTCGATATGGAAGTCGCCGACAAGATCGCCGTGCTGCTGGGGACCACCGAGCGGAACGCCACCGAAATCATCACGGCGAAGCAGGTGACAGAGTGGGTGACAACCACCGATCCCGAGACGAAAGCCGCGATCGACGAACTAGGGATCGCCGGCGTGAGTGTCGGCGAGCCGGTTGCGTCCGCAGCTGCAGGCACCGCGACTCAGACTGAAGACGAGCTGCAGGCCAAGGCCGAAGCTGACTTTCGCCGTAAATATGTCGCCGCTGCCGAACTGATGGCCGACGCTGTGCTCGAACGCAGGCACGCCGAAGCGATCTTCAAGACCGCCAAGGCCAAGGAAAAGTGCTGTGCCGAAATGCTCGAACAGTTGGCCGATCGTGGGCCCGAGCGGCTGCCCATCGTCGAGTATGCCGAACGCAGCGCTGCTGCATCGGCCGGCGTTCCCGAGCAGGTCAAGGCGGCTGCCGAAGCCAAGCAGTCCGACGCCTGGAAGTCGGCCAGCGTGACCGAGCTCGACCTGCCGAAGGGCGTCGAGTCGAAGCTGATCGAGGACGGCATCGACACGATCGGCCGGCTGGAGCAACGCCGTGCGGACGTGGCCATGAAAAAAGAGAAGTATCCGGCAGGAATCGGCAAAGCAGCGATCGACAAGATCGAAGATGCCGTGCTCGCGTGGCTGAAGGTCAATCAGTATCCCGACCAAGCCACCGAGGTTGAGCCGGTTGAGCCGACCAGCGAAGCGGCAACCGAAGCAACCAGCGATCGTGTGATCGATCCGGAAATCGGCGACGTGGAAGCTCGTGTCAAAGAGCTCAGCGACTGGCCAGCCGACAGCGACAACGGCTCGTACCAGTCTGGCCGAGACGCGTTCGGCACTGGCAGTCTGCTCACGGATTGCCCGCTCACGATCGGCGACGAGCAAGATCAGTGGCTGATGGGCTGGAGTGATGCGAAGGAAGCTGCCGGCGAGCTCGATCAGTCTGCTGATAGTTCGAAGGATGTGACCGACGCTGCTGACGACCTCGGAGATTTGTAGCAACCACACGGCCCCGGCGTTCCGGTGATGGCCGCTGTGGGCGGCAGAGTACGCTTCGCCGCACGTCTCGCGACAACGCCGGGGCCGATTTGTGATCTGGCCAATTGATTGTGCCAACCAGGAAATGGAGTCGCCCAAGGCAGGGCGTACAAGGATGGGGCGAATTCAAGCTGTTCTCGATGGCTCCGCACCGTGGCATGTGGAAACGTGCGACGTGCTCGACGACCTGCGCATGCTGCCGGATAACTGCGTTCACTGCTGCGTGACCAGTCCGCCGTACTGGGGTTTGCGTGACTACGGCGTGGACGGGCAGCTTGGCTTGGAGAAAACGCCGACCGAGTTTGTGGCCGCCATGACCGAGGTGTTCAGCGAAGTTCGCCGGGTGCTGCGGGAAGATGGCACGCTGTGGCTCAACATCGGGGATTCGTACAACGCCTACAACGGTGGCGCGGGACCGGGCAGCAAGCTCAGCAAAACGCAGAGCGACAATCGCCCCGCCCTCGAGTCTGGCTTCGGCCTGCGTGACAAGTCGCTCAAGCCGAAAGACCTGGTTGGAATCCCGTGGATGCTGGCCTTCGCCCTCCGCGCCGACGGCTGGTATCTCCGCTCGGAGATCATCTGGCACAAACGGGCGCCAATGCCCGAGAGCGTGACCGACCGACCTACCAAGGCGCACGAGCAAGTGTTCCTGCTGGCGAAGTCGCGGAAGTATTTCTATGACTCACAGGCGTCTGCCGAGCAGGCCAGCGAAGCATCGGCGGAGCGGTACGCCTACGGGTTTGGCGGGGCAAAGAGCGAAGCACTGGTCGCCGCAAACGAAACCGGACTCGGCGTGCGAACTCGAGTTGTTGGGGACCGCGAGTTTGCCGGCACTCGCAACATGCGAACCGCCTGGACGCTCTCACCGGAATCATTCTCCGGCGCTCACTTCGCCACGATGCCGACTGAACTGGCCCGCAAGGCGCTGCTGGCCGGGACAAGCGGAAAGGGCTGCTGCTCGATCTGCGGCACGCCGTGGCATCGCCTGACCGAAAAGCAACGCGTAGCCACTCGGCCGGGAATGAATTCCAAGGTCAATCGCGTTGGCGTTCACGACGAATCGCCCTACCAGTCTCACTCCGGCGACATTTGCGGTAACCGCGACCCGCAGCGACACACCACCACGGTTGAAACCATCGGCTGGGAAGCTGGCTGCAAATGCGAAGCGGACACTATGCCGTGTCTGGCAATCGACTGCTTTAACGGAGCGGCCACCACTGGCGTCGTCGCGCGGCGGCTCGGCCTGCGATACATCGGCTTCGAGCTGAACCCGGAATATGCCGACATGTCGCGAAAAAGAATTTGCGACGACATGCCCCTAATGAATGGAGTTCGATAAATGGGGCGAAAACCCAAACACCCGACGTTCGACATCGACATGGTTCGGGCCGCAGCCTCGCACCGCTGGCCAGAGATTCTGTCGCACGTTGGCGGCATCGATCGCGAGCTGCTCGACGGTGAGCATCACGGCTGCCCGAAACCGAACTGCGGCGGCACCGATCGCTTCCGCATGATCGACGCTTCGGCCGGGGCACTGTTCTGCAATCAGTGCTTCCGCGACAAGAACGGCGACGGCTTCGCGGCCGTGCAGTGGCTACTCGACGTGAAGTTCCCGGACGCACTGGCAAAGGTCGCCGAGTATCTGGGGATCGAGGCGAGCAAGTCGAACGGCAAGCGATCGAAGGCCGACGCCGATCCGGCCGAACACTTGAAGTTTCTCGATTGGCACGAAGGCCTCGCCGCCACCTGGTGCACGTTGCACAAGCCCGGCATCACGCCAGCAGCGATGGTCACGGCCGGCTGCCGGCGAGCTCGCTACCGCGATCAGTTCACCGTCTTTGCGATTCCGGTTTACGGCGCCCACCTGCACGCGGCCGATCCGGTTGGCTGGTGCCTCTACAACGTCGGTGGTGGCACGCTGCCGAAGTTCACGCCGGACAAGAAGATCAAGCAGGTGAAAACCAAACTCACCTATGGCAGCAAGCCCGGCATCATCGGCCCTGTCGATCGGCTGGCCGAGGCTCGCGTCGTGTGGAAAGTCGAAGGCCCCAGCGATCTGCTCGCCTTGCTTTCGCTCGGCCTGCCCGATGACACAACCGCGATCACGAACGCGAACGGTGCCGGCGAGCGGCCAACGCCCTGGCTGGTGCCGCTGCTGGCCGGCAAGGTTGCGTACGTGCTGCACGACGCCGACGTTCCGGGCGAAAAGGGAGCGGCTGCCTGGTCGTCAGCGATGGCCACCTACGCCGAAGAATGCCGACACGTTCACCTTCCGTATGAAGTTGAGCCGGACCATGGAAGTGATCTTAGGGACTGGATTCAAGGACGCTGAACATGATTGCGATGGCTCGCACTTACGAAGATCTTCTAAAGCTGGTCGACTCGGCGCCCGTCGTTCGCCCGCAAGACCCCGCGGCTACCGGCAGCCAGGCGATCGAGGCCGACGACGATCCGCACCGGCTTGCCCGGCTGTTTCTCAACCTCCACCACTTGCACGCCGACGGCTTCACGCTGCGGCTGTGGCGGCAAGAGTGGTGGGCTTGGAACGGGCATCGCTACCACGTGGTCGACGAACGCGACCTGAAGGCCAACATCACGGCGACGATCAAGGCTGAGTTCGACCGGATCAACATCGAAAAGCAGGCCAGCCCGAGCGACGACGGCGAGGGGCACACGCAACGCGTGACACGAACCCTGGTCAATAACACCATGGGCGCCATCGAAAGCATGGTGACGGTCCCGGCCTACCTCATGCAGCCGGTAACGATCGGCGATCGCGGCCGGCAACCGCACATGATCGCCTTCACCAATGGCATCTTGAACATCGACGCGGCACTGGCCGGCGAATACGAAATGCGGCCGAGCACGCCGCGGTGGTTCTCACCCGTGTGCCTGCCCTACGATTGCGACCTCGAGGCCGACTGCCCTGAATGGCTGGCATTCCTCGATCACAACCAAGAGCAGGACCAGCAGCGAATCAACCTGTTGCAGGAGTGGGCCGGCTACTGCCTCACCGACGATCTGAGCGAAACGAAGTTCCTGATCCTGGAAGGCGACGGGGCGAATGGAAAATCGGTGTTCCTGGCCGGTCTCGAGGCCATGCTCGGCTTCGAGAACTGCGCCCACATCGCCCTGGAGATCTTCGGTAAGGATTTCGGCCTGACGCCAACGCTGGGCAAACTCGCCAACATCTGCGGCGACGCCGGCGAAATCGACAAGATGGCCGAGGGGCATATCAAGAGCTTCACGGCCGGCAATCCGATGAGCTTCAACCGCAAAGGGATCAAGCCGATCGAGGCGATCCCGACAGCAAAGCTCATGCTGGCCTGTAACGTGATGCCCCGCTTCGCAGACAAAACGGGCGGCATGGAGCGTCGCATCATCCTGGTCCCGTGGCGGAAGAAGATCGCCAAGGAGGATCAGGTTAAGGGCATGGCCTCGGTCCGTTGGTGGGAGCATTCCGGTGAGCTCCCTGGGATGTTCGCCTGGGCGCTCGGCGGCCTGCTGCGGCTCAAAGAGCAAGGCGGCTTCACCGAGCCCGAGGTATGCGTGCGGGCCCTCTCAGAGTACATGCACGACGCGAATCCGACCCGCTCATTCCTCTCCGAAATGGTCGCCAGAAGCGTCACCGGCTGCATCCCGTGCGGCGAGATTTACGCCGAGTATCGAGCGTGGTCCGACGTCAACGGATACCGCCCGGTGAGCGAACGGACGTTCGGAAAAGACGTCGCAAGGATGTTCCCAGCATGCCTCCGCAAGAAGCGAGGATCGCGTAGCGATCGGTTTTGGGTCTATGAGGGGATTTGCTTCGCAGAAGATTTTCAGAGCTTGATTCCGGACACAAAGCAGGAGAGCAGGCAACGCACCGCATTCTAAATGGGACACACGGGACACGAAGCCGCTTTGTGTCCACTTTGGTCTATGTGACCCTTCTGCTCTATACCCCCATGTAGCGCAAGAAATAAACGATAGAGCGTAAATAGTACACGCATATAGAGGTAGTAAGGGAATCAAGGGTCACACGGACCAAACTGGACACGGGCAGAAATCAGCATGAGCAACCCAATCGCAGCACTGAAGGCGAAGTCACTCGCCGCGGCAACACAGCAGCCCACCGTCGGCACACCCTCAGCAACCGTCGCCGAGCCCTCGGCCTGCTCGAGTCAGCCGCAAGCGATCCCGGTACCGAACTGGCCGAGCCACTGGCCGGCGCCGTCGCCGTGCCCGACATGCGGCTCGCCGGGCTTCTG
>JBGSKX010000007.1:0-7594 GCA_041741015.1 Pirellulales bacterium
GGCCCCGGCACGCTCCCGAACGACGCCGGTCAGGAATGGCGCGAATACGACATCACTCCCTACACCGCCCGCGTCAGCTCAACCGTAAAACCCGAACAGGCCATACTCGATTGGATCCTCCGCGAGACCGGCTACGAAGCCTGGCACGGCACTCCGCTGGGAATTCTCAGCGTCGACAGCCGCCGCGTGGTCGTCTATCACACGCCGCCCATGCAGGCCGTCGTCCAGGACATCGTCGATCGCTTCGTCAACTCCGAAGCCGAGTCGCACGTGTTCGGCATGCGGGTGGTCACGCTCGGCAGTCCCGACTGGCGATCGAAGCATCACACGGTGCTGCATCCCGTGGCCACGCAGAGTCAGGGCACGTCGGCCTGGCTGATGGCCAAAGAAGACTTCGCCCTGATGGTGGCCGATCTGCGCCGCCGCAGCGACTTTCGCGAGCACGGCACGCCGCACCTGATGGTCAACAACGGTCAGTCAAAACAAGTCTCGGCCAATCAGACCCGCAACTATGTTCGCGACGTCATCCTGAAGGCCGACGGCAGTTGGCCTGGCTATGAACCGGTGATGGGCCAGTTTGACGAAGGCTTCAAGCTGGAGTTCAATCCCCTGCTCTCGATCGACGGCACGGTGGTCGATGCGGTGATTCGCTGCGACGTCGACCAGGTCGAAAAGATGGTGCCGGTGATGATCGACGTTCCGACCACGGCCGCGCCCCGGCAGCGTCAGAAAGTCGAAGTCAGCCAGGGCATCAGCATTCGACTGCACGAGCGATTCCGCTGGCCGACCGACCAGGTCTTATTGATCAGCTTAGGTGTTGGTCCCGCGCCGATTCCGGACGCCTCGGGCACGCTTAGCGTGCCGCTGCTGTCGGGTCCGCCGCGGGCCGAGATGCTGATCTTCGTCGAGTCGCGCGGAAAGGTTGGCGTTCAGCCTTCGGCATTGCCGGCCCAGCGCGAAGCCAGCTTGTACCAGAACCGATACTAAGAGCACCCTGACAGCAGGGTGCCGTTCGCCGCGTGAGCCTTGCGCGACCGTGTAGCCTCGCTCGCCAATAATTACCGTTCACGATAAACTTAGGGTCCCCACCGAGTCGCCAAGAGAGTTGCGAACGACGTCGTCCGGCTCGCCCTGTCCCCTCCAAGGCCGCCGGAAATCGTAAACCAAGCTGTTGGCCAACTGCCTTCGGCGGGTTCGTTCGCATGAATCATTGAGCGAGCGGAAACATTTCAGGAGTGCGTCAACCGTGTACATGAATACGACAAGGCGAGTAGTGATCACCGGCATGGGCGTCATCAGCCCTCTGGGAATGACGCTCGATTCGCTCTGGGAGGGGCTCACCAGCGGCAAGAGCGGCGTGGGGCCACTGTCAGCCATCACCACGCAGTATCTGCCAACAAAGTTCGCCGCCGAGGCTCGCGAATTCACCGGCTCGATCGACGACTTCGGCCCGCTCGACGCGGAACGGAAAAAGGCCATCCGCAAGGGCCTCAAGGTGATGTGTCGCGAAACGCAAATGGGCGTCGCCGCAGCGCAGCGCGCCATGACAGACGCCAAGCTTGATGCGGCCGATGGTGTCGATCCCGAACGGATCGGCGTGCTGTTTGGCAGCGACTACATGCTCACGCTGCCGGACGATTTCGCCGCTGGCATCATGAAGTGCATCGACGAAGAAGGAAACTTCGACTTCACTCGCTGGGCCAGCGAAGGCATGCAGCAGCTCACGCCGCTGTGGCTGCTTAAGTACCTGCCGAACATGCCGGCCAGCCACCTGGCGATCTACAACGATCTGCGCGGCCCGAACAATTCGCTCACCTTGCGCGAAGCATCTGCCAATGCGGCCGTGGGCGAAGCCTTCCGCACGATCCTCCGCGGCAGCGCCGACATCATGGTCGCCGGCGCGACCGGCAGCCGCATCCATCCGATGAAGATGGTCCACTCGCTCACGCAGGAAGAGGTCGCCGCCGACGGCGTCGAGCCGACCAAGGCCAGCCGCCCGTTCGATCTCAATCGCGAGGGAATGGTGCTGGGCGAAGGCGCGGGCGCGGTCGTCCTCGAGGAACTCCAATCGGCCAAGCGCCGCGGCGCGAAGATTTACGGCGAAGTGCTCGGGACGGCTTCCAGCTCAGTGGCCGACTTGAGCGGCATCGCGCACCGCGAAACCGCGCTTCGCAATGTGATGGCCGCTTCACTCCGCGATGCCGATCGCAAGCCGGCCGACGTCGGCCACTTGCACGCTCATGGCCTGAGCACGCGCAGTTGCGATGAGGAAGAATCCCGCGCGATTCACGACGTGTTCGGCGATGGCGCGGCGAAGCTTCCGATCGCGGCGGCCAAGAGCTACTTCGGAAACCTGGGCGCGGGCGGCGGCCTGATCGAAATGATCGCCAGCGTGCTGTCGCTTGAGCACCAGCGGCTGTTCCCCGTGCTCAATTACGACACGCCCGATCCCAAGTGCAAGCTGGCCGTGTGCCGTGAAGGAGACAGCCCTGGCGCGAGCTTCCTGAACGTGAACGTCACGCCCCAGGGACAGGCCAGCGCCATCCTGGTCTCCGCCTTCAGCGGCTAGAAGCTTAAGCGGAGATTAAGGTCTCGACTTAGCTTCGCTGCTGCCGTGTGCTGGCATTGTTTTCGACCGGAATCGCCGGACCGCGCAAGCGTTTTCTGCACGCTGCGCGCGGAACTCGCTCGCGCCAGGGCGGTTTCATCTCTTAGAGGCGCACGGCCCACAGGACCCAATTCGCCTGCCCGCGGCTTCTGCGGCGACCAGATCGTTGAACCAACCAGGAGAGGTAAACATGCGGAGCGTCACCAAGCTATTCCTGTTCGCCGCGCTCGTCGCGACGACATCCGCCGCGCTGGCTCAGCAGCGCGAGCGACTCGGCCCTCGCGGTCTTGGCGGCAGCCCCAGCGGCGCCATGCTGCTCGGGCAAAAATCCGTGCAAGAGGATCTCAAACTCAGCGAAGAGCAAGTCAAGCAAGTTGAAGAGTTCACCGCCAAACAGCGTGAAGGCGCCTCGGGTCTCCGCGACGCCAGCCGCGAAGAGCGAATGAAGAGGTTCACCGAAAGCCGTGAAGCCGGTCAGAAGGCCGTCGACACGATTCTGAACGAAGAGCAGCGCACGCGACTCAAGCAGATCTCGCTCCAGCTCGCCGGACCGGCCGCGCTCGCCAGCCCCGAGGTGGCCGAGAAGCTCGCCCTTACGGACGAGCAAAAGAAATCAATCGAAGAGGTCCAGTCGGCCAGCCGCGAAGAGATGCGCTCGCTGATGCAAGGCGCCGATGGCGATCGAGCCGAGGCCTTCCGCAAGATGCAGGCCGTTCGCCAGGCAACCGAAGAAAAGCTGAAGGGATTGCTGACCGACGAGCAGAAGACCAAATGGGGCGTACTCACTGGCAAAAAGTTCGAGGGGCAACTCGAAGGACCCGGCGGACGCGGGCCAGGACGCGGCCGACGCGGCGCTGGTGATGCCAGCTTCCGTCGCGAGCCAGTCACCACGGTTCTGACCGCCGACAAATCCGCTGAAGATGAGTCCGGCGAGGGTAAGGCAGAAAAGACGGAAGGCGAGAAGAAGCAGGACGGCGACAAGAATAAGGCAAAGCGCTCCAGCAATTCGAAGAAGAAGCATGCCAGACATGCGAAGCATCGTGGGCGCGGCGAACATGCCGCACGTCATCACGGTCGCGGTCCGCAGGCCCGGCACGCGCATCACCGACATGCGCAACACCGTCACGGCCATCACCGCCGCGGGCCAGAGCATGGACTTGCTCAGCGCGGTCCCCACCGTCGTCCGCATGCCCGATTCGCTCACCATGGCCAGCGGCCGAAGTTTGGCGGCCAGTTTCACGGTCGGCACTTCGCCCAACATGGGCCGCACTCGCGGCCTCACTTCGGTCCCGGCCGCCATTTTGGCCCGGGCGTCGACGCTCGCCGGCACGCCTGGAATCGCATGGCCCTGGCGATGGGTGCGCAGCACGGCTCGCGCTCGTTTTCGCATGCTGGCCCCCGCCACCACGGACCTCGCGGTCCGCATCACTTTGCCCACCGCGGGCACGGACAGCATCGGCATCACGACGCTCGGTTCGCTCATGGCAACTGGCGCGGCGCGGGCCAGAAGTTCAGCGTGCGGCCCCAACATGGCTGGCATCGTGGGAACGTCGCCTCGCAGCACCGCGGCTCGCGGCCCGGTCACGGCGAGGGTCACGGACACGATGAACGCCGGATGAGCGGCGGCTTCGGCGGACCGAGGCCTCCGCACTTCGCCTGGCACATCGAGCGTCATCGCGAAGACGGCCCGGGCATCAACCGCGAACACGGTGAGCGCCGTCCGCCGCGGATGCACCCTGCTGGCTTCAAGAAGCGACACCACGGTGAACGCGGGCACGACCGTGCCAAGCAGGACGGCGATCGCGACAAGCATCACAGCAAGAGTGGGCGCGGCCAAAAAGCCGACAAGTCCAAGGAAGCTGACAACAAGAGGGCTGAAAAGAATTCGGACGACGACAAGCCGTCCCAGAAAAAAGCTGAATAGCCCCAAGTAGTCGTGCCCGTAGTCTCCTACCGCTGGCCTGGTTGCCTCGTCCCCTCAGCAACCGGGCCAGCTTTGTTTTTGCCCTCCATTGATTGCCGTTCGACCGCATCCAAGGGCGCTGGGGCTCAGTGATCCACCCTCCCCTGGCCCACTTCCGCTGCTTGACACTCTTCAGCCAAGGCGGTATGTTTACCGGATTGCGAACTCACCGTAAGTGGTTTCGCAGGAACGATTTTTGAAGATTGAAGCCGCTCCGAAGGCCAAAACCGGCGGGGCGGACAACGTGGAAACTGTTTCCTGACGGCGGTTTGCGGCTGCGCAACGCGTGGCCAAATAACCAGTCGCTGAATACCGGATTCGCTCCCTGATCGCACTCTACAGAGCAGGTCAATGGCGGGCGTCATCCTCGAGAACGTGTCGAGGACTTATCCCGGGGGTGCGGCAGCCGTTCGGGATTTGAATTTAGAGGTTGTCGATCGCGAGTTTCTCGTGCTGGTTGGTCCTAGTGGTTGTGGCAAGACCACGACCCTGCGGCTGATCGCTGGGCTTGAAGAGCCCGATGCCGGGAAGATCACGATCGGCGAGCGCCTGGTAAACGACGTTCCGGCCAAAAGTCGGGACATCGCCATGGTGTTCCAGAACTACGCCCTGTATCCGCACATGAACGTGTACCGGAACATGGCGTTCGGCCTGGAACTCCGCGAGGGCGTGAGCAGTTGGCAGAAGTGGTGGCGGTGGGCTTTGCCCGCGGCCAGGAAGCGTGAGTTGGCGGCGCGGCGGTTTGCGATTGCCGAGCGGGTGCACGATGCGGCCCGGCTCCTGGGGATCGAGCATCTGCTGGAGCGTTTGCCCCGGCAACTGTCGGGCGGCGAGCGACAGCGAGTGGCTCTGGGCAGAGCAATCGTCCGCAACCCCGCCGTGTTCTTGTTCGACGAACCGCTGTCGAACCTGGACGCCAAGCTTCGGGTGGAAATGCGGCGAGAGCTCCGAGAGCTCCACCGCCGATTGCAGACAACGATGATTTACGTCACGCACGATCAGGTCGAAGCCCTGACGTTGGGCGACCGAATCGTCGTAATGGACAGAGGCAAGATACAGCAGATCGGTTCGCCGATGGAAGTTTACGGCCTGCCGGCCAACCGCTTCGTGGCGGGATTCGTCGGCACGCCGGCGATGAACTTCCTGGAGGGTGTGATCGAGCGGGTGGGGAATTCATGGCAGTTCAGGCGCGGAGCGTGGACGATACCACTCGACGAGCGTGAGCTGCCCGAGTTGTTGGAGATTGAAGGCACCATTCCGGCGACGCTCGGCATCCGACCCGAAGATGTGCGGATCGAAGCCGAGCCCGGACCGGAAAGGTTGAGTGCGGTCGTGGACCTGGTCGAAATGCTCGGTGACGCGAGCGTGGTAAAGCTGCGAGTGAAGGTTGCGAATGCTTCGCCAGACAAGGAGTACGATCCGGACAGCGATGAACACGTTTACGTATTGAGTAAGTGTGATCCGACTGCCGACTGGCGAGCGGATCAAGCGGTTTCTGTCAGCTTTGACAAGCGGAAACTGCACATTTTTGACCGCGAGACAGAACAGAGCCTGCTCGTTCGAAACTGAACGGCAGGGCAAACTGATTTGAATATGATGGAACGATAGGCACGACGGACGAACACGAACCCGCCCCGATTCGAACCTATTTGTGGAGACAGTAAGCGTCTGAATACTCACGTTTAACAATTCGCCGAGGGGATAGTTTCCGAGCCCACTGCCGACCACGAAACGGCACGCCTCGCGACCTCGCCCCGACAATTCGAGCTTAGCCGAGGGAATCGAACTAACCATGAATGCCAACGAACTGCTGCGGATCGTCGACGCGATCCACCGCGACAAGAACGTCGACAAGGAGGTCGTGTTTACCGCAATCGAAGCGGCCCTGGTGTCGGCCGCCAAAAAACAATACGGCGAAGAAGAAGACATTGTCGTTAACATTGACCGCAAAGACGGTTCGATCAGCGGCACGCACAACGGCACGCCTCTCGATCCCGAGGAAACCGTCGGGCGAATCGGCGCGCAGACCGCCAAGCAGGTGATGATCCAAAAGATCCGCGAGGCCGAGCGCGACGCCCTGTACGACGAATACTTTGAGCAGATCGGCCAGATGATCACCGGCGTGGTCCAGCGCTACGAAGGCGGCGCCGCCACGGTCTCGCTCACCAACGTCGAGGCGATCCTCCCCCGCAGCGAGCAAATCCCCGGCGAAACGCACCATCCCAACGAACGCGTGCGGGCCACGGTTTTCGAAGTCCGCAAGGCCGGCAGCCGCGTGAAGGTCATCCTCAGCCGCACCCGCCCGCAGCTCGTGCAGCGGCTGTTCGAGCAGGAGATTCCCGAAATCGCCGATGGCGTCATCGAAATCCGGGCCATGGCACGCGAGCCCGGCTACCGCAGCAAAGTGGCTGTGAGCAGTTCCGACCAGCGAGTCGACTGCGTCGGCGCTTGCGTCGGCGTGCGCGGCAACCGCATCAAGAACATTGTCGACGAACTGGCCGGTGAGCGAATCGACATCGTCCGCTGGAGCGACGACCTGCAAGTCCTGATTCCCAATGCCCTGCAGCCCGCCGAAGTGGAGGAAGTCATCCTCTGCCAGATGCTGGGTCGGGCAATCGTCCTGGTCCGCGAGGATCAGCTTTCGCTGGCCATCGGCCGCCGCGGGCAGAACGTCCGCCTGGCGAGCAAGCTCTGCGGCTGGGACATCGAGATCATGACCCGCGAAGAGCTCGACGAGTCGATCGAGCGAGCCGTGGTCGGGTTTTCCTCGCTCGAGGGCGTGGAAGAAAGCCTCAGCGAGCGGCTGGTGGGCGAGGGATTCCTGTCGTACGACGACCTTTCGATCATCGAGCCGGATGCCCTGCAGGAAATGGGCGAGTTGTCCGAAGAGCAGGCATCGCAGATCATAGAACAAGCGGAAGCGAAGGCGCAAGAGGCCGAACAGGCCGCCGCGCTCGAGCGCCGACGCCAGCGTGAACAAGAGCGGATCGACGCGGCCACCGCGGCAGCCGAAGCAGCCGAAG
>JBGSKX010000008.1:0-13665 GCA_041741015.1 Pirellulales bacterium
AACCAAAGTCAAGGTGTTTGCCTGCGCGCAGTTCGGCGAGTGCACGATCGGCCGGAAAATCGGCGAGCTCCCCGTGTGCCAGGCCTGCCGCCGCTGGCGGCCGCCTTCGCGCCTGCTCACCTGGATCCGCGGGCTGGCGGCCCGCCTGTTCGGCTAAGTATCGGGCTGGCCAGGCAGCAGGATAGTCTGAGCTTCGTCACCGTGGCGGATTTCCAGGAAGCTATCCTCGCGTCCGCTGCCGATCAGGACATTCGGCTGATGCAGCTCCTTGCCCGCGGTCGTGCCAGAGACACTCGCCTGCAAGAACACCTTACCGGGCCCGGCCATCAAGCCGATCGTTCCAATTGGTCCCTTCGCGGTAAGCATGCTGCCCACGTCACCGGCGGGGATGCCGAGAATCACGACGTCCCCTTGCTTGTTGACGACTTCCAGCCGGCGGGTGCGAATGATCTCACTGATGGCCGCGGGATCCGCAGCGGGCACGAGCTCACGCACGGGCGCCCGGAACACGCCCACGAAAGCCAGGCAGGCCGTGACCAGCAGCGCGCCGGTCAGCCACCGGTTGCGCCGCTCCAACTGCTCGAGGCGGTAATTGAGTTCGCTGTCCATGGACAGCCACCCTACTTAAGAGCGGGTCGGCGGTCAAGCAACTTGCCGCGCTAGGTGATTAACCTAGCGCGCGCCGCCCGCCGGATTCTGGGTCAGTTGTCAGAAGATCCCGGTTTCCCGGAATTCCGGGAATTATCGACTTTCAGGAATTCGACAATTGTCCTCATCCCAGCCTGTGAAGCGGCGTTGGCTGTCTGGTAAGCTGCCTCTGCTAACGCTTCCGCTCCTGAATGGCTGCGCGAATCGGGCCCTCGTCAAAAGTGTCTTTCGGTTCGCGGGGCTGTGGAAACGTGTGGGAGCCCAACGGTTTCGGCCGTTGGGCTCCCCTCTTTTTTGCGCCACGCCTCAGTCGAGCTTGGGCTTGTGGTTTCGGCTCTTTGGGCGGAATCGCGGCAGCACATCGCTGGCCTGCGGCTGATCGATGATTCGCGGGTCGAGATACCGTTGGGTCACCGTGCGGCTGGTGTGGTCCAGCAGCTCAGTCGGATCGCCCCCCGCTTTCTTGAAATAGCTGGCCGACGTGCGGCGCATGCGGTGGAACTTGCTGCGGCGATCAGTGGGCAACTTCGCGTCCGCGAGGAGCTTGCCATAGTGCGTCCACAGCAGGCTCTCGTCGCAATCCCACAAAAACAGCGGCGCTTCGATCGCCCCGCGCCGCCGCGCGATGATGCGCTCCAGGACCTCGTGGGTTTGAGAATGGAGGCGATACATCTTGTCTGACTTCTTGCCCTTGCGAACCTCGGCCCGGACCGTGAGCCAGCGGCCCGCCGGATCATAATCGCAAATCTTGACGCCCATCACTGCGCCGATCCGTTCGGCCGTGTCGTAGATCACCAGATGCAGGCCGAGCCACCAGTCACACGCCGGGATTCCGCCGATCGCCCCGGATTGATGAGCACACGCTGAGAGTAGCGACGTGAATTCGTGCTCCAGCCACCCCAGCGGCACGATCTGAGGTTCAGGCAGCTTGCGAATCTCTGGCCACACGGACACCAGACCGCGACGGGAAAGAAATCGCCACTGGGCTTGCAGCTTCTCCAGTGACTTGTTGGCGGTCACTGCCTTTTGCTTGCTGGCCAGGTAGGCGAGCAATCCGGAAACCGTGAGGTCGTTCAGATCGTCGAGCGTCGGGGGCCGGTTGAGATATCGCTCGAAGTGCCGCAGGACGATTCGATGTTGGTGAACCGTCTTGGAACTGCGGCCGCACAGCCGCAAAGGAAGGTAAAGCGTGTCAAACAACTCTCGCAACACAGAACTCATAGCGCAACTCCCGGTCGGGGGTGCGCGTCCATGCTTCATCCTTGGAAGCTTGAAATGATTGCCTCCGTTAGCCCCATCAGCTTGGCCTGACAATCTCCCTCGAGTTTGTCGAGTTTAGCCTCCGGGGGTGAGTAATTCCCCACTCGGGTCCTGTCTTCGGCATTAACAGCAAAAGCGGCTGGCGGGCAAATCGTGCCCTCCAGCCGCTTTCTTTTGGTCGGTATTGCCTGGCGGGACATGCGAACGAAGATCTGGCGGATAGCCTAGCTGCGGAATCGCGACCGGCGACTTTCCCGCCAGCGTCTGCGTATTGCCAGAAGCGCCACGGCGCCCAGCCCCAGCAACGCAGCACTCTGCGGCTCCGGCACTTCAACGACGTACGTCCTGAAGCCATGATCTTGCGAGGGGGTCAAAGCCGACCACGCCCCTGGCGGGAACCGACTGACGCCGGCGCCAGCCGCGTAATCCTCAGGCTGGCCCGTATCGCCATCCACCAGCAAAAAGTACGGACCCACTTCGGAAGTGGTGCTGATTGCAAAGGCCAGCACGTCGCCGGGTGTTACCGGAATCGCGGCGCCGCTAACGTCGAACGAACGAAAGCCGCCGTGCTCAGCGGCACCGACGCCTCGGGTACCGTGGCCGAGGCGATCGCCGCGCCGGTCGGCAAACCGCCGGCCGTATTGTAAACCTTCAGAATCGGGTCGCCCGTCGGGTCAAAGATACCGCTCAGGTGGAGTGGCCAACTCGACCAACGGCAGCGTCGGCGAGGTCGGGCAAACATTCACCGTTGGATAGCCGGCACGCTCGGCTTACAATCGACCGCGACCCGCTTGCGATGCAGTGAACTACCGCGACGTCCCTCAGCTCTGGCCACGCTCTACCCCATGCAAATCACCGAAATCGTCTGCCAGATCCTGCGAATCCCCAATGTCACCGCCAAGACGGCCAGCAGCCAGGACGCCGTGATCGTCCGCGTGCGGACGGACTCCGGCCTCGAGGGCGTCGGCGAGGCCGACGCTTCGCCCGAGGTGGTCAAGGCGATCGTCGACGCCCCGTTCAGCCATAACATCGCCTGCGGTTTGCGGCAGATCCTGGTAGGCGAAAACCCGCTGGAGACCGAGCGCCTGTGGCAGAAGATGTATCGCCGCACGATGTACTTCGGCCGCACGTCGGTCGGCATCGCCGCCATGGCGGCCGTGGACATGGCCCTCTGGGACCTCAAGGGGAAGCACTACGGCGAGCCGATCCACCGTCTGCTCGGCGGCAAGCAGCACGAACGCATCCGGGCCTACGCCTCGATCCTGTTTGGCCGCGACGGTCGCGAGACGACGGACATCGCCCGCCGCTGGCGCGACGCCGGCTACACGGCCGTCAAGTGCGGCTGGGAACCGATGGGCACCAGCGAAGCGGTCGACATCGACCTGGTGCGCGGCGCTCGCGAAGGTGTTGGCGACGGCACGCTGCTGATCGACGCCGGTTGCGTCTGGGACGCCCGCACGGCGCTCCGCCGGGCGCATGCCTTTAACGACTTTGGCATCGAATGGCTGGAAGAGCCGCTGCGCGAAGACGACCTCGAAGGTTACGTCTGGCTTCGCGATCGCTCGCCGGTGCCGATCGCATCGGGCGAAGGCGAATGCGGCCGCGAAGCATTCCGCCCCTGGATCGATCGGCGAGCGCTGGATGTCTATCAGGTCGACCTCTCGCGGTGCGGATTCACCGATGCCGCGTTCATTCGCTCCCGCGTCGAGGAGTATGGCGGCCGGCTCTGCAATCACTGCTACACCAGCCCGCTCACCGTGGCGGCCAGCATCCACTGGCTGGTCACCTGCCGCGATGCGTTCCTGTTCGAAGACTGCGTCGAGGACTCGCCGCTCCGCCACGAGCTGACCCACGAGAAGGTTCAGGCCGTGGACGGTTGGATCAGCGTCAGCGACGCACCGGGCCTGGGCGTCACGCTGAACGAAGACTTTGTAAAACGATACCTGATCAGCGAAAGCAAGTAGCGGCGAATTACTGCCATGCATGTTCTCACGCCGCAAACCCAGTGTCTGGCCGGCGCGGCCCGGCGCGACATCACGCCCCCCGTGGGCATCTATCACCGGATGTGGGGCGCCGCCACCCACGATCGCTCGACGGGCGTCCACCGGCCCCTGTTTTGCACGGCGCTGGCACTGGCGCCGCACGACAGCAATCGCAACCCTAACCAGGCGCAAGTCATCGTCTCGATCGACCACTGCCTGATGTGGAATGACGACCTCGCGCAGCTCGTGGCGACAATCTGCCGCGCGACCGGCCTCGAGCCGCGCCAACTGCAGATCGCACTCACGCACACGCACGCCGCGGGTCTCTTGGATTCCACGCGCGGCGATCTGCCGGGTGGCGATCTGATCGGGCCTTATCTGGCAACACTTGCCGATCGCACAACCGAAGCCGTTCTCGCAGCGCTTGACTCGCTCGCGGCGGCCACGATTGTCTACGGCACCGGCCGCTGTTCGTTGGCTGCCCACCGCGACTTCTGGGACGAGGATTCCCGGCAGTTCGTCTGCGGATTCAACCCCGCGGGCGACGCCGACGACGCGCTGCTCGTGGCTCGCGTCTCTCGGCCTAGCGGTGAGATCATCGCCACCGTTGTCAACTACGCGTGCCACCCCACGACGCTCGCCTGGGACAACACACTGATCAGCCCTGACTATGTCGGCGCCCTGGGCGAAACGGTGGAAGCGGCGACGAGCGGTGCGCCCTGCGTGTTCCTGCAAGGCGCCTCGGGCGATCTCGGCCCCCGACGCGGCTTTGTCGGCGATGTCGCAGTCGCCGATCGCAATGGCCGCGAGGTTGCTCACGCCGCGCTGGCAGCGTTGGAAGCGTTGCCACCCGCGGGCACCGCATTCGAGTATGCCGGCCCGGTGATCTCGGGCGCCACGATCGGCACTTGGCGCGATCGCCCACTCAGGGAAACCGAGCAGTCACAAGCCCGCGTGTGGCAATCCCGGATGATTGACGTGCCACTCCCCTACCGCGATGACCTCCCCAGTCGCGAACTCTCCGAAGAGGAAATGGCGCACTGGATCCGCACCGAATCCCAGGCCCTCGAGCAAGGCAATACGGAGGCCGCGCGCGACGCCCGCGCCCAGATCGAACGCATGGCCCGGCAGTTACGCCGACTGCGACTGCTGCCGGCGGGTGACAGCGTGCCAGTGCGCGCAAGCGTCTGGAGACTCGGCGGCGCACTGTGGGTGTTCGTCGCGGGTGAACATTACCAGTACCTGCAGCGCACGCTTCGGGCGAAGTATCCCGAGCGTCCCATCATCGTTTCGACCGTGACCAACGGCTGGCTGCCGGGTTATCTACCAACGCGGGAGACGTACGGGCGCGGGATCTATCAGGAATCGATCGCGATCGTGGCACGCGGGTCGCTGGAACAGCTAACCGAGGCGATTGCGGCGGAGCTAGAAGTGCTCGTCTGAGACTCTGGACCGGCGCGCGATTGCCAGTTGGAACGGCCGCGCAAATCGGGTATCCTACGAGTGTTAGCTTCCCGCCTTCCAACCTCCTCGTTCGCGACCTGCCTGGAGGAAATACTGCATGTGGCCTGTGCCTCGCCTGGTCTCACTGTTCGCTTTTGTCGCGCTGGCCACTTTCGCAGTTGCCGACGAGCCTTACGGCCGTCATCAGTTCGACGACTCTTCGCGCAGTCACTGGTCATTCAAGAAGCTCCAGCGGCCGGCCGTTCCCGCCGCGTCAGCCAGTTGGGGTCGCAATCCGATTGACGCGTTTGTGGCCCAAGGTCTCGCCTCGGCTGGTCTCACCCCTGCTGCCCCGGCCGACCGCGTGACGCTGCTCCGCCGGGTTTACCTCGACCTGATCGGCCTGCCGCCGACGCCGGACGAAGTTGCCGCGTTCGTTTCCGATACCAGCGAAACGGCCTTCGAGCGCGTGGTCGACGATCTGCTTTCCCGACCTCAATACGGCCAGCGGTGGGCTCGCCACTGGCTCGATGTCGTCCGCTATGCCGAAACGAACGGCTATGAGCGCGACGGCGCGAAGCCCGAGGCCTGGAAGTACCGCGACTGGGTGATCAATTCCCTCAACGGAGATCTGCCGTATGACGAGTTCGTGATCCAGCAACTCGCGGGCGACGAGATCGAAGGCTCCAATGCCGATTCTCAAATCGCCACGACGATGCTTCGCCTCGGCGCTTGGGATGACGAACCGGCCGACCCGCTGGTCGACCGCTACGACCAGCTCGACGACATTGTCGGCACGACCTCGGCGGCGCTCTTGGGCATGACGCTTCGTTGTGCCCGCTGTCACGATCACAAGTTTGAACCGCTCACGGCCAAGGACTACGCCCGCTGGACGGCGATCTTCGCGCCGCTCGCGCGTCCGCAACAGGGCCGCACCGAGCTGACTCGCGATATCGGCCCGCATGCAGAAGTCGCGGCCCATCAGGCCATGACGAAGCAGCTCGACGAACAGAAGGCGACGCTCGTCGCGCGATTGCAAGCCACCTCCTGGCAAGTGGTCAGCGCTGCCGCGACCGACGGCCGGCTGCCAATCGCGCAACTTGCCGCCCTGGGCGATCAGGCCGCCCCGGCAACCGGTGTCGCGGTCAGCGACGAGATCGTGCAGATCGCCAAAGAGATCCCGGGCGGCGCCTTAACCGCGGCGACCATCGAACCCGACAAACGAAACGACGAGCAGAAGAAACTGATCGCCGAGCATAATGACAAGTTGCTCGCACTGACGAAGGTTGTGGCACCCGGCGAGAAGCGCACGGCACTCGACGACGTCCAGAAGCAGCTGGCCGCTGTGCAGGCGGCGTATCCCGCGCCGCTGCCGCAGGGTTACATCTGGTATGAGAAGGGCCCGACGACCGAGGTCAACCACGTCTTCGATCGGGGCGATCCGCGCACGCCGGCGGGCGAAGTGCTGCCCGGCGTCCCAGCGATTCTCGTGGACGAGCTTCCTGCCGCTCCACAACCGACGGGCCATTCGACCGGCCGTCGCCTGCAGCTTGCCAGGTGGCTCATGTCCGCCGATCATCCGCTCACGGCCCGGGTGATGGTGAATCGTCTTTGGCAACATCACTTCGGCGACGGGCTGGTCGCCAGCGAGAATGACTTCGGCGTGATGGGCGAGCCGCCCTCGAATCAGCCGCTCTTGGATTGGCTGGCCAGCGAGCTCGTTGCCGGCGGCTGGCGGATGAAGCGGATGCACCGCATGATGGTGCTCTCCGAGACCTATCGGATGAGTTCCGCTGGCAATCAGCAGGCCATGCGAAGGGATCCAACAGGCGCTCTGCTGTGGCGCTTTCGCCCCCGCCGCCTCGAGGCGGAAGCCCTCCGCGATACGATCCTCGCGGTTGCCGGTCAGCTCAACCTGAAGGCCGGCGGGCCAAGCGTGTTTCCGAAAATTTCCCGCGCTGTGCTCGAGACACAATCTGTTCCAGGCAACGGCTGGACTCCTTCGGAGCCGGCCGAAGCCCAGCGCCGGAGCGTGTACATCTTCGTCAAACGGACGCTGATCGTCCCAGAACTCGATGTGCTCGACTTCCCGGCCACCGAAGAGAGTTGCGCCCAGCGGATCGTCTCGACCGTCGCGCCGCAGGCGCTTACGCTGCTCAACGGCGAGTTCATGCACGAACAGGCCGCCGCGATGGCCAGTCGACTGGCACGCGAAGTCGGTCGCGACGACTCGGCCCGCATTGAACGGGCATACACGCTGGCCTTCGGTCGGCTTCCTAGTGAAAACGAACGCACCGCCTTGCTCGAGTTCCTCGACCGACAGCGAGGCCAGATCGCCGCCGACTCGCCCGAGGAGGAGACCGTGAAGACGATCGATTTTAAGGCGCTCTCGGCCCTGTGCCTGGTGATCCTGAACACCAACGAGTTCGCGTATTTGCAGTAAGTGATTGCTTAGCGAGTGAGAGCATGAATCCAAATCAATCGCCCCACCCAACGCAGCAGTTCACCCCTTGCGGGCGTAATCGGCGTGAGTTTATCTGGCAGGCCGGTGGCGGATTCGTCGGCACGGCGCTCACCTACCTGCTCGCCCAGGACGGATTCTTCAATCAGGCTCGCGCGAACACGCCAGGTAAAGTCTCATCGCTCGATCCCCAGCCGTCGCATTTCGCTCCCAAGGCCAAGAGCTGCATCTTTCTGTTCATGTATGGCGGCCCCAGCCATATGGACCTGTTCGACCCCAAGCCCGAGCTGACGAAGCGCGACGGGCAGCCCATGCCGAACCTGGAGAACGACCCGCGGTTCGATGCCGCCCGCACCAAGGGCAAACCGCTGCTCGGCAGCCAGTGGGAGTTCAAGAAGCACGGCCAGAGCGGTATCGAGGTCTCGGCCCTGTTCCCTAAGGTGGCTGAGTGCGTCGACGACATGGCGATCATTCGGTCCTGCCACGCCGACAGTTTCGCCCACGGCTCGGGCCTGCTGCAGATGAACACCGGCATGCTCCGGCAAGGCTTTCCCAGCCTCGGCTCGTGGGTCACCTATGGACTCGGCACGGTGAATCAAAATCTGCCGGCGTATGTCGTGATGCTGGACCATCGCGGCGGACCGATCGGCGGAGCACCGAACTGGGGCGCAGGCTTCATGCCCGCCGGGTTCCAGGGCACGCAGTTCCGCACCAGCGGCGACCCGATCATCGACCTCTCACCTCGCAATGGCATCACCCGCCACCAGCAGCGGCAGCAGCTTGACCTATTGGGCCAGCTCGATGGCATGCACGCGGCCGAGCATCCGCTGGACAGCGAGTTTGGCGCCCGGCTCGACAGCTACGAGCTCGCGTTCCGCATGCAGCAGCACGCGCCCGAGGCGGTGGACCTCGCCCGTGAGACGCCGCAGACGCTCGAAGCCTACGGACTGAACCAAGAGACGACCGAGAAGTTCGGCCGACGCTGCCTGATGGCGCGCCGACTGGTCGAGCGCGGCGTCCGCTTCGTGCAGGTGTACTCCGGCGGCGGCCATCTGGACGAGAACTGGGACGCCCACCTCGGGATGAAAAAGAATCACGAGCTGCATTGCGGTGAAACCGACCAGCCGATCGCGGCCCTGCTGAACGATCTCAAACAACGGGGGCTGCTGGACGAGACCCTCGTCGTCTGGGGCGGCGAGTTCGGCCGTACACCCACCAGCGAAGGCGCGAACAAGGGTCGCGACCACAATCCGCGCGGCTTCACGATGTGGATGGCCGGCGGCGGCATCAACGGCGGCCAGACCTACGGCGCGACCGACGACTTCGGCTATGCCGCGGTCGAGAAGCCGGTCCACGTGCACGACTTGCACGCGACGATCCTGCACCTGATGGGCATGGATCACGAGGCTTTGACCTATTTCCATGCGGGCCGCGACTGGCGATTGACCGACGTGCACGGGCATGTGCTTATGGATCTGATCTCGTAGGACCAGGTTCCTGGCCCCTCTACCCCAGCACTTCCTTCACCACGCGGCCGGCCACGTCCGTCAGGCGGAAGTCGCGCCCGTTGTAGCGATAGGTGAGCTGCTCGTGGTTCATCCCGAGCAAATGCAGGATCGTGGCGTGCAGATCGTTGACGCTCACGCGGTCGACCACGGCTTTGTGCCCGATCTCGTCGGTCTCGCCGTAGTGCACGCCCCCTTTGACGCCGCCGCCGGCCAGCCAGGTCGTGAAGGCGTGTGGATTGTGATCGCGGCCGGTGCCGCCTTTCTGCACGATCGGCAGCCGGCCGAACTCGCCGCACCAGATGATCAGCGTCTCGTCGAGTAGCCCGCGCTGCTTGAGATCGGTCAGCAGCCCGCCGATCGGAATGTCCGTTTCGCCGGCAAACTGGCTGTGATTGTCCTTGATGTTCGTGTGTCCGTCCCAGCTCCGCTCGTTTTCCATGCCGCCGGAGTAGATCTGCACGAAGCGCACGCCGCGTTCGACCAGTCGCCGCGCCGTCAGCACCTGCTTGGCGAAATGCTGGCACTTCGGGTTGTCGATTCCGTAAAGCTCGCGAATGTGGGCCGGCTCGCTCTCGATGTCCAAGGCCTCGGGCGCTGCCATCTGCATCCGGTAAGCGAGCTCATAGCTCTCGATGCGCGCGGCCAGATCGGCCTCGTCGGAATTCGGCTGATGGGCATTGAGCTTGCGGAGCAGGTTGAGCTGGGCCACCTGCTGCTCGTCGGTCAGCCCCTCGCGCTTGTAAAGGTTGTTGATCGGCGCGCCTTGAGCGTTGAGCGCCGTGCCTTGAAATACTCCCGGCAGAAAGCCCGCGCCCCAATTCTGAGCGTGCCCCTTGGGCAGTCCACGGCCGAGCGTGTCGTACATGGCGACAAAGCCCGGCAGGTTGCGGTTTTCGCTCCCCAGGCCATAGGTGACCCACGCGCCCATGCAGGGAAAACCCATCCGGCTCATCCCAGTGTTGATCTGGAACAGGGCCGGCGAATGGTTGTTCGTGGCCGTGTAACACGAGTGGATGAACGCCATGTCGTCGACGTGCTCGGACATCTTGGGGAAGATTTCCGACGCCCAGGTGCCGGACTGCCCGTGCTGGGCGAACTGAAACGGCGACTTCATCAGCGGGCCGACCTGTTCGGTGAAGAAGCCCGTGTTCTTGTCGAAGCCTTCCAGCTCACGGCCGTCGCGCTTGGCCAGCTCGGGCTTGTAATCCCAGGTGTCGACCTGGCTGGGCCCGCCGTTCATGAACAGCCAGATCACGCGTTTGGCCTTCGCCGGAAAGTGCGAGTCCTTGGGGGCCATCGGGTTGAGAGCCACACCAGGCGTGGCGGCATTGGCGTTCGCGCAGATCAGCCCTTGATCCGCGAGCAGCGACGCGAGCGCGAGCATTCCTGCTCCGCTGCCGGCCTGGCGCAGAAACTGCCGGCGCGAAGCGAAGTGCCCTGCCGGATCGGCGAACAAGTGCGGGAGCTGCATAGCCATGCTCTCAGTCGATGTAGATGAACTCGTTCAATCCGAACAACACCTGGCAAAAGTCAGCCAGTGCCTGGGCCTCGGGCTTCTCGACACCGGCAGCCTTGTAAGCCTCGGTGGCCGCGCGAATAAACTCGGCCGAATCGCGCCGCTCGACTTCATCCGCTTGTCGCGCCAGCGCGATCTCGTACCCCAGGTTCACGGTTTCCTCTGGCGAGGCGAGTTGTGCCGCCGCCAGGCGCCCCGCGAATGCCTGCGAGTAGGCGAGCACCTGTGGGTTGTTAAGCATCGAAAGCGCCTGCGGGGCGACGATCGTCGTCGATCGCTGACCGAGCCCCTGCAAGGAGTCTGGACCATCGAACAGCATCATGCTCGCGATGAGCTGGCTGCGCTTAATCGTGAAGTAAATGCTCCGCCGCTTGTGCGACTCGTCGAGCGAGCCGGGGCCATACATCGAGCGGTCGAGCAGCCCAGTGGTGGCCAGCATGCTGTCGCGAATCGCCTCGGCTTCCAGCCGCTGCCGGTTGCGATGCCAGAGGAGCGCGTTGTCCGGATCGATTACCGTTCGTACCTCATCCGTCTCCGAGGTTTGCATGTAGGCCGCGCTGGTCATCATCAGCTTGTGCAGTCGCTTGAGTCGCCAGCCGCCATGCACCAGTTCGCCGGCCAGGTAGTCGAGCAATTCAGGATGCGTCGGCCGTTCGCCCGAGGCCCCAAAGTCGCTGGGCGTGGCCACGATCCCCCGGCCATGGTGATGCTGCCACAACCGGTTGACGATCACCCGGGCGAGCAGGTTACCCGCGCCGGCCTCTTTGTCGGTGAGCCAATTGGCCAACGCACTGCGGCGAAATGACGTCCGTGCCCCCTCGGGCTTGGGCTCGCGCCAACGCTCCGTGCTGTCCGGCGTGAGCATCAGCACCTGCAGGAAGCCCTGTTCGGCGGCGCCCAGCTTCTGATTCAGGTCTCCCCGCTTCAGGTAAAACGTCTCTTCGAAAAAATCGCCCCCTTGCGTGTGGAAGCGTATGGCCGGCAGCCCCTCGCTGCAGATCATCACTTTCGTCAGCTCGGGCTTGGGTTCCGTCGCCGCATGATCGCTGACCACTTTGGCAAGCTGCTGCCAATGGGTGTCGTGCTCGCGGTGCCAGTTGGCGATCGCGGCCTGCTCTTCCGCGGTGCGACCAGCGGCGGGTTTTGCCAGGGCCTCATTCACGGCCTTGACCGCAGCTTGCGGAGCTTCGTCGCCGGATTCGGCCGCCTCGCGGTCGGTCACCCCGCTCGTCGCCAGCCGCAATCGCCCGAGGTTGTGTTCCTTGTTGTTCTCGAACTTCAGGACGAACGTGAGCGTCGTTCCCTTGTCGCTTTCCAGCGGCGTTTCAAGGGCAAAGCTGGCTGCCTGGTTCTTACCGATCTGTCCGTCGACTGCCCAGGCGCTTTGCTTGTTGTCGTCGAGCGTGGCGGCGATCGGCAGCCCATCTTGCTCGAATGTGACCTTCGGATTCACAAGCTTCACGGGCGCGCCGGGAGCTTCGGTCCCCGCGGGAGCTGCCCAAAGCTGGAAGTCCGAGAGGGCAAAGTTGCCGTTCTCCGCTCGGCCGGGACCTTTCTTTGGCAGCGACTCGTGGGCCAGGGCCTCCAAACGCACGGCGGTCACTCGTCCGGGCCCGACGACCGCCGTAATCGTATACACGTCCGAATCGGCGTTGTTTCCTTTCACCAGCAGCGACTGATCGGGCAGCTTTTCGAACTCCGCCCCGCGATCCGACTTTGTCGCGGCCGCATCCAAGAGCAGCCAAGTCGGCGCAACTGCTTTCACATCGCTGGCCAGCCAGGCCTCGAGCTTGCCCGGCAGTTGCTCGCGCTCATACGCTGTAAACGCCGCGACCAGCGGAGCGTGTGCCTGCTCGTAGGCCTCGCGTTTGGCCTTGGTCTCTTCGGGTTTGAAATCGAGCTCAACGTCGGTCCGCACCGTGGTCGTGAACGTCGATAGCAGCCGGTAATAGTCCCCCTGCGGAATTGGATCGAACTTGTGATCGTGGCAGCGAGCGCAGCCGATCGTCAGCCCCAAAAAGGTCGTGCCCACCGTGGCAGCCATGTCGTCCAGTTCGTCGTAGCGTTCTTTCTCAACCTGGTTGGCGGTGATCTGCGTGGCATGTGTGCCAGCACCTAGAAAGCCGGTGGCCATCAAAGCCATGTTCGTGTCCGGCGCGAACTCGTCCCCCGCGACCTGCCAGCGGACGAACTGATCGTAGGGCATGTCGTCGTTGAGCGCGCGGATCACAAAGTCGCGATAGTGATAAGCCGTCGGCCGATCGTAGTCCTGCTCGTACCCGTGACTCTCGGCGAATCGGGCCAGGTCGAGCCAGTGCCGACCCCAACGCTCGCCATAGTGTGGACTCGCCAGCAGCCCGTCGATCAGCCGTGCGTAAGCGTCATCGGCCGTATCGGCCAGAAAGCGATTGACCTCCTGCTGCGTGGGCGGAATGCCGAGCAGGTCGAGATACGCCCGACGAATCAGCCGGCGCTTGTCGGCCAGTCCGTTCGGCTTGAGCTGTTTCTCGGCGAGCTTTGCCCACACGAACTGATCGACCGGCGTCCGGCACCAGCCAGCGTCGTCGACCTGTGGCACTTCTGGACTCGAGAGCGGCTGGAACGACCAGAACTGGCGATCCTCGGGCCGGACCTCCTTTTCGATCAGATCGGCGGCGGCATCCACCAGTGGTTTGTCATAGGCGGCGCCAGCCTCGACCCAATCGGCGATCCGCTGGATGTCTTCATCGGCCAGCTTGTCGGCGTCCTGCGGCATGTGCGGCTCGCGCTCGTGCCGGAGGACTGCCAGCAGCAGGCTCTCAGCGGGCTTGCCGGCCAGGGCAGCCGGGCCCAGCGCCCCGCCCTTGA
>JBGSKX010000009.1:0-33194 GCA_041741015.1 Pirellulales bacterium
ACCGCTTCATCGCGCCGATGGAACGCATCTTCGGTGTGACCCTGCTCGGCACCCAGGCCGTCCAAACCATCAACCGCAGCCCGCTCGGCTTCAACCCCGGCACCGGCTTCTAAGTGGATACCCGTTCGACCAGGTTCAACACAGGAGCATTTCCAGCCATGATCAACCGCATTTGCGTTGGCGGACAGCTTGCCTTCGCCATTCTGGTCATCGTCCCCGCTGCGGCCATGGCCCAGAATCCGGGATACGCGCGGGCGCAACCGGCGAAGTACTCGGCACCTGATGGACGTTCCACGGTTAGCCCCTATCTCAATATGGCGGGGAACACCAATCTGGCAAGTTACCAGACATTGGTGCGCCCGATTATCGACGAACGCGAAGAGCTTGATCGGCAATGGGCGCGGCTGGATCAACTCAATCAAAGGCTCGGCGGAGCGCCGGGCGAAGTCGGTCCGGGGGACCAGAATCGCAGTCCAACGCGCGGACGCGGAGCTTCCGCCGTCCGCTTCATGCACTACTCGCACTACTTCGGCACGCGGTGATTCTGAGGATCACGAACGTGCGCTCGCTGGCTTAAGGTCACGCATCGACAAGATTGCGCTTCCAGAGCCACGTGAGCAGAATCAAAACGACAGCCAAAAGTCCCCACATGCTGGTCCCCAGAAAAAGCCACCAGAACGCCGCCACACATGTGGAAATCACGACCAGCGGAAACTGCGGCAGTTCGCGCCCTCGGAAACGCCAGCCGACAACGCATCCGAAAATCATCAAACCGGTTGCGGACATCCAGCGCCACTGAGCCCCTCGTGCGCCGCTCTGGTAGCGCACCATCGGCACACCGTCTGTCGCCTTGAGCGAGAAATGCTTTCGAGCCAGGCCGGCGCCGGCCGTTTCCACAAACACCTGCACGAAATCGTGCGTCGAAGCCGATCGAGCGGCGGAGTTATTCGCCCCCAATCGATCGTCAAGGGCGATCATCTTCTGGTCCAGGCTGCGTGCTTCAGCGGCCTCTTCAGAGTTCGTCGGATCCCGCCCGGCAGCGATCAGTGAGCGGCGGAGAGTGAGGCGGTCATTCCAATATCGCTGCCGCCAGTTTCCATACCAACGAGAAATCTCTTCCGGCAGGTGCTCGCCCAGCACATCGGCCGATAGATCGACCAGGCGTGAAGCGCTGGTGAGTCGGACGAGTTGTTGATCCGAGGCGGACACGATCACGCGCTGTTCGAGCGGTTCCACGCGATCGGCTGGCAAGTGGTAGATCGTCCAGAGCGTTTGCAGCGGCTCTCCACTACCCAAGCGAGGCGCGGTCAGAACCGTTTGTTGGGGGGTGTGCGCGTGCCGCGTGGTGTAAAGTACCTCGACCCGCTGCGGCAGATTCTGCGGGCCGAGTGTAAGTCGGAACTTGCCTTCACCGAGCTCCACGAGCGAAGCTGGCAGGTGCTCCACGGTCGCATGGATCAATTCACAGCCGGGCGGCAATTGAAGCTCACATTCCGTGGCGCCCCCCGGCTGAAGGTCGTAAGTCGCCGCGCCCTGCCAGTCGCCCGTTGGCGACCACGCCAGGTGGATGTCGGCGAGTTGCACAACGGCAACGGCGTCAGCGCGATCCACGCTTTTGAGCACGGCGTGAAAGCCGTCATCGTGTACCTTGTAGCTGGAAACGGCATCCGGATTCCAGCCGCGGGGCAACAGTTCCGCCGGTAGCTTTGCCGCAGTCAAGCGCGACGTCTCCCAAGACACGGGCTGAGAATCGAGCTGTTTGGGCAGCAGCACGAAGCGATCGAGCGACTCGACCGCCAGCGGTTGCACGTCCGGCACTCTCAGTCGATCACCCGGCGAGGGCGCAATCCGGCCTTGGATCCGAAATGCGTGTTTGCCGGTCAGTGGCGTGGTTGGAGTCAGAGTCAGAACTCGCCGCTGAGTTGCGGCTGCGGTACCAAGCGTGACTACTGCAGCCGGTTCAGTTCGAAAGGGTTCAACGAGCTGAGCGGGGATTTCGAACTGTAGCGCATCAAGAACCCCCTCCGCGACTTCGACCTGATAGTCGATGTTCGCCAGGAAACGATCGCCCTCACGACGCACGGACGTGACGGTCGCTCCTTTCACGCGCGGATCATTCTCCGCCACTTGCAAGCCAAATGCCAAATCGCTCGTGTCCGCTTGAAACACGGCAGCCAGTGAGCCCAAGCCACTTCGGACAGGCTCCGAGGGAAGATCAGGCGGACTAGCTTTGGCCGGTGGGTTGATCGTCAATAGGACTTCATTCTGGCGATAGAACTCCCATTGACCGCGGTTGACCGTTACCGATTGCAGGCTCCAGCGGGGCGATTCGAAGCTGGCGCTTGCCGGCAACAGCCAGCGGCCGGTGACGACCAATTGTTGTCGTCCTGCGATCGGAGTGGTCAGGAAAATATTGAGCTCTCCTTCGTCGCTCACCGACCACCGCGCGACGCGTTCGACATCTTGATCGAGAATCGAGATTCGATCCGGTTGGAAGTCAGGATGAGACGCCATCGTGAGCTGCGCCAGGACTCCGGCGGTAATGTCGAGCGAGGACTCAATGCGAACTTGAGCAAAACGTCGGCCCACGCTGAGGACAGTCTTCTGCTGCACGGAAACCTTGGGTTCCGCCGGCTGGGTCGCCAAGAACCAGATCGATTCACCGCGTGAGATGGCGAACGCGGCAAGAGGCTTTGCATCGCCGATTCCCCAACTTTCAAGAAACTTGGAAATATCGACGCTGGGAGAGTCCTCGCCCGCTTGTATGCGATATTGCAAAGCGGGGTCAACCGAAACTCCCAACCAACGCCGTAAAGGCTTGGCATCGATCGACTCCAACTGCGGTAACCGCAGATTGCCCACCCCCGACGCGTCGGCGACGAGAAACGAGACATCGAGCGTGACCGTATCGCGAGCGGGTTGTATCAGATCCAACTCGATGATTTGAGGACTGCCCGGAAACGTACGGACGGCAGCCACCAACGAGCCGTTCACCGGGGAAGTCAGCAACCTCAACCTCGGATCCGTGGCAAGTCGCACCGTGCGCAATTCGCCCGAACTGATCTGAAACTTTAAACGGGCGTCCAGTACCGTGGTCCCGGGCCGCACGCGGACCCAAACCAGTTCATCGACTTGAAGATTCGCGACCGCGGCCGGGTTCGAGTTGGACTGCGCCGTGGGCCAGCGGATTGCCAATCGGTCGGCCGCTCCAAGCTGCGCGACCAGTGAATCACGCTCGGCATCGAGCGTCACACGTCCCCGGGCGGAGATGATTCTGATGTTTTCAAGATCCACGGCGCCGCTTAGCCGCAGAGTCGCCTGGGCGACACGAGGAATAGGCAGATCGACGCCAGTCGAACGGGCGTCGCCGATCGGAGTCGGCCGCAGGTCGACTTCGAGCACATGGCGTCCGACCGAGAGTGCTCCCAGGAGCACGCCATCTTCATCCTGCCAGTTTAGCGTGAGCGACTTGCCGTCGAGTCGGGCCGAACCCACAGCCTGCTGCCAGCCATCGTGGGCGAATGGCAGTCGCACTGGCGCGTTGGATTGGAACACGTTGATATCGAATCGCGCCTTGAAGGCTGTGATCGCATTCCCCGCGGACGCGCCATCTCGTGAAACACTCCCCTCGTACTCGGCGCGTGAGATCAGCCAGCCTTGTGGGCGACCGCTCGCTGCGGCCGCCTCCTTCAGCAGTTTTTCGTAGAGAGGTTCCGGAACGAACACCTTGGAGCCTGCCAGTTGACGCTCTTCGTCGACGGGAAACAGCACGGTGTAGAGCGGCTCTGCTTCGGGTGTCGAGCTTGGCGCAGCGTTCGGCTCGGCAGCGTCGAGCGCTGCGGCGCCGTTAATAATCGCAGCCAGGATCAGTGCGCTCACGACCGGCTGAACGTACTTGCTCTGCGAACCTCGAGATGCTGCGTCACTCGGATCCGGATGGCCCGGATGCGAGGTTGCGGTCATCCGGGCGAGAAGGCCGATCAACACCCCGAGTAGCGAAGCGGCAGCCAGTGGCGTGAAGCTGGCTGGAACAACCAACGCGACGGCGACCAGGAGGCTGACTAGAATGATGAGGAGGCTGCCGTGCAGCACCGGTCGCCACAGGCACAGGCCAGCGGCCCCCAGAAAAATCGCCCACGCGAGCGACTGCATTCGCGAAGAGTGGACGATTCGTACATCGCCCAGGCTATTCTCGTAACATTGCAAGTCGTAGCGTCGCCATCCGACAGGGTGAGCCGCGTTCAAGAGCGGTCCCTTGCCCCCGGCCGGTGTCGGATCCGAGTTTGCCAGCCATGAAGCGACCGAGAAAAACGCCCCCTCCTGGCCCGGAATGCTGCGTAGTTGACTGCTGAGGACGCCGCGTGCAACCGCCGCCGGCATCGTGCCCAGAGTTGTCAAAAGCCGAGGATCAAAACCGGCCGCTGTTGCAGAAGTGGTAAGCAATGACTGCTCGGGCGTGGCAAGGATGACCAGTCCGGCATTTTTGAGCAGCAGACTTGCCCGATCGGTCTCTGTGCTCTCATGCACGACGGGCATCCTGGTGAGTGGACCGATGCCCGCAGCCGCGAGGGCCTCTGAATCGACGAGGATCTGAGCACCGGCCGTCCCTTGTCGTTCCCCAACGGATGCCAGCAGTTGTCCCCAGGTCAGTTCCTCGGCGTCGCGATATTCAGTCAGTAAGTCACTGACAGTCGCGAGGAACTGAAGGGCACGATCGCGTGCCAGGCCGACGTCGGCGCCGCTCGCGAAGTTATCGCGCCAGTCGGACGCAACCAGCGGATTGAAGAGATTCTGGCCGGCACTACGGCCAAGAATCCCGAACAACCGTTCGGACCATTTGAGCGGAACCAATTGAGTTGGCGACATCCATCCCGTTGCATCGCCAACCACGTGCCCGGGCGGCAACCAAAGCTGCCAGCAACGGTGCACGACCGGTGCGTCCAGAGTCGGAAATGGGGGTGCGAACTTCCTTGCGAGCACCGGCAACTCGGCGGAGGTCGAATAGCGGATTGCCAACTTCCCACGGCTTTTGCCCGGCGGAAGTTGGACCTTCAGCGGCCCACTGAGCTTGCCGAATTCGACTTGGGCGACGGGCATGTCGTCGATCCAGACGCCATTCAACGAAGCCTCAAGGGGCAACTTGATTTCGACGTTTCGACGACCGGCTGTTTGAATTTCGGCCACAGCCTGGTGCGACATCCGCGCTTCGGAATCGAAACGCGATACCAGTTGCAAAGACCAGATCCAGGCGCCAGTCGAGGCCTGCAGTGGCGCGCCAGGCACAAGTATCAGGGCAGGCTGAGAGGCAAAATCATCCGCCGCCGGGGGATAGTGAAAGGCAGCTCGCGCCGTCTGATAATTCTCGTCATCGAGTGCCTCCGCGGGAACTGACGTCAGGCTGCGATTTTGAATCGCTAGCCCTGTTTCACCGAGCGCCCGAATTGCGAGGGTGCCATGCTGATTGGCGGCGCCAGGCACGCAGGCCAAGGTGACGGGAGATTCCGCGGTGAAAGGGACTCGGCGTTGCCCACGGACTTCGAACGTGCCGAGTCGTGTCAGCTTGAGCAGCAGTTCCCATACTTCGCCATTGGGAAGTCCCAATTTCGTTTGTTCACCTTCGGAAAGCCGGCGCGCTGAAAAGTCTCCCGAATTGCCGCCTGCCAGGCTCCATTTGACGTTCTCGTCGTGCTTCTCAGAGAGGTGCACCAGCAAGCGGTCGACACGTGACGCCGCCGGCGTACAGAGAATCGTCAACGTCTCGGTCAGGGTTTGCCCTTGAACCGCCACGTCCACGTGCAGATCGGCGGTAAACTCGGGTCGTTCTTGTTCAATCGAAAGACTGGCGTCGTCCACGCGATCGTCAACGAGCACCACCATTTGCGCGGGTGCCTGCGCGAATAGCTGCAATTCTTCAGCACTTAGAGCATTCGGGGCACGGCCATGCAAGAACTCACTCTGCCAACGCACTTCGAGTCCGCCGGTTCCTTGCACGCTGAGGATTTCGGAAGCGACGTTGAAGGAATCCAGGTCAAACGCCCGCACCGCGGCAGCCGGAAGCGGTCGCTCGTCACCTAAGGGAGCATGCGCACGGACGATAAGTCGCTGCGCCGCTGCTGGATGTATACGAAGGATACTTCTGGAGTCGTCCTCTTCGATGTCCCACGTCAGGTTCTCGGTACCCTTCACGCTTTGCACCGAGTCGACGATCCACCCCGCACGCAGCCGCAACTCCAGGACTTTCGCGGACCGATGATCGCTGCCCAGGTCGAACACGGACGATGTGCTGATTGAGTCTGGCGCGATCTCGACCTGATGTGCGCAGCGCAGACTTAGCCTCTGCTGGGGCTCGGCGACGCGTGTCTCGATGCGTCCTTCGGATTCATAGAACTGAATCTCGATCGATTCACCCGTGAGGGGCGCCGGGAGCGTCGTGACACGCGATTGGCGACAACCGCTGGTCTTGAGGCGTTCGAGCACGAGCGCCGCCGGAACCAGCAGATTGGCAGTGCCTTCCTGCCAGGCCACCTGACGGGGAAGCACGCGTGGCAAGGGAGCAGTTTCGCCCGTTACGAGCGGCGAGACGCTGGCCAGTTGAATCACGCGGCCAGTACCTGAAAGTGGCTCCTGAAACTCCAATATGACGTGTGTTTCGCCGGAGTCGACGTCAGTAGCGCTCGACCAAGGAATGGGCAGATCGCCGGTCTTTGCCGAGATCAAGTGCAAGGTCGGATCGAGGTCGATGTTGAGCCGCTCCAGCGGTTCTCCATGCACATCGAGCCGCAACTGCGTCGCCACGTTGATGCCGCGTGCAGAGAACTCATAGGTTGTGGACTGCCGGAGCAGCGTTAGCGGGCGTCGCTGGCCGGCGGACTCCTTGGGAACCACACGCAAACGGAGCGACCCCGTGCCGCCAAGTTCGATGCCCCAGCGAGCCGCACTTGGGGAATTCTCTCCCGACGGCTCGACCTGGCGCGTCACGATGCCCCCCTCGGCAACGATCTCGGCTCCCGCCGGGACCGTCAGTTCCAAGTTCCCCACCAGGCTCGGAGGCAACTTCAATTCGAACTGCACGGCGCCAGACGCGGTGCGCTGCCCCCGTTGAGACCACCGCAAATCGAGGCGTTTGTGCTCAACCAGCAACTGTAGTTTTCCCGACGCCTCCAAGGCGAGCGTGGCCGGCTTGTCCGCTCCGGGCCAATGTGCCGATTCGATCGCGAGGCTGCAGACCCCTACGGGCAACATCGTCGGCAGTTTCAGGTCGCCGGCCACTGTGAGTTGAGCGGTGCCCACCAACAGGTCTTCACCGATCAGTTGTGCAAAGTACGTCGCCTTTACCAGGCGTGGCTTATCCGCGGAAGGCGCGCCCCGGTGATGATCGGCCACCACCTTCAGATCGCGCTCGAACTCGGCCGCGTCGACCGGCAAGTATCGATGTTTCCAGTCGCGACGTTCGATTTCACTTTCAGGCAGAAACAGGCGGTGAAAGGTCGGCAGAGGCTCGGGCGAGTCAGCGGCCGCACTAGGCACTTCGGCCATTGCCTGGCTCGCTCCGTGCAAGAGCAGACACAACGCAAGAGTTGCACCGATCCGGCTCATGGATTTACTTCCGGGCCGGCAGGAATCAGGGGGTTCGTGGCCGTCGAGGGCGGATGGCTCTTGGATGGCGAGCGGTGGTAGAGCTCGGTCACACTGCGCTCAAGCGCGGCGTACGAACTGCCGCGTGAAGGGGCCGAAGTCGCGGTCTGGGGCGGGGGCGACAATCGAGCGAGCAGCCAGGCGACAATGGCCAGCAAAACACCAACAACGGCCGCCTGTGCTAGCAGGATGGAAAGGTGCGGCTCGACAAATGCGATGCCGGCAACGATGAGCGCCACGATCAACAACACGGCCGGATGTCGCATCCAGGGAATGTAGATCAGGCCTAATCCCACAGCGAGCAATGGTAGAGACGCCAGCAGCACCAGCCGCGAGCGGCTGATGGAAACCAATTCCAGAGGAAAAATGCGACCAGAGGTGCTGAACAGGTAACGATTTCCTGCTTCGCCACCCGCACGCAGTGGTAAGGCTGCGGGGCCGGCCAGCGCACTCTGCTCACTAATCCAACGCTGGAGGTCCGCGGGCCCCAGCGTCGCCTGGCGAGAATACAGGCCGCTGGACCAGACCCATTGCTGTTCGCTGGTATAGCCACGCGGCCCGAAGAGCAAGTGCTCGGTAGGAGGCAACACGACCTGCCAGTAAATCTGCTGCACCCATCGAGCGGCTGGAATTTCAGGGCTGGCGAACTGCTGCGATCCCTGCGGATCGCGACCGGTAAAACGGTAGCGCAACTCGATCAAGTGTTCGCCAGCGGCGGAATCCAGCGGAACCGTGATCGTGCGTTGCCGCTGTCCCTCGGGTGCCACGAGCACACCGTTGACGGACAGCGCGAGCGATCCCCGGTCGGCCTGTTCAGGCAGCACGACCTCGATGCGACGGCGCGTCGTGGCGACGCGAAAGATGGCCCGATCGAGGCGAATGTTCGAGGTCAGATCGGTCTCCAGCAGCGCACGCTCGATCGTGGTGGCGGCTTCCGCTTGTTCCTGTTCGGAACTGATTGCGAGGGTGATTTCACCGATCGCCCGTGAAGCCCCCAGGATGAGTCCCGAGTTGTTTTCGGAATCGCCCCCGCGGCCTTCACGGCTCCAGGGCCCTTGCGGATAGCTGGCGGTCAGACCCTCGGCGGCGAGAATCTGCACCTGATTGTCGGAAAGTTGGCCTTCTCCCGGAACGATAAGCGGAACCGTCACCAAGGCGCTCGCTTGCGTCGGCGGCTTGGCATGCGAACGCGCGTAGCTGGTTCGCAATTCACAGCGGCCGATGACTGGCGATGGCAATTTGATGCGTACGGGCGTCGCGGACCCGTCGGCCATCGTGCCGTCGCGCAGTGGCGTCGGTGTGATGCGTACGCCTTCATGCACCACGGAGACTCGCTGCGGAGACAGCCCCTGCGGCACGATGAGGGTCAGATGCTCGGCCGGCTGATAGGCAACTTGAAATACGAAAATCTGGTCGACTCTGGTTTCATCTTCGCGAACTTCAAGTCGTGTGCTCATCGCCGTGGCAATCGCCTGAGCGTGAACTCTGCGGTCAGCCACGAAGAGCGAGTTCTCACCACTTGTTCGATAGAACAGCGGTTCCTGCTGACGAACCGGAAGCGGCAGTTCCGCTCGCCCCGCCTGCGGCGTCAGCCCGACGCATTGATCAAGTCGCGGCAAAAGCTCGATCGGATCATCGCTCACGATCGCAACATCCGCGGGCAACGTGTCGCCCTGTGGTCGGGGAAGTTCAATGCGAAGCTCTTGCTGCGCCGAGTCCACCCGCCGTCGGGCGGTGAGCTTGAGTTCCACCTCGCCGCTGGTCGCTTCCAGGAGCGGGATGGTGAGTTGGCGATCGGCCGCCGCCAGCGCCGCGTCGACGTTCACCAGATTGGCGGGCTCGATGGCGTCAAACTCCCAACCCGCCGCGTCGAGCGTCAGCGTGCGGACTTTCGCTCCGCGAATGGTGTACTTCAGCCGAGCTTCCAATCGTACGTCGTCGCTACCCACCAGCAGCGTATACTGAGGCTCGACGCGGATCCGTGTTTTCTGCGGAATCACTCGGGCGGCGAGCGAATAGGGCTGCACGAAATACTCGAACCCGGCGGCTAGCTCGTCGCCGCGCTCGGCCGCGACATCGTCGACGCTCCGCACGTGATTCGATTCTCCCCAGACAACCTGCCAGTTGCCTTCGACCTGCACGGCAATCGTGCCCCATTGACGCACGGCGCCAATCACTTCGAAACCCGCCAGTTCCAACGAACTGTCGTCCTGTGCGGCGTCGTGCACCCGTTCGGTTACAAGTGGCACCTCGACCGGACCGGCGGTTTTTTCGGCCAGCCGCACGTCGTACAGCTTTCCCCCCGGCGCCGATGCATCCACCGCCACCAGGCTCACGCCGTTCTCGGGCGTGCCGATGTAGTCCGCCCCGGGAGGCAGCCGCACCTGAAAGTGATCGAACTCACTGCCCAGGCTTCTGACCGTCAGTTTCGCATAGGTGTTTGCGCTGCGCCCGTTGATCCGGATCAGCTGCTGGCTGCTGGCTTCCAGAATTGCGGGCAGTCCCGCCACCTTGGTTTCAGCAGGATGCCAGGAGAGCTCGAACTCGCCAGTCAAACCGAGAGCTTTGATCTCCGTCTTTCCGCCTGCCAGCGGTCGGACGGAATCCAGAGTGCTGCCTTCGCTGGAGCGAGCCACGGCCCGTGCAAGCGGAACCTGAAGTTGCAATTGGGAGACGGCCGCTGGCGGAACCGTCAACTTCATTCGCGATTGCGGACCGACCTGTGCGACGTTCACGACCAGCTTCAGCGAGAGCTCATGCTTCTCGTCGGATTTTCCGCGGATCCAGGCGATCAGCCCTTCGCCATTAGGCGCGCGCTCCAGGACGTGCTCGCCCGGCCCTTCGTAAGTGCCGACTTCGCGCGGCACGGCTTCCCCCAACTTAAGCGGAATGCCGACCCAGCCCTCGTCGTGCACGATGATCTTGAAGCGCGCGATCAGCTCTGCGCTCGTGCCGGCTGCGATCCCACTCAGTTCCAGACTCTCGAGCGTATAGGGCGGCTTCTCTTCGGCGACCGCCAGTTGATGCTGCTGCTTCCACAGTCGCATCAACTCCTCGTAGCTCATTCCGGGCACCGCCTGCAGCTTGCCGTCACGATCGCGAACATGAAAGATCTGCGGCATCACTTCAAACGGTAGCGGCGTCGGAACCATGGCCGGCGCAGGCGCATTGTCTCGATCAGCGGCCGAAGAGGCAGCCGGCGCTGGTTTGTCCGGCTCCTGGGCCAGTGAAGTTGGCCCCAATAGCAAACAGCCATACCACCAAACCGCCAGCAACAGACCCAATGGTCGGCGGAGAGGGTGACGCATGGCGAATATTCTCTGGAGCGTCGGCCGCGCGGCGAATGCGCTTTGGCCGATTGCGCAAGAAGGGAGATGCGAGGATGCATCCTCCAGTCTAATTGGATTCGCCCGAGGGACCAAAACTATTGCCCTCTGGAGTTGCGTAATAATCTGCGTCGCAGCCGGGATGCGGCCCGGTTTCGTGGCACCTCAACCAAGTCGTTAACAGCTGGTCACTTAGGGCTCGCTAGTGCTGCAGTTCTGCGGCCGAATTCAACATTGCGCAAAAGGCATCGAGCAGCTGCCGGCTGGCGCATGCCACAGGATGGGGCTCCTCGAGCGAAAATGCCGTCCCGGTCGGACTGCTGACAGCCCCGCCAGCCTCCTCGACCAGCAGCACGCCCGCCGCGACGTCCCAGGCCTTCGTGCTGAGCGCCCAGAACGCATCGAAGCGCCCCGACGCGACATAACACAGGTTTAAGGCCGCGGAGCCAGTCCGTCGCACCCCCTGGCTCTGCTGCACAGCGGCCACGAATTGATCGATTTCCCGGGCGGGAAACTGGACCCTGGCGGCAAAGCTGGCGGCAATCACCGCCTCGGATAGTCTGGCAACACCGCTGGTCGTGATGCGGGATGAATTGAGCCACGCTCCCTCGCCCCGGCGAGTGCGGAAGCACTCATCGCTGACGGGGTCATAAATGACGCCGACGATTGGCTTTCCGTTCTCGAGTAGGGCGATCGAAACCGCGTAATGCGGAATTTGATGCACGTAGTTGAGCGTGCCGTCCAGCGGATCGACGACCCAGCAGTAGCGACCATCGAGGCGACCCTCCTGCTCACCCTCTTCGCTGACAAAGTCATGGTCGGGAAAAGCCCCCAGCAACCTGGCCCGGACTGCCTCTTGCGAGGCCAGATCGGCCTCGGTCACCAAGTCCCGGGGCCCTTTCTCGCGGGCTTTGAATCGCCCCACCCAGCTCTGCAGGACGGCGCCGCCCTCGCGGGCAGCCAGTTCACAAACCTCGAGAAAATCAGGCAACGGATGGCATCCTGCGCGAGGGATTGGGGGGGACTTCGGGTCCGACTTAGCCGCCCGGCCCGACGCGATTATAAAAGTCCCGCCCGAGCCCGCAAAGCACCCGATAGGAGCGTTGTGCAAGTCGGCGCAAAAAGAGCTGGAAAAATTTTCGGCAAACTATTGCTTGCGCATTTCGGTATGGTAAGATCGACGACGAGCAGAGAGGATGATCGAATCCACGGCTCGAAGCAAAGATCCCGGCTTACGCGGTCGGCCTTATCCAACTTCATACTCAGCTTCGAGCATAACGGCCTCTTCTCTGTTCCGGCCCCGCCGTTTCGCCTCGCGCGAGCGGCGGGGTTTTTTATTTGCCTTCGCAACCAGAACTCGTAAACGCGCTCGAGCGTGTTGACATTCATGCAAGTGTGGCAGGACGTCGGAGGCCATCTCGCACGCATGCAGCTCGAACGCTGCGCCTTTAGCGTTGACTGGCACAACCCGCGAAACGGCCTGCATGACGTGCGACTTGACGGTCAGGTCCTCGGCGATTTTCATCCGCTGGGTCCGGAACTCGTTGCCGTCGAACCTGGCGAGATTTCTGCGGCTGAACACTACGTTCGCGGCGGCGACCTGGTGGCCACGTATCCCAACCGTCCGGCCGAAGGGTTGCGCACGCAAGTCTACTGGCGTGCCGGCACACACCCGCGCGAGGGCGCCATTGCCGCGATCCAACTCGTGGTCTCTGTGCAGACCGCGCTGCTCGACAGTTGCCCCAAACTCGCGATTGCCAGTCACCTGCATGCCAGCGAAGCCCTGCGGATGACGGACTCGCAAAGTGGCTCGTTCACGAGCGTGGTTCCGCCTTCGGCCGAGGCCGATCCTGACAGTATTGCAGGCGCACCGCACTGCTACGTGTTCCGTCTGCCGGGCCGACAATACAGCTACATCGAGATGATTCACCCGGCCGATGTGCAATGCTCGAGCTGGGACGGCTGGCTGCACGGGGCGCATTACCGGCTGCAACTGCGGCATGAACTGTTCGCCGACCGCTTGGAAAAAGGGGTGATTCTGCGGGCCCGTGTGCTAGGGGTGATCGTGGACCGGCGCGACGACAAGGCCGCTGCGCTGCGGCACTGGCAGCGATTTCTAACGGAAGAGTTGCCGCTGACCACTTAGCGAGCGCCGGCAGCCGCTTGCAACATCGCGCCCCAGTCGCCAGATTGGGAACGCAGGTCCCCGCTGCAACGTCCGTCTCCCTCAATCCATGGCCTACCGATGTCCGAACAACTCCGCGCCCGTATCTTCGAAGTTCTCGACGCCCTGGTGCTTGTCGATCCGCACACGCACATCAACGCGCTGAATCCGGCCTCGGAAACGCTGGCGGACATCCTCGGCTATCACTACTACACGGAACTGGCCCACTCGGCCGGGATGCCCAAGTCGCGGATCGAAGAGGAGGGCATCTCGCCGAAAGAGAAGGTCGGTCGGCTGGTTGAGTACCTGCCGCTGCTGGAGAACACAATCCAGTCGAGCTGGCTCGTGGAGATGTCGCAGAAGTTCTTCGGCTTTCCGGGCGAAACGGTGACGCCAGCGAACTGGGAATCGCTCTATGACAGCGCACTCACCAAGATGCGCGAGCCGGACTGGGCCGACCAGGTGCTTAAGCAGAGCCGGATCTCGGCCGTGTTTCTGACCAATGAGTTCGACGATCCGCTGGAAGGCTTTGACACACGCAAATACATCCCCTGCCTGCGCACGGATGATCTGGTATTTCACCTCGGCCAGCCGAGCGTGCGTACGCGGCTCGAAAAGTCGACCGGCGTGACCGTGCACGACGCGACCACGCTCCGCACGGCGATTGGCGCTTTGTTCGACCGCTTTACCAGCCGTGGGGCGCGCGCCTGCGCCATCTCGCTGCCGCCGGATTTCTCGCCCACGAAAGTCTCGGACGCCGGGGCCGGTGCTGCAATTGCCGAAGTGTTTCGCCACGGAGCCGCCGCGTCGGAGGCCCAGCGCCGCGACCTGGGGCATTTCGTGTTCTGGACGCTCACCGAGTTCTGCGTCGAGCACGAGTTGCCGTTCGACCTGATGATCGGCGTGAACCGGGGCGTGTATGCCGACGGCGTCTATCAGGGGCGCGACCTGTACGATAGCCGTGTTTCGCTGATTCAATACCGCGAACTGTTCAATGCCTTTCCACAGGTGAAGTTTCCGATCTCGGTGTTGGCCAGCGTCACGAATCAGGAGCTGGTCAGCTATAGCTGGATCTTTCCGAACGTGCTGTGCAATGGCCACTGGTGGTATTCGAACACGCCGACTTACATCGAACACGACGCCGCGGCCCGGCTGGAAGCGGTGCCGCGTACCAAGCAGATCGGCTATTACAGCGATATGTACAAACTCGAATTCGCGCTGCCGAAGTTCGCGATGTATAAACGCATTCTGGCCAAGATCCTGGCCGAGCGATTCGTCATCGACCGCGGCTGGACCGAAGAGCGAGCCATCGATCTGGGCCGACAGGTTTTGCGCGGGAATGTCGACGACGTATTCGGGCCCTTCTAAGTCGACCCCCGAGTTTGTGCGATGGCCCGTGAGGAGCAACCGCGTGAAGATCTGCTGGCCGAGGCGAAGAACCTCGTCGAGAGAGTCAGCCTGCAGTTCGCACCGCCGCTGTTAACCGAGGAGACGGTGGCCGGTTTCCGACGCGACGGCAGCCTGGCGATTTTCTTCGGTCAGCAGCGCGTCTATCAATTCACCTCGGCCGGCGAACTGCGACGGGCTTACGTCGACGGTTTGCTCTACAAGGCTCAGGCGGGCTCGCTGATCTCGATGCGCCGCGAACGCACGTCCGAGGCTGTCAACCTCGTGAGCATTCCGCTTGATGAGACCACGACAAACGCGTTCTTGCAGCAAATGCTGAGGATTCTGGGGCAACTGCAGCGTGCGATCGAAGGCCGCGAGTACACGCTGTTGGGGCAAGTGCCCGCCGAAGGGCAAGTCGTCGAGCGCGTACTCGACTGGCTCGCCGCTCATGCCGCAAGCGTCACAATCGCCAGCTCGCCGCGGTCGGCATAGACAGCGGGTCTAAACAAGCGGCAAGCGAACGACTTCCGCAGCGCCGCTCGGCGACGTGAGCTTAGCGCCTGGCTTGGCCAGGCCGTGACGGACGTACGCGAGCGCCAGCGGCCGCTCCAGTCGCGGACTGTAGGTCGCCGAAGTCACCGCGCCGACCGGCTGTCCTTCCGCCTGGAGTTCCGCACCGTCTGCGGGGATCTCTTGCCCGTCGAATTGGACTCCCACCAGCAGCTTGTTGACGTGCCCCAGTGCGTCGATCCGGGCAACCGTCTCCTGGCCCAGGTAGCAGCCCTTCACGAAACTGATCGCCAGCTCATCGCGAGCCAGCTCCTGCGGCAGATTCTTGTCGGTAATGTCGCGGCCGAAGAGCGGAAAGCCCTGCTCGATGCGCAGGGCGTCGAGTGCTTCGAGCAAACATTGCCGCGCCCCTGCCGCGTGCAGTTTTCCGGCCAGCCAGGGCCCATCGACTCGTGGCACTTCGACGAAGAAACTGGCGGCGCCGAGATCGACTCGGCGAATCCGAATCGCTTTGCCGTCGACTTCGACCTCGCTGTGAGCCAAACGCTCGGTCGGCACAGCGGTCCCAAAAACCTCCGCCACGATGGCCGCCGACTTGGGTCCGGCAAGCACGACTTCGAAACCGTCGCCGCTGCAATCCGTGAGTGTGACTTGCTCGCAAACCAGGTAGCGATCGAGATGCTTTAGCAGCGTATCGCCTTGACCGGCGACCGAGTCCAGCACCAGCACGTCCGCCTCGGCAAAGATGAATCCATGCCCCAGCGTTTTGCCTTGTACCGTCGTGAAGAAGGCCTCGCAGCCGCGCCCCGGCGCGAGCTTCTTGATCTCGTTAGTGCACAGATTGTGCAGCCACGTTGCTCGATCGGGTCCGGCGATCTCGATCCGGGTGCGCGCCAGCGGCACGAAACCGGCATCTCCCGACAGGGCAAAGTAATCCTCGAGCCAGGCAGTTGCTGTTTCTCGGGCAGTACTCATGATCGCGACCTGCGCGGCTTGGGCTTACCGCTCGATTCGCCAGCAAAACTCGCATCGACATACTGTGCGTTCGGCAGCACGATGCACGAATCGTAGCGAGCAGTAACACGCGACACATCGTCAGCGTCGATCGGGTGAATGCCCAGGTCTTCGAGTTGCCCACGGGGGGCGTCGCTCACGAGATAGATTCGTCCGCGTTCGAGCGCTGCGCCCACCTGCGTCGCGGCGAGACTATCCGCGGGCTTAGCGCGGTCGATCTCGCGCAAGGCGACCATGATGTTTTCTGCGCCGGTTAGAATATCCAACCCCACTCCGAGCGGTTCGGCCAGGTCGCTACAGATGATGACGTCGCCGTTGCCGGCGGCCACGCGACCGGCGACCTGGAGGGCCCGGCCCACATTCTCCCAGGATTGCTGCAACGCATTGCCCCCGATGCCAACCACAACCAGCCCGGCACGCGATGACACTTCGCAATGCCAGGCGTCTTGAACCGCTTGTTGGCCCGCGGCCAGCACCGCGTCGACATCGCCCGCCAGGACTGCCAGCACTTCTTCTTCCGCGCCCGGGACGACTTGCAGGGTGAACCGGGTGCCAAGCAGCCAACCGACTTCGCCTGCCTGATTGGCCAGGCGGCGTTGCTCTGCCGGTTGGGCCACGGCCGTCGCGCGAAAGCGTGCCAGCGTGGGGGCGTCCGAGAACGTGGGGTAGATGCTCGAAAAGATGCCGAAATAGCCGCTCGCTTCGGCGGCTCGCAAGACACCGATCGAGACGACAAAGTCAGCCTCATGCAATGCGCGGTTCAAGTACACTGCAGTCGCGTCTTCCGTTGCCGCCAGGTACGAAAGCGAGTCGCGGTCGCGCGGGTCATGTCGTTTGATGGTCAGGCCGCAACGTACTTCGTCCGGCAATTCTACCAGCAAATCGAGCGGCTCATCGCCAGTGCTGGCGCCAGACACAGCCGTAGTCAGCACGGTAATGTTCGCCGGATCCACGTCACCCTCGAGCAACTTATTGACGACTTCCGTCACCAGCGTTGCAGCTAGAGGCACATCTCCCGCCACGGCTACCGCGACCCGATCGCCCGGCAAAACAGACTGCGCAAGTGCCGGAAATGCCAGCGGCTGGTTGAGTGCCTTCCGCGTTGCCTCGGCCACGTCGACGAGCGGCTTTCCCCGTGGGGCATCGCAGATGGTCACGCGCGCATCACTGTCAAACTCCAATTCGAGGCTGTGACCGGTTCCGTAGCGAAATGCTGGCATGGTAGTTAACTGAGCGAAGCGCCGTGATTCAGGTAGTCTGCCTGGCGGCCTGCGCAGGCGAAGTGCTAGCGCATCATAGGGGTCCCAATTCAAAATGGTCAAGAAGCGAGCTTTACGCGCATCGCGTGAAAGCAAATAATCGCGGCTTAGCGTGCCCTCCCTGGCACGGCCCCCGCGCGGTCAATGATTGCCCGTCGAACACTTGTAAGGATACTTGCCATGTCTCGTCCCGCCGCCAGCTTCCCGGCCTTGCTTTCTCTCGTAGTCGCTCTGGCCAGTTCCATGCTCATCGGCTGTGGCGACAGCGGCACTGCCCCCAAGCTTTCCATCGCCAGCGCCGGGAAAGCCCCTCGCCAGCGACTGGACGAACTGGCCGCTCGCTACGGAGAGGCCAAAAGCTACCAGGATGCCGGCGAATTGCGCTTCCTGGTCGACGGCGCGCCCGAAGAAGAGTTTCGCTCGCTGCCTTTCTCGGTGGCCTTTGAGCAGCCGAATCGAGTTCGCATTCACGCGCTTGACACAACCAGTGTGGCAGATGGCAAACGGTTGACGAGCGTCGTCCAATCGCTGCCCGGCCAGGTGCTCGTACGCGATTGTCCCGAGAAGCTGACGCTCGAGTCGCTCATGTCCGACGAGATGTTACGGGATGCCATGCGGGGCCAATTGCAAGTCGAGATGCCGCAGTTGCAATTGCTGACCAGTGCCGAGGGGCTGGCCACGCTCGCCCGCGAATCGACTCCCACGCAACTCTCGGACTCTGAGTTTCTGGGAAGCAAGTGCTGGCGGATCGCGCTTGATGGCCCGGCAGGCAGGAGCGTGATGTGGATCGATCAGACCAGTGGTCTGTTGGTGAAGTACGAGTTTTCCCTGGAGGAGATCCGCAAGCGATTCCCACTGGCCCGGCTCTGGGCCGAGTTCCGCGGCGCAAAGATCAACGACTCCATCAATGCTGTGGCTTTTCAAACGGAACTGCCCGAGGAAGTGAAGCTCGTCAGCAAGTTGATTATGCCGCCGCCAAACGAACCGCACCCGATGCTCGGCAAGCCCGTCGAGAGCTACTCGTTTCTGACTCTGGATGGAACGGCGCTTGGCAACCAGTCACTCGCCGGCAAGGTGGTCGTGCTCGACATGTGGGCCACCTGGTGCGGGTGGTGTTTCGAGGGACTGCCGTTGCTCAATAAAGTCTACGGACAATACGCCGAGAACGACCAGATCGCCTTCCTGGCCGTAAGTAAGGATGACTCGACGGTGACCAATGCCGCCGTGAAGGAGGCCTTTCAAAAGCATGACCTGGTGCTGCCCATCGTGCGCGATCACGAGCAGGTGACGGATCGCGTGTTCCAGGTCGAGGGACTGCCGACCACGATCGTGATTGGCCGCGACGGCACGATCCAGGACTATCATATCGGCTACGATCCGAATCTGGCCCAGACGCTGCCGGCGAAACTGGAGAAGCTGCTGACCGGTGAGAACCTGGCAAAAGCTGAGCTCGAAGCTTACGAGCTGCAGAAGCAGGAATTCGAGGCCCGACTGTCGGAAGTGCTGATCGAACCCGAGCAGCCTGCGGCAGACTCGGCGGCGGCTCCGCCCAGCGAGCCTGCGGAGCCGGCAACAGTGGCCAGCGAAGCCGGCCCGAGCTTCGAGTAGTAGCCACGCTTCTACTGAACTGACTCCATCGCCATGTCGGCGTGCGCGCACTCTGCGGCCGCCGATAGTCAATTCGTTCCCAGCCCGGTACATTGGTGAGCCGATGTTGCCGTGCGCGCTCGACGAGCGCGATTTCCCTGTGTGTGAGGAAGTTACGTGATGCAAGTGACCGCCGAATCGATGCTCAACTGGCTGGAAACCCTCCTGAACGCAAACGGCAAAAGGCCGGAACGAACCCTGCGCGAGTATCTGGCGGCCATCCCGCGGCTCGATTCGCTGTCGAATGTCCCCAGCGGCACACCGGTGCTGATCCGCGGAGACGTCGACGCCAAGCCGGGCGCCCAGATCGGCGAAGGTGATATCCGCTTGCGATCGATGGTCGAGACGCTTGAGTACGGACGCCGGCAGGGCTGGAAGATGATCGTCTTTGGGCACCGCGGTCGTAAGCCGGAGGAGTCGCTGGCCAAAGTGGCGGCACGTCTCGGCGAGCTGCTGAAGTGCGAAGTACCGCTCGTTACCGACTGGCTCGACGAAGCCTCGCTCACCATTCCCGCCGCCATCAGCGAGCAGATCAAGTCGAGCGCACCCGGCAGCATTCTGATGCTGGAGAACACACGCAAGTACGACATCGAGCGTGTACTTTGGAAAGCGAAGCCGGCCGATCTGGCGAAGTTGGCCGAGCCGCTCGCCAAGTTTGCGAATGAAATCGCGGCGAAGGTCGCCAGCGTGTATGTGAACGAAGCCCTTTCGGCCGGAAGTCTCGACACATCGACGACGGTGGTTCCGGCCGGGATGGATTGTGTGGCGCTCGGCAAATACGTGGCCAGCGAGTTTGACGGCCCGATGCTCAAGTGCCTGGAAAGCGAACTCGTCGTCTTCAGCGGTTTGAAAACCGACAAGCTCGACGACCTGGAAGCGATGATCGGCCGCGGCAAGGTCAAGGTCGTATTCACCGCAGGCTCGCTGGCGATGGCCCTCAAGAAGGCCGCCGCGGAGCTCGACGGCGAGCACTTCTCGCTGGGACTGGCCGAAGATCCCGCGAGTGCCGACAAACCGTTTTACATCGCGCCCGAGCGGATCGAACAAGCTCGGCGGATGATCAGCGAAGGCCGTGCCAAGGGCATCGAGTTCGTCCTGCCGGTCGATTTCATCCTGCAGGACGGCCGTGCGAGCGACACGATTGGTCCGGCTGACGCCCAGCTCGACATCGGTCCTAAAACCAGCGAGTTGTTTTCCGCCAAAGTTGGCGAGTTTATCGCCGCTCACAAAGGCAAGCCGGCCGCCGCCTTCTACAACGGTGTGTTCGGTAAGTTCGAGGAACCACAATTTGCCGAGGGCACGCGCAAGTTCATCGCAGAGCTCAAGCGATTGAAGGACGCTGGCATTGCCGTTTATGTCGGCGGTGGCGAAGGGGGCGCGGCGCTCGAACAGTACGGCCAGGAATCGGACGTGACGCATGTCTTCACGGCCGGTGGCACCGTGCTGAATGCCCTCGGGAGCGAGCCGGTGCCGTATCTGGTGGCGCTGGCGATGGCGGCGGACCAAAAGCGGAAAAAGTAGTCACCGCAATCAAATCAATGAGCCGGTGAACTCTCCCCCGTTCAAGCATCGACGGGCACACCGGCCGTGGCCCGCTGGCAGAGCGTCGCGAGTTCCTGGACGGTCTCTGCCACAACCTTGGGGTCGACGCCGTGGTTGATCTGCAGCTCGAGTTTCGAAGCCACAGGAGTGATCGCGTCGAATCCGTAGCTGCCGGCGGCGCCCTTTAGTTGGTGAGCGGTGCGCATGAGGGCCGTCCAGTCCTGGTCGGCCAGTTGCCGTCGCAAGCGGATCGCCCTGGTGGGGAGCTCCGCGACGAACTCCGCGATGAGATTTACTAGCACGGGATCGCCGGCCAGCTTGGAGTAGATGGCCGTTAGCTCGAGCTGATTACGCGACATTGCCCCTTACCCCACTCTCCTGCGCCTGCTAATGAGCAGAAACCGGGGGCGCGCATCGTCGCTGTGGGCAGTGGCGCACGTGGAACCCCCGTCACGTCCTGAAACTCTAGGCCGCAACAGGCATTTCAATTCTGCCAACCGCCGGAACCATCCCGACTTCTTTATCGCATGGTTGGGGTTTTGCCGCCGGTGGCGAATCTAGCGGCCGCCGAATAGCGCAAGTCCCCTGATGGTGGGAGGTTGTGGCCGCCGGACGGCCAGAACGCAGGTGCGGCATATCCGCTAGATCCCGCTTGCTCGCACGCTTTTGCCCCGGAAGTTTAGGAGAAATGCGAAGACGAACTAAGTGCTGTCACTTGGGTCGACGATAACCATCAGCGAGGCTATCCCGCTGAGGGATCCTCGTAAAGCTGTAACGGCCTGGCCTGAATAAATCGCGACATACTGCGCCAGAGGCCCTAGTTTGCCGTGCGGCCCATGGAAGATGTGACATCCCCGAAAGTATCTGTTTAGGAGTTCCGTCGATGAAATCCCGGATCGTGTTGCCGGCCCTGCTGCTCGCCGGCCTGTTTGTGCTTTCCGCTTCGCAAGCGGAAGCCCGCCTGTTCGGCGGCTGTTGTGAGCCTTCGTGTTGTGCGCCCGAACCGTCGTGCTGCGCCCCGGCCGAGCCCACCTGCTGTGCGCCCGAACCGAGCTGCTGTGCGGAGCCTTCGTGCTGTGCGCCGAAGTGCAAGCGTCACCGTTGCCGCCTGTTCCACCGTCACTGCTGCAAGAAGAGCTGCTGTGCTCCGGCTTGCGAGCCGACCTGCTGTGCTCCGGAACCGACTTGCTGTGCTCCGGAACCCTCGTGCTGTGCCGCTCCCAAGTGCTGCGCTCCCAAGTGCTGCCGTCACCGTTGCCGCCTGTTCCACCGTCACGGCTGCTGCAAGAAGAGCTGCTGTGAGCCCACCTGCTGTGCTCCGGCTTGCGAGCCGAGCTGCGGTGCCCCGGTCGAACCGAGCTGCGGTTGCGGTGGCTAGTTGCCACAGCGGAGCATCCGCGAAGTATTGAAGCGGTCTCCTTGACAGTGCAGATTACGACGGCCCGCCTGAGCAGAAGCTTGGGCGGGCCGTTGTTTTCTTGGCGGCGCGCCTTTTTCTTGACTTCCCTCCGCGGCTGTGGGAGCTTGAACTCCGGCCGCATCATTTCCCGGCGGTTCTCACCCTCGGAACGGGGAGTTACTTCTCATGCTGACGCTGACTGCGCGCCAATTGCAGCGGACATCCTTCTGGTTTTGCCTGGCTCCGCTGATCGCTGCCTTTGCCATTGGGCCAGGTGCATGCCTTGCGACGCCGCCCGACGAACAACTTTTCACCGCCCAGCTTGCCACGGGTGAATTCGCTCCTGCTTTGCAGACCGCGCATTCGATTGCTGATCCGGCCACGCGTGATGCCTGGCTCGCGCGCCTTTCCGAAGCCCAGGCTGCAGCCGGCGGTCGCGATCAATCGCTCCATTCGCTGTTGACCGTCAGCGACGACCGTACCCGAACGGCTGTCATCACCCGCATCCGCGAGCACTCGGGCGGTGTTGCCGGCGGCGGCTCACAGGCAGACTTCGATTCGCTCATCGACTTGATTGTTTCCACCGTCCGACCGCCAACCTGGGATGAAGTCGGTGGGCCAGGTTCGATCTCCGAGTTTCAGAACGGTGTCTACGTCGACGCAGCCGGCGTGTTGCGCCGCGCCGTCAAGGTCCAGCGACCGCAGGGTCTTGCCACCGCGCGACTGGCCGCGCTCGAGCGCACGGGAAATCTTGATCCTCGCCTTTCGAGCGGGCTTCGCAAGGTTTCGCTCACGCGACTGGAGAAGCACGTCCAACTCTCGCTCGCTGCCGGACGCGCGCCTGACGACACCATGCGCAATCTCGCCGGTCTCGAGCGTATCCAGTTCGTGCTCGTTTATCCCGAGTCGGGCGAAATCGTCGTCGCAGGACCAGCGGGGCCGTGGCAGGTCGATAGCGAAGGTCGCAGCGTGAGCGTCAAGTCTGGGCGGCCGGTCGTGCAACTTGACGATCTGGTCGTGCTCTTGCGACATGCCCGCACCTCGCCCCAGGCGACATTCACCTGCTCGATCGATCCGACCGAACAGGGTCTGGCCCGCACGCGAGCCGTTGCCGATCGCACGCGCGACACTCCGCTCAAGCCGAGCCAGCGTGGAGCCTGGCTTAAAGAGCTTCGCGATGCGATGGGCCTGCAGGATATCGTGATCAGCGGCATCGACGAGCGGACTCGCGTTGCCAGGGTGATCGTGGCGGCCGACTACCACATGAAACTGATCGGGATGGGACTCGAACGCGGCATCGCGGAGGTACCGGGTTATCTCGATCTGGTGCGCGTGAAGCCGGGCGAAGCGCCACCGGCGCTCGACGTGCTGCGGTGGTGGTTCACCATGAACTATGAAACGGTGGCAACCTCGACCAATCGCGATGCGTTCGAAATCCGCGGTCAGGGCGTGCAAGTTCTCAGCGAGAACGAATTCCTGACTCAGCTCGGCAAGCGCGTGCATACGGGCGCCTCGAGCCAGACGAACCAGCAGTTCGCCAGCAACTTCACCGCGCGTTATGCAGCGCTCGCCCAGAAGTACCCGGTCTACGCCGACCTGCAGAACATATTCGATCTGGCTTTGGTGTCGGCCCTCATTCAACAGGAAGGCCTCGCCGAGCGAGCGGGCTGGCACCTGACCTGCTTTGGTGATCCGCAGCAATACGCGGTCGCACTCAACCCGGCGCCGCGACAAGTGGAAACCGTGATCAATCATCGCAAGATCGGCGGCCGGCATTTAGTGGTCGGCGTCAGCGGCGGCGTCCGCGTCGAGGCTTGGCGCCAGGTGAGCGCCGACAAGCTGCGGACTGACAAGCAAGGCACGCTTGCGGCTCAGCGCGCGAGCTTGGGCGCTCCCGCAAATTTATCGCTCGAGCGATGGTGGTGGGACTGACGAGTCCGGCAGGAGGTCCGGATGCAGCGGTAAAAGCCGCCGGCGCAACGCTGCAATCTGTTGGGTGCGCGTCGCATCGTCTCCGTCCGGATCAAACTCGGTCGCCTCGCCCGTGAGCGCCAACAGCTGGCGTCTGGCAGCCACTCGCTTGGCAAGTTCCGGACGCTCGGCCAGCGACAGCCAGATCGAAACGTCGCCGATCAGCCAGTTCGCCACTCGGTCCGCCGTGTCTTCGTAGTTGACGCGAAGGTTCGTGATCAGCCTCTCAATTCTGGCCGCTTGCTCGGCGTCGAGCTGTCCGCGCTCCAGGTCCTCCAGGAACGGCAGCACGACCTGCCCGCTGGCCGCCAGGTCGCGTTGGGCGGCCTCGCGTTCGGCGAAATTCGTGCTGCCCAGCCGCTGCACGAGCGATCGCCACTGTTCGCCTCGGTGCGCGAGGGGCTGCTGTGCTCGTTGGATCAGGTTTCGTTCGAGCTGTTCGCCGGAAGCCACGAGCTGCCAGGCAGGACGGAGCGTTTCGAGATACGGCACCAGTTCCTGGCTGACCAGTTCGGGCGCGGCGAGGTACAGATGCCAGAAACTGGGGCCCACAACCTCTTGGGTCTTGCCGTCCTGCTGCACCACCAGCGACATCGGCTTGTCCGGCGGTTGCGTGAAACGCAACGTGAACGGCGGTTCCCGTCGCGTGCGTCGGATCGAGAATTCGCCCGATTCGGCTAGCTGAATCGAGAGTTGTTCACCGTCACCAGCCAACTCGTAACGGATGCTGGCCCGGTCTTCCAGGATCAACAGCTGCAAGTGCTCGCGCCGCTTGGTATCGGTCGTCGATGGGCCGAACGAGATGTTCATCCCCTCGGGGTACGCGCTGGTGGCCAGGATGCGACCGGCCACGAGTTTGTACTGAAACCACCGCAGCCGGGCGGCATTGATGCGGCTGGGCCCGATGCGCTCAGCCTGCTGAGCGTGTGACGTGATTGCGGGAAAAAACCACAGTCCGGCCGCCACGAACGCGACAAGCTGACAGCGAATCCTACAGGTCCTTGGTTTCGCGAGCTCCAACGGCGCAGACCTCGTCATTGGGAGCCTCCAGAAGCACGACTTCGTCCAACTTGCGGCGTTGCCGTCTGCGCCACAGCAAGAACGTCAGCACCGAAATAACCGCGACCACGACGATCACGGTCAGACCGATTTCCGACTGCTTGATGAAGCGTGTCAGCCGCTCGCCATAGGCATAGCTTAATCCAAAGAAGATGCCGACGACGATCGAAGCGCTGATAATGTCGATGAAGAAGAACTTGGCGAAAGGTACGCGCAGTACTCCAGCGGCCAGGTAAACCGGCGCCCGAACTCCCACCATGAAACGGCTCAAAACGAGAACCTTCACCTGGTGTTTGCGGACCATCTGCTCGATTTTCGCTTCGCGTTCCGCGTGCAGCAGGGCCGCCACGCGCGGATGCCGGTAGATCAGCGAATGGCCGAAGTGATAGCCGATTGCATAGAGGATGTGGTCACCCAGGACCGAGCCGATCACGCACGACAGAAAGGCCCACCAGGGATCGAGTTGGCCGTTGGAGCTCATGATGCCCGCAGCCACGATCGGCACTTCCTCGGGCACTGGCAAGCCAAACCCGGTAAGGGCCAGGAATGCAATGATTCCGAAGTACGACAGATGATCAAACAGAAACTGGAACAAAATCTTGCCTGGTCAGCGCGTTATCGAGCGGCCCGCCTATTGACGCTGGCATTCTACCGGGGCGGATAGGCCTTGGAATACGTCAAACTGGCCGATCCGAGCCGGTCTCGGCGGCTTCCTCGAACGGTTGCCAGCAGCCATCGGCGAGGCCCATCGCCTGGACCTCAAGCGAACCAGCCCGCTCGCCAGGGCAAGACATCACGAATCCCACTTCAGCGTGTCGCTCGCAGTAGGATCGGGCCGCTTCCGGACCCATCACGTAAAACGCCGTGGCCAGGGCGTCCGCTTCCGCGGCCGTAGCGGCAACCACGCTGACCGAGAGCACGCCTTCGGCCGGCCAGCCGGTGCGCGGGTCGAGAATGTGTCCCAGTCGCCGCCCCTCGTGCAGGAAAAACTGCGTTCCCGAGCCGGAGGTTCCCAACGCTTTGTCATGCAGAATGAGGTGCCCGAGGCGGCGGTCGGGTCGGAGCGGATTGCGCACACCCACGCACCAGCCAGGGTCCGTGCGGCCGGCATGCGAGCCCCGCGCCAGTACGCTGCTGTTGCCGCCATGGAGCAGATAGTCATTGATGCCGGCCGCGTCCAGAAGTTGTGCACAGCGATCGAGTGCGTAGCCCTTGCCAATGCTGCCGAGGTTGATTTCCAAGCCGGGTTGCAGAAAACAAAGGGTACACCGCTCGCGATCGAACCCAAGATGCTGACTGCCGACGCAGGCCAGAACCTCGGCGAGCACCTCGGTGGGGGGGACTTCGCCGCGGCGGCGCGTGAAACCCCAGACTTGCGACAGCCGTCCTGCAGTCACGTCGAACGCGCCGCCCGTCTGAGAGTGCAACTGTTGGGCCAGTTCCAGCAGATTGAACAGTCGAGGTTCAAGTTCGACCGGTGTAAATGCAGCTCGACGATTCAGTTCGCTGATCTCGCTCGATTCTCGATAGATCGAGAGCTGGTCTTCGAGTCGGTCCACCAGGTCCAGTGCCGCGAGGGCAGCCGCATTGCCGGCGGGATACTGCCCGGCGTTCAGGAACACTTCGAAAGTGCAGGCCATCGCGCGGCGCGACACATGCACGAGATAGCGTTCGGATTCGGGATTGGCGAGCGGCGGCCCGCCGCCCACATCGAACTGCACGAGCGCATCGGCCGCGGCCTGACCGGTGAGGAACTCGCGGCGAGTGGATCGCGGAGTGGCGTGCATGTCTGCAATTATACGTTGCCGGCCGCCGACCCGCGCACCGCTCGTTTGTCACCCGGGGCGTCGCAAACCATAATTGCCAGGATGGCACCCATGCAAACGAAACGTCAACGCGCGACATTGCCCCTCTTGCTGGCGCTGTTTACACTTGCACTCGCGCTGGGGACGCTCATGGCCGCACCGCCAGCAGGCCGTCGAGCCAAGCGTCCCGAGTTCGCGCCGAGCACCGTCGACATATTCTTTTCTGACGCCCGAGAAAAGCTGAACGGCGAGCGGCCTGGGCCGCGTTCCGCGGATGCGGAAATACCGCAACCAGGAATTCCAGCCGCTGCCTCGCCGACCGGCCCCAGCACGTGGTCGAAGCTGATCACGGCCGAGGCGCTCGAAGATGAGATCAAAGCCCGGCTGCCCAAGCTGGCTGCCGCCATCGAGAATCCCACGCGTTTCAAGAGCGGTGAGTATCAGGCGGCTCGGCGTGAGTTGGGAGTTCTAGCGGCAATGCTGGGAATCGTTGCCGAGTACGATGGCCGCGTGCGCTGGAAGGCAGAGGCCGCGGATTTGCGTGATCAGCTCGGCCGCGCGAGCAACAATTGCAAAGTGGCTTCGGATGCGGCTTTGAATGACGCTCGCACCAGAGCGGACGAGTTACAACTTCTCGTGCGCGGTGGATCGCAGGCCCCGGCCGCAAAGTCCGGCGAAGCCAATTGGCCCCAAATTGCCGACCGCACACTGCTCATGCAACGGATCGAAGAAGCTCAAGAGCAGCACATCACGCCGGGCATCGCCAACGAGAAGACCTTCGCGGAAAGCTCGGCTTCCGTGCTCCACGAGGCCGAAATCGTCGCGGCACTGGCAGAGATCATCGCTCGCGCCGGATACGAGTTTGCTGACGATGAGACGTATCTCGAATACGCCAAAGCGATGCAGCAGCACGCCGGTTCGTTGCGCGCCTCAACGCTGGACGGCTCGTACGATCGCGCACGGACAAGCGCGACTGAAATCGGCCAGTCGTGTACGACGTGTCACGAGGGATATCGCAGCTAATGCCTAGCTGCGTTCGCGACGTTGGGCCGCCGGACGAATCAGCTCCGATGTCGACGCTGGCACGCGTTTCCGCTTCGGACGCGCTGCAACCGGAATGTTCGTCGGCTTCATCCGGAACTTGTGCAGATCGATCAACTCCGCCAGACCAGCGTCGGCTAGCTCGCGACCCGAGACGTATCGGCCCGGTTTGATCCACTTTTCCATTTCAGCCCGCGGCAGGCCGAAGAGCTCGGCGAGCAGGGCATCCATGTCGGTTTCCAGGTTGCCGAAATGGCGAGCCCATTCTGCGGCCTCGGCCAGGCCCACGTGCTCTTCGCTCTGCCACTTCATGGGATGGAAGAGTAGCACGCTGTAGGGCGTCACCAGCCGGCGGACGCAGGCGGCAAACGGCCACAGGGCGGCTGACGAACATTCACCCGTGACGATGCCCGTGGCCCGCACGCCGCGGACGAGCATCAGTGTCATCAGCGACATGGCGCAGTAAGGACTGCCGCCAGGCGAATCGATGAACAGGGTGCATTGTCCGCCAGGCTCGACGGACAGAAGCTTGTCGGTAAGTTCGACTTCGTTGTCGGTCAGATCGCCGACCAGCGCAATTTCCAGCGGACCTTCATCGTCGTGGTGCTGCATCACCTGGTGTCCCCAAAAATACTTGCACGTTCGTGCGGCTATGTGCACCAAGGCCGCGCGGTACCCTGGTATGTAGTTTGACTAGCTCGCAGGAACAATCAAGTTCCTCTTCAAAAATACTGCATTTTTCTAGGTCACGATGGACAAGCGGGGAGCCCCCTGGTAGGGCTGTGGCGGTTAGGCCGGGGCATCGAGCACATTCGGATTGACCTCGTCGCTCTCGGATTGAGCCACTCGCGGTATATAATGGGCATTCTGGCCGGGATTCTCGGCCTCACCAGGAGCTCGGAGCCGATCTTGGCTGGCAGAGCGGACGAAATCACTTCGGACGGACGGATGGGCATTAAATTCTTGTGTCCCAACGGGCACAAACTTCACGTCAAAAGCTTTCTCGCCGGTAAACGTGCGATTTGCCCCCAGTGTGGCGAACGTGTCGTCGTTCCTGCTGAGGACGCGTCCAACACGACCGACGTGGGGAACGTCAGTATCGAAATCGCGACTTTGCCCGAAAAGCCCGCCGAATCTCCGGCCATTTCCGTTCGCAGTCAGGCCGCCGCCGGCGGGCAAGCGGTCGCGCCGTCCACGACTCCCGGTTCTAAGCCTGATCCGATCGCCGAATCTCCATCCGCCGTCTGGTACGTGCGGCCAGCTACCGGTGGGCAGTTTGGTCCCGCATCGGGCGAGATCATGCGGAACTGGGTGCGCGACGGCCGAGTGGGTGCCAGTTCACTCGTGTGGAGGGCGGGCTGGGAGGAATGGCGAAGTGCGGCAGACGTCTTTTCCGAGCTTCGTGGTCTGCTGACCGCGCCGCTGGTACCAACGCCCGCAGGCTCACCAGCCGAGACGATGCCCAGCCTGCCTCAAGGACTCGCCGTGCAGCATGTCGCTCCGACGTCCCCCCCGCAGGCCACCGATGGGTCGGCCTCTCCCTTGCCGCAGGCAATTCGCAAGCGTCGGCGACGAAATGAAGTAAGTTTGATGACCAGCGGCGTGCTGCTGGCGATCGCGGTAATCCTGATCATCGTCCTGTTGCTGGTGTTTAGGTCCCAGATGACATCGACGGAAACAAGCCCTACGACCGAGTCGGCCGATCCGGCTGCCGCGGCCCAGTAAGGTGGCCAGGTGATTTGACGCGGATGCCGGGGCGGATAAGTTGGGGAAACTTGCCGCCGCGGCACTTTTCTCACGCTCCACATTGTTTACGCACCCCACATAGGGACCTCGCGATGCATGTACACACATTAGTCGCCGCCGCACTGGCACTGGTTATTGCCGGTTCGGCTCTCGCTCAAGACAACCCGGCCCAGATTGAATTGGCGGCAGGTAAGCTCGAACTCAAGGCTCCCGAGTCGTGGGTCCGAAAGGCACCCCAGACGCGGATCGTCGAGCACGAATTCGCCATTCCCGCGGCCGCAGGTGACAAGGCCGACGGTCGCTTCACAATTATGGCCGCCGGCGGCAGCGTGGACGCCAACATCGATCGCTGGTACGCCCAATTCTCACAGCCCGATGGCGGCAGCACCAAAGAAAAGGCCACCGTCAAGAAAACCACGACCAGCGGACTCAACGTGCATGTGGTTGACATGTCCGGCACTTACAAGGATCAGCGCGGACCTGTTGCCCCGGCCGTCGAGCGGCCCAACTACCGGATGCTCGCCGCAATTATTGAAACTGGCGGCGCGGGCAACTACTTCCTGAAATTCTATGGTCCCGAAAAAACCGTGGCAGCCAACGAGAAAGCCTTTGTCGAGATGGTCGAGGGACTTCAAAAGAAGTAATCGACCACAATGAAGACCCAGCAGTTTCTCGAACATCACGGCATTCGCACCAATCCCTTCGCCGAGGAAGATGCGCAGACCGATCCGGTCTTCAAGGACCATTGTATCGCGAGCACGCATCATCCGACGTGGGACAAGATCTACGGCGACCCCAATGAACCGGCCACGTCCATCGTGTTCGGCGAAAAAGGTGCCGGCAAAACGGCCATGCGATTGCAGATCGTCCGGCACCTGGCAGACCATAACCGCACCCATCCGCACGCCCGGGTGTTCGTGATCGAGTACGACGACTTCAATCCGTTTCTGGACCGCTTTCGCGATCGGTTCGGAGCGCGTCGTCGCCGCGCCGATAAAGTGCTGGCCGACTGGAAACTGTGGGACCACATGGATGCGATCCTCTCGCTGGGCGTCACCGGACTGGTGGATCGCGTGCTCGAGTCAAAGCAAACGGCCGATCCGCCGACCAATGAATTCGAGATTGCCGAGCTCAAATCGCTTGACCGCCACCAGGCTCGCGACTTGCTGCTGCTGGCGGCCTGCTACGACCAGTCCACCTCGGAAACGAAGCGCGGCCGCTGGCATCGGCTTCGCCGGAAGCTGCGATATCATGCCTGGCTTTCGCAATGGGATCTGGCTCTGGGCCTCGTCGGCACCGCCACCGCCGTGGGCCTGATGGCGTATCTCGGCCGCTGGACATGGCTCGAATCTCCTTGGATTTACCTGGCCGTGGCCGCGGTCTGGCTCCCTTGGCTGTTTCGGTTCGTCCACCGGTTCTGGCAGGCCTCGCAGATCACTCGAAACGTCCGCGTCGGCAAGCACTCGGCCAATCAGTTGCGCCGCATCCTGGGCCGCATGCGCTCGGTCGACCTGGCTGGTCAGCCGTTGCCGCGAAAGCAGCGCACTGATGATCGCTACGAACTACTCGCCAAGTTCCAGGGAATTCTCAAGTCGCTCGGTTTCCAGGGGATCGTCGTCCTGGTCGACCGCGTCGATGAGCCGCATCTGATCAACGGATCGGTGGATCAGATGCGGGCCCTGCTGTGGCCGATGCTGGACAACAAGTTTCTCAAGCACCCGGGAATGGGCTTCAAGCTGCTGCTGCCGATCGAGCTTTCGCAGTACATCGATCGCGAAGATCGCGATTTCTATCAGCGGGCTCGACTCGACAAGCAGAACATGGTGCCCTCGCTGGAATGGACCGGCGAAGCGCTGTACGACGTGGCTTCGGCCCGACTGAAGGCTTGCGCGGCGCCGGGCAGTTCGCCCTCGCTGCGCGACCTGTTCGATCCGGCGATTAGCGATCGGCGACTGGTCGACGCCTTCCGCGGCCTGCGCGTGCCGCGTCACCTGTTCAAGTTCATGTACCGCTTGATGGTCGCGCACTGCAACGCCTACACCGATGAAGAGCCGAGCTGGACGATCTCCGGCGAACGGTTCGAATCGGTGCTGGCTCTGTACAGCCGCGATCAGGATGCATTCGATCGCGGTCTGCGTGCGGGCTGATCCACCGCTGGCACATCGACCGCTAGCTGCCGCGCCGAGTTCATCTTGACGGCAGTCGGCGATCCTGGGAGACTCCGCCCCGCGCTCGGGGAAGCTCGCGCGTATGTTCCAGACTCAGTTCATCTCGCAGTTGACCCCGCGATCCGTGCAAGGAGGCAGGAAATGGTGGTGCGTAAGTTCGGTTGGGCCGCGCTGTTGATCGCGGGATTGATGTTGTCGGGGTGCGGCTCAAGCAACGGTGGCGCGAGCGCCGACGGCGGACCCGAGGCTGCGATCAGCCAATTCCTGGCGGCCGTCAAGAATGGCGACGATAAGCAAGCCTCTTTGCTGCTGACGGATCTGGCTCGACAGAAGACGACGGAAATGGAGATCGTCGTGGCTCCGCCAGGCAGTGAAACGGCGAGCTACAAAGTCCTAGAGTCGGAGATCGAAGGCGAAGCTGCCCAGGTGGGCACCGATTGGACCGATCTTGATGCCGACGGCCGCCCCCGCACGGACCGCGTGGTCTGGATGCTCAAGAAACAGGGGAGTGACTGGCGGATCTCGGGCATGGCAACCCGCGTGTTTCCGGACATGCCTCCGGTGATCCTGAACTTTGAGGATCCGGAGGACATGATGCGGAAGCAGCAGGCGGCCGAGGAAGAGATTGCTCGTCGACTTGGTGAGCAAGGCGCGATGACAGCCGAAAACCCTGAATCTGCGGCAGTCCCCGACGCGACGGTCCGCTAGCTCGCGGCCGGTTAATAGCAGAATTTCAGATGATAACCTCTATAGCGGTCATGCTGAGAACGGCCTAAGCCGTGGCTCGTCAGTAAGTTAGCGGAAATCATCAAGGGAGCTTTGAGCCGTTGGCTCGAAGTTCCCTTGTTTTTTGCGCTTCAGCAAGGTGGACACGCGGAAATGCTGTCCTATGGTTGTGCACAGCCAAAGGGCGTTAATCGCTGCCCAGAACTCCGACACACCGCAAGGCTCGCACATTATCCTGTTGCCGCTTGACAGCAGGACCCACCGTGATACCTTGGTCATCCTAGACTGTGCATCCGGAAGACTTTTGCTAACCAGTAAAGCTTACGAAACACGGGAAAACGACGACTGCTCGCAGTGCTTTCTAGATGGAAGCGGGGCGGCGGTCGGTCAAAAGTCTCGAAGGTGCCGCCCAGCCGATTTGCCGTCTCGGTTGGGAGCTGAACAAGCGACGGCAACCGTTGTCTTAATTACGGACCCTGTAAGTTCCGGTATACCTGTAGGAGGATTCTGATGAATCGCACGTTGGTTTTTGGGATCGCGCTGTTCTTCGCGATCGTCGGCCTGTCGCTTGTCGGCAGCGAGAAGTCGGCTTCGGCCGGTCTGTTCCGTCACCACGGTTGTGGCGGTTGTGATTGCGGTGGCGCCCCCGCTTGTGACGGCGGCAGCGACTGTGGTGGTTCGGACTGTGGCGGACGCCACGCCCGCAAGCGTTGCCACGGCTGCTTCGGCAAGCACCGCTGCCACGGCCGTAAGCACCATCGCAAGAACCGCTGCTGCGGTTGCGCTGGCGAAG
>JBGSKX010000010.1:0-11202 GCA_041741015.1 Pirellulales bacterium
GCCAGGTGATCGCGCCGCCGCAGGTGGGTGAGTTCGTGCAGCAGCAGGGCCCTGCGTTCATCGGGCGAAAGTTGCTTCACGAGCGCAGCCGGCAGCAGGATCGTCGTGCGGCGAGTGAACGCCCAGACGAGCGGCGCGATCCGGCGCTTGGTGATGCGCAGCACAGGCGCGCGGCGGAGGCCGATCTCGGCGGCCAGCGAGTCGATCTCCGCTTGCAGCGCTGAGGGCGCCGGTCGTGTGTGCTTGAGCAGCGTGCTGAAGCCACGAATACGCCGCACAGCCAGGACGCTCCAACACACCGTGCCGAAGCCCCAGGCGGCGAGCACCAGAGTAGGGAAAGAAATGGTCGTGGTTGGCGGTTCGACCACTGCTTCTGTGATCGGGAGCGGCTCGAGCTGAGCATCGGCTACCACGACGCTCGCTTCCGTCGAAAAAGCAACGGGATGCTCAGCCTGGGTCCAGGAGACGAACTCGGCCGGCTCTTCGGCAGGCGCAGGTGCTCGCAGCGAAGCAAGCGGCACGGTCCACAGGGGCGGCATGAGCAATTTGGCAAGCACAAGCAGCCAGATGGCCAGAGCCCACTGCGGGCGCATACGCCTGGTCACGACAAACGCCACGACGGCGAGGAGCGAGGCGACCACCGCGTTTGAGAGCCCGATCTCCAGGAGCGTGCTGATCATGACCGCTTCCTCCGGGACTTGGCGCTGGAGCTTGACTGCGAATGCGGCTGTTCGAGCAGCTTTTGCAGGGCCGAGCGTTCGGCCTTCGAGAGCGAAACGCGCTGCACGAGCTGGTTCAGGACCGGGACAAGCGAGCCTTCGCAAAGCCGGTCGGCGATTTGCTGCAGGTGATCGTCGATCAGGGCTTCGCGCTCGATCGATGCGCGGAATACGTGCGGCGTCTGCTGGCGGTCGCGCTCCACGCATTCCTTGGCTTCCAACCGCTCTAGCAGCTTTTGCACCGTGGCATAGTCCGAAGTGGACTGGGCCGGATAGAGTCTGGCGGTGAGCTGGCGGATCGTCTGGGGGCCATGCTCCCAGAGCGGCTCGATGACCGCGAACTCGGCATCCGTGAGACGTAGATTCTGCGGTGACACGCGGGGGCTCCTTCCGCTCAGATGAACTGTCTGAGGCAGGATAAGACATTTCGTCTGAGGGCGTCAAGAGCAGGTTGGCGGGGTCGGGCGGAACTTAACACAGGGACACAGCGGTCCAGAGACACGGATAGCTGACTGGCAGGGTCGTGAAACGCAAAGGCGCAGAGTTGCCAAGACGCAAGGAAGAAAGGGGACTGAGGAAAAGGGGACTGCAGTTAGAAAGCAGGCGTGAACATTTGCCGCCGTTCGTCCTCTATCTCTGTGTCTCAGTTCCTTTGTGTCTCTGTGTTAAAAACTCTTCCCCTGCCCTGCTGCGTCTTGGCGTTCGACAACCCTGCGAGGCAGCTTGAATCCGGGGCTCACGAAAACAGGGTCAGCCGGTTACAATGTTCGCTTCGCGTAAAGGAATCCGCGTATTCTCTCGCACACACGATAAGAAACAGCCCGTGGCAGATCCGAAAACTCTCTCCGCCTCGCCGGCCCAACGCCGCATCCTGGTGACCGCCGCCCTGCCCTACGCCAATGGGCACATCCACCTCGGGCACCTGGTCGAGTACATCCAGACCGACATCTGGGTCCGGTTCCAGAAGCTGCGTGGCAACGAATGCATATATATCTGTGCCGACGACACGCACGGCACGGCGATCATGATCCGCGCTCGCCAGGAAGGGCGCAGCGAAGAGGCCCTGATCGCCGACATGCGCGAGGCCCACATCGCGGACTTCGCTAGGTTTCACATCGAGTTCGACAACTACGGCAGCACCCACAGCGACGAGAATCGCGAGCTGTGCGGAGAGTTTTGGGCCAAGCTCCGCAAGGCGGGGCTCGTGCACGAAAAGGAAGTCACGCAACTTTACGACGTGAAGGCCGGCACGTTCCTGGCGGATCGGTTTGTAAAAGGCACCTGTCCCAACTGCAAATCGCCCGACCAGTACGGCGATAGCTGCGACAAGTGCGGCACGACATACACACCGGCCGACTTGATCAATCCCAAGAGCACGCTTTCGGGCACCACGCCCGAGATGCGGTCGGCCGATCACTTGTTTGTGCAGATCGAGCAGTTGCATGGGTTTTTGCAGGATTGGACGCAGTCGGGCGAACACCTGCAGCGCGAGATCGCGAATTACCTGGCCGGGCATTTTCTGGGCGACCCACTACGGGACTGGGACGTCTCTCGCCCTGCCCCGTACTTTGGCTTTGAGATTCCGGACAGCCCTGGCAACTACTGGTACGTCTGGTTCGACGCGCCGATTGGGTATGTCGCTTCGACAGCCCAGTGGTGCAAGACGCACGGGCAGAAGCTCGACGACTGGTGGCGCGGCGGGAAAGCCGAAGTGCATCACTTCATCGGCAAGGACATCACGTACTTCCATACGCTGTTCTGGCCGGCAATGCTGAAGACGGCGGAGTTCAACCTGCCAACCAAGATTCACGTGCACGGGTTCCTGACTGTCGACGGCGAGAAGATGTCGAAGTCAAAGGGAACGTTCGTCCGTGGGGCGACGTACGCCGATCATCTCGATCCAGTCTACTTGCGATACTACTACGCCTCGAAGCTCGGCCCGGGGCTCGACGATTTGGACCTGAACCGCGACGAGTTCGTCAGCAAGGTAAACTCGGACCTGGTGGGCAAGGTGGTGAACCTCGCCAGCCGGACGGCCAAGTTCATTCAGCACGTGGGTCTGTCGCCGACGTATCCCGACGATGGCGGGTTGTTTGCCTCTGCGGCTGCCGAAGGTGAGGCGATCGCCGCGGCTTATGAAGCCTGCGACTACAACCGAGCGATGCGGCTGATCATGGCGCTCGCGGACAAGGCGAACCAATATGTCGACAACGCCGCGCCGTGGAAGCTGAAGAACGACTCGGCCCGAGCGGTGGAACTGCAGAACGCCTGCACGATTTCGCTGAACCTGTTTCGGCAGCTCGTGATTTACCTGGCGCCGGTGCTGCCGAGTCTGAGAAACCAGACCGAAGAACTGTTGGGGCAGGGGGTCAGTCGCTGGGAAGACGTCGGCAAGCCGCTCGTGGGCGTGAAGATTAAAGAATTCAAACACATGATCAAGCGCGTCGAGCCGGCACAGCTCGAAGCGATGATCGAAGCCAGTAAAGAGGAACCGAAAGTGACCGATGAACAGTCTCCGCCGACGAGCGACACGGCTCCCGCGGCACCCGAAGCTGATAGTGGAGCCGCGCTCGAAGCCGAACCGCTCGTGACGGACGTGATCTCGATCGATGACTTTACGAAGGTCGATCTGCGCGTGGCCCGGGTGATGAACGCCGAGGAAGTGCCCAAGGCAAAGAAACTCGTGAAGCTCACGCTCTCGCTAGGCGGCGACAACACGCGCACCGTGTTCGCGGGGATCAAGAGCGCCTATGAGCCAGAGAAACTGATCGGCCGGCTGGTGATCGTGGTAGCGAACCTTGCCCCGCGGCAGATGACGTTCGGAGTGAGCGAGGGGATGGTCGTGGCGGCCGGCGCCGGCGGCACGGAGATTTATTTGCTCAATCCGGACAGTGGGGCCAAGCCAGGGCAGCGGGTGCACTGAGCAATCAAGTGCCGCGAGAATCTTAACGCAGAGCCGCAGAGTTACAGAGACACAGAGGAGACGAGGCAGAGAGGTTGAAGGTAAGGGCAGGGGAGTAGGGGGTAAATGACGGAGCACCGGTGAGCCGAGTACGGCCGCCGGTGGCACCGATCCATAGTGCTCACGGCCCTCAGCGGAACGGCTTCCACTCAGGTCGATTTGACCGGGCTTCGCGCGGGCCGATCAGGGCTCGCGAACGAGGCTCCGCCTGGCCGGCGACAGTGACGTTTCTGGAGGCTTCTTGCGCCGGGTCGGCGGCGAGTTCGGTTTGCGGTTCTGCTTCTGGCGCAGCGGTTTCCGGCTGCGTCTTTGTTTCCACGACGGTATCCACGGTTTCGCGCGGATAGTCGCCGGCCAACCGAATGTTCAGCGGCGCATCGCTCGTGAGCTTCGCGCCCTCGGGCGTGATGTAGCGCACGAACAACATCAGGTCGCGACTTGCCGGCGGGCCGTTCGGCCAATCCAGCTCGTACACAAGGCCTTCACCAAGGGCGGACTTCTTGAAGTGCTTCGAGAATTCGTTGGCCTGGAAATCCCAACGGGCTACCCGCGATTCCTTGCCAGTCTTTGAGGGATCCATCACGACGACAGAAACCGCGCCTGGCGTGCGCGTGAGGCGACCCTCGTCGTCGCGCGGCTCAACGAACACCATGAGGCCTTCGTCTCCATCGGCCCGGTCGCGGTCCATGCCGCCCGTCATGCGGCGATTGATGGCGAGTTCGACCGGTTGGCGGCGCAGCGCCGATCCGGCACCTGGGCCGGGGAGTGCCGGTTCCTGATCGCCGGGCAGTAGCGTATCGGGAGGCGTGCTGCTTGGTTCTGGAAGTTCAATCGAGGGAGCTTCGAGCCGGGGCGCTTCGGTCAGCGGAGCGCGCGAGCCCGATTGGGCCGGCGCGGTGACCGACGCTGGCGCGCGATAGCTGTTGCCGCCACCACCGCCGGCAACTTGTCGCCGCAGTTCCTCGTTCTCGCGCTGGAGCGAGTTTTTTTCCTGGCAGCAGGCGTCGAGCTCGGCTTCGAGGGCGTAGACTTCGTCCTCGAACATCCGCGACTCTTGTTCCAGGAGGAACTCGTTGGTGTTGGTGCGGCAGCCGAGCGCAGCGGCGACGAGCGCCAGGGCAAAGGCCAAGGGCAACGTTCTCATGTTCGCCTCATGCGACAGAAAAGCGTGCGGAGCGGATTTGAAACTCTAAAACACGGTTCGGCCACGACGCCCAATGCGGGAAGTGAGGCGTCGCATTACCGGCGAGAACGCTTCCTCCTGAAGCGGTTCTCTTCGACCTACAATATCGAGAAACTACCAACTCTACTGGGCGGCTTGCGTGCCGGCCGGCTTGTCTTCCATGTGCTCGATCACACGGTCGATCAACTTGTACTCCATCGCTTCTTCGGCCGTCATGAAGCGGTCGCGATCTGTATCCCGCTCGATCTGGTCGATTGGATGGCCGGTGTGCTTAATCAGGATCTGATTCAGCTTGGCTTTGACCTTTTTGAACTCCGTGGCGTGAATCATGATTTCTTCGGCGGTGCCTTCCATGCCGGCGAGCGGCTGGTGGATCATGATTCGTGCGCTCGGCAGAGCGTGCCGCTTGCCTTGCGCGCCGGCCGTGAGCAACACGGCGCCCATCGAAGCGGCCTGGCCGATGCAGTAGGTAGCCACGTCGCAGGTGATGAACTGCATGGTGTCGTAAATGGCCATGCCCGCCGTGACGCTGCCGCCAGGCGAGTTGATGTACAGATGGACGTCGGCCTTGGGATCTTCCGACTGCAGGAACAAGAGCTGGGCGACGATGGCGTTGGCCACTTCATCGTTGACCTGCGTGCCGAGAAAGACGATCCGGTCTTTCAGCAGCCGGCTATAGATGTCCATGGCCCGCTCTTCGCGGCCGCTCTTTTCGATGACGTAGGGAATCAGGGGCATAGCAGCTTTATCTCCTCGCGCGTCGCGCGGTGGGTGTCGCGGCGCCGCAGCGGTGGTTAATCTTTCTCTTCGTCCGGAGTGGTGACCGGGGCCTTGGTCAGGATTTCGTCGACGACGCCATAGGCCTTCGCCTCTTGCGAGTTCATGTAGTAGTCGCGATTCGTGTCCTTGGCGATCCGTTCGATCGGCTGGCCGGTGTGATCGGCCAGCACTTTGTTGAGCACTTCGCGGGTCTTGATGATTTCGTCGGCTTGAATTTCGATATCCGAAACCTGTCCGCCCACCTGGCCGTACGGCTGGTGGATCATCACCTTGGCGTGGGGCAGGGCGAACCGCTTGCCCTTGGCTCCGCCGGCCAGCAGCACGGCGCCGCCGCTGGCAGCCAGGCCGACGCAGTACGTCGCCACTTCACACGAACAGATCTGCATCGTGTCATAGATGGCGAGCGTGGCCGTGACGCTGCCGCCTGGTGAGTTGATGTAGAAGTGAATGGGCTTGCGGCGGTTTTCGCTCTGCAAGTAGAGCAGCTTCATGACGAGCTCGTTGGCGTTGCCGTCGTGAATCTCGCCCTGCAGCAGGATGATGCGATTCTCCAGCAGCAGATCGCCAAGCGTCATCTGCCGCTGGCGCTGGTAGTCGCGATATGACATGTTGCGTTGATCCTCAGTTTCGCTTATCCGGCGGAACGGCCGCTGCGCGCTGTCGCACTCAGCGGGGCTCCACTTCGGGAATTATCGCACCCGACCCGCGGCGGTCGAGGTCGGGAAAATGAATCGCATCGACAACCGCCTCCGTGCGGCCTGGGCTGACGCGGGTGCGCCGCGGTTAATAATTATTCTCGGTCCTTCGCTTGCTTCAGCGGCTCGGCCTCGCCGGCGCTGGTGGCCTCGGGAATTTCCGGCTCGTCACCACCAGCCGACTGCTCGATGGCTTCGGTCTCGACTCCCTCGGGCTTGTACGGCACATCCTTGAACGTGGCTTTGGAGAGCACGAGCTCGATTACTTTGCGTTCGATGATCTGATTTCGCAAAGCATCCATCAGGCCGCCCTTCTCCAGGCGAGCCCGCACGCGCCGCGCGCTTTCGCCGCTCTGCTGGGCGATCAGGCGGACTTCGTCATCGTAGTCGTCGGCCTCGGCTTCGATGCTCTGGTCTTCAGCAATCCGTTCGAGAATGAAATGCTCTTTGAGCGCCTTGGCGGTGGAGGCCATGCTGTTCTGACGCAGATCGTTCTCGTAGGCGCGGATTTCCTGATCGCTGAAGCCGTTGCGACGAAGTTCGAGCACGGCTCGTTCGAGTTCGCGGCGCGATTGCCGACGCAACAGGTCCGGCGGCAGCTCCCAGGTGGCGCTGGCCGTGAGCAGCCCGGTGATCTGCCGGCGGGCTTCCTGCTGCTGGTGATATTCGAGCTGGCGAGTCAGGTCTTCTTTGATCGCATCGCGAAGCTCGCCTTCATTGGCAAAGCCGCCCAGGGACTCGAGCAGCGCTTCATCGAGCTCTGGCAGCTCGAGCTTCTTGACTTCGAGCACTTCGAAGACGGCGGTGATTTCCTGGTTCCGCAGCGATTCGTTGGGAGCGTCGGCCGAGATCTTGGCCGTGGCTTCGCGGGTCTCGCCGGCCTTAACGCCTTTGAGAGCCTTGTCGAAGTCTTCAATTCGGCCGTCGCGGAAGCTCAGCACCGGACGCAGGCGGATGACTTCTTCCTTCGAGCTGGAGAGCTCGACCGCGCCGTTCTTAAACGCGAGATTGCAGCTGATGTAGTCGCCGCTCGAAGCGGGACCGTCGTGCGGCACCAGGCGGCCGTGCCGGGCCAGGATCCGTTCGAGCTGCTTATCGATGTCGGCGGCCGCGAATTCGCGCACCGACCGTTCGACCTTCAGGCCTTCCCACTTGGGCAGGTCGAACTCCGGGCGAACTTCGATGTCGAACTCGAAGGTCATCGGTCCGTCGTCCGGAATCGTGACGGCCTTGGGATCGAAGTCGGGTTCGCTGATCGCCGAAAATTTCTCGTCCTCGGTGACCTGCGTCATGCTGTCAAGCAGCAGCGAGCCTTTGACCTGCTCGGCGACATCCTTGCGAAAGCGCGACTCAACGAGCTTGCGCGGGGCGCGGCCGGCGCGGAAGCCGGGGATCGCGGCGCTGGGCATCAGCTCGGTGTAAGCCTTATCGTAATAGCGTTCTATTTCCTCGCGCGGAACGGTAACGGTCACGTGACGCTCGCAGGCCGACGGGCTATCGACCTTGATCGAGAGGTTCAGCTTCGTGACTTCGCCTTCGGCGGCTTCGTCTTCGACGGACGGATTCTCAGGGGCTGCCATCATGGAATTGGTCGGGGGCTTTCTTGGATTACGATGTCAACGCGGCGGCATGCTCGCGTGGGGCCGCATCAATGTGCACCTGCGGCTCCGCTTACGAAATGGCTTCGCTTGCGCTCCTCGCCGTGCCGCGCGGGCCCGCCAAACTTGCGGACTTAACTCTCGGCCCACGCGCAAGATCCGAGAAACACAACAAGAGCGGGCGATGGGATTCGAACCCACGACAACGACGTTGGCAACGTCGTGCTCTACCAACTGAGCTACGCCCGCTTGTACGGTCCACCACCCGCAAGCAGGGATTCTGCCGTCAAGCTTGGGGTCAACGGATTATAGAAGTCGGTCTTGTCGAGACAAGATCACTTGCACCGTGTGCTCGAAAGCCTAAGACAGGGCGGTGATAGCGTCAAGTCCCCGGCGCAGAATGCGGGAAAACCCGACCCTACTGAGCACGTCCTGGGCGCCGCCAGGGACGGGCCAACCAGGACCGCCGCTAGGGCTGCTTGCGCCGCTGGTACTGCCGGCTGGCCTCTTCCAGGGTCTTGCGTTCCTTGCGGGTCAGGCTGCCTTCGCCCTCGCGGCTGATCTTCTCCAAGATGGCGTCGACCTCGCGGCTCAGGTCCTTCGACTTCTTGTCCGGGTCGTGGATTCGCAGCTTCGGTCGGAAGCCGGGCAATTTGAGATCGCTGAGCCGCGTCGGGATGAGTCGCCCCAGATTCAACTTGCCTCGGTAATAGGCAAAGGCGAAAGCCACGCCGGTTAAGTGCGCGATGTTGGCTACTTGGGGGCCCTGCTCGTTGCGACCGGTGACGCCAAGCAGACCCAGCAGATCGCTGGCAATATAGATTGTTCCTAGGATCCAGGCCCGGACCGGCAGGACGCCCCAGATGTAGATCATCCGCATCGGGAAATGCAGGATCCACAGCATCACGATGGCCAACACGCCGCCGGAAGCACCCATCAACTCGGCGGGCCTTCCCGAGGCAAGTTGCATCGCGAGCCAAACCAGTCCGGCCAGGATGATCGCGGCCAGATAGATCCGAAGAAACTCGAATCGGCCGTAAATCCCCTCGATCTCGCGCCCGAAAATGAACAGGCCGATCATGTTGAACAGGATGTGCATGAAGTTGAAGTGAGCAAATCCATATGTGGCAAGTCTCCACACCTGCCAGGGCTGGGCACCCTCGTCGACCACGAGTGCCAGCCAGGGATTGATCCGATCGTCGAACAGGCCGTTGACGATCCAGACCACCGCGTTGGCGATGATCACGGTGACGACCATCGACCGACCGGGGCTCCAATTGCTGCCGCCGCCGTATTCTTCCTCTTGCAGGTACGGTCGATCGTAGATGCCCATTCGGCGGCTCGCGCTGGGAGGAGAGTGGCATTGGGCACCGGAAAGTGCGGCCATGCCGTGCTGCTAAGAAAGATATCGCGCCGTGGGGGCCGCGGAAAGTGCAGCAGTCCCTGGAAAGCGTGCCGGGCGCAGTCCCCAAGGGAGTGGATTTACTACTGGGCCGCGAGATTCGTGCGGCGGTTGATCTCGTCAGCCGCTTCAAGCTGGGCCCGGGTCAGCGTGGCCGCCGCGTTGCGGTTTTCGACGTAAGTGGCCTTGAGCTGGTTGCGGGTCTGAGCCAGTAAGTCCTCGAGCGATTTCTTGTAAGCGGCAATCGCCTGGGATTCGCGTTGAAAGCCAGTCAGTTCCGCGGCGAGGTTCGTTTTCTCGGTTTCGCGGAAAGCGGCTTCCTTGGCGGCTTCGGCCGCGGCAGCTTCGGTCCGCTGGATGTTGCTCGTGGTTTGCGCGATTGAGTCGGCGATCAGGCCCCGCTGGACGTAGTCCTCGTGGAAGAACTGGAGGTAATCGCGCAGGGGCCGGTCGGCGCTAGCGAATTCCTCGGCCACTTCGGCGGGCAGCATCGCGGCCCGCTGGGCTGGCTCCAGCGAGGCGAACAGCGTCGCATCGTCGGGCGGCATCGTCGTGAACAGGACGAGAGTTTCGGCAGCGGCCGCTTCCAGGCGTTTGGCCTGTGCCTCGGTGAGCGGCAGGTTCGCCGCGAGCTTGATGTTGGGATTGTCGCCCGCGCCTTCGGTGACTTTGAACTCACCCAGGTAGCGGCCGCCGGCCGAGATGGGTTTCTGCTCAAAGGCAAACACGATGCTGTTTGGCACGAGGCCATGTGCGAATGCCGGTGCCTGACCACCTTCGGCAGGTGCGCCTTCGGCGGGTGCTGCTTCTTCAGCAGGCGGCTCTTCGGTGGCCGCAGGGTCGTCCACCGGGGCTTCCTCGCCGGGTTCGCCAGGAGTTGCAGCAGGCTTCTCGACCGGCGGCAAGCTGCCCGGCGGAGCAAGCGTAACACTAAGCACGCCATCGGCAAGGCCCGTGGCTTTGACGTTGTAGAACACGCCGCCGCCCCGCGAGCGAACCGCCATCGACAACTCGTGCTTCAGTCGCGGAATGTCACCCGTGACGCTGACGCCTTGCGGATCCATGCCGCCGGCCAACGGCAGGATTTGTGATTCAAGTTGCTCGGCCTGCGCGACGTTGCGATTGTACGCTTCGCGCCAGGCCTGGTGCGTCTTCAACGTGCGAGCGCCGAGGTAGAAGAACGCCATCAAAGCGATGAACACGAACACGACGAGCACGGTCTGGTAGATCGGCCACGTCTTCGAGCTCATGACGGCGATGTAGATCGACGCCACGAGGCCGAGCACCAGGATGCCTAGGAGCACATATGCCATCGAAGCCGCTTCGAGCTGTTACGGGGCGAGACTGTTACCGGTCGTGAGAAGAGAAGAGTCGTTTGCCGGCTCGCGTCCTCGCTCGCGCCGACTGCACGTATTTCCGAGCAGAGATGGGACTTAGGTCGCTTTGCTCGGGGCGTCCTGGGTAACTATCGATACTAAATGGCCCGACCGCGCCTGTCAAGTTTCGCGGCCACCTGCACACGGCCGCAAATTCCTGCCGCACAAGGGCTTCTGCGCGCTGGCACAACCCCTACGATCGGCATGCCAAGGCGGCAATCAACCGCTCCACGTGCGACTTGTCGTGCGCGGCTGAGAGGCTAATTCGCAAGAGCGATTCCCCGGGCGGAACCGACGGAGGCCGAATTGCCGGCACGAGCAAACCTGCGTCGCGCAACCGGGCTGAAAGCTGCACTGCCCGCTCGGGATTACCGACGAGCAGCGGAATGATCTGGCTGACACTGGCCCCGACGGTCGGGCCGATTTCGCGCAGTCGCGAGCGCAGGCTCTCGGCCTGGGCCAGCAGCCGCTGGCGGGCCTGCGGTTC
>JBGSKX010000011.1:0-9991 GCA_041741015.1 Pirellulales bacterium
TGACTTACCCTGGGCTCGCGCGCGCCGCGCTTCGGCCAACAGTCGTGCGGCTTCCTGGTCCTTAGCGTTTGCGGTCGCCGTTTGGCGGCGGCGGATCTCGGCGATGCTCAGCAGTGGAGCGCCGGTCGCTGGTTCGGCAGCGAGATTGCGTCCGGTAAGACTTCCTCGCTGCCAGGTGGCGCGGCGCTCGCGAGCTGACCGCAAGAGCTCCGCCTCGGCGGCGCGCGGGTCGTGAACTTGAGCGGACACCTGCAATCCACCAGCGGCTTGCGAACGGCCGATCGCGCTTTGCCGCCGGGGGCCATACATCGTGCGGGAGTAGAAAGCTTGCCGTTCAGCGGCGAGTGGCGAGGCGCCGCTGTCGGGGACGATCACGGTCGTGTTCACGCCCGTCGATTTGAAGCTGGGGAGCTGGAGCGTGACGTTCGGCCCGCTTTGAGCGAGCGCGGATTCGGCCGCCAGCAAAACGAGCAAAAGAGTACCAGGCGTAACGCTGCGCATGGGAGAGACCTCCGCACGGTCGCTCGGATGGTTTCGAATGCCACGAGTCGGCAGCCGGCATTCTAACCTATGAGGGCGGCCGCGGCCAAACCGCGTCAGGCGATCAGTTCCTTGATCACCCGGCCGTGAACGTCGGTGAGGCGGAAGTCGCGGCCGGCATAGCGATAGGTGAACTTCTCGTGGTCGAAGCCCAGCAGGTGGAGCATCGTGGCGTGAAGGTCGTGGACGTGAACGCGGTTTTCGACGGCCGCGAACCCGAACTCGTCGGTGGCCCCATGTACATATCCGCCGCGCACGCCGCCGCCGGCCATCCACATCGTGTAGCCGTGATGGTTGTGGTCGCGGCCATTGATCTTGCCGGCGTTCGAGCCCTTCTTCGGCAGCTCGACCGTGGGCGTGCGGCCGAATTCGCCGCCCCACACGACGAGCGTGTCGTCCAGCAGTCCGCGCGCTTTGAGATCCTTGAGCAGCGCGCCGATCGCCTGGTCGCACTGCCCGGCGAGCTTGCGGTGGTTCACTTCGATATCGTCGTGGTTATCCCAAGGCTGGCCTTCGCCGTGCCAGACCTGGACGAACCTGACGCCGCGCTCGATCAGCCGCCGGGCAATCAGAATCTGCCGGGCCTGGGTGCCTTTGCCGTACATGTCCAGGATGTGCTGCGGTTCGCGGCTGACGTCGAAGGCATCGGCCGCTTCCATCTGCATCCGATAGGCGAGCTCGAACGACTGGATGCGCGATTCGAGTTGCTCGTCGCCAGTGCGATCAGCCAGATGCGCCTGGTTGAGCTGGGCCAGCAAGTCGAGTTGCCGCCGCTGCTCTTCGCGACTGACGGCTTTGTTCTCGATGTTCTCGATGAGCCGTTCGACTTCGCGATGCTTGGTGTCGATGTACGTGCCCTGGTACACGCCGGGCAAGAAGCCCGACTGCCAATTTTGCGATTCCTGGATCGGATACCCGCCCGGGCACATCGCGATGAAGCCGGGCAGATTCTGGTTTTCGGTTCCCAGGCCATAGGTTAGCCAGGATCCCATGCTGGGTCGGATCAGGCGCGGTTCGCCGCAGTTCATGAGCAACAGCGACGGCTCGTGATTCGGCGAGTCGCCATGCATCGAGCGGATGACCGCGATGTCGTCGATGCACGCGGCCGTGTGTGGAAACAACTCGCTGACTTCGATGCCGCTCTGGCCGTACTTTTCGAACTTGTACGGCGAGGCGAACGCGGCGCCCGTCTTGCGTTCGGTCGGCAGATTGATCGGCAGTTCCTGGCCGTGCCGCTTCGTAAGCTCAGGCTTGGGATCGAACGTATCGACGTGCGAAGGACCGCCGTTCATGAACAGGTGAATCACCCGCTTGGCCTTGGCCGGAAAGTGCGGCGTCTTGGGGAGCAGCGGATTGACCGCGTCGGCCTGCGCGGTGTTGAGAAGGCCTTGTTCGCCGAGCAATTGACCCAGTGCGAGCGCGCCGAAGCCGATGCCGGTGCGGGCCAGCATCTGGCGGCGCGACAGGCGGCAACTCGAGCCCCAATCGCTTGAATACCCGCCGTTTGAATTGTGGTCGGCCATGGCACGAATCCTTGGTCTCAGTCGACAAACATAAACTCATTCGAGAGCAACACGACTTGGACGTAACGTTCCCAGGCGCTGGGACGATCGGCGGGCGCCTCGGCCGGCGGAGCCTGGTTGGCGTCCTCGCTGGTGAGAAAGCTCTTGCCGAGCTCGAGTTCCTGGCCAGTGGGTTTGCGCGCCAGCGCCACTTCGTACAAACGCTCGACCTTCGCCGCCGGCTCGGTCGCCGCGCTGAATTCCTGTCGCGCCGCCAGGTGCTTCGTTTGCTCGCGGACGAACGGGTTGTTCAGCAGATATAGCGCCTGCTGCGGAACGGTTGTCGTGTAGCGACGCGGGCTGTGCGTGTCGGGACTGGCAAAATCGAAGGTGCGGAACAGGTTCGGCAAATTCTGGCGATCGATGCGTCCGTAAAGCGTGCGGCGAGTCGGCCACGGCTGGGCCATCAGATCGACGGCCGGTCCGCCGACCGCGGCATCGAGCTGACCCGAAGAGGCCAACAGTGCGTCGCGCATCGATTCAAAATCGAGCCGCTTGCGATTCATTCGCCACACGAGCCGGTTTTCCGGATCGACCTTCGCCGCGTCCGGCCGACTGGCGCTTGCCTGCTGATAAGCTGCCGATGAGAGAATCAGCCGGTGAATGCTCTTGAGCGACCAGTTGTTCTCGACCAACGTCGCGGCCAGGAAATCGAGCAGTTCCGGGTGAGTTGGCGGTGCGCTCCGCAGGCCGAAGTCGCTCGGCGTGTCGACCAAGGGCTGTTCGAAGTAATACATCCAGATGCGATTGACCATCACCCGAGCCGTGAGCGGATTGGCGGGATCGGCGATCGCCTGGGCGAGTTCGAGCCGGCCGCTGCCTTGCTGGAAAGGTTGTCGACTGTCGCCCGCCACGATCGAGAGGAACTGCCGGGGAACCTCTTCGCCGCGATTTCCAGGATTGCCGCGCACAAAGACGACCGGCGTGACCGGCTGCTCGGCCTCGGCCAATGACATGACGTCCATGTCTTTCGGCTCGACGCTGCTGGCCAGAACGCCGTAGAGCGAATAGTAGTCCTTGGTCGGAATCGGATCGTACTTGTGGTCGTGGCAGCGGGCGCAGGTGACGGTCAGCCCCATCGTGCCGCGCGTGAGTACATCGATCCGATCGTCGATAATGTCGTGCGGATTGTTAAGAAACCGCCGGCCGACCGTCAAGAACCCCATTGCCGCCAGCGGGCTATCTTCGCCCTCGATCGGCAACCGATCTGCGGCAATCTGCCGGATCAGAAACTCGTCGTACGGCAGATCGTTGTTCAGAGCCTTCACAACCCAATCGCGATACTTGTAAGCGTTCGGGTAGTTGCGATCTTCGGTGAATAGATAGCCCTTGCTGTCGGCATAGCGCGCGATGTCGAGCCAATGCCGTCCCCAGCGCTCGCCGTAATGCGGTGAGGCAAGTAGCTCTTCGAGCGCACGGTCGAGAGTGATCTCGCCGCTGGACACGCGATCGATGTCGGCCATTTTCGGCGGCAGACCTGTCACGTCAAAGCTCGCGCGGCGATAGATCGTGCGCGGGTCGGCTGGCGTTGAGGGAGTCAGGCCGGCCGCTTCCAGCCGAGCGAGAATAAAGTTGTCGACCGGCGACTTTGGCCACGCGCCATCCTGCACCGTGGGTAGCGAGGGTTTGACGATCGGCTGAAAAGCCCAATGTGTGCGCGACTGCTCGGCGCGATCTTCCGGTTTGGGGACCGGCGTGTCATCGCCCGGCGCTGGAGCTCCCAGCGAAATCCAGTGCTCGAGCTTGGCAATTTCCTCGGCCGCGAGTTTGCCGTCGGGCGGCATCTTCGGTTCGCCATCGTAGCGAACGGCGCGAATCAGGCGGCTGTCGTCCGGCTTACCCGGTACGATCGAGGGGCCGCTCTCGCTGCCGGTGAGCATCGCGGCGCGACTGTCAAGTTGCAGACCACCCTGCTTGTCCTCGCCATGACATTCCAGGCAGTGGTTCGCCAGCAGCGGCCGAATGTTTGCCTCGAAGTATTCGAGACCCTCGGGCGAACTCGCGGCGGCCGACTCCGCGGCACGCGCGCCGCTGGACAAGCCCAGCCCGGTCGCGACGATCAGCAGCGCGCAGGCGGCAGTGCGATTGGTTTGCCAGTTCGTGATTCCCATGACAGACCCGTGACTGTGGGGAAAGGCGGGAGGCAGGGTAGCAACTTGGTGGGGCAACTTCGGGGCGGGCACGGCAAGCCGCCCGGGACGGCTTGTCGTCGGAACTCATTATAACTGTCCGGCCAGCGCCAGTCAGCGCCCGGAATCTTGCCAGAAGGTGTAATGCCGCCTGCACTTCGCCGGCACGTGTGGGGTAAGCTAACGATTGCACGGAATCCGGTTCCTTTTCTGCCGTCCGCCTCGCCCCATGCCGACCATCGCCGAAGCTCTGAATCACGCGGCCAGTTTGCATCGCGCGGGCGACCTGGATCAGGCTGAGGGCATCTATCGTCAGATTCTGGCCGTCGACCCGCGCAGCGCAGACGCATGGCACCTGTTGGGGCTCGTGGCTCACACACGCGGAGCGCATTCGATAGCGGCTGAATTCATCGGGCGTGCGATCGTGTGCGATGGAGCGCAGCCGAGCTTTCATTATCACCTCGCGGAAGTGCACCTGGCCGGGGGAAAGCTCGAACTGGCCGAGCAAAGCTGCCGGCAGGCGCTGCGGCTGAATCCGCAACTCGCAACCGCCCACAACACGCTCGGGGTGATCTTGAACCAGCAGGGACGTCCTGCCGATGCCGCGAACAGCTTCGAGCGCGCGATCGAGATCGACCCTGCATTTGCGCTCGCGCATGTGAATTGGGGGGCCACGCTGCATGGACTAGGACGCTCGGACCAAGGGATTGCCGCTTGCCGGCAGGCGTTGGTGCTCGATCCCACGCTTGCCACCGCTGAGCTCGAACTGAGCAAAATTCTGCGCGAGACAGGACAATTTGACGAGGCGCTCGCTGCCGCGAACCGCGCAACTGCCATCGATCCCAATTTGGCCGAAGCAGAGTTTCAGCTTGGTCTGCTCGAACAGGGCCGCGGCGCGATCGACGAGGCCATCGCTCATTACCGGCGGACCGTCAGTCTCGAGCCAAGGCATGCTCCGGCCTGGTGTAACCTGGGCACGCTGCTAAAGCAAAAGAAGCAGCTTCGCGAAGCATTCGAAGCATTTCAGCATGCCGCGCAAGCGGAGCCCACGCTGGCGGAGGCTCATTTCAGCCTGGGTGTCCTGCTGCAGCATCAAGGGAACATGCCAGCGGCACGCGAAGCATATGAGCGCGCCGTCGCGGCGAAGCCCGAATATGCCGAAGCTTTGAACAATCTTGGCTCCGTGCTGGCTCATGCGGGTGATTGGAAACGTGCGGCAGAGTGTTACTCGCGCTCACTGGAGATTCTGCCGGACGAGCCTGAAACGCTGAACAACCTGGGCAACCTGCTCAAGGTGCAAGGGCGCCTGGCCGAAGCGGCGGTCTGCTACGAACGCACGTTGAAGCTTGCGCCGCACTACCCGCAGGTGCGCTACAACTGGGGATTGATGTTGCTAGCGCACGGCAACTTCACCGAGGGCTGGCCGCACTACGAGTGGCGGCTGCGCGCGATGGACGCTGAGCGCAAGTTTGACCAGCCGCGCTGGCAAGGCGAACTAACGCGCGACAAAACACTAGTCGTGCACGCCGAGCAAGGTCTTGGCGATACGATCCAATTCGTCCGATATCTGCCCCTGGTTCGCGAGCGAGCCGGCCGCGTGATCTGCGAAGTGCAACCGGCGCTCGTGCCGCTATTGTCGAAATCGCGACTGGCCGGAGTCGCGGACTTCGTCCAGCGAGGCGCCTCGCTTCCCGAGTTCGACGTCCAGATATCCTTGCTCAGCCTGCCGGCTGTCTTTCAAACGACCGCTGAGACGGTGCCACTGGCCGAGGGCTACCTGGCCGCTGATCCCGAACGTGTTGCGAACTGGAAGACGATTCTCGGCGCGACGGATAGCCTGCGGATCGGCGTCGCCTGGCAAGGTTCGGCCGGATATCCTGGCGACCGCGAGCGTTCGATTCCGCTCGCCGAGTTTGCCCCGCTCGCGCTTCCGGGCGTGGAACTCTTCAGCCTGCAGAAAGGCTTCGGCAGTGAACAACTGGCGCAGCTCGCCGGTGAATTCGCCGTGCGTGATCTGGGGCCGGAGTTCGACGCTACAGGCGGTGCGTTCATGGATGCGGCGGCAGTGATCCAGAATCTCGACCTGGTCGTGACCTCGGATACCGCCATTGCCCATCTCGCCGGAGCTTTAGGCAAGCCGACATGGCTGGCGACGTCGCTTGTGCCCGATTGGCGCTGGATGTTTGATCGCTCAGACAGCCCCTGGTACGCGAGCATCAGACTCTTCAGGCAGACTCAACTTCGCTGCTGGTCAGATGTCTTTCAACGGATGGCAGCCGAACTTTCGCGGCGATTTCGCAAGCCGTAGCGGTCGGGCAGCCTCTGCGGGTTGCTCACCGTTCTCTCACGGATTTCGAACAAAATGCTTGCGATTCCCTTTGACGCAACAGAGAATCACGGGGCGCCCGCGCGGGGCGCTCATCTCTTCTTGTGTATTTCGCGAATCAAAAGGGCGGTTCGATGACTGGTAGAGCAGGGTTTGCGCTCACGGTGTTGTTTGCGATCAATATGATGAACTTCTACGACCGCCTGATCATCGGCGCGGTCGGCGAATCGATCGCGGTTGATTGGGGACTCAGCGATGCGCAGCTCGGCTATCTGGGTACCGCATTCATTCTGATCTATGCGGCGGTCGGCGTCCCGCTCGGTCGCTGGGCCGACGTCGGCAATCGCTCCCGCATCCTCACGCTCGGCGTGACTGTGTGGAGCGTGCTCACCGCACTCTCGGGCTTTGCGCAGCAGTTCTGGCAGATGGTCATGCTGCGGCTTGCGGTGGGCGTGGGTGAAGCGAGCTGCGCCCCGGCGTCGAATTCGCTGATCGGCGATTTGTATCCCGCCCGCACGCGCGCTCGCGCAATGTCGCTGTTCATGCTGGGCCTGCCGCTGGGCAATGCCGCGGCACTTGCGGTGAGCGGCATCATGACCAAAAACTACGGCTGGCGCTCGGCGTTCTTCATCGCGCTGGTGCCAGGGCTGCTTTGTGCCGTCGGTGCCTGGATGATCAAGGAGCCGAAGCGCGGTGCGACCGAGACGCACAACATCGGCTCTCGCAAGCGCGACGGTTCGCCATATAAACTTGTGCTCTCGATTCCCACGATGCGGTGGATCATCGTGTCGGGCGCGCTCCACAACTTCAATATGTACGCGATTGGCGGATTTCTGACGCCGCTGGTCCGCCGCGTGCACGGTATGGATCCGGCCACGGCAGGCTATCTGACGATGGCCGTTTATGGCCTGGCAGGCGTGCCGGGTATGATCCTGGGGGGACTCTTGGGCGATGCGATTATTCGCCGTCGCCGCAATGGTCGGATGATTGTGGCCGCCGTGGCCATTGCGCTCACGGTGCCGTCGATGTACTTCGCCCTCAGTGCCGAGGCCGGCCAGTGGATGCTGTTCGGCGTCCTGTTCGGCTTTGGCTGCATGATGATGTACGTCTACTATGCCACCGTGTACTCGACGATCCAGGACGTCATCGAGCCCTCGCTCCGTGCCACGGCGATGGCCCTGTACTTTGCCGCGATGTATGTCTTCGGCGGCGCGCTCGGCCCAACTGTAATTGGCGCCACCAGCGATTATTTCACCCACGCTCAAGCCGTCGAGCAGGGAGTCGACTTCGATACTTTGCCGGCGGAAGAGCAACTGCCCTTCCGCGCCTATGGGCTTAATAGCGCGCTGTATCTGTTGCCGCTGATGTCGATATTCCTGGCCGGCAGCCTCTTCGCAGGAGCTCGGACCGTGAACGCCGACGTCGACAAGCTGCAGGAGTGGATGCGGAAAGTCTCTGACGAAGAGAATGCCAAGCTCAAACGCGAGCCTGTGACGACATAACGCACACAATTGCGTGCGGACCGGCCCGCACGCCCTAGGCCGCCTGTCTGCCCCTCGCATTGCCCGCTAGCGAGCTTGGCGCGGCCTCCGGCGGCTCTTATCATATGGGCGCGGGTTGATGCATTCGGCGCGGCTCAGGAGTAGCTGGCTGAGTCCATCGGTCCGAGCCTGCTGACTCCTACCTACCAAGTGCCCTGCCTCGAAAATGTGCGTGCTTCCGACCGGACGTTGGGGGTGCGAAAGCGTCTGTCGGGAATAGTCTCGGTGTCTGTGGCGGATATCTCGGTGAGATGTCCGGCCGTCAAACCGACTCCGAGAGCATCGCCGGGAGAGACGATATGCCTCGCGAACGGCAACCATTCTTACTCTTAAGCTGCGCACTGGCAGTTGCGTTCTTCTTCGGCACCAGCGGCCTGCTACTGGCCGAAGAAGTCGCGCCGCCGCCGGCTCCGCTGCACGCGCGGATCGATGCCCTCGTCGGGGCGTCCGCGCCAGGTCCCGCCGCTCCGCTGGCGGACGACGCCGAATTCTTGCGCCGGGTGTATCTCGACCTGGTGGGCACGATTCCGGACGCCGCCGCCGCCCGGGCGTTCCTCGACGATGCGAACCCCAATAAGCGGGCCGCGCTGATCGACCAGCTCTTGGCTTCGCCTCGCTTCGCGCGGCACATGCAGCACACGTTCGATTCGATGTGGCTTGAACGCCGCCGCAGCACACTCGTCGGTAAGGGAGTGGCTGCCGACGAGTGGACCGGGTATCTCTACCAGAGTTTTCTCGACAACAAGCCGCTGAATGAACTGGTGCGTGAAATCCTTGCCGCCGACGGCGCCGATCCAAAGCTTCGGCCGGCAGTGAAGTTCTATCTCGATCGCGATGCCGAGCCGAACCTGCTCGCCCGCGATGTGGGTCGTATGTTCTTCGGCCACGACTTGCAGTGCGCCCAGTGCCACGATCATCCGCTGGTCGACGATTACTTGCAGGCGGAATACTATGGGCTCGCAGCGTTCTTCACGCGCGGCAGCGTGTTCACGGACGCCAAGGACGAAAGCAAGCTCTATTACGCCGAGCTCGCCGAAGGCGAAATCAATTTCAAGTCCGTGTTTACGGGCAACGCGCGCGACCGCGTGTTGCCGGAGCTGCCGGATGGCGAACCGGTCGCAGAACCGAAGCTGGCCGAAGCCGATCGCTACGTCGTCGCGCCCGCCAAAGATGTTCGTCCGGTGCCGAAGTACAGTCGGCGCGCGCAGCTGGCATCGCTGGCCACGAGCGGCAACAGCGCCGCGTTCAATCGCAACCTGGCGAATCGCCTGTGGGCGCACATGCTAGGCCGCGGCGTGGCGCATCCGCTGGACATGCAGCATAGCGGCAACCCGGCAGTGCAGAGCGACCTGCTCGATCTGCTTGCCGGCGAACTCGTCCAGATGAAGTTCGACATCCGCGCGTACTTCCGCGAAGTGGCCCTGTCGAAGACTTATCAGCGGACGAGCGCCGAACCCGATCCGGCCCGGCCGCCGGTCGATCCGAGCGCACTTTCACCAGCCCTGGCGACCTGGCAGGCGGAAGTCGATCGTCTCACGGCGGAAGTTCCCAAGCTGGAAGAAGCCGTGGCCGCGGCGGACGGCGTGCAGGCCGCAGCTTACGAAGCCCATGCGGCGGCACTCGACGCACAGGCCAAGATCGAGAAAGATCGTGCCGAGGCGAAGAAGTCCAGCGACGAACTTTCGGCGGCGCTTGCCGCCGCGATCAAGGAAGTGGAAACGAAAGCTGACGTGCACAAGACGCTGGCCGCTGCCCAGGGCCCGGCCGAAGCTGCTGCTGCGAAGCTTCCCGAGGATAAGGCCTTGGCCGATGCCGCCGCCACGATCAAGACCCGTACGGCCGAGATCGAGCAGGCGCTGACCGCGGCCCGTTCGACGGTCGCCGAGAAGACCC
>JBGSKX010000012.1:0-2371 GCA_041741015.1 Pirellulales bacterium
GTGCAACCGGAGCGTCGTCAGCCCAATCAGGTACGCATACTGCAACACGCGGCGAGGTGACTTCGTAGTTCGCATCACCTTCTGCTACGCAACTCGTCACGCTAGCAGATGACAGCACTTTTGAAGATTTCTACAGAGCAGGACACCACTCATTTCGGTATTTGAGAGATATGAGTGATGTCCCCGTTTCGCCTTCTTGTCGTCGCTCGCGTCGTCGTCTGGAACCGCTGCTCACTTTTCCTGGCGGGAGCCCGAATGCAAGCGATAGCAGGCGAACCCCGCGAGACCGACCAGCGCTAAGAGAAACGACCCGGGCTCCGGAATCGGCCGCATCAGGAAGGCCCGCGGACCGCCATTAACCAGCGCGCCGATGCCCGAAATCTCTCCCGCATCGTTGACGTCGGTGATGGTCAGATAGCGGGTTAATGGCGCGTAAGAGTCGATGTCCCACGCATCGGTGTTCATCAACTCAGGAAGCAAGGAGAGCTCGCCATCATGGTACAGGTATGGGATCGGACCATAGTCGCCGGTCAGAGCATTCCAAAAGTCAAGGTGACCAAACACCTGTCCCGAGGAAGTGACGCCGACGACGTCCAGATAGCGGGCTTCGAACGTCAGCATGATTGGAGTCTGCCCGCCGAAGACCGGCCTTTCGAACGAGAACGACTCGAGCTGGTGAAGCACGCCGTCTTTAAAGAGCACCGGCTGCACCAGGTTTCCACTCGAGATCGCGCCGGCGAAGGCGTCTCCCGAATCGCTGATGTGCTGAAAAAGTCCTTCGGGATGGGCGGGGCCAAGGAGTTCCACCTGGCCGTTGGCATAGACAAAGTTCTGCCGCTGCCCGTTGATTTCGGCTTCCGCCAGGATGCGGCCGCTTGCGCTGATTTCGATCGCCAGCGGATTGGTGAAACCATAGTCGGGATCGATCAGGCTGCCGAAGTCCTGCATCGAGCCGTTGGCATAGAGAAACGAACGATGACGGGTGACGTTAGCGACATCGACAAGTTGAGAGACGCCAATCACCTGGCGATCGTCGCTGATGCCGAGTGCCCAACTGCGATTGTCGCCCGGCAAGGTGCCAAGATCGTGAATTCCGCCGGCATCGGTAAGAAAAGCCCGGGGAGCATCGCCGAAGTAAGTCGGGCGCCACGGAAGCGAGCGCGGCTGAAATTCGGGCGCCGTTAAATATGTGACGAACGATGCGCCAACGATTTCGCCGCTCCGGTTGATCCCCGTCACGGACGGATAAACCTCATTCAAGTAACGCAGCCGTGGATCGGAGTACGTGATGCGGCCGCGGTCTTGCATCGATCCTGGCGATGCCACAAAGGTCGACATCGGAGGGTCGAGGCCGGGATAGACGGGTTCTCCGGAGGACGACACTCCGGCCACGATACCGTCGGGGCTGATCGCGGTTCCTACCGAACCGGTTCGCCAGCGCTCGCCGGGCTGAAACGGATAGGGCAGCGTTCCCAAATTGATGATCTCGTAGGGCGATGCGGCGAACGTGGACGCGCCCGCGGAGGCGAGTGCGAATGCCATCATCGACAGCACCAGGTAACTTGGCATTCGCAGGGCAAACAATCGACGAAGCGGCATGGGGTGTTCTACAAGCACGAGGAATTCCGTTGGAGTTTGACTGGCAGGATTGAGGGGGCGCTTGGAGAGCGAATGCTCGTGACCCGAAAAGCGGGGACGAGAGTCCGCGCGGCAAACGGCCGGCGGAAACAGTTCGATCAGAGTGCGAATCAACGAGGTCCTGAAATGGGAATGGAACTCAGTTGTTTCGCATTGGCACGCCTGGGTGAGACGGGTGAATGGCGGAGCACTCGATCTTGGCGAGATTGCCGCCGATCAAACCACCATAAACCGGTGCAACCCCAGGATCAAGTGATTAGTTGGCAAATTATGGTGTCGCTGATGGCTCGCTAACGATCAGCGGATGGTTCTGATCTGACCACGGATTAGGAATCAAACCGAGTCGACGCCAAGATCCTGGTCGCGGCTAAGTCGGCCGGACATAATCGCCTAAGCCCGCCGGGACGCGTTGACGTTCAGATCTGTTGGCGAGTATGCGCGGCGGCTCGCTGTTGGCCGGTTTTGCGCGGGACAGCATCGTGCGGCGGGCGACATCTCTACAGAAGCGAGCGGTTTGCTCAACCGGGGCTGTGGCTCGACCGATGGAACAGGCCGTTCTCAAGCTGGTGCAACACGTCCTGGAGACGCAGGCCGCTGCGCTCGAGCTGTATGCCCGGGCCTGGTGCAACGCGCCGGAGGACGTGGTGCAGGACGCGATTGTGCAGCTGGCACGGCAGCGACCATTGCCCGAGCGGCCGATTGGCTGGCTGTACTGCGCGGTTCGCCGCGGGGC
>JBGSKX010000013.1:0-40002 GCA_041741015.1 Pirellulales bacterium
GCGTTTGGCGCCTTTGCGCGTGCGGCCCGAGGCAACGGCCGGCGCCGCCTGAGCTTCTCCGTTGGATTCGGCAGAGGTAGCCGCCGAATCGCCAGCGTCGGTGGCAATGATCAAACTGCCGGCGCCGAGCTTGAGCGCGAGTTCCACGGCTTCGGCAAGGCGGGCCCGCGGACCACCGGCCACCAGCCGATCGATGACGACCTCGATGTCGTGCCGCATCTGTCGATCGAGGTTCAAGTCGTCCGTGAGTGCAACGACGCGGCCGTCGACGCGAGCTCGGGCGAAGCCCTGCTTCGAGAGGTCAACGAACAGGTCGCGATACTCCCCTTTCTGGGCCTTGATGAGCTGGGCGAGCACCAGAAATTTCGTTCCCTCGGGCAGCCGGCCAACCTGCTCGATGATCTGTTCGCGCGTCTGGGCCGTGATTGGACGCTGGCAGTTGGGGCAGTGACCCTGGCCCGTGCGGGCGAAGAGCACGCGCAGGTAGTCATAGATTTCGGTGATCGTACCGACCGTCGAGCGGGGATTCTGGCCCGAGGACTTTTGCGAGATCGAAATCGAGGGGCTGAGGCCGCCGATGTAGTCGACGTCCGGCTTGGGCATCTGGCCTAGAAACTGGCGGGCGAAGCTGGAGAGACTTTCGACGTAGCGCCGCTGGCCCTCGGCGTAGAGCGTGTCGAAGGCCAGCGAGCTTTTGCCCGAGCCGCTGACGCCGGTCAGGCAGATGAGTTGATTGCGGGGGAGCGAGAGCTCGACGTCCCGGAGGTTATGCTCGCGAGCTCCCTTGATGACGATGTCCGAGGCGGCCATAGGCGGGAGTGTCGTTCCTTGGAGGCAACAAGTCCGTTCGCCGTATCCGTTGGTTATGGCGAATCGTGAATTGTAGTAGACGCGCGTACACGCGGGCTAGCAGGAAAATCGTGTCGAGCTGTCTGCGGCGACTGCTGGCGGGCGCTTAGAGTGCGATCTGCCAGTCGTTGATTGGTCCCGCTAGCAGGCGGTTGGAGCCGGTCTGGACCGTGTTCAGGGATTCTGCGACACTCCCGCCCCCATCCGTTGGCGGTGAATCAATTCAGGCTTTCGAACCCGACCGGACACTTGGCGAAATCATGAAACTGCGCAAATGCGTTGTGGTGGTTCTGGCCGTTGCAGCGTTGGGCGCTGGCCCACCCGCTGGCGTTCAGTCGGCCTCACAGCCGTCTGCCTGGAGCAAGCTGAAAAGCGGCGCGAAGCGTCTGCTGCCGGGGACCGGCGGCGAGCCGGGCGGGCAGTCACAAGTGCGATATGACGACCAGGTAAAGCCGGCGACTGCCGTCGTCCCGCAGCCACGGCGGCGGTCGTTCTTCAAGACCCCGCAGCAGCCAAGGCGCACGCTTTCTGAGTACATGGCGTGGGAGAAACCATGAGGCCGCTCCCCTTTACGATACTGCTCGTAGTCCTCCTAACGCTACTCAGCGCCGAGGCACTCGCTCAGCCCGCGGCTCCGCGCGAACTCCCCACGCGCGGCGCCAATGCGCCGTCGTCCGGTCTTTCGCTCGCGCGGTTGCTGCCGGGACAGGAGAACGCCGGCGCGGCCGCGGCGATCGCGCAATTGCAAGCTGCCGGCGCGACGGTCGAGGACGAGGCCGACGAGGCAGGCGAAGAGTTCAAGATCGTCACCTGGTATGGTGACAACACCGGACTTGAGAGCCTGTACGGCGTGCCCGACTTGCGGTGGCTCGACCTGTCTCGAACGAACATCACGGACGAGGGGCTGGCGGCAATCCGTGGGTTACGACAGCTCCAGGTGCTTAAGCTGCAGCAAACGCGCGTGACCGATGCGGGGCTCGCGCAGCTTCGTGGTATGCAGGCGCTCGAAGGCCTGGCCCTGCACGACACGAAGATCACCGCCGCCGGACTGGCGAACCTGGCGGCGCTGCCGAATCTGAAGATTCTGAATCTGAGTTGGACCAACTCCGGCGATGAAGGCATGTCGACGGTCGGCCGGCTGGCGAATCTCGAAGAGCTCTATCTCTATGACGCCAAGGTGACCGACGCGGGGGTTGCACAGCTCGCTGCGCTGGCGCGGCTGCGGATGCTTAAGCTGTCGTACAACGAAATCACGGATCGCTCGTTCCCCTCGCTCGCGAGACTGCCGAGCCTGGGAGTTCTGTGGCTCGACTATACGAACGTTTCGGATGCGGGGCTGGCGCATCTGCCCTCGATGCCGGCGTTGTATGGGCTGAGCCTGGCCGGCACGCAGGTAACCGACGGCGGACTCCGCCACATCGCGAGCGCGCGAAACCTGGCGATGCTCGACCTGACGAACCTGCCGGTGACTGATGCGGGGATGGGCCCGCTGATGCGCTGCCCGCACCTGAGCGTGCTGACGCTGGCCGGGACGGAGATTAGCAACGCGGCGTTGGCACCCGTAAGCCGGCTGCGATCGCTCGCATCGCTGGACGTAAGCGGCACGAAGATCGACGACAACGGACTGCGAAAGATCGTCGCGCTTTCCGGGCTGATGAAGCTGAACGTTGCAAGAACGAACGTAACCGACGGGATGCTGCCGCTGCTGCGGAGTTGGCCCCAACTGGTCGAGCTGGACGTACGCGGCACACAGGTCAGCGAAGCAGCGATCGCGCAGGTTTCGCAGGCGCTGCCGAATTTGAAGATCTCGCACTAGTGTGCTTGTCACGAACACGGTGAGTACTTTCTCATGAGATCGCAAGTGCCTGGTTTTGCCTGGATCTGCCTAATCGTTGTTCTGCTGGCGAGCGCTGCAGACGCTGAAGACTGGCCGCAGTTTCGCGGGCCGGCGGGCAACGGACTCGCGACTGCGATCGGCGTGCCGACGTCCTGGAGCGAGGCGGAGAGCGTTCGCTGGAAAGTACCGATTGCCGGGCTGGGCTGGTCGTCGCCCGTCGTGTGGCGCGACCAGATCTGGTTGACCACCGCGATCGAGGCCGAGGGATCGCTCAGAGCGGTGTGCATCGATCGCGAAAGTGGGCACACAAGGCACGACGTTGAAGTGTTCAAGCGCGCCGATCTGGGTCGAATCGCTGCCAAGAATACGCACGCCTCGCCGACGCCGTTCATCGACGGGCGGAACGTATTCGTGCATTTTGGCGCGCACGGAACCGCCTGCTTGACGCTCGACGGCCAGATCGTTTGGACTGCAAAGCTTGAGTACGACCACCGGCACGGTCCAGGCAGTTCGCCGGTCGCTTGGAACGATCTGCTGATCGTGCCTTGCGACGCGCCGGATAGACAGTTTCTGATCGCTCTCGACAAGCGCACGGGTCAGGAGCGGTGGCGCGTCGAGCAGACGGAAGAGCAAGCCTATTCGACCCCGACGGTTGCGAAAGTCGGCGGCCAGGATCAGCTGATCGCCAGTCGTGGCAATGCCGTGATCGCGTACGATCCGCGCGACGGCCGCGAATTGTGGCGCGTGAGTTACCAGGGGCATTCGGTGGTGCCGCGGCCCGTCGTGGCAGGCGACTTGGTTTATGTGTGCACGGGGTATTGGAATCCGACGCTGCTGGGGATCAAGCTTGGCGGGTCGGGCGACGTGACGAGTTCGCATGTGGCCTTCAGCGCGAAGCGCGGCGTGCCGCACGTGCCGTCGCCGCTGGTGACCGGCGGCCGCGTGTACATGACGACCGACCTGGGAATTCTGACGTGTCTGGACGCGGCCAGCGGCAAAGAGCTGTGGCGCGAGCGGCTGAGCGGGAATTACGCGGCGTCGCCCACGCTGGCCGACGGGAAGATCTACCTCTTCAGTGAAGAAGGCAACGCTACGGTGTTTGCGCCGAGCGATACGTTCCAGGCCGTCGCCACGAATCAGCTCGACGGGCGTATTCTGGCTACGCCCGCGTTCGTTGACGGCGCGATCTTTCTGCGCACGGACACGCATCTGTATCGCATCGAAGCCGCGAAGAACGTGCGGGCCAGCGCCACGATCTCGCGCCAAGTTGCTCCGGGTGCTGCCAAGGCGTTCAGGCGCTAAAGCAAAGAGGGCTCACCCGCAGGCAGCGCGGCTGAACCGCCTGCCTATTCCGTAGGGCTCAACTCGGCCGGTTGCGGTTGCTCATCGGGCGGGGATGGCAACAAGAGCGCGAGGAGGCCGGCCGGGATAAACACGAAGCCGGTATAGAACAGCGCCATCCGGAAGTCGCTCACGCGGCTGTAGAGGCCGAAGAACAAGGTGCCGACGGCCGCGGCGATGCGGCCGATGTTGTAGCAGAAGCCAGCGCCGGTTGTTCGCAACAGCGTGGGAAACAGCGGCGGCAAGTACATCGTGAACAGGGCGAACAGGCCTGACGACGCGCCCAGGATCGGCCACATCCACAGAATCTGCCGGTAGTCGCGTACCGTGCCGTAGGTGAAGAGCATCGCGCCGGCATAGACCAGGCACATCGCCGCGATCGACGCGCGGTAGCCGATTCGCCGCGCCAGCCAGGCGGCGAAGAAGTTGCCCGCGATCGAAGTGATCATCAAGAGCGACATCGCGTTGCTCACCAGCCGGCTTTGTTCGGCCGGCGTCCAGGCGGCGACTTCGCTCAGGCTGCGCAGTTGCTGGGCGCTCCAGAACACGAACGCCCAATGGGCGGAGAGCGAAAGTGCGCAGACACCGATCGAAAGCAGCGTGGTGCGCCGCACCTCGCCGCGAAACAGATCCGCGATGCCTGGCTCGTCGGCGCCCTGCGCGGCCTTGGCGGCATGCCAGTCGTCGGTCTCGGGCACCGCCCGGCGAATCCAGAGCGTGAGCAGCGCGGGCAAGATGCCCACCAGGAAGACAGTGCGCGGCGGAAAGCCCGAGAGCACCAGGACGGCGAGCGAGGCGAGCATGATGCCGACGTTGACGCCCGATTGCAGGACGGCTGCGAGCCAAGGGCGCCAGCGCTTGGGCCAGGTTTCCGAGAGCAGCGCCGCGCCGACGGCCCATTCGCCGCCGATGCCGAGCGCCGCGAGGAAGCGGAAGATGAGGAGGTGCCACCACTCGGTCGCGACGAACGACAGGCCGGTGAAGACGGCGTAGGTCAGGATCGTGAGCACGAGGGCCCGGCTGCGGCCGAGCTTGTCGCCGATGCGGCCGAAGAAGGCGCCGCCGATGGCCCAGCCGAAGAGAAAAGCGGCCTGGATATAAGCGGTGTAAGCGCCGACGTTGGGATCGCCGGTCTCGACGCGCAGAAGCTCCGCCACGAACGGCAGCGCGACGAGCGTGTAGAGGTGCATGTCCAGCCCATCGAACAGCCATCCTAACCACGCGGCCACGCCGCTCTTCCACTGCGCTGGCGAAAGATCGCGGAGGCGCTCGGCGTTGGCAATTGTTGTCGCAGTGGCGGAATGCGCTTGGACCGGTTCGCTGGATTGGTCTTCTGTCGAACTGGAAGAATTCATCGCCAGTTTTTTGCGCACGGTGTGTGGATGCTAGATCGCGGAACTTCAACTGCGAAACGGACTACCGAACGATACTCTCCACACGCTGGAATTGCCAGCCGGCGGGTGGCAGGCCAGGTGGCCTGTTTCTGATGCGACAGAATCAATTCACAGTGCTACATTCCGTGGCGGTTGGCAGATGATCGTCGGATCGAGAAAAGTGAGGTCGCGAGATGGTCAGAGACGAGATACCCGAAGAGTTGGACGAATCACTTCCACCAGTGGACGAGGGGGACGCATCTGAGGACCAAGACGAGGCCGATCCACTTGACCAGGGATTTGATGCGTCCAGTGATGTGCAGCCTGTAAGGGATGCGGGGGAGTTGCAGCAGCCACCTGCTGCCAATTCCTTAGAATCCGTTGTGGGTGAAGTGCCGACTGCCGAGGCAGCACCGCGCGGCATGACTGTGGGCGAAGCACTATCGATAGGAATGGGACAGGTTCCCGCCCGTCTCCTGCCGGACAGATCGGCACCTGTGGCAATCCCGTCGATGTCATCCACTCCGGCAGCGACAGAGCCGCTAGTGGTGTCGCCTCCTCTCTCTTCGTTGCCAGCTCCTACGCTGTCCGCGACGAACAGCGATGGCACGCCGGAGAAGTTTTACACCTACTACGAAATGCGCGAACGCATTGAAAGTGGCGAGGCCCAGCCATCGACAGACCCACGATCGATTTTCTATGGGCTGTCCGCAAGTAAGCGTGGGAATCGACGGCGACTGCACGTCGAAGTGGAAGTGACGGTCACCAACGCAGAGCGCATCGCGATGATCGCTGTGGAAAAATCCAAGCATGAACTCAAACAACTCCTCAGTGCGCACATGCTCGAGATCAGCGACAAGTTCTACGCGATCCGGCAGATGATTCGCCAGCTTTCCAGAGGCTAGGCAGGTCCATCTCTTAGAGTCTCGATGTCAGAGAGGCAGTCATGGGCGTGAACTTCGAACTTGATCTGCGCGCACAAGCGTTTCTCAAGCGATACCAGCATCATGTAAACGTTGAGCTTGGCCGGCAATATGACCAGCTCGCGCGAAGCCTGGACGATCTGATCGATAGTGTGGTGAATGGGTCGGCTGAAGATGAATGGCGAACATCCGTCTCGAATTTCGCCGAGCATTGGGAAGCGAGGGGGTTGCGACTGTCCGAGCGGACGGTTGGTGCCATTACCAGATTGATCGCGGATGAGCGTTCGCCGGTCGAGAAAATTCGAGACGCTGTCGCATCCCGTGAGTCAGAATCTGCGACTTCAATCATCATGCTTGCGGCGGCGCCTCGGAGGCCAAGTCGGGCGAAAAAGCACCCAGCACCGGTGAGAAGGTTCCCGCCCGGCAAGTGGGTGAATGGAACGGAGGGTAACGGCCTTTTGAGGCTGGCTAAACCCGTGACGCTTCCCGACGGGACAATAGTTCGAGAAATTCCGTTTCGAAATGGAATGCCGATTTTTGATAAGTGGGCGGTACGAGCCGACGACGTATTCATTGCGATGACCGGCGATCAAGGTTTTGACCAAAGGGCCGCTAGCGAGGCTTGGAAAGCAAAGAACAAGGGAGCCTCGCTTGATAGCAAATACATGTTCCATCACGACGGCCAAGTTGTTGAAGCTGGAAGGTACGGGAAACGGAAGATTGTTGCAGGGCGCATGCAAGTCATTCCGCGTGTGCTGAACGAACTTCCGCACGTCGGTTCCGCGAGCATTGCTCGCGAGTTTCAACTCGATGAAGAGACCGCTAACAAAGTCAATGAGATGGCCTTAAGCGGCAAGGGGCCGCTGGCTGGTCGATTGAGAAAGACCTTAATGCGGAGGGCCCGCCAGGTTCGCCGGCTGATCCCGATTGTAGGCGGACTCCTCACGATCATCTATTTCGCAGAGGATGTGGAGGCTCACGGTGTCGGGGGCGCCCTTGCACGCGCAACGCCGGTGTTGGGAGATATTTTGGCTGCATACGATCTGGGAAGCGAACTTGCAGCTGATATTCGAGCAAGTGGTGTAGAACAGGTTGAGCGCGCTGAAGCGGATGCGAACGATCCTGTTCAACAAGCGCACAAAGCGGCCGAACGAGCGACGGCAATCGCTTTCAACGAGGTTGCAAGTCAAATCGCCTTTCAGATACCTTATTCGCCTGATGCGACAGACGAATCGACGATGGATAAGCTCGTTGACGCAATTCAGGAACCGCTAGCAGAGTTTCGTGGTGAGGCATATACAGCGTATTTCTCGCAGCTTCATGGAAGGGGCGAGTCATCGGCTGACACTGATGCCAGGTTGGAAAGAGCAAAGGGCAAATTGAAACGCGATATTGAGTTTCAACTGCGCTTGAAGTTCGCCCCACCGCCCACTTCCTTTCACTAGTAGAGAGTTCACGCTCATGTTGTTTAGTAATCCGTTGTTCGATCGGCTTCAGGACTGCTGGGAAGACGCTGGGAACGAGTCAATGAACTCCCTGGAATCTGAGCTGGGCGCTGTGATGCCGAGAGATTTCCGGGTTTTCCTCTCACTTTACAATGCCGGCACGTGGAATCATCGGGTTGCTTGCGATGCAAAACATCCAAGGTGGGGGGCCGTGCAACTCGACATTGTTGCATGTCTCGGCATTGTTTCCGACCGGCTATTCAAGCACGACGACATTCAGCACAGAAAATCGCAGTGGCAGGACTGGCAACTTCCCGTGCTCCAGATGCTTGTTCCTATCATGGATGCCGCCGGGCTCACGATCTGTCTCGATCCGCATGGTCCGAAACAAGGCGCCGTCTATTACTTCGACAAGACCGACGTCGATACGGAGATCGAGCCGGTCCACTTCATCGCGGATAGCTTCACCGAATTTCTCGAAATGCTCAGGCCTGTCGACGAGAGCCAAGACTGGCAGGAGACGCTGCCGGTGTTTCAGTCCGCGGAGCGAGGACAACTGGACGAGGTTGAGGCGTACCTGGCCGATGGGGGCAAAGTCGACATCCGCAATGAACGCGGTTGGACGCTGTTAATGTGCGCGGTGCGAAATAGCTGGCCCAGGATCGTGCGGCGGTTGGTCGAGGCCGGCGCCGATTTGGCTGCCCGAGATCCCAGGGATTGGACTCCCCTGCACTTCGCGGTGAATGGAAATTCGCTCGATAGCGTTAAGATTCTGACTGCTGCGGGCGCGGACGTGAGATATCGCGACCGACAGAATCGCAGTCTAGCGCAGATTGCTCGAGACGAGCTTCATTACCGGATTGGTTACTTTTTCGAGCCGCACGACTGAGTCGTGCTAGCTGGTTCACGCCAGGGCATGCACGGGGCCGTCATTCTTCAACGGTGGCTTCGCTAGCACTTAAGCTGCTCGCCCCCGGCAACCGATACGATGACTAGAACCGGTAGATTCGTCAGCGGCCGGGGGGCCGCGCTGCCGAAGCCGGATCAATGTTGGGGAGCAAAAGCATGCGTCGAGTTCTGTTGGCACTCGTGGCTCTGGCCGCGACCTCGCAACTGGCAGGCTGCTGCGCCGGTCCTCATCGATTCTGGGAAAACGCCTACGGGTTTAATAATCCCGAGCTCGAACACTATCCGCCGGGTCCGCCCGCGCCGGTGACCACGCCGCCGGGCTTCTATGATCCGGCCCTGCATGAGCACACCGAGGAAGCGAAGACGTAAACGCTCGCGGAATCGTAACTGCCCATCACGCGAGCCGGAAGTAACCGTCGTCTTCTGTTACGCGGCCATCGGTCGTGGACTTTTCGAGGTGCGATAGCACTTCGGAAATGCCCAGCATGATGTGAAAGCCCGGCAGCTTGGACCACAGCACCTGGGCGATCTGATAGATCGTCATCGGCTCGGCGCTTTCGGCCAGCACGCCCAGAATCTTTTCTTCGCGCTCGTGGTGATGGCGGGCCAATGTGGCGCAGCGCTCTGCGAGGTTCGAGAAGGTCGGACCATGACCGGGCAGCGCCACGAGCTCGTCGGTTTGATACCTGGCGATGCGCTCGAGCGCGTCGAGATAGCGCTGCATCATGCCGGTGCGGCGGAGTTCGCCGGCGCCGATGTTCGGCGAGATCGTGGGGAGCACGTGATCGCCCGTGAACAGGTGATTGCCATAGAGGAATGAGACCGAGCCCTGCGTGTGGCCGGGGGTATGGATCACTTCCAGCGTCTGGCCGCTGATTTCGAAGCGGTCGCCATCTTTGATCGGCTGAGCTTCGGTCTGCCGGGCGAAGCGCTTGCCGTGGCCGAGAAACTTCGCGAGCTTGTCGACTTCTTCCTGCGGCACGCGGCAGCGTTGCAGCCGCTCGTGTACCAGCGGCAGATACTCGCCGTGGCGGCGGTCAAGATCGCCCACGCCAGGCCAGTCGTCTTCGTGAACGTAGACGGTTGCGCCGGAACGTTCGCGAATGTCGGCGGCCAGGCCGATGTGGTCGGCATGCTTGTGCGTGAGCAGCAGTTGGCGGACATCGGCGAGCGCCAGGCCGTGGGAAGCGAGGCCCGCCTCAAGCGACTCGAGGGCCTCGGGCGTGCCGATGCCCGTGTCGATCAGGGTGAGCGGATCGCCGGCGATGACGTACACATTGAGATCGCCCTCGAAGATCGGGTTAGGGACGCCGATGTGCAGGACGGGGGCGTGGGAGTCGTGCTTCACGGGTTACTCGAAGTTGAACGAGGTGTTGGCGCGGAGTTACGTCCAGATTCTACGGCTGTCGGCCAGGGTTCCACCATGCGTCGAGCTGATCTTTTAGGACGGCGACACGCTGAGGATCGTCGGCCGACAGGTTCTTATCTTCGTGCGGATCGGTCGCCAGATCGTACAACTCGACCTTGGCATCCGGCTGATTTGCCGCGTCCGGAGCAATCAGCTTCCAGTGTTCATCGATCAGCCAACGCCAGCGGAGGTTGGCTGCCGGATCGTTAAGATCGATGGCATTGTGGGTGAAGCATTCTCCATGGATCGTGCGGCGGTTGCGGACGGCCGCAGCGTCGAGGAGGTTGATTCCCTGCATCTGCGGCGAGGGTCTCTCGCCCACCGCGGCCAGCAGCGTAGGCGCAATGTCGATCGAGATCGCCAGCTCATCGGACATCGACGGCGCGACATGTCCGGGCCAGTGAATCATGATCGGTGTGCGCAGACCGCCGTCGTACTGCGACTGCTTTGACTTGGGGGCATATCGCGGGGCGTCAATGTTCTGGATCCAGCCGTTGTCGGCCACATAGACGACGATCGTGTTGTCGGAGAGCTTGCGCTCGGCGAGATGCGCGAGCAGCGAGCCGACGGTTTCATCGAACCAGTTGATCATGGCCCAGTATTTGGCGACGTGTTCGCTGGGTGCCTGGTCGCGATACTTCGCCAGCAGGCGATCGGGCGGAGTGTGGGGATCGTGTGGCATCAGCGGCGCATACCAGACGAAAAACGGCTCGCCGGCCGTTTGCGATGCGTCGATGAAGTCGTAAATCGGCTGCATCGTCTTGCGGCCGATGTCGAGTCCTTCATCGCCGTGGCGTTGTCCGCGGGTCATGCCGTGGGTAAAGCCGCCGCGGCGGAATTCGCCTTGCCACCACTTGCCGCTTTGAAAGCTCCGGTAGCCGAGCGGACCAAGCATCCGCGGCAGTGTGGGGACAGCTTCGAGATGGCGATTCATCACTTCGCGCCCGGCGGCGAATGCTTCGGCTCCCGCTGTGCTGCGTCGGTTTGTGCCCGACAACGGCGGCGGATCGTTGCTGGTGACTTTGTGCTGATGCGGATAGAGGCCCGTGATGATCGAAGCCAGGCTGGGGCAGCAGAGGCTCGACGGCACATAGCCGCGGCGAAACGTCAGGCTTTCGCTTGCCAGCCGGTCGAGATGGGGTGTCTTGATGTGCGGATGGCCCATGAAGCCGTAGTCGGTCCAGGCATGATCGTCTGAGATGATCAGCACGATGTTGGGTCGATCGGCCGCGCGGAGGGACGTGCAGAACAGGACGAGCGTCGACGACAAGAGCAGGACGAGACGAACCATGCGGACCTCGAGTTGAGTGAGCTACCTTGCGAGCACAATTTCGGCCACGACGCCGTAATGATCGGCCAGGTCGACTATTTTTCCTTCGTGCTCTTGGCGGGCACGCTGCACCGTTTGCCGCGTAATGGTGGACTTCGTGCCTTGCGGGTCGAGCAACACGTGGTCGATGTGGCGGGCACGCTTTTTCCGCGGATTCCAACTGTTCTCCCCGTCAGTGGTAAAAGGCTTGGGATCATCGAGCGGGAAAGCGGTCATTTTGGTAGTCTCGAGCAACATCTCGAAGGCCGGTTCACCCGCGCCGATGTTCATGTCGCCGAGCAGGATGACCGGCACGCCGCCGGCACGATGTCTCGCCAAGATGCCTTCTTCGATCTCGGGAACTTCGGCTTCACGCACCTTGTCGTCGCCGGCTTGCAGGTGCGTGCCCGCAATTTGGAAACGCACGCCATCGCGTTCTCCTTCGACCAGCACGCAACCCTTTTCGGCCATGGCGTCGACGCCGCTGACATTCTTGTAGACGATGTGATCGACGTACTTGAGCGGGATGCGGCTGACGAACAGGATGCCGCCGACGCAGCCCGTGACACCCCGCTTCGAATCAACGGAGATCTGGTGCGGATACGACTGTTTGAGGCCGTCTTTGAGGAGCTGCGTCATCTTCTTATCGATGACCTCCTGGAGGACGACGATGTCGTAATCCTGTTGGTTGAGGAATTCGATGATCCAGGGAGCCCGCATCGCCTGGCCTTTGTTGAGCTTGGCGATTGTCGGGATGGCCGGCAGCATCTGGATATTCCAGGTGAGGACCTTGAGGTTCGCTGTTTGCTGATTATCGCCGTTGTTGGAGCTCTGGTCGGCGGTTTTCACCGTGCCAACCGTAAACGGCTGTGAGTGCGCGGTGAATTCGTGCAGCTCGCCGTCGCCGGAAGTCTTGTAGACGCCGTGATGCGTGAGGCGATACGTGCCGGGAGCGACGCTGGCGGGAATCTCCCATTCGATGCGACACACGAACGGCGCGGTGCGACTGCGGTTTTCGGGCGGCTGCTTGAAGCGAACTTTGAGGTCCCACTCGCCATCGGATACGACCCGTTCCCAAGCGTCACCGACCTGGCGTTCGACGGCGGCGAACTCACGATCGGGCCGATAGCCGTTTTGCGGATGGCCGCTCCAGAATGACGCCGCGGCGATTTGGCCCGGCGCGTATGTCTGGTGGGAGTCCTCGACGACATCACCAAACTTAGCGCCGCTAGGTTCGTCGTCTCCCGGTGTGCCGAGCGGTGTGGGACGTGTGACAGCGCGCATGTCGGCCGGCGGTTCGCAAGTTTCGGAAGGACGGCCGGCGGCGATATCGCCAGCCAGACGGGCGAACTCTTGCGAGTAGCCAGCCTGGGTCCAGGGGCCGTAGAGCGTCGAAGCGCCTTCGTAGTGCTGGATCTCGTACTCTTCGCGCGTGGCGACGTAGCCCAGGAAGTCGTTCGCATAGCCTGCGACGGCAACCTCGCTGACGCCTGGCAGGTGGCTCTTCACGGCTTCGCGAAATCGGCGGCCGCTCATCGTCGTGTACTCGGCCGGACCGACGGCAAGGGCCAACTGGCCAATTCGGGCGACGCTCACGGAGAGCACGTTCGGGAGCAGCGGCGGATCGGCGGCGCCAGGTGCGAGCAGGATTGGTTTCGGATGGTGGAGCTTGCGGACGGCATCACTCGGAGGCGCGATCGGCAGCACCTGCTTGGCGAGCGTTTCGATGAAGGCCTGCGGCTTGAGCATGCCTTCGCGGAAGATCAGCTCCTGGCCGCCGCCGTCCTCGGTCGAACCGGCGGCAAAAGAATAGCCATATGCGGCTGGTCCAGTCGTCTGATCGCCGGCGCGGGTCCAGGCGTCAGTGACGATGAGGTTGCCAAAGTGGACGTACGACTGCCGGTAGTCGATCGGGCCCTTGAGCTGTTCCCCCGAAGTTTCGAAGAGCCGGATTGCGGCATCGCATTGCCGCTGGCCCATGATCTTGGTGCTTTCGAACTCGTCCTTGCCGGGCCCGCGCTGCTTGAGCGTGAGATTGGGCGTCACGTCGCCGCAGTTGCTTTGGGCAAAGGCGGCGACGAAGGGGCCGTCGGTTGGTTGCTCGGCGGGATGCTTTTCGCGCCACCAGCGTTCAAAGGCGACCATCGCATAGCCTTTGTTGTCGCTGGAGATGAGCTTGTTGTGAAAGCTCATCGAGGTGGGATGCACGGCGTGCCAGTTCAAGATGCCGATCGGCTTGCCGTCGCGCTCGAAGCGGAGCAGAAGCATCTGCGTATCAATGTTGCTGGCGTAGCGACCGCGCTCGTCTTCGGGATTTTGTTTGTAGGCATCCGCGGAGCGGTTGACGCCGCCTTCAATCACGTCGCCGCGGACCATGTGGATCGTGCCGGGTTTCAAATCGCGATGAGCTCTTACGACGGACTGGGCGATCGCGTCGCAGATCGATTCGTAGTGCTCGGGATTGAACGGCGCACCGAGCGGCGTGTCGGCGCCGTTGTGCCAGTAGCCGCCGGGTACGGCATGCGTATGCGTGGCGGCCAGGATCAGGTTATCGTGGTGATAGACATCGCCCAGTTCGGCCTTGAGCTTTTCCAGGACTGACAGGACCATCGCTTGCGTGATGCTTTGCAGATCGGTGGTGATGATCGCGATCGGTTTCGAACCATCGGCCTGGGCGATGACGAAGGTGCGGGCGTATTGGCGCAGATGGAGCCCCTCGGTGATCTGATCGGGGCGGACGTAGCCCAGCATCTTGATGCCGACGACGGGACCGGTGATGTCGGTCATCGCTCGTCCGATCTGGTACGGCTGTTCTCCGGCGGCCGACCTTGCGCAGACTGCCAAAAGCAGCCCAATGATCAGCAAGCTCCCCTGCCCTGCCCTGGCCCGCAGCATCTCGACGTCCTCCGCCCCAAGTCAAACTGAAAGATTCACCCTGCCAATCCCGCACGGAAGGCATAACTGGCAGTCTAAGCAACGGGCAGACTGACGTATACTCTCAGGTGGATAAACCGGCGCCTTTGGCCCGCCCCGAGAGATTGAGGGCAGGCGATCACTCCCCCAGACATTCGAGGAGATGACCCATGTTCGAGCGGATTTCGCGCGGAATCGAGCTTACCCGACAGAGCTGGAACGTCCTGCGTGAGGAGAAGACGCTGCTTGTGTTTCCCTTCCTGAGCGGCATGGCCTGCTTGATGATCCTGGCCACGTTCGCAGTGCCCTTGTGGCTGACCGGTTACGCTGAAGGGATTCTGGACGATGGCAAAGTGCGGCAGGATCCGGTCGCGTATGCCCTGCTGTTCCTGTTTTACTTCGTGAACTACTTCGTCGTCGTGTTCTTCAACGCGGCAATGATCAGTTGCGCGATCATTCGCTTCAAGGGACAAGACGCCACGCTGGGAGACGGCGTGAGTGCGGCCATGCACCGGCTACCGCAGATCGCGGCCTGGGCGGCAGTCAGCGCCACGGTAGGTCTGATTCTCAAGGCGATCGAATCGCGCAGCGAACGGCTTGGCCAGATTGCCGCAAATCTGCTCGGCGCGGGCTGGGCGATCGCCACGTACTTCGTCGTGCCCGTGCTGGTGGTCGAAGGCGTGGGACCGATTGACGCGGTGAAGCGTTCGTTCAGCATCCTGCGCAAGACCTGGGGCGAGGCGCTCACCGCGCGGTTCGGGATCGGGTTCGTCGTGATGCTCGCCATCGTGGCGTCGATCATTCCGGGCGTGCTGGGTGTGATCAGCGGCAACGTGGCCGCGGCGGTCATCGGCATTGCGGTCAGCGCGGTGCTGGTACTGACTGTCTCGCTGATTTCGTCGGCGTTGAACGCGATCGTGCTCGCGGCGATGTATCTGTATGCGGCGGAAGGCCGGGCACCGGCCCAGTTCGACGAGGCGCTGCTCGCCTCGGCGTATGCACCGAAGGGACGCTGAAATCCAGGGGTTCCAGGTAACAAGCCTGCTTGAATGGCTCTCGTCAGAATGACTCAAAGCGTCCGGCCTCCCATGCGGGGCCGGACGCTTTTTTCGTAGTTGGGTCGAAAAAACCTAAACCCTTCCAGGAAAAAATTGACGCTCCCAATCGGAGGGGATAGGATCGCTAGTCGTGTGACCCGGCTTATCCGTCTGAGCCTGCTAATGAAATGAACAGTGGCATCTAACTGCTGGTTGTGCACGCGGCAGTTTTTCCGCGTGTGGCGATCCGGCACAGGTTCGCTCGCCGTCTGTTCTCTCTCTCTGCACCTTGCCACCGAGTGAGCGTTTTCGTTGCTCACGTCCATTCACCAGGTTTTGGAATGGGTTGGCAGGTTCGACATCGTTCGCGTCGGTTCGGAACCCGACTGCGAACAATAGTTCGCGAACAGACACGTAATGCCGTGAAATGCAGCGGCACACGGCGAACCTCGATTGAGTGTCTGGCGACACGGAACGGGCAATTTCCTTCGGGAAGAGGAATTTCATCATGCGATTCAATCTATTCGTTTTGCTGTGCGCGCTGACTTCCATGCTAGCGGTCGCACCTTTGGCGGCTGAAGAAATCTCGTGGAATTCGCCGGTCACGGGCGCGTTCGGCACCGCCGCGAACTGGCAGCCCACGATGGTACCCGGCGTAAACGATGTCGCGATTTTTGACCTCGGCTCCACCGGCTACACGGTCAACTTCAATTCAGTCGGCGTGCGCCAGCTTCGTGTCGGCAACGACAAGTTGACGCTCTTCGGCTTCCAGCTCACCGCCGGTGATCAGATCGATCCGGCAATCCAGTTCGGCACTGGCGCGGGAGACGTTGCTGAGGTCGAACTGCAGTTCGGCACCCTCACCGGAAAACAGATCTGGCTGGGCGCTCATGAACAGGCGAGTGTCAAGGTATCTCTTAACGGCAATCTGAATGCCGGGAGTAGCTTTCCGACCGTGCCCGGCGAACTCGTTGTCGGCGCCGCCGGAGACGCGGAACTGCAAATCAAGAGCGGCCGCGCCGAAACGAATGGGAAAATCATTGTCGGCCGCGACAGTACGGCGCAGGGAGCGATCTCCATGAGTGGAGGAAGGTTGACTGCGCTAGGCACGGAACTCATCGTCGGCCAATCCGGAAAGGGTGAGCTCACCGCGACGAGCTCGAGCCGAATTGACATCAACGGCGAACTCATGGTGGGTCGGGATGCCGGGTCGCAAGGCGATATCTCAGTCAGCGGAAGCAACGCCCGGATCGGAACGCCAGGCTACGGCAACTATCGCATGACCGCCACGACGATCGGCGCCGCCGGCAAAGGCTCGTTCAGCATTGGTAACGATGCGACGGCCCGGCTGGAAGGTCCGATCGTACTGGGCCGCGATGCCACGGGTGATGGGACGTTGAGCGTGGATGGCGAAGGCACCTACCTCGATGCTTATAAGCGGATTCCGCCATCGCCGGTGGGCAGCCCCGGAATTGCCGTGGGGATGTCAGGGAAAGGGAAACTCTCGATTACGGGGGGCGCTGGCGCGAGTCTATCCGGTCCAATCATCGTGGGGCAAGATGCTGGGGCGAGTGGCGAAGTCACCATCGACGGCGCCAACACGGTCGTCTCGCGGTACGGCGCGGGAGGCGCCGGCGCGCTCTCGCTGACCGTCGGCAAGGCGGGCAAAGGTGACGTTACGATCTCCGGCGGCGCGAGCGCCGAGCTTGAAGGCCCAGTCATCGTGGGAGAGCAAGCCACGGGCGACGGCAAGCTCAACGTCAAAGGTCTCCATACGCGACTTTCATTCAGTCGCTCCAATAGCGAAACGATCGACCAGTTGATCGTGGGAGCATCCGGCAAGGGTGCGATGACAGTTTCGGATAGCGCGGTTGCGAATTTCCGGGACGCGAAGCTAAGGATCGCACCGAATGCAGGCGCCACCGGCGCGGTCACGATTACCGAATCGCAGACGCAACTGATCGTTGACCAGGTTGATGTGGGGGGAGCGGGCGTCGGCTCGCTTTCGGTGCTCAATCAAGGCGAATTGTCGGTTTGGAAATCCACCACCGGCAAGGGAATCATCAACGTTCATGCGGGCAGCACCTTCAACGTCTCCGCAGGACACGTCACCGCTCCGCCAGACCGGAAACTTAGCGTCGACAATGCGGGCGCTCTCAGTCTAACCTCCAGCCAGATCATCGCGGACGTGAACAACAGTGGAACGTTCGATAACAACGGCACCGTTCTAGGCAATGTTGTTAACACGGCCGGAGGGGTCATCAGCGGTGGCGGTACAATCACGGGAAATCTGACCCAAACCGGCGGTATAATCTCGCCCGGCAATTCGCCGGGGATGCTCGACGTCGGTTCGCTCGCCCTCCAGTCGGGCGTCCTCGTGGTCGAAATGAACAGTGCGTTGGGTACTGCCGGCGGCCCGGTCGGTTGGGACCTGATCGCATCGCACGGCATGGTCTCGGTAACCGGGCCGCTGACAGTGGAGCTCATCTCGCTATCGCTTAACAATCAGCCGGGCGACGTGTTTGATTTCAATCCCGATCGCAGCAAATCCTGGACGATCATTCGCGGCGGCACCGGTGGTTCGTCGATCTTTGATCCCAATCTGCTGACACTCGATACGTCGGGATTCACGAATGAATTTGCCGGTCGGTTCAGTCTCTCGGTGCTCGGCGCGAATATTGCGCTGACGTACGTTCGACCAGTTCCCGAGCCCGCGACGATGATACTGCTGGGACTGGGAGTGCTCGCGCTAGTTGCCGCGTATTGCCGCCGAGCCAGGGGCTAAGTTCAAGAAGCGACTGGCCACAGAGTCCTGGGGGGCTCTGTGGCCGGTTAGCTTTTTTGCCGGTCGCGATCGCTTGCGACGGTTTCACTTGCCCGTGAACTTTGGCGGGCGCTTTTCGAGGAAGGCGTGCATCGCTTCGGCGACGTCGCTGGTGCTGATGAGCTGGCTTTGCGCCCAGCGTTCGATCGCCATCTGCGCGTGCTTGGGCAGGCCGTCGCCCTGATCGACGATCAGCTTCGCCAGCCCGACCGCGAGCGGGGCGTTGGCGGCGATCTCTCGCGCGAGAGTGAGCGCGGCGTGAAGCTGGTTGCCATTGGGGACGACGCGATTTACGAGCCCCCAGCTCAGGGCTTCGTCGGCGGCGATGCTGCGCGCAGTGAGCAGCAGATCTTTCGCGCGGCTGGGACCGACCGTGCGCGAGAGCCGCGTCGTGCCGCCCACGTCGGCCACCAGGCCCACGCGTGCTTCGGGAATCGAAAGCTGGCAATCTTCGCTGGCGACGCGCAGGTCGAACGCGAGCGCGAGTTCGAGGCCGAGCCCCATCACGCCCCCTTGCAGCGCGCCGATCACGGGTACCTCGGTGGCTTCGATCATGTTGAGCGCATCTTGCAGCCGATCGGCCAGTCGACGCAGATGCCGCGCGGGATTGAGCCCCACGGAAGCGCCGAGCGATTCGGCCAGCGCGCCAATGTCGATCCCGGCCGAGAACACCGGTCCCTCGGCATGCACCACCACGGCGCGGACCTCCGGGTGGTCGTCCGCCTGGCGAACCGCCTTGGCCAGCGCGTCGATCATGTCCGGCGTCAGCGCGTTGCGCTTCTTGGGGCGATCGATGGCGACCAGCAGGATGCCGTCTTCGACGCGGCTGGTAATGTGCTCGGCGGTCATGGGCTCGAATCCTTGTACGATGGTGGAGGGGCTGGTCGAATACGGAGAATCATCCTGACGGCGAAGGGAAGAATACTACCGCGTCGCCCGGCCATTCGCCGATGGGGTATTATTGTCCTGTCAGCGGGCGGCTCAAGACGACGAACGATTTTTCTGCGAGTGCGGGTTTGGTATGGCGGCATACGATGCAATCGTGATCGGTGGTGGCCACAATGGTCTTGTGACGGCGGCCTACCTGGCCAAGGCCGGCAAACGCGTGTGCGTGCTCGAACGCCGTCACGTGCTGGGGGGCGCCGCGACGACCGAGAACCTGTGGCCGGGTTTCAAGGTTTCGACCGCGGCTTACGTCGTGAGTCTCCTGCTGCCGGAGATCATTCGCGAGCTGAAGCTGGCCGAGTACGGGTTCAAGGTGCTGCCGCGCCGTCCGTCGAGCTTCACGCCGCTGCCGGATGGGCGCAGCCTGCTGATGGGGCCCGAGCCGGGGCTGAACGAGCGCGAGATCTCGCGGTTCAGCGAGCGCGACGCGGCTCGCTATTCGGAATACGAATCGTTGCTGGAGCGCGTGGCGAAGTGTCTTGAGCCGGCGCTATCGAGTCCCGCGCCGGATTTGCTGCCGCTGCCCGCAAGTTGGCGGCAGCGCGGCTTCACCAAGCGCGTGCGGGATGGCCGAATTGCCTGGAACCTGTACCGCGCGCTGGGAGAGCTCGGCGATGACATGCCCGAGGCGCTGGAGCTGCTGACCGGCGCTGCGCGGCCGATTCTCGATCGCTGGTTCGAGAGCGACGTGCTGAAGGCCACGCTGGCGACGGATGCGATCATTGGCGCGTTTGCGCCGATCTCCGCGCCGGGAAGTGCCTATGTGCTGCTGCATCATGTGATGGGCGAGGCGGGTGGAGCACGCGGCGTGTGGGGATATGTGCAAGGCGGCATGGGCGCGCTGGCTACGGCGCTGGCCGCTGCGGGTGAGGATCTTGGCGTGGAGATCATTCGCGAAGCCCCGGTGCGAAAGATCCTGGCCGCCGGCGGGCAGGTGAACGGCGTCGAGCTGGAAGACGGCACCGTGCTGAGTGCGCCGGTCGTGGCTTCGAGCGTCGACCCGCATTTGACGTTCGAGAGGTTTCTCGATCCTACGCAACTGCCGGCAGAGTTTCTGGCCGCGGTGAAGCGCATCGACTATTCGTCGGCGTCGGCCAAGGTGAACCTGGCGCTGAGTGAACCGCCGAAGTTTGCTGTGCGCGATCGTGAAGTAGGCCCGACCGGACTAGGCCCACACCATCACGGCACGATGCACATCGGACCGTCGCTTGAGTACCTGGAACGGGCTTACGACGACGCCAAGTACGGGCGATACAGCCAGGAGCCGATCCTGGAACTGACGATGCCGACCAGCGTCGATCGGACGATTGCGCCGCCGGGGCAGCACATCGTGTCGATCTTCGTGCAGTACGCGCCGTATAAGCTTGCCGAGGGAGACTGGGACAGCGAGCGCGAGGCGTTCGGCGACCGCTGCATTGAAACGCTTGCGCGCTATGCGCCGAACGTGCCCGGCGCGATCCTGCACCGGCAGGTTCTGACGCCGCTCGACCTGGAGCGGACGTTCGGCCTGACCGGCGGCAATATCTTTCAGGGCGCAATGACCCTGGGCCAACTTTTCTCGCTGCGTCCGGTGGCCGGCTGGGCCGATCATCGCACGCCGGTCACGGGGCTGTACCTGTGCGGTGCGGCCTCGCATCCCGGCGGCGGCGTGATGGGCGCTTGCGGCAAGAACGCGTCTGTGGAAATCTTGCGCGACATGTGAGCGTGTGTCCTTCCACTCGCTCGCACGACGCCGCGGTCTCTCGGGCCGGCGGGGTTGTCGTCTTCAGTCGCAGCAAACTTCGCGCAGGTGCTGAGACAGGAAGAGGTAGGCAAACCACAGGGCCGCGATCACCGTCTGCGCGATCATGGCCGCTGTGGCCACCGGCATATCCAGCTCATCCCCGCTGACGACAAGAAGTAGCGCGCTGGTGGTCAGATTGAACACTAGCAGGCCGCCGAACAAGTAAATGAACAGTCGTCGCCGGGCCAGCAGCGTTCCAAGGCAGGCCAACACCCAAAAGAAGGCAATAACGTCCAGGATCAGCCAGCCGGCGCCGACCTCGGCTGCCGCCCCCTCTTGCATGAACACCATGAACAACTCGGCGAAACTCCGCAGCGCGTTCAGCACCAGGCCGATCGCCAGCAAACTGAGAATGATGCCGAAACCAGGCCGGTCGTACGAACTCATGGGTATATCTCCCGAAATCAGTGTTATGCCCCTGATTAGGATAATATAACCACCCATAATAAGTATGTAAATATGTACAGTAATTGCGGAGCTGGTTTCCTGACAGGGTGCAGGTGGTGGCCGCGCCGGCAGTTTTCCGACGAACACAGCTGGGTTATCCTATGAGCTGTCGTTTATCCGTTCGCCCAGCAGTGGGTGTCTCAGGGAGGCCGGCCCCGTGCGCGAGGTGTTCTGCCGAAATCGGGCCCGCCTGGCACTCGCCATGTGTGCCACCGCACTCGTTTCGCTGGGCTCGCAAGCTTTCAGCGCCGAGGCTCCCCCTGACTTCGTGCGCGACGTGCAGCCGATCTTTGTCGAGCACTGTTACCAGTGTCACGGCCCCGATAAGCAGGAAGCCGGCTTGCGGCTCGACCAGCGCGACGCGGCCCTGGCCGGCAGCGATTCGGGCGCTCTGCTAGTGGCCGGCAAATCTGCGGAGAGTGAGATTGTCCGTAGGCTCACGGCAGAGGAGGCCGAACGAATGCCCCCGGCCGATGTTCAGGCAAAGCCGCTGAGCGAAGCCCAGGTCGCGACGATCAAGAATTGGATCGACGCGGGTGCCGATTGGCCACGGCCGACAGCCGGCGGCAGCAACCACTGGTCGTTCCAGCCGATCTTGCGCCCCGAGCAGCCGGCAGTGAAGGCCGAGGCCTGGGTTCGCAACGCGATCGATCGGTTCGTGCTCGCAGGGCTCGAAGCTCGCGGCATGACGCCTTCGGCCGAGGCGGATCGCTACACGCTGATCAAGCGATTGTCGTACGACCTGCTGGGTCTGCCGCCCACGGTGGCCGAAGTTGACGCGTTCGTGAACGACACGTCGCCGGACGCTTATGAAAAACTGGTTGATCGGCTGCTGGATTCGCCGCGCTATGGTGAGCGCTTCGCTCGGCATTGGCTCGACAAGGCCCGCTATGCCGACAGCGATGGTTACGAGAAAGACAATCCACGGCCCGATGCCTGGCGCTATCGCAATTGGGTGATCGACGCGGTGAACGCGGACATGCCGCTCGATCAGTTCACGATCGAACAGTTGGCCGGCGACCTGCTGCCCGAAGCCACGCCGGCGCAACGGCTGGCCACGGCATTTCACCGCCAGACGCTGACCAACACCGAAGGCGGAACGGATCAGGAGCAGTTCCGCGTCGAGGCGATCTTCGACCGCGTGGCCACGACGGGCACAGTCTGGCTGGGCCTGACCGTGGGCTGTGCGCAATGTCACACGCACAAGTACGACCCAATCACGCACCGGGAGTACTATCAGCTCTTCGCGTTCTTCAACAACGCGGACGAAACTCAGACGGATGTGCCGCTCGTGGGCGATCCGCTGGAAGCCTGGAAGCGTGACGTGGCAAAAGCAAATGAGAAGCTTGCCAAGCTGCGGCCGAAGCTCGAGAAGCTGCGCGCCGAACGTTCGGCGGGCCGGGCGGCCTGGGAAGCGGAGCTGAAAGCAGCGCCGGCCAGCCCGATTGCGTTTCATCCCGTGGAACTAGTCAGCGCCGAATCGCAAGCCGGGGCCGAGATCAAGACGTTGTCCGACGGCTCTTACCTGGTGAGCGGCAAGAATCCCGATGTCGATCGCCTGACGATCACGATTCGCACCGACTTGCCGGAGCTGACCGGCATTCGGATCGAGACGCTGGCGCACGATTCGCTTGGCGGGCGCGGTCCCGGTCGCACGAGCGACGGCAACTTCGTGCTGGGCGAATTCCGCGCAACCTCGAGCGCGGATGGCGAATTTAAGGCCGAAGAGAAGCTGCCGTTGGAATATGCAGAGGCCGAGTATCATCAGAAAGGCTTCGAGCCGCAGAGCGCGCTCGATGGCAAAGAGAACACTGGTTGGGCGATCGGCCAGCGAATGGGGCAGGATCATGCGATCCGCTTTTTTACCAAGACGCCGGCGAAGACCAAAGACGCGCCGTACCTGCGGCTCGTGCTGAGCCAGAACTACGGCGGCCAGCATACGCTCGGCAGGTTCCGCGTCTCGGCCATCACGGGCAGTGATCCGCAGCGCGGCATTCCGGAGAACGTCCGTGCGATCCTAGCTATAGCCGCGGAGCAGCGCACTGCGGAGCAGACGTCCGCGCTGACCGAGTATTACGTCAATCGTGACCAGGAAGTAACAAAGCTCGTCGGAGAGATTGCGAAGTTCGAGAAACAGGCCGCGGCCGAGCCGACGATGAACGTGCGCGTGCTGGCCGAGCGCGAGAAGGAGTTGCGAACGTCTCATATCCTGGCGCGGGGAGATTTCCTTAGTCCGGCCGGAGAAGTTCAACCGGGAACACTGGCGGCGCTGCCGTCGCTAAATGCACTTGATGACGGCCCCAACCGTGCGGATCTGGCCCGCTGGCTGGTCGATCCGGCGAATCCGCTGACGCGTCGGGTGCTGGCCAACCAGCTTTGGTCGCATCTGCTGGGGCGCGGCATCGTGCGGACGCTGAACGATTTTGGCGTGCGGGGCGATCGGCCGACGCATCCGGAATTGCTCGACTGGTTGGCGTGCGAGTTGGAAACGCGTGGCTGGAGCCGCAAGGAGTTCATTCGGCTGGTGGTAACGAGCGCCACGTATCGGCAGAGTTCGGCAGTGCGTGGTGAGTATGTCGAAAGCGATCCCTTGAACGATACGTTTCATCGCCAGAACCGGCACCGCGTCGAGGCTGAAGTGGTGCGCGACCTGGCGCTGGCGGTGTCGGGACTGCTTTCGGACAAGATCGGCGGACCGAGTGTCTTTCCGCCGCTGCCGCCGGATGTGGCCGAGCTGAGCTATGCGAACAATTTCAAGTGGAAGGAGAGCGAGGGCGAGGATCGCTATCGTCGCGGAATGTACACGTTCTTCAAGCGGACCGCGCCGCATCCAGACCTGGTGGCCTTCGATTGCCCCGACGCGAACACGACCTGCGTCGAACGGCGGTCGTCGAACACGCCCCTGCAAGCGCTCACCACGCTCAACAACGATTCGTTCACCGAAGCCTCGCGGGCAATGACCCGGCGACTGCTGGCTGAGCCGGTTGCCGACGACCGCGCTCGGTTGGGCACGGCGATGCGATGGTGCGTGGCCCGGCCGGCGACGGATCGCGAGCTCTCGGCCTTTGCCGAACTTCTGAGCGAAAGCCGCGGCTGGTTTGCGGAGCACGCAGAGGATGCGAAGGCGGCGATCGGCGAGTACGCGATCGAAAATGTACCGCCGGCCGAGAACGCTGCCTGGATTGCGACGCTGCGGATTATGCTGAATCTCGACGAGTTTCTTACCAGAGAGTAGCAGCCTTACAGAAAGTGGCAGGGGCCATGCAACCGCACGAAGTCGCCGACCAAACCCGCCGTGACTTTCTGACCAGCGCCGCCAGCGGGCTGGGCGCCGTGGGGCTGATGCATGCCCTGGCTGGCGATGGCTTGTTCGAAGCAGCGCATGCGCACGCGGCTGGCGCGGGCGCCGTGAATCCGCTGGAGCCAAAGGTGCCGCACTTCGCCCCGAAGGCGAAGAGCTGCATCTTCATCTTCATGGAGGGCGCGCCGAGCCATATCGATCTGTTCGACCCCAAGCCGAAGCTCAACGAGCTGCACGGGCAGGCGCTGCCCGAGTCGATGGTGAAGAATGTGCGGTTCGCGTTCCTGAAGAAGGACACCGCGCGGCTGATGGGTTCGAAACGTGTCTTCTCGAAGCATGGCGAGTGCGGCATGGAACTGGCCGACCTGCTGCCGCACCTGGGCGGCGTGGCCGACGATCTGCTGCTGGTGCGGAGCATGCACACCGACCAGTTCAATCACCATCCGGGGCAATTGCTCATGCAGTGCGGCCGGGCGTCGTTCGGCTTGCCGTGCATGGGCTCGTGGATCACCTACGGCCTTGGCAGCGAATCGAAGAACCTGCCGGGCTATGTGGTCCTCAACGCGGGGCGCGGTTCGAGCGGCGGCGCAACTTTGTGGCAAAGCGGATTCCTGCCGAGCGTTTATTCGGGCGTGCTGTTTCGCAATCAGGGTGAACCGGTTCTGAACCTCAAGAACCCGGCCGGCATCTCGAGCGCTTTGCAGCGCAAGGGGCTGGACGTGCTAGGCCAGGTGAACCAGGCCCGGTTCGACGAAGTTCACGATCCGGAGATTGCCAGCCGGATCGCCAGTTACGAGCTGGCGTTTCGCATGCAATCGTCCGCGCCGGAGCTGATTGATCTGACGAGAGAAACGCAAGCGACCTTGGATGCGTATGGCGTCGATCGCAAGGATCCCGATAACACCGGAGGCCGCGGCGGTGGATCAGGAACGTACAGCGCCTTTGCCCGGAATTGTTTGCTCGCGCGGCGGATGGTCGAACGCGGCGTCCGGTTCGTCAACATCATTCACGCTTCGTGGGATCACCACTCGGACCTGGACCGGGAGCTGCCGGTCAACTGCGGGATGGCCGATCAGCCGATTGCCGCATTGATCAAGGATCTGAAAGACCGCGGACTCTTGGACGAAACGCTGGTCGTGTTCGCCAGCGAGTTCGGCCGCACGCCGCTGGGCGAGAATCGCAACGGCTCGGAAGCGGTCACGGGGCGCGATCATCACCCGTTCGCGTTCAGCATCTTTATGGCCGGCGGTGGCTTGAAGGGGGGCCTGACCTACGGCGAGACCGACGAGATCGGCTGGGGCGTGACGAAGGATCCGGTGCACATCAACGACCTGCAGGCGACGCTCCTGCACCTGTTCGGCCTGGATCACTTGAAGCTGACGCATCGCTTTCAGGGACGTGACTTCCGGTTGACCGACGTGGGCGGAAAAGTCGTGGATGCGTGGATCGCGTAGCGTTCCGCGGTATCTAAATCCTTTGTTCTAAAGGTTCTACGGCCTTTCTGGAAAAGATTTCCGGCCATTGTCGATTTCCGTCGCGGTCGTTCGACGACTTTATAGAACGGCGAAACGACGCTGAGAAATCACAGAAACACACTCCTGTAAGGAAAACCCCATGGCCGCTGATACTAACATCTTTGTGAACCTGCCGGTGAAGGACTTGAATCGTTCGAAGGAGTTCTTCGGCAAGCTGGGGTTCACGTTTAACCCTCAGTTCACGGACGAGAACGCCGCCTGCATGATCATCGGCGAGAAGATTTTCTCAATGTTGATCACGGAGAAGTACTTCGCGACGTTCACGCCCAAGAAGATCGCCGATGCCACGAAGACCAGCGAAGTGCTGATCGCATTGTCGTGCAGCAGCCGCGAGGAAGTCGTCGAGATGGTCAAGAAGGCCGTGGCCGCCGGCGGCACGACGTACAACGAAGCCAAGGACCACGGGTTCATGCTACAGCACGGCTTCGAAGATCCGGACGGGCACATCTGGGAAGTGTTCTACATGGATCCCAGCTTCGTGCAGTAGCGGCAGCGTTTGCTTGGCTACTTCCCGATACAGTACAGGAACTTGTTGGAGCGGATGAAGAGTTTGCCCTGGGACGGGACGATTTGCGAGCGGAAAAGTTCGTCGCTTTCGCTGTCGAGTTTGCTCTCGGCGACGATCTTGAGTTCGGGGCCGGGCTCGATGACGACGGTGCCCCCCTCTTCGTTTTGGAAGTAGGCGTGGCCTTCGGCGACCAGCGGCGAGGCGGAGAACTTCGGGCCGATGCGTTCTTTCCAGAGCTCTTCGCCGTCGGTCGCGCGGTAGCACACCAGCACGCCGGCCATACTGCAGCCCAGAACGTAGTCGCCAATCACTACGGGCGAGGGCAGATCGCGGCCCGCGCGGCGCTTCGTGTTCCACACGCGGTGTGTCGCGGTGACGTTGCCGGAACCGCCGGGGCGCACACAGTAGATGTCGCCGGGCTGACCGTTGAGCGAATAGAGCAGGCCATGGGCGTAGGCGGGGATCGGCTCGCCGCGGCCGTTGAAGCCTTCACACCACCAGAGTTCCTTGCCCGTCTTAGGATCATACGCCCGCACGCCGATCTGGCTGTTGAGAATCAGCTCTTCGCGCTCGGGCGTCTTGATCAATACAGGGGTGCTCCAGCCGCGGACGAGCTGTCGCGCGATCTGCCAGACCGTCTCGCCGGTCTTCCAATCGACGGCAAGCAGAGACGACTCAGGCGATTCGCTGTCGCAGTTCTGAATGACGACGTCGCCGTAGAAGATCGGGCTGGCCGCGGTGCCCCAGGGACCCTCAAACTGGCCGAGATCGCGCGACCAGAGACGCTTGCCGTCGAGTGAGTAGCCATGGAGTCCGCCGCGACCGAAGAACGCGATCACCACCTTGCCGTTCGTGGCGCAGGTGGACGAGGCGTGGCCATTCATCACGTGCGAAGGTTCGGGCTCGCCGGTCCAGCAGACGTCCTTCCAAAGAATGCGGCCGCTGTCACGATCGACGGCGAAGACAATTCGCTGCCGACCGCCATCAAGTGCGGCGGTCAAAAAGATCTGGTCGCCCCAGATGCAGGGTGCCGATTGGCCGAAGCCCGGGAGTTCGCTTTTCCACTGCACCTGGTCGGCGGTCCACTGGAGCGGCAGGCCGGTTTCCGTGGTGTGGCTGGAGCCACTGGGCCCGCCAAGCCGCGGCCAGTTGTCTTCGGCAGGAACGCGCGAGCCGATGGTAAAGCAGAGCAGCAAGGCCGGGATGAACAAGCGGGGCATGACAGTCTCCTGGGGAAAGGCGAGCCCGAAGTGCCCGTGAGAAAAACCCGGCAAGGGGTTGTTCCGGCGAGCGCTCCGGGCTCGTTGATCGTCGAGTCGCGAGCGGGCTCTTAGACCAGCTCGGCAATCGGCTGGCCTTCTTCGATCATGAAGACCGGGCGGCCCGCGGTGTTGATGAACTGGGTCTCGCGTGGGATGCCGAGTACCTGGAACACAGTGGCCATCAGGTCCTGCGGGCGGATGGGCGGAGTCCTTGGGGCATCGCCCTTGGGCATGGACTCACCGACGACCTGACCCATCTTGAGTCCACCGCCGGCAACGGCCAGCGTGCTTAGCGGGGCCCAGTGATCGCGGCCGCCGGTTTTGTTGACCTTCGGAGTGCGGCCGAACTCGCCGGTGACGACGAGCATGATTTCGTCGCTCAGTCCGCGTTCGTGAATGTCCTCGACGAAGGCCGCCACGGCCTGGTCGAGCGAGGGGCTGAGCTTTTCCATCCGGCTCTTGATCTGGTTGTGCATGTCCCAGCCGTTGTAGCTGAGCGTGACGAAGCCGCAACCTGCTTCACACAAGCGGCGTGCGCGGAGCAACTGTTCGCCGAGGCCTTTGCCGTAGCGATCGCGCGTCTTGGCGTTTTCCTTTTTGATGTCGAACGCGCCGGGAGCGCCGCCAAGCACCAGGTTGAACGCCTGTTGCTCGAAACGGTCGAGACCTTCCATGGCACCCGAGCGATCGATGTCGCTGTTCATCCGGTCGAGGCTGGCGAGCAGCACGCGGCGGTTGTCAATTCGCTTTTCGTTCACGGCCAGCGAGAGATTCTTGAGCGCCTGGCCATTGGGATCGAACGGGCTGTAGGGCGTGCCGAGGAACGACGGGCCATCGATGCCGGCGCGAATGCGGTTGAGCGCCACGTAAGTGGGCATGCCGGTGGTCGGATGATTGCTGCCGCGGACGCGGGCGACGATCGAGCCGATCGACGGGCGGGCCGGAGCACCGCCGTTGTCGATGTTGCGGTTGTCGTAGCCGGTGTTCAAAAAGTGCGTGCCGCCGACGTGGCCGCTGTTGTTGTGGGCGAACGAGCGGACGAAGGCCATTCGCTTAGCGGACCTGGCGATCTTGGGGAACGTTCCGCCGATGGTGACGCCGGGCAGGCGAGTTTTAACTTCGCCCGTGGTGCTGCGATACTCGACCGGAGCGCGCATGTGCGGATCGAACGTTTCGACATGCGTGGGTCCACCGGCGAGCCAGAGCCAGACGACCGAGGTGTTTTTAACCGGCTTGCCGGCGGCTTTGGCGGCCGCCCGGGCGGCGAGGAGTTGCGGGAGGGTCAGGGCACCCGCGCCGAGGGCCCCGATCTTGAGGAAATCGCGGCGAGTGGTGCCTTCGCAGTCGCGGTAGCTGCGGTCCGTGAGGAACTCCAGCATGACTCTATACTCCGTGCTTTGAGGGGGCGGGCGGCGGGCAAGTTTATTCGGCGCGACGGTTACATCGGCGGCGGTTGATCGGTCGCCAGTATACTAAGTATCGGCACTCCCCTTCAACAAAAGTTTCCGGCCAGGGTTCCGAAAAACCCCCCAGTATCTTGCTGGATTTTTCGCAAATCGGCTAGGATGCGCCGCTATCGGCCCTGCGGTGCCAATCGGAACCGGCCGCGGGCCGCGGCGGAACGCACATCTCATTTAGCGAGGGGAGGTTGCCATGGTTCGCTCTTGCGCACGCGCGGTCGCTCTGCTGACGATGATCTGTTGGGTACTGGCGGTGATGAATGTCCCTGCCGCGAATGCCCAGGAGGACAATCCGTTCGGCGACCCTCGGGAGCAGACGAAAGGGAACGAGGACCCATTCGGCGATAGTGTGCCGAAGGACCCGCCGGCGGACGATCCGTTTTCATCCGGGCCGCCCAAAGTTGCTGCCAAGAAGACGCCCGCAGCGCCCAAGCCGCAAAGGCCCGCGAGCAGCAACGAGCGGGTGCGGGAGGCGCTCGATCAGCCGACGCAGATGGAGTTCATTGATACGCCGCTGCAGGACGCGGTGAACTTCCTGAAGGATTTTCACCAGATCGAGATCCAACTCGACCATCGTGCTTTGGAGGACGCGGGAGTGGGCAGCGACACGCCGGTGTCGCGTAACCTGGTGAGACTGCCTCTCAAGTCCGCCTTGCGGATCGTGCTGAGCGACCTCGACCTGGCATACATCGTCCAGGACGACGTCCTGCTGATCACGACTCAGGACAAAGCCAGCGAGAAGTGCGAAGTGCGCGTGTACGACGTTACGAAGCTGGTGGCGCCCGATGCCAAGGCCGAGGAGATTCTACAGACGCTGACGATGCTACTAAGCGAGACGGTGCAGCGGACGGCGGGTGGCGAAACAGTGTCGTCGGGGCTGCAAAGAATTCGCATTGTTCCGCTGCGCAATCTGCTGGTGATCCTGGCTTCGCAGGAAGAACACGAGGAGATTGCGAAGATCCTTGAACAGCTCGCGAAAGCGCTGGCCGAAGAGACGAAGTGAGAACGGCTCCGGCCAATACGGCTCTAATTGCTAGTTCGCACTCAGGCTCTGGCCACCGAGGCCCGTCGGCCGAAGCGGCCGGTAGGCTCGCGCCCGGGCCGAGTTTTCGCGGGCATTGCGATACAACTCGCGGAGCGCGGCATACAGGCTGGGGCTTTCGGTCTGCCGGTAGGGCGAATCGGCCGGCAGATCGCGCATCAGCCGCTCGTGGGCCTCGGCCAGATTGTGGTATGGCATCGAGGGGAATAGGTGGTGCAGGGCATGGAAGCGCAGGCCCACCGGCGCCCAGAGTGCCGAGAGAAACGGCCGATTCGGATAGTTGACCGAGTCGAGCATCTGCTCGACGAACGTCATCTGCCCTTCGTCGTTCAAGTAGCGATGTGCGCCGAGCGTACGCAGGGCGTTCAGGAACAGAATCACGACACTCACCGAGTAAGCCGTCGCCAGAAAGCCTAGCGGCGGAACGATGCCCAGATACATGGCCGTGGCCACGCCCATGCACCACAGGAAGCACAGCACTTCTTGCAGGCGGAAGATCAGGAGCACCTTGCGCGTCGGCAGAGGACGGATGTAGGTCGGGTCCATGATCATCGACGAGGCGTGCTTGAGCGCCCAATCGCGAATCTGCGGGCTGATCCAGGTCAGCGGAGTCAGCAGCATGAAGCGAATCACGGCTGCGATGGGCAGCCAGAACGGCTGGCAGAGGTACCAGGCGATGTTCCAGGGCGACTGCGTGCCGAGCGGAATGTATTCGCCGTCGTGATCGGTGCCGAAGTACTTCCGCATGTGATGCTCCACGTGCGTGTAATACGTGAAGCTGGGCATCAGCATCGGAATGCCGCAGAGCAGATTCCAGACGATGCGAAACATACGGAATTCGTTCTGCCGCAGGTGAGTCATCTCGTGTGTGAACAGTACCGCCCGATAGAACAGCAGGCAGCAGATCACGAAGACGATTCCCTGTGCGAGGGAGAACGGCTCGAGCCGGCGCCGGACCAGGGCAAAGCAAACCATGCCGCCGATCGCCGAGCCGAGAAAGTCGGCCCAGTACAGCACAGGTCGGGGGGTGAACAGATCTTTGACGAGGTGGCGAGCTTCGGCCAACGAAAAGGCCGGCTGCGGGGCGGGCTGAATCATCCGGAAAACCTTTGGCAACGAATCGAGACACTGGAAAAGCTAAAAGCCATCCGTGCAGACGGGTGCATCACCGCCAGGAGTATCCGTGGGGCAGGCCGGTAATGTCCTTACCGGAACGGACTTCCATGATGCGATCCGCAGTTACCGCAGAGATTGCGCCGACACGCGCACCCTAGCGGCTAACTCTCGTATCGGTCGCCAGCCGACTAAATTCGAGAGTTAAAATAGTCAATTCTGGTAAGCCTGAAAACCGAACCTATCTGCGCGGCTTGTACCGCGCTAACTACAGCGATACGATTGATTTCACCTAACCTTTGTGTGTAGAGCTATTTAAGTAGTCTGACGAAGGGTGGCGGCCGTTTGTCAGCCGTGGCTCATCCCACTTGGCGTACTTACCAACAGCAATTGCCCGATGATTTTTCCTGCGATGACCGACGCGCCTGAAATCGTGATCACGGGCGTGGGAACTGCGAGCCCCATCGGCATCGGGTTCGAGGCGTTTCGCGCTGCGCTCGATAGCGGAGCGAGCGGCGTGCGTCGCCTGCGCGAATTCGACACGCCTGAGTTCCCGGTACGCGTGGGAGCCGAGGTCGAGGGCTTCGATCCCAAGAAGCACGTGGCCGCGCGCAAGAACTTGAAGGTGATGTCGCGTAGCATCCAGCTCGCGTTCGCTTCAGCTCAGATGGCCGTGGAGCAAGCGGGCATCACGATCGGTTCGGTCGATCCGGAGCGGTACGGCGTCGTGTTTGGCGCGGACATGATGCAAGTCGAACCGCAAGAGCTGGTCGACGCGTTTCGTCCATGCGTTACCGACGGGCGGTTCAACTACGCCCAGTGGGATGAGCGCACGATGGGCGAGATGTTCCCGCTGTGGATGCTCAAGTACCTGCCGAACATGCCGGCCTGTCACGTGGCGATCGCTCATGACGCACGGGCCACGAACAACACGATCGTGCTGGCCGAGGCTTCCAGTCTGCTGGCGATTGCCGAAGGCATGCGGATTATCCAGCGCGGCGGCGCGGACGTGATGATCGTGGGCGGAACGGGCAACCGCATTCATCCCATGACCTGGGCCTTCCGCGAGAACAATATTCTGTGTTCACCGCGAACCGATGAGCCGGCGGATGTTTCGCGGCCGTTCGACGTGCGTCGCGACGGAATGGTCTACGGCGAAGGCGCCGCGGCGATTGTGATCGAATCGCGGGCCTCGGCCGAAGCACGCGGTGCAAGAATCATTGCCCGGTTGACGGGTTTTGCGAGTACGTTCGAAGCCTGCGAACCTGGCAAGGCGTTTTCCGGCCAGGCGATCCGCTCGTCGATTCGCAAGGCGCTTGAGAAGGCACACCTTTCGCCACGCGACTTGGGGCACGTCAATGCCCACGGCCTGAGCACGCAACTCCACGACCAGGCCGAAGCCCAGGCGATTCACGAGATTCTGGGGGACGTGCCGGTCACGGCGCCGAAGAGTTATTTCGGCAATCTCGGCGCGGGCGGCGGAGCGGTGGAGCTTCTTGCAACTCTGGCCGCCTTCGAATCGGGCCAGGTGCCGCGGACGCTGAACTACGAAAGTCCCGATCCGACGTGTCCGATCAACGTAGTGCGCGAGCCGATGACGGCCCGCAAGACGGCACTGGTGCTGAACCAGACGCTGATGGGGCAATCGGTGGCGCTGGCGTTATCCGCCGAATAGCCGGGTAATCAGCGCAAACAGGGGCGCGTACTTACTGGTGCGTGCCCGGTGCGAGGTGTCGTGACGCACTTGCGGATGCGCGACAGGTTCAGGCGAGGGCAACTCTTCGATGGGCAGATTGTCGCCCAGGTGCGCCATCTTGGCCTGCTTCATCAAGCGCCGGCCGAAGAAGAACGACAACGGACTGACCAGCACCGTCGGCATCAGGAATAGGTTGCCGATCAGCGCGCAGGTGAGCAGCAGGAACATCATCGCGCCGAAACGCTGCGTGGGCACGAACGAACTGAGGGCGAACACGGCGAGGCCCAGGCCGAGCACCGCCCAGCTTTGATACATCGCGCGAGCGCAGCCCTCGTAGGCGAGCATCGTCGCGCCTTTGCGATGCTTGCCTTCGCGCAGGCCGCGGCGATACCAGATCAAGAAGTGCACAACGTCGTCGACCGAGACGCCCAGCGCCACGGTCGGGGTCATGATCGTGCCGACGTCGATCACCACGCCCAGCCAGCCCATCATGCCGAACACGATCATGATCGGGAAAATGCTGGGGAGCAGCAGGATCAACCCGGCCGAGAGATCCCAGAAGACGATCGTCATCACGGCGCCGATCGTGAGCAGGTCGGTCACGAAGTTCCACGCCAGACCGTTGAGCATCTCGCGCTGGGCTTTATAGACGACGGGCACCAGGCCTGTGTAGACCGAGTCGATGCCGAACTTCTTGTCGGCTTTTTCCAGGGCCGCGAGGCGAGCGGCACTTTTCTCGGCGACTTCTTTGAATCGGTCGGAACGGGCGGCTCGCTTGGCCTGGAAGTCCGCGACATCGCGCGCCCGGGTTACGATTGCTTCGCGCTCTTGCTTAAGCACCGGTTCGACACGGCGGCGGATCTCTTCCTTGAACTCGCCATAGTCGACGTCGTTCAGCGCGCCGACGCGGCAACTGATACGCCACAGTTCCGTGCCACCCTCGACGGCGAGAAAATCGCTCTGCAGGTAGTCGTCGCGGCTTTCCAGCAGCTTCTTATTGGTAACGTCGCGGGTGGCGTTCCCCGGCAATCCACCGCGGTCGAGCTCTGGCGCGAATGTGGCCGCCGACATGGTGGAGCCGATGTATTCGATCGTCTGCATTTCGTCCTGGACGTGCCGGATCAGTTCCATGCGTTCGAGCATGTTCAGCGGGCTGTCGGTGTCGATCTTGACGATCACTTCCATCGGGACGAGCGGACCGAGCTTGTCCTCGAGCCAGCGGTAGTCGTGGATGATCTGCGCGCTGGGCGAGAACAGATTCATCAGCTTGATCGAGGTATTGATCCGCGTGAGGCCAAAGCCGCACAGCAACATCACGCAGCCAAGCGACACGAGCACTTTGCGATGATGATTCAGGACGCCGCCGAGCAATTTTCGCCAGCGGACCGGCAGGTCGATGTCCTCGGCCTTGGGCTGTTCGCCGTCCAGCAGACTATGCGGCTTCATCGGCCACAGCTGCATCCAGGAAGGCAAGAACAGAAACAACAGCATCAGCGTCGAAAGGACGCCAAACGCCGAGTAGACGCCGAACATCTGAATCGGCTTCAGTTCGCTCGTATAAAGCGAGAACAAGCCGGCCGAAGTGGTTCCAGCCGCCAGCACGCATGGCAGCCAGGAGTGCAACAGGGCTCGGGTGGGAGCGCCTTCGACGCCCCCTTCGGCAACCGCGTCGCGATAGTAATTGGCAAAGTGAATCGCGCCGGAGATGCCGGCCACGTAGACCACGGCGGGCATCGTCAGGAGGATGGCGTTCATCGCGCCGCCGCTGTAGTGCACGATCGCCAGGCTAATTGCGCCGGCATAAAGCGCCGTCGCAAAGACCATGATTGTGAGCCGCACGCTGCGCAGGCACCAGAAAGCTAAAGCCAGACCCACGACGCCGGCTGGAATGAACAGCCTCAGCAGGGTCTTTTCGCCCTCGACGCTGATCGCCACGTTGTCGACGGGCGGCCCCCCCAGCTTGACGCGGTCGGGCGATAGCCCCAATTCATCCGTGCAAACTTCGGTGATTTTGGCCAGCGTAAGGCGCAGGTCCAGCTTGCCGACATCGGTGAGCGTTACGACGGCGCAGGTCTGCTTGCCGTCAGCGCCGACGAACAGCTTCCTTAGGCGGTCGAGCGCTTCGGTTTCCGAGAGGCTGATCGGCGGAGTCATCAGTCGGTCGAGCAGTCGTTGCCCCGTGTCGACATGTGCGAACAGCGGGCCTTCGATCAGGTGCTTCTTGGGGCGGTTCAACCAGCTCGAGAAGAACAGGTCGTCGTACCAGCGCGAGTCGTCTACCGGTTCCGGCAGCGGGCCGAAATGCGGCGTGGGTTCATCGGCGCCGGGCGGCACGAGCTTTTTCGCCAGCAGTTCCAGCCGGGGGTCGTCGAGCGTGCAACCTTCCCAACTGATCAGAACGAACGTGTCGTTTTCGAAATGCTCCTGAAACCAACTGAAGTCCGTGGTTTCCTCGTAGGTTGACGGCAGCCAGTCATGCACGTCGTTGTCGTTGCTCTGCAGGGCCTTGCGCGCACCGCGACCCAGGACCGGCAACATGAAGATGGCTACCAGGATGACCTTGAAACTGTGTCGCGCAAAAAAGGTGTTAAGCTTCCGCGCGAAACTTCCGGATTTCTCCATCGTGCAGCTTTGCCGGGTGTTAGGTTGGGCTCGCGCGCGAAGTCATACCTCGAGACCAGCGCCCGGAATCGGGCAGTCGTGGTCACCGCACGGCCATATTGATTGCCATCCTAGCCCGTGGGGTCCAGGCCCCGCAGGGTCCGCCATCCAAAGCGAATAGTAAAGGGTATCCGCAACAGGTGGCCGCGTCCATGCTGAACCCGGGGTGGCAAGAGCACAAATTGGGCCGAAAACTCGGCGTAAATTGCCTGCTTGCGCGGCGGCCAGGACCGTTCGCTCCGCACCTGCTAGCACTAGTCCCGCGGTCGATACTAGCGATACCAGGTCAAGCCGAACGTAAAGCCTTGATAGTACAAGGCATGAGAGTCGGAGATACCGTCCGGCATGCTAAAGAACGTGATCTGGTTTTGGGCAAGTGCGAGATCGGTGACGAACAGGATGTCGTAGGTGGCTCGCAATCCGAAGTTGGGCTTGAAGCGGTACTCGCCCAGGAAGCCCACGCCGCCGACAAACGACATCGTGTTAGTTTTCGCACTTTCATCTCGATTCGGTACGAGCGGGCCGCCGTTGTCGTCGAAAATGCGGACGGTGCTCGACTGCGAAGCCCAGTTCACGAGTCCGCCGGCCTTGGTCTTCACGCCGAGCCGCCAGTAGGCGCGATCGTAGAACAACTCGGCTCCGATTTGCGGTCCGACGAGGTTATTGTGTGCATTGATCAAGTAGCTACCGGTGCCGAGCTCGTTTTCAGCAAACCAATCGAGGCGTTCGTTGACGATGACGGTCCGCACGCCGGCCAGCAGCGAGCAGAGCCAGTTGGCTTCGGCTTCGCGAACCCACTTGTTGTCGCGCGAGTACGTGATCTTGTCACGCCCCAACCGCCAGTCGATGCGGTAGTTCAACTCGTAGCTGTTAAAGTCGGACACGAGGTTGAAGCTTTGAAAGTCGGACTCCTGATACACAGGCACGTTCGAGCTCGGATCAATCTGCAGAAAGATGCTTCCCGGGTCTTGGGCGATCACTTGGTCGGTTAACTGCCAGTGATTGATGCCCGTGAACGTGAACTCAGCCGAATGATCACGATTTCTAACGTCGCGTCCCAGGTACCGGCCGAACGTGGCCAGCAGACCAGGTTCATAACCCATGTCCGTCCCAATCGACAGCTCATTGGCTGTTTCCGGCACGAACTGGTTGAAGAACTCGAAGGACAGCGGCACGTCGTTCTTGATATTCGCCGAGCGCTGCAGGTAGGTGGCCGCCACGTCGACGTACCAGCATCCGTTGCGCAACCATTCGCCCGAACTGGCGGTTGGTGGCGGCGCCATGGGATCGTCGGAGTCGAAATCCTCATACTCGGGGCCGTAAGTCACCGCCGACGATTCGCCCGGAAAGACGGCCGGTCCAGGATTTGGATTGAATCGGGCGGCGCTGAATCCCAGCGGTTCGCCGGGAATTCCTGCTTGTGCGACATAGGCGGCCGGCGCGACCTGGAGGTCGCGCTTCATGCCGGGCATGGGATCGAGCGGTACTCTACCGCCGGATGCCGCCGGGTTGTGCGCGGTCGAGTTCGCTCTGGGAGCGGCGTGCAGACGGCCGGGCGCATCTTCACCGCGAGCGGCGGGCCCCACGGCCAACAGCGTCAAGCACGCAAGTAGGATGATTCCTCTTTGCACAGCCAATTCCCTCGTAAGCCTGCTAGCTCCGATGGCAGCCCTCGTCCCGAGCGCACCGGCGCTGGGCAATTTCTGCCTATGCCTCATCGGAAAGAACTCAGGCCGCAAATTAGGAATAACCGTCACGGGCACCAAAAAAGGAAAAGTCAGCCTAGGTTGCCGGGCTTTTGGCTGGCTAGGCTAGGCCGGCCCTTTGACAGCACGACACCGGGGGAAAGCCAATTGCCTTGTCTTTTGGGACGCAAGGGGTACAAAGACTTACAGCGGTTAGTCCCCCGGTTTCGCCAGTTTCCAGCGGAGCGAGCAGACAGATGAATTCCCCCCTGCGGTCATTGATAGCATGTGGCACCAAGCTCTGGTTGGACTCGATTGACCCCGAACTGGTGGCCAAGAATCGGGCCTTCGGCGCGAGCGGCGCCACGTCGAACCCGATCATCATTTCGAACCTGATCGAGACCGGCCGGTTTGACAGCGACATCGAGCAGTTTCTGGAACAGAAGCTGAGCGATGAGCAGATTGCCTGGAAGCTGGCCGACAAGCTGGTGAGCGAGGCGCAGGCCGTGTTCCGGCCTGTGTGGGAGCAAACCTGCGGGAACGATGGCTACGTGAGCTTTGAGCTCGACCCGCTGCTGGAAGACCCGGAACTGGGACCGCCGCACCAGGAGCGAGTGGCCCGGTACATCGAGCTCGGCAAGCATTGGTCGCAGGGACACGTGAACCGGATGATGAAAGTGCCCGCCACGCCGGCGGGAATTGACGCTTTGGAAGAGCTGGCGGCGAATGGTATCACGCTGAACGTGACGCTGATGTTCACGCCGCGGCAGTACCAGGCGGCGCGCGACGCCATCTGGCGCGGAGCCCAGCGGTACGGCAAGTTCAACAAGTTCAAGAGCGTGTACAGCATCTTCGTCTCGCGCGTGGACGTGTATACCGAGAAGCACGTGCCGACGCTCTCGGCCGCGGCGCAGGGGATGGTTGGCATCGCCGGCGCGAAACGGATCTGGGCCGAGAATCAGCAGTTCTGGGCCGACAAGAAGCTGCCGCTCGATCAGGAACTGGTCTTTGCCAGCACGGGCACCAAGAAGCCTGAAGATCCGCCCTGGAAGTACGTGGCCGCGTTCGCCGGCAGCGACATCGAGACGAACCCACCGGCCACGAACGACGCCGTGGAAGCCAGCGGCATGACGTTCCACCGCGACGTCGACAAGCTGCCGCCGCAGGCCGTGCTGGAGGAGATTGACCAGAAGCTAAACATCGAGCACATGGAAGCCACACTCATGGAAGAGGGCGTCCACAAGTTCACAGAGCCGCAGAAGGCGCTGCTCGCGCTGATCGCCAGCAAGCGGAAAGAGCTGGCCGGAGCGAAGTAGCACCCTCGATATCCGCCGGGTATCAGGGCTGCGGAGGACAACCAGACATGCTCGATCGTAAGTATCTGGGCGGCGTGCTTGCCGGGGCCGGCCTTGGTTTTCTGATCGCCATGTTGATTATCACGAGAACCGACACGGACCTGGGCAGTTTGCGATTGTTTGCCGTGGTTGCCACGGGAGCCGGCGTTTGGCTGGCACGCTCAGGAACCAAGCCGCCACAGACGCCCTCTTAGAGATTGCCTGCGGGCGCGAGCGGGTCGAACTTCTCCCGCCAAAATGATAGGATTCACCGTTTGCGGTCTGCCTGAACCGGTGGGCCACATTCGACCTCCGAATCCTTGAACAACTCCAGGCGGCCCCTGCCCATGCCTATTGATCCGTATTCCCCCTGCCCTGGCGGTACCGGCAAGAAGATCAAGTTCTGCTGCTCCGACCTCGTCACGGAGCTGGACAAGATCCAGCGCATGCTCGAAGGCGGGCAACGTGCTGGCTGCCTCGACCAGATCGAATCGATCGAGAGTAAGTATCCCGATCGAGCATGCCTGCTTTCGATCAAGGCGATGATTCAGGCGGAACTTGGCGAGCAGGAAAAGGCCGACGCCACGGTTGCGCGGTTCGTCGAGAAGTATCCCGACAACCCGGTGGCAGTTGCGGAGAAGGCCAGCCTGACAGCGGCCGAGCACGGGGGCGTGGCTGCGATCCCGGTGCTCCAGGATGCGCTTGAGCGCTGCACCGAGCAGATTCCCGCGCAGGTCTACGACGCGATCGGCCTCGTAGCGCGCGCACTAATCGCCGAGAACCAGTTGTTCGCCGCCCGCGCGCACCTGGTGTTGCAATTGGGAATGACCGGAGCGAAGGATCAGCAGCCGCTCCAGGTTCTGATGCGGCTCAACAGCTCGACTTCGGTGCCGCTGCTGGCGAAGCAGGAGCTTTCGCCGCCACCACCGCCGGACGATGCGATCTGGAAGAACAGTTACAACGAGGCGATCAGCCCGATCGCTCGCGGTTGCTGGCGCAAGGCGACCGATAATCTCGTGGCGCTTGCCGCACGGGTGGGCGACTGGCCGACGATCTGGCGCG
>JBGSKX010000014.1:0-1801 GCA_041741015.1 Pirellulales bacterium
CCGGCTGCGAAGGCTTTCGGCAGGCAGCCGCACCTCGCGGGCCAACCGGCCCACCACGTGCTGCTCGCGCAGCATCTGTGCAGAGGTCGGCAGCCCGCCGGCGCTGCGGGTCTTGGCGAGCGTCGCGAGGACCTGCTCTACGGCGAGCGAGGCCTCGTGCGTCTGGTCGGCGGAGACCAATCCTTTGGTCACGCTGCTCAGCTTGTGTTCGAGTGCGTCCGGCGCCGAATCGATCAGCGACCGGAAATTATCCCTTCCATGAGTCTGAATAAAATCACACGGATCGAGCCCATCGGGCAAGGTCAGAATGCGAAGATCGACCGCATTTCCAACAAATAATTCCAGCACTTCGCTAGCACGCTTGCGTCCGGCGTCGTCCCCGTCCAGCACGAGCACGATGTGGTCTGTGAACCTACGAATCACGGGCAGATGCCGCTCGGTGAGCGCCGTGCCGAGCACCGCCACCGCGTTCTCGACCCCCTCCTGGTGGGCTGCGATCACGTCCGTGTAGCCCTCCATCACGATCAGTTGATCCTGTTTCGCCACCGCAGGACGCGCCAGGTCGAGCGCGTACAACTGATTGCTCTTGGAGAACAGCGGCGTCTCCGGCGAGTTGATGTACTTGGCGGATTTGTCGTCGGCCAGCTCCGGCAGCACGCGGCCGCCAAACGCGATCGGCCGCCCCTGCGCATCGCGGATGGGGAACATCACCCGCCCGCGGAAGCGGTCGTAGTACCCAGAGCCTTGTTGCCTGGGCGCCACCAGCCCGATACGCTCCAGCACCGCCGCAGAGAACCGCGTCCCCTTCGCCTGCGTGAGGATCCAGTCCCAAGCCGGCGGCGAGAATCCAAGGTGAAACCGCTCGATCGAAGCAGCATCGATGCGGCGATCCTCCACGTACTTCCGCGCGCTCTCTGCCTGCGGGTCGCGCAGCAGGCAGCGGTGGAACTGCTCCTCCGCCCACGCGCAAGCGGCCAGCAGCGTACGCTTATCGCCTGGGCTGCCGGGCTCAACGGGCGTGGCGGCAGTAAGCGTCACGCCTGCCCTCTCTGCGAGCATCTCCAGTGCGTCGCGAAACTCAAGCCCCTCCATCCGCATGACGAAGCTGAACAAGTCGCCGCCGACGTCGCAGACCCAGCATTTGAAGGTCTGGCGTTCTTGATTGATCTGTAGGCTCGGCTTGGAGTCGTCGTGCCAGGGGCACAGGCCGACGTAGTTCCGCCCCTGCCGGCGGAGCTGCAAGTAGCCTCCGACCAGATCGACGATGTCGATCGCTTGTCGGATCTGCTCCTTCGCGTCTTGCGAATCGGGGTAACTCATCGGCTCCGTCCTGAAGAGTGAGTTCCGCTACTTGAAATCAACCACGAAGGGCACAAAGACGGAAAAGAACGGCAAGAGTTTGACCACGGATAGCACGGATGATCACGGATACGAAAAAAACTCCAACCAAAAATTGGCCTCATGGCTGTGGTCGAACTCACGGAAGTCGTAATCGATTTGTCGTATCCGTGCTGTTCCGTGCTATCCGTGGTTCCGTCCTTCGGTCTGTGTGGTCTACTCGCCACTTGAGTGACCGTTCTTACCGCTGGGTGAACGGCACGCTCAATGGCGAGCGGCCGACGGTGACCTCGACCATTGCTTCGACCGGACCGGTGCGTTCGATCCGGCGGATCTCGACCTTCGCTTTCGATCCGATCTCGGTGGCGGCGATCGCGCGGCTCAGCAAGGTGGGGTCGGTCGCCTGGTGTTCGTTCCATGTGAGGATGATGTCCCCGCGGCGCAGGCCGGCTCGGTCGGCCGG
>JBGSKX010000015.1:0-28004 GCA_041741015.1 Pirellulales bacterium
CATCCACCGCCCGCGACGCCCGGGCAGCCAGTCTTCGAAGATCCGCATGGCCGCGGCCGAGCGGCGGGTGAATACGCGCAGTTGATGCACGTCCTCCACCTCGCGGCCTTCGTGCTGCACGGCCCGCTCGAGAAAATGCCACAGCCGACCCAGCCGCGCCGCGAGCGCCCGGCGCGCAACCAGCTCGACCGACTCTTCCGGCTGGCCTTCAACCCATTTCGTGTTGCGTCCCATGCCGCGCCGCCTGCTACCTTGCAAATGAATGGCTTACGCGAGGCGCCCTCGGCCCAATCGGCTGCCGTGCTGGGGGCAGCGGATGCTTGGGGCGCGGGAGCATCGCGAAGACGTGGATTGCGAATTGACTCTCGACGATACGTGTGCGGTTTGTCGAGGGCTTCGCGTCGATATGCTGCCCGGAACGTTCGAGCTTTCGCTCCCTGCGTTCCGTTCGAAATGCCCAAACTGGCCGCGGTCCGATCGGCGTAAGCGGAAAGTCTCTCGAGCGGCGAAATGCGCGCCGCCCGACTTCCGCACGACATGGGCATCGAACTCCTACTGCGCCGTAAAGGCTACCAGCCGCCGACTCGCCAGGCAACGCAGTCCGCCCATTTTGGTGGATTTCGTGTTGCGGCCTAACAATGTCCTAACAATTGCCCGGCGGCCTCAGCGAGCTTGATCAATCGCTTTCCGTGGGGCCATAAACGCTTCGTCCGCCGTCCACCGGCAGACAAACGCCGGTAATAAAGCTGTTCGAGAGCAGCAGCCACACGGCGTCGGCCAACTCCTGGACCGTGCCCCAGCGTTTGACCAACGTGGCGTCGATGACCTTCTGCCGCTCTTCGGTGGTGGTTCCCTCCGGGATCAGGATCGGCCCCGGCAGGACGGCGTTCACCCGCACCCGCGGATTGCGCAGCCCCAGTTCCACCGCCAGGGTGCGCGTCAGTGCGGGAATCGAGCCCTTCGCGATGAAGTAGGCCGCGTGATCCGGATACGGCCGCTCGATGGCCCAGTCGCCAATGTTCACGATCGCGCCTCCGTCTGCTTGAGCGCACATCAGTAGTCCGGCCTGCTGTGCGCAGACGAACGTACCCAGCGTATTGATTTCGAAGTGCTTGCGAACGTCCTCGGGCGTCACTTCGTCGAGCGGTTTCGATTCCCAAATCGCGGCATTGTTCACCAGCGCATCGATCCGGCCAAAGTGCGCGGCCACCTGCTCAACCATTGTCTTGGTCGCGGTAACATCGCGTAGATCGGCGCTGACCGCAATTGATTCGCAACCCGCGGCGGTAAATTCAGCGGCCGTCTTTCTGGCTGAGTCAATGGATCCACTCGCGTGCAGCGCTAGTCGATACCCGCGCGTAGCAAGTGCCTGTGCGATCCCGAGTCCCACGCGGCGGCCGCCACCGGTGACCAGCGCCACGGGGCTCGAAGCGTTGGTCTTGTCAGGTCGGGGTGTGCTCATGGCGTGAATCCGTAGAAGTCTGCGATGTGCTGCCAGGCTTCGTCTGGTGTGTTGGCGTACCGCATCAGGTCGAGGTCTTCGTCCGAGATCGTGCCTTCGTCCGCCAGAAATTGAAAATCGAGCACCTGCTCCCAGTACTCGCGTCCGTACATGATGATCGGGATTTGCTGCATGCGGCGCGTCTGCCTGAGCGTGAGCGCGTCGAACAGTTCGTCGATCGTGCCGAACCCGCCGGGAAACACGACCAACGCCCGGGCGCGAAGCAGAAAATGCATCTTGCGGAGCGCGAAGTAGTGAAACTGAAAGCAGAGCTCGGGCGTGATGTAGGGATTCGGCAGTTGCTCGAGCGGCAGCGTGATGTTGAGACCGATCGAGGGTGCTTCGGCATCCCAGGCGCCGCGGTTGGCGGCTTCCATGATGCCGGGCCCACCGCCGGTGACGATCACGAACTCCTGCCCGGCGGCCGGCGCCTGCTGTGAAACGAGCTTGGTGAATGCGCGGGCTTCTTCGTAATAGTGATATTTCGCGAGCAGTCGCTCGGTGCGTTCCAGTTCGCGTTCGATCCGCTTGTCTTTTGGTGCCGCGGCCAGAGCTTCCGAGAGCACTCGCTCCTTTTCTTCGAGCAGGGGCAAATCCAGAATTCGCGTGCTACCAAACACCACGATCGTCGACTGGATGTTCTTGCTGTCCAGCGTGAGCTCCGGCTTGAGCAGCTCGAGCTGCAATCGTACCGGCCGCAATTCTTCCGTGGCCAATAGTTCGATGTCGCGCTCGGCCAGCACATAGCTGGGCGAATCGAGTATCCGCTGCACATCCGGGACTTCGCGTTTCATTACGGACTCAATCCGAGTGGTTAAGTGAGACGACTTGCCCCATCTTCGGTACGAGCGTGTTCCAGCCGCGCACCTGGCGTAGCTCCTCGGCGAACGCCGTGGCGCTGGCCAGTTCGCCGTGAGTCAAGAACACCTGCCGCGGAGCAGGGAGCGGCTCGAGCCAGCGCAAGAGCTCCGATCGACCCGCGTGTCCGCTGAGCTGCGAGACCTCGACCACCGCAGCCCGCACCGGAACTTCCGCGCCAAAGATCCGGATCGAACGGGCGCCTTCCTGTAGCGCTCGCCCGCGCGTGCCGGCCGCCATGAACCCACCCAGCACGATCGTATTCTTTGGGTCGGGTAGCCGCTGTCGCAAGTGATGCAGGATGCGACCGCCGGTCATCATGCCGGAAGACGAGATAATGACGCCCGGGCCTTTCAGTTTGTTGACGGCTTTCGAGCCGCCGACGCTGGTGATGATCTCCACCCGATCGAGGCTGAACTGAAAATCCGACCGCACGGCTAGGCCTTCGCTCAGGTCGTGCTCCGAGGCGTAATAGCGATAGATTTCCATCCCCGCCGCGGCCATCGGGCTGTCGAGAATGATCGGGATCTCGGGAATCCGGCCGTTATCCATCAGCACCTGCAGCAGGTAGATGAGCTGCTGCGCGCGGCCCACGGCGAATGAGGCCATCAGCATCACACCGCCGCGGGCAATCGCGTTATGTACGACCTCGGCCAGTTGCTCGAACACATCCAGCGGCGGATGATCGCGATTGCCGTACGTGCTCTCGCACACCAGGTAGTCGCATGTCGGCGGCGGCTGCGGATCGTAATAGAGCGGGGCGCCATAGCGACCGACATCGCCCGAGAACACCACGCGCACGGGCTCGCCGCCCTCGGTGACTTCAGCCTCGATCATCGACGAGCCGAGCAAGTGGCCTGTGTCGTGATAGCGAACGCGGAAGCCGTCGGCTGGTTCGAACCACTCGTCGCGGTGCACGGTGCGAAAGCGGCTCATCGCGCGCTTGACGTCATGCGCGCCGTACAGCGGCAGAGCAGGGTGGTGTTTCGAGTAGCCTTTGCGATTGGCGTACTCGGCTTCCTCTTCCTGGTTGTGGGCCGAGTCGAGCAGCAAGAGCTCGGCCAGCGCTTCGGTAGCCGGCGTGGCATAGATCGAGCCGCGAAAACCGTCTCGGGCCAGCCGCGGCAGGTAGCCGATGTGATCGATGTGGGCGTGCGTGAGCACCACGGCGTTGACGCTCGACGGCGGAAACGGCAGACGTTCCCAGTTCCGCAGTCGCAGTTCCTTGAGTCCCTGGAACAATCCGCAATCGATCAGCACCCGCGAGCGGCCCGCCTCGAGCAGGTATTTCGAGCCGGTGACCGTCTCTGCGGCGCCGTGAAAAGCGAGCGTGGCCATCGGCTTGGGCCTCTAGTGTGTGGACTTCGTAGTTCGGCGAATCGTGATCCCATGCACCAGCCGGCCGACGACCACGACTCCAGCCGTGAGCACTCCAACTGGAACGAGCGTACGCCAGGGAAGATCGGGCACGATGAACACGTCTCCAATGATCAGCGTATCGTTGGACCCCAGATACGGTCCGGCAATCACGAACCACACCAGCGTAACCATTAAGAGCATGGCCGCCCAGCCGAGTCGACCGGCAGGTGGCCAGCCGCGGTGCACCAGCATCGAGATGAGCACCAGGACCGCCGCCACGAGCGCGGCAAACATCACGGCCATTCCGCCGAGCACCAGCGCTAACAAGACAAGTAGCGCGCCACGCGCGACGGCACTTGCAAAGCCCGCCGACGGCGGCAGTAGCAGGAGCGGCCAGGAAAGCAGTCCCAAGACAACCGCCGCTGCCAGCGGAAACGCCAGAATGCCGATCGGCGGCAGCGTCCCATCCGACAACGGTTGCGGCGGGCGTAGCTCGGGGACCAGGATCGCGAGCGTCACGAGCACGAGCACCGCAGCGAGGTTCAACCGCAACGGCAGCGGGCTGCCGTCGAATTCCAGCAGTGCACTGCAGAACAGCAGGTAAACGAGCGCCAGACGCAGGAAGACCGCGATCGTGTTGATCGCATAGGCCGGCGTATCGTTCTCCAGCGCCGGCACCAGCGACTTCCACACGACGATCCCACTCGCCACGGCCACCAGCAGCTCGACGATCGGATACCGCGGCGAGATCGGCGCTCCGCAATCGCGGCAGCGGCCTCGCAACTGCAGCCAGCCGAAAACCGGGATGTTGTGCCAGGGCCGGATCGGCCGCTTGCACTTTGGACAGCGCGAGCCCGGCCGGCTGAGGTTCATCCCCAGCGGCAACCGGTAGGCAACGACGTTCAGGAAACTGCCGAAGGCCCCGCCAATCACCACGCCGTACAACACCACCAACAGCGCGCCGGTGCTCGACAGGCGAAAATCGACCAGCGGTGCGAGCACGGAGTGCATTGAGAGACAGCCTTCTCTGGGGTGCCACTGCTGGCTCGTCCAGCAGTGCTCTTACTCAGTTTCACCTTGCTCGTTTAGAACCGGTTGATCGTACTTCGGGCGAGGTCGAGATCCTTCGATTGTGGGTCTTGTCGAAGTAACCAACTGCGGCGACGGACACGGCAAGGCAAGACCCGCGAGAAGCACTGCTGGGCAAGCCAGCAGTGGCACCCGAAAATGCCGACCTCTCTAAATGATCCCATGCAGCGGTCCGCCGCGCGCGGCGAGCTTGTCCACTCGTCGTGAAACTTCCGAATCCTCGATGAGCGGCGGAGCGTGATGCGGTTTGGCCCGGGCGTCGATCACCAGCGGTCCGCGGCAACCCCAATGCTTGTGCTCGATGAACGAATCGACACCATAGACGTCCGTGGCCGGGTTGCTTCGCGTGAACGTTGTCCATAGGAAGTTGTTCAACGTCCGCGCCGTGAAGTCCGCGTCGTCCACAATCACCCATAGCGGAAACTTCCGCGCGGGATGATCGGCAGAGATCGACTGGCAGAACGTTTCAACTTGTCCCTGTGAAGAATGGAACGGCGGTCCGCCAATCGCCAGTACGCCCGGCATGCAGACCCGCGCCGGGCCAAAGCCTGCCGGCAGGTTGATCCCCTCGGCTGAAGTCGGCAGCTCGCGGACCGCTGGCCCAACCGCCGCGATCACCAGCTTCGAACCTTCGTTGATCGCATCGCCCGAGTAGTCGAGTGTGTCGATCGTCGTCCGGGTTTGAAAGTGCAGGTCGCGCGTCCAGTCCACGCGCCGCAGCATGTGAGCGAAGAACTGGGGGATGTCCTGAATGTGCAGACAGAGCTCGTCCTCGCGCGCGGCGATCCACAAGTATTTCGCCAGCGAAAGTTGACCCTGCCCCAGAATCGCGTTCGCCGTGGTCAAGAGTTCCTGCGGTCGGCGCCGCTCGTTGTACGGCGTGTAGCGTTCGCTGCCGATCGCCAAAAGCAGCGGATGCACGCCCGCGGCGTCGACCGCATGCACGGCCTGCAAGCCGGGAATGACTGCTGGAATCGCCGGTCCGGTGAGCTCGTGAATCAGTTCACCGAACATTGTGTCTTCTTGCGGCGGCCGCCCCACGACCGTAAACGGCCACACGGCATCTTTGCGATGCCAGACCTGGTCGACGCGCAGCACGGGATATTCGTGCGCCAGACTGTAATAGCCCAGGTGATCGCCGAACGGTCCCTCGGGCAGCTTCACGTCGCGTTCGATCGTGCCGCTGATGCAGAAATCGGCTTCGGCATAGATTGCCGGTTGATGCGCGCCGGCAATCATTGGAATCCGATGCCCCGCGAGTGCGCCGGCAAAGCCCAGCTCGGACATTCCCTCGGGCAGCGGCATCACGGCGGCCACGCTCATCGCCGGAGCTCCGCCGACGAAGATGTTCACCCGCAGCGACCCTTCGCGATTGATCGCTCGGGCATGATGCACGCCGATACCGCGGTGAATTTGATAGTGCAGGCCTACTTGTCGGTCCGGCACATAGCGTCCTCCGGAGATCTGCACGCGGTACATGCCCAGGTTTGAATTGGCCAGGCCGGCCTTGTCGGGGTCTTCGGTATACACGAGCGGCAGCGTGATGAACGCGCCGCCATCGTCCGGCCAGCATTTGAGCTGCGGCAGTTTTGAGAGTGTCGTTGTGCTGGCCAGGATCGGACCGCTGCGAACTTTCTTCGGCAGCATGTGCCACAGCGTGGGCACTAGGCCCAGGTGTTCCCAGGGGCGTCGCATGGCATTCGACGGATCGACTTTGGCCTCGACCGCGCGGCGCACCGCCACCAGCGAATCGCGAAAAATGTACCGCACGCGATCCATCGTGCCGAACAGGTTGCTGGCCATCGGAAACCCGCAGCCCTTGACCCGTTCGAAGAAGAGCGCTGGTCCGCCGGCCTGAAACACACGACGCTGGATCTCGGCTGCTTCCAGATGCGGATCGATCTCTTCGGCGACGCGCACGAGCTGGCCCGATGCTTCCAGATCGCGGAGACAGTCTCGTAGTGTGCGGTAGCCCATGCTAACAGGTAGCTTACGCGAGGTGCTGCCCGCGGGGAAAGAGGAGCAAAGTTCACCACCTGGGAGAAGTGACGGCGCGTCGATAAAATGCGGTTCTAACGTTTTGGAAGAATCCCCTGGAGTGGACAACGTGCAAATCGAGCAAACCGAACAACCGGCGCTGGAGACTGCGGCCGATGCCTTGGCCGTGGGTATTTTCGACGGCGAGCCGCTCTCGGGCGCGGCCGCCGCGGTCGATGCCGCACTCAAGGGCGCGATCCGCCAGCTCATCGAGCGCCAGGAGTTCGCCGGCAAAGCCTACGAGACCGCTCCGCTGCTCGTGCCAGTCGGAAAAGCCAAACAGGTGCTGCTCATCGGGCTCGGCAAGCGTGACAAGTTCGATGCCGGCATGGCCTATCGCGCGAGTGCAACGGCGGTGCGAGCGCTGACCGGGAAGAAGCGTGAGCGGGTTGCGCTGTTTCTTGATGACGGCTGGAAACCGGAGTTCACCGAAAGCGGCGTCGCCGGCGCCATCGTCGGTAGCGAGGGTCAAGACCTCTACCGTGCCGAAAAGAAACGCCATCCGCTTGGCACGCTCGTCTGGCCGACGAAGTACAAGGATGCCATCGCCAGTGGTCGCATCATTGGCGAAGCAGTGAACCTCGCCCGGCACTTGGTGAACAGCCCGGCCGAAGACATCTATCCAGAGACGTTCGCCGATAAAGCTGCCGAAGTGGCCAAGGCCAGTGGACTCGAAATCGAAGTCTGGGACGAGAAGCGATTGGAAAAGGAACGTTGCGGTTCGCTGCTCGCGGTGGCCAAGGGTTCCCATCGCCCCGCGCGGCTCGTGATCCTCAAGTACAGTGGCGGTAAGCCCGGCGCTCCCACACTCGGCATCGTCGGCAAGGGGGTCACGTTCGACTCGGGTGGTCTCTCGCTGAAGCCTTCCGAAGGCATGCTCACGATGAAGTGCGACAAGGCGGGTGCGTGCACGATGCTGGCCGCGATGCAGGCGATTGCCGCGCTGAAGCTGCCGGTCAACGTCATCGGTTTCGCCGGACTGGTTGAAAACATGACCGGCCCTGCCGCCATGAAGCTCGGCGATGTGCTCACCGCGCGCAGCGGCCGCACGATCGAAGTACACAACACCGACGCTGAAGGCCGGCTCGTCCTGGCCGACGTGCTGAACGTCGCGCTCGAGAAGGGCGCCAGCCAGATTGTCGATCTGGCCACGCTCACTGGGGCCTGCGTCGTGGCACTCGGCACGGAGGTGGCCGGCGCGATGACGAACAATCAGCCACTCTGCGATCGCGTGCTGGCCGCTGCCAAGGTCACCGGCGAACCGCTCTGGCAGTTGCCGATGTTTCCCGAGGTGTACGACGACCTGATCAAGAGTGAAGTGGCCGACATCAAGAACGTCGGCGAAGGGCGCTGGGGCGGCGCGATCACGGCCGCCAAGTTCCTCGAACAGTTCGTTGGCGACACGCCCTGGGTGCATCTGGACATCGCCGGCCCCGCATTCCGCGACAAGCCCAAGCCCTGGAGTGACGCCGGCGGCAGCGGCCAATTCGTTCGCACGCTTGTCGAGCTCGCACGCGGGTGGAACGTCTAACGCCTTCTCTCTCTTCTAGCTACCAACCACTGACCTCTAGCCACTACCTGCCATGCCCTGGATCTCCGAAAAGTCTCCGCACATCTCCTGGTCGCGCATTGAAGAGCTCATGCAGCAAACCGTGGCCGAGTGCCGCAGCCGTTTGTGTGCCAAGCCGAAGCGCGTGCTGCTCTTGCCGCCCGACATCACCCGGGCACACTCGGGCGTCGGCCGCATGACCGAGATGCTCTACCTGGCGTTCGCCAAGGAGGCGGACGTGCACGTGATTCCCACACTCGGCCAGCACGTGCCGCACACGCCGGAAGAGAATCTGCGGATGTTCGGCGCGATCCCGAACGAGCGGATCCACGCCCATGACTGGCGCGATGGCTGCGTTTACCTGGGCGACGTCTCGGCCGACTTTGTGCAGCAGGCCTGCGGCGGCGTGGCCGATTGGAAGATTCCGATCCACCTGAACCGGATGCTGATGGAAGAGCCGTGGGACCTGGTGATCAACATCGGGCACGTCGTGCCGCACGAAGTGCTCGGCTTCGCCAACCACAACAAGAACTACTTCATCGGCCTGGGGGGCAAAGACACGATCTGCGCCTCGCACATGCTCAGCGCCACCTGCGGCATCGAAAACAACCTCGGCAACCTGATCACGCCCACCCGGGCGTGCTTCAACAAGGCCGAGGACGATTTCCTGGGCCACCTGCCGGATCTTTATGTGCAGGTCGTCCTCGCTCGCAACGATCAGGACGAGCTCGTGCACACGGGCGTGTATGTCGGCGACGATCTGGAGACGTATCTGGCTGCCGCGCGGCAGTCGCGCGAGGAGAACATTACGGTCTTCGAAGAGCCGGTCCAGAAGATGGTCTGCGTGATGCAGGCCGACGAGTTCGTCAGCACCTGGGTCGCGAACAAGGCCGTCTATCGCACACGGATGGCCCTGGCCGACGGCGGCGAGCTGGTGATCATCGCCCCCGGTCTCAAGCGGTTCGGCGAACAGCCCGAGGTGGACGCCTTCATCCGCAAGTACGGCTATTGCGGCACGCCGAAGGTTGTGGCCGGCTACAAGGTGAACGCCGACATGCAAGACCTCGGCCACGCCACGGCGCACCTGATCCACGGCTCGTCCGAAGGGCGCTTCACGATCACTTACGCGCCGGCCGATCTCACGGCCGAAGAGATCGCGCAGGTGAACTTCCAGTATGCCGATCTCGGCGAGACGCTCGCCCGCTACAAGCCCGAGACGCTGAAGCAAGGCTGGAACACGCTCCCCGACGGCGAGCGGTTCTACTTCATTCCGACGCCTTCAGCCGGCTTGTGGGCGACGCGGGAGAAGCTGTTTGGACGGAAGACGGGATTTGGGGAGGCGTAGTGGTGAGCGTGGCTCAGCCCTGTATGTCTTCCTGAAGCCATAGGTTTGTTTCTAGCGACGCAAGCAATTCGTCGTCGGTGACTGTTGAACCGACCACGTCGCGAAAGACGAGTATTGCGCCGCCCTTAGTCAGGCCCGTCCATGACCGAGTTGCTTTAAGCATCAGGTCCAGAAAGAGCCGTTGCTCATCGAATTGTAGGTCGCCACGAAGTCGCTGTTCCATATGAGCAATCAGCGAATCGTCTTCCGGCAGCTTGATCGCGAGAACGATCCCGTCGGAATCTTCGAACGGCTGACTCCCGTAATCCCCAAGCATCCGTTGAAACAGATCGCCTCCGGACCACACATCGGCATAGCGGCAATAGAATAACACTGGTGGCGTACTCGCGTGGCGTTCGACCCATTTGCGTATCGATGTACAAGCGATGTGGATGGATTGGCTCTCCTCGTTGTTTCCTGAGTCAAGGCGTTGAAGATCCGAGATTCGAGACAGGATTTCCTCGCCGGTGCGGCCCCCGACTTTCGCAATTGTGATGAGCTGATTCATTTTTCGCTCACAGTCTGCAGAGAATTGCATGACGGCAGCTTGACGATAAGCCACCAAACGGGCAATTCAATAGTGAATCTCTATTTGACTACAGTCGACTTGCCACAAATGGTATTATTAGTGGTACTGCAACTCAGAGGGTGAATCGAGCATATGAGTACCACCGCATTTCATCTCGACCGTTTGTTGGAGCCGCTTGCCGGTTGCTTGACCCCGGAAGTCGCCGCCAAGGTCGCTGATTTACGGGCCGACAATGCCGTGCAGGAGCGGATCGACTACCTGGCAGAGCGTTCCAATGATGGAACGCTGAGCGATGAAGAACGCGAAGAATACGCCGGCTATCTGCACGCCATTGACGTGATTGCGATCTTACAAGCCAAGGCCCGCGCTATGCTTCGCAGGGCTGAATGATGGATCAGGCCTTGCGGGCAGATGTTCGCCGACGAGCAGGCGACGTTTGCGAGTACTGCCGACTTCCACAAGTAGCTTCGAGCTTCGCGCGTTTTCACGTCGAGCACATCATCGCTCGTCAGCATGGCGGTCCTAGCGAGCTAGATAACTTGGCCTTGGCTTGCAGCTTCTGCAACTTTCACAAAGGCCCGAATATCGCCAGTATTGATCCGCAAGGTGGGACACTCGTGCCACTCTTCCATCCACGCCGAGACCGCTGGATGGATCACTTCAGCTTTGAAGGTGCGTTGATTGTCGGTCAAACCCCGATTGGACGTGCGACGGTGTTTCTGCTCGCGATGAATGATTGGCAGCGTCTCGAACTTCGCGAGAATCTGAATTCCGCCGGTGAACCATTCAGCGGCTAAACGTTCGGCGTGTGCTTAGCACTACTCCCCCTCCTCTCGCCTGCGAATAATTCTTGCATGCGATACCTTGTCACCGCCCGCGTCAAACCTGGCCGCGAGAGGGCCTTGCTCGCCGCGATCGAAAGTGAATCGCTGGGGCAGGGCTCCGTCGCCGGCGATGAGTACCTGCGCAACATGACCGAGGCCCGCCTCCGCGAATCTGGTCCAGGGCGTGAGGGAAAGACTGTCCGCTGGGTCGAAGTCTGCTTCTGCCGCACGCCGCTCGAAGAGGAGCGGCCGTATTGGGAGGAGTACTTCGAACTAGTGAAGGTTCAGGACGCCCATGCCCGGCACAAGTGCCGCGACGCAACCGGCGAAGAGCCCTGGGCCTGCGGCGACTGCGACTGCAGCGCGCGACTGGAAGCCCGGCTCAAGACGACCGGCGAAGCGTTTCTCGATGCGCTGCGAGAAACTGCCAGTTGAGCGATGGCTGAAGCTTTCCCATTTTTGAAATGCGTCCCGCTCGCTGCTAGAATACTCCCAACAGGAGCGCTCGCTATGGCGACAGACCCACATTCAGAACTCGCCCAATTCCAACAGTTCGTCGGACAGCACGTTCAGAGTGGTACCCCGCTCTCACCCGAAGAAGTGCTCGACTTGTGGCGGATCGAGCATCCCGATCCAGAGGATTTTGGCGAGCCGGAAATCTACGAAGACGATCTTGAAGCAATCCGCGAAGCCATTGCGGAGCTTGAATCCGGCGCCCCAACCTACACGATCGAGGAAGTCATGGCCGAGATCCGTCGTCGGCACGGGTTGTCTGAAGGCGAATGAAATTCAGCGTTCGCACCTCGCCGGCGGCACTAGATGATGTGAGCCAAGTCCTCACTTGGCTTGCCACGCGCTCTGCGGGGGGCGCTCAACGTTGGTATACGGCATACCTCAAAGCGCTTCGCCAGCTCGAACTTGATGCGGAGGTATGGGGACGTGCGCCGGAGTCGACTCTTTTTGCATCAGCCAATACGCCAGAAGCTTTTCAAGACTCGACGTGGCCGTCCTTATAGACTCTTATACATAGTTGATGGCGAAACTGTCGTGGTCTTACGCGTTCGTGGGCCGGGGCAGCCACCTCTTACTCGAAAGCAACTCGGCTCGGAGTAATAGGCCGCTTCTCGAACAAGTTGAACTTGGGCTACGATTTTGAATCATCTCCCATGACACCCACTCGTCCTCCCGGCCCGCCGTCGCGGTTCTTCACCGGCAACTTTCGCGAGTTCTACTCCGATCTGCTCGGCTTCTTCACGCGCTGCGCCCGCGAGTATGGCGACATCACGTACTTTCGCCTCGGTCGCCGGCCGTGCTTGCTGGTCAACAATCCCGACCTGATCGAGCAGATCGTCGTCAAGCAGAACAAGAACTTCATCAAGCCGTTTCCGTTCCGCTTCACCAGGCAGGTGCTCGGTAACGGCCTCTTGACCAGCGAGGGAACATTCTGGCTGCGGCAGCGCCGGTTGGCGGCCGGCGCGTTCAATGCCCAGCGCATCAACACCTACGGCGCGGACATGGTCGACGCTACGACCCGGATGCTCGCCGGCTGGCAGGACGGGCAGACTCGCGACATCCACAACGACATGATGCAGGTGACGCTCGACATCGTCGCCCGGACGCTGTTCGGCACCGACATCACCGCGCGGACGCACGACATCGGCGAATCGCTGCTGCACGCGCTGCGCAGCTTCAGCCTGAACTTCGGCCGCCGGCTGCCGCTTCCCAAGTGGATTCCCACCGCCGGCAATCGCCGCGCGAAAGCCGCCGTGCGCGGGCTGAACGAAGTCGTCAACCAGATCATCGCCCAGCGCCGGAAAGAGAACACGCCGCACAAAGACCTGCTATCGATGATGCTGCACGCGGTCGACGAAGACGACGGCAGCCGGATGACCGATGAGCAACTCGCCGATGAAGCTCGCACGTTCCTGCTCGCCGGACACGAAACCACGGCGATCTCGCTCTCGTGGAGCTTCTACCTGCTGGCCACGCACCCCGAGATTCAAGCCGCGCTCGGCCGCGAGCTCGACCAGGTGCTCGGCGGTCGCTTGCCCACGGCCGAAGACGTGCCGAACTTGCCGCTCACCGAACGCATCGTGCTGGAGGCAATGCGGCTTTACCCGCCGGCGTTCACCATCGGCCGCGAGCCGGTCGAGGACTTCCAGCTTGGTCCGTACACGGTCAAGCGGGGCACGACGATCTTCATGAGCCAGTGGGTCATGCATCGCGATGGACGCTACTTCGAAAAGCCCGATGCGTTCGATCCCGATCGCTGGCTCCCCGAGCGTTCCGTAGGTCGCCCCAAGATGGCGTACTTCCCGTTCGGCGGCGGCCCGCGCGTCTGCATCGGCAACACGTTCGCGATGCTGGAAAGCATTCTCGTGCTCGCGACCATCGCCAGCGGGTGGTCGATGCGGCTGGTGCCGAACCAGGAGATCCGTCTCTCGCCCGTGTTGACGCTGCGACCGCGCAATGGAATTAAGGTCCTTCTCGAGCGTCGTCGCCGGCCTGAGGATCCTGCCGAGCCCGATCATCTTGCCGAGCGCGTTGCCAGTTAGGGGCCTGCGGGCGATAATCGCTCGCACGGCGCCTCACCCAGGCAATCAACAGCGTTCGCTACATGACTGATCAGAAACCGACCGATCCGCACCGCGGCGACACTACGTCGCAGGCTCAGGCCGACACGATCCAGCAGGACATCCGCCTGCTCAACAGCCTGGGCTATGGTCAGGAACTGCTGCGGCGGATGAGCGGGTTCTCGAACTTCGCCGTCTCGCTCTCGATCATCTGCATCGTCGCCGGCGGCATCACCTCGTTTCCGCTGGGACTTTCCAGCGTTGGCGGAGCGTCGATCGGCCTGGCCTGGCCCGCCTGTGCGCTGCTTTCGCTGTGCGTGGCGCTGGCGATGGCGCAGGTGGCTTCGGCGTTTCCCACGGCCGGCGGACTCTATCACTGGGCGGCAATCCTCGGCGGCCGCGGCTGGGGATGGGTCACGGCCTGGTTCAATCTGGCGGGCCTGGTGACCGTGCTCGCCGCGATCAATGTCGGCACCTACGAGTTCGGCCTCAGGTTCTTCGCTGGGCTGTTCAAGCTGAATGTCGCCGAGTGGAGCGATGATCAGAAGTTCTGGGTGCAGCTTGCCGGCGTGCTGGGAATCACCATCGCCCAGGCGCTGCTCAATCACCTGGGCATCCGGCTCACGTCGCTCTTGGTCGATTTCAGCGGCTGGTGGATTCTCTTTGTCGCGGCCGCGCTCACCGTGGCCATGCTTGCGTTCGCTCCGCAGTGGGACTTCGCCCAGCTCTTTACGTTCACCAACTACAGCGGGGCCGCCGGCGGCGACGTCTGGCCGGAGAACAACAGCCTCGCCTGGCTGTTCCTGCTCGGCTTCCTGCTGCCGGCCTACACGATCACTGGCTTCGATGCATCGGCCCACACCGCCGAGGAGACGATCGGCGCCGCGCATCACGTTCCGCGTGGCATCGTGCGGTCGGTCGCGGTCTCGGGCTTCTGCGGCTGGATCATGCTCGTCGCCGTCGTGCTGGCGATTCCGAACATGGACGAAGCCGCAGCCCAGGGGAGCAACTCGTTCCACTGGATTGTCTCGCAAGTTCTGCCCGCGCGGCTTTGGCAACTGCTGGCCGTTGGCATCTTGATCGCGCAGTTCTTCTGCGGCCTGGCCACGGTGACTTCGGCTTCGCGAATGGCCTACGCGTTTGCACGCGACGGCGGACTGCCGTGGTCGACGCACTTACGCCGCGTGAGCTGGCGATTTCATACGCCGGCAGTTGCGATCTGGACCGTGGCGCTGCTCTCCGTTGCATTCGTCGTGCATACTGGCGCGTATGCGACGATCACCGCCGCGTGTACGATTTTTCTCTACATCTCGTACGTGATTCCCACCTCGCTGGGGCTGTTCGCTTACGGCCGGACTTGGACGCGCATGGGGCCGTGGAATCTGGGCGGCACGCTGTACCGGCTGGTGGCAATATTGTCGGTCGTGGGCTGCGGAATCATCTTGCTCGTGGGGGTACAGCCGCCTAATGACAAGAATCTGTGGACGATCGCGGGATCTCTAGCCCTGACGGCCGTTGTCTGGCTGGCCTACGAGCGGAAGCGGTTCCGGGGGCCGCCAGAGAGCTTCCTGGAAAACGTCCTGCGAGGTCCGAGCGAGGCCGTGGCGTCCGGTAGTACAGACTCGCCAAGGGCCTTGGCAGCAAGTGAATGATTCGTTGCAACCTGTTTACGGTAAGTAGCTTGTGGATAGTGTGCAGGCACTTCCAGCGGCTCCTTGCTAGCGATTTGTAAGAAAAATTTCCCCGCATTACTTGACACGCCCCGCGATTCGTGTAGATTGGGGGACAGTTCACGACGGTTTGGTTCCGAGAAATTAGGCATCTCGGCCGAGCCCAGCACCCTTTGGGTACTTCTTGCTAATGATGCTGAAATGAGAGCCCTCGCTAGCGCACCGGAACTGCGCTAAGTCGACGGAACCCTTCTTCGGGCTCTCATCCCTAGTTCGCTTGTCCTGACGCGTTTCGTCGTGCGCCTTGATCTCTTTCTCAAGGCCTTCCGGCGAACCTCACGCGCCCGGCATTCCACGAACGAATATTAGCCCCTCGCTATCGTTCACCCTCAAGGTGAATAATTCCGGGCGGGATTCAGATACAGCAGTAGACAGCACCATCGAAATTCACATTGCCAGTCGATAGCACAGGAACGAGTTATGCAACTTTGCCCCAAGCACCCCCTGATCCCGCGAGTCATCGGCGTCTGCGTCATGCTGACCGCGCTCGTCGGATTTACCCGTCAGAGCTCCGCGGATTTTTTCCAGTTCAGCACGAACGTGACGCTCGGAGCCGTGGTTCCGGCCCCCACAAGCATCGTCGGTAACGGCACTGCCAACGTGACCCTGGACACTGCCCTGGGAACGGACATTCAGTTCACCGGCCTGCAGTCCATCGGCCCCGAGAATCTGGTCGCCATCGGCGGCGGCACGGATATCGTCTTCGGCCTGATCGACACGCTGGTGGTCAATGCCACGCCGTTTGAGAACATCTTGATTCCCTTCACCTTCGATCTGTCGATTACCGACTACCCGACGGACATCGTCGGTGTGCCAAATGGCACCGGCGTCTTCCAGGTCACGGGCACGATCAGCGGCACCATCGGCGCCGGTCGCAAGGTGAACCTCAGCAATATCGTGGTTAGCCCGGTTGCCAATCAGTTCATCGGCGGCAAGGAATACTCGGTCGTGTTCAACACGGTCGTTCCGCCAGGACCGTTCTTCCCGGGCGCCATTGGTGCTCACGTGGAAATCGTTCCCGAACCGGCCACCTGGGCGATGCTCGGCATGGGCACCCTGGCCATCGGTTACGCGATCCGTCGCCGCAAGCGTAACGCTTAAAGCAACCAGCACGGAAAATTTCGGGAGAAGAGGCTTAAGCTTCCCTCGATCACACGGCCGGCGCATCTCAAGTGGAGATGCGACCGGCCGTTTCATTTTCCTGACGCATACTCGTCGCTGGTTGCGATCCAATCAGCTCCCGCGAGATTGGTCTCCGCAATGCCAACGCTATAATGAACGGCGGTTTCCACTATCGCGTGCCGCGCCCGTAAGCGTTGCCAAGCGCGAGGCCGACACGCATTCCGCCACCGCCATAGTAGGGAATTTACCGCGATGGCCACTTATCCTCCCGGACCGAAGGACGGTCTGCTCGGCATCAATCTGCTGCGCCGCTTTCGGGCGGATCCGCTGGAGTTCATTACCGACGCCGCTCGCCAGTACGGCGATTTGGCCTACATGCGATTTGGGCCCGTTCGCACCTACTTCATGTTCGCGCCGCACCTGGTGCGCGAGGTGCTCGTCACCCGCCACAAGCATTTTCGCCGGCCGGAAATGCTGATTCGTCCCTTGCGGCAGATCGACGGCAATGGCCTCGTGCTCAGCGATGGCGACTTTTGGCGCCGGCAGCGTCGACTGATGCAGCCTGCCTTCAGCACCAGGCGGTTCGACACTTACAGCGAAGTGACGGTTCACTACACACGCCGCATGCTCGATACCTGGCAAAGCGGCGGCGCGATTGACATCGCCGACGAAATGACGCGACTCACGCTGCCGATCATTGCCAAGACGCTGTTCGGCGTCGAGCTCGAAGGCCGGGCCGCCGAGCTTGGCCGCGCCGTCCACACGCTGTCGGAAATGGTCTTCCGTGAGTCGGGCTATCCCGTGCACCTGCCAGACTGGCTGCCACTGCCGAGCAAGCGCCGCAAGCGCTGGGCGATCGGCACCATTCGCGGACTCGTGGCCGGTATCATCCGCGAGCGCCGAGCCTCGGGCGAAGATCGCGGCGACTTGCTATCCATGTTGCTCTTGGCCGTCGACGAGGAGGAGGGGGGCGGCGGAATGACCGACGCCCAGGCCCTCGACGAAGCGATCACGCTCTTCAACGCGGGGCACGACTCCACCGCTGCCGCGCTCTCGTGGATCTGGTACCTGATCGCCCGCCATCCGCACGTCGAGTCGCAGCTCATCGCTGAGATTGACGAGGTTCTACCCGACCGCGATCCGACCTATGCCGACGTCTCGCGGCTGCCGCTCACGGAGCTGGTGATCAAAGAGTCGATGCGACTTTATCCGCCCACGTGGTCGCTGATTCCGCGCGAAGTAGTCGAACCGCTCGAACTCGATGGTTACAAGATTCCGCGCGGCGCCTGGCTGTATACATTCCCCTGGGCGACGCAGCGCGATCCGCGCTGGTTTGCACATCCAGAGCGATTCGACCCGGAGCGATTCGCGCCGGGTCGCGTGGACGAGATTCCGCCGTATGCCTACTTTCCGTTCGGCGGCGGTCCTCGGATCTGCATCGGGGCTGCCTTCGCCACGATGGAAATGGTGCTGATCCTGGCGACCATTCTGCGCAAGTTTCGCGTCAAGCTTGCGCCGGGGCAGGGGGAAGTCGTGCCGGAACCGTTGATTGCAATTCGCCCCCGCGGTGGACTCCGCGTTTCACTCACTCGCCGCAGCGAGCCGGCCCTCGCCGGGCAGCGACCGTCGTGAGCGAGCCCGAAGAGTTTCGTTCCGGCGAAGCGTCGCCTGCCGCAACGTCTCGACAAGCCCTGCCGCGCCGACGGATGAGCGTGCTGCGTCGCTTCGCGTTGTTCCTGGTTTCGATGTATGTCACCATCGTGCTGTTGATGATGCTTATGGAAAATTCCATGATCTTCTTTCCGTCGGTCTATCCCGACGGCTTCTGGGATCCACCAGGCCTCGAGTTCGAAGACGCCTGGTTCACCGCGGCCGACGGCACGAAGCTGCATGGCTGGTACGTGCCGCACGACAGTCCACGCGCCGTGCTCCTGTTCGCTCATGGTAACGCCGGCAACATCAGCCACCGTTACGATCTGCTGCAAGAGTTGCACGAACTCGGCGTCGCCACGCTGGCGTTCGACTATCGCGGCTATGGCCGCAGCAGCGGCGAACAGAGTGAACAGGGCGTGCTGGCCGATGCGCGCGCCGCGCGCACGTGGTTGGCCGGGAAGGCCGGCGTAGGCGAAACGGACATCGTCCTGATGGGCGAATCGCTCGGCGGCGGCGTGATGGTCGATCTGGCCGCGCACGATGGCGCCCGCGGATTGATCCTGGAGAACACGTTCACGTCGCTGCCCGACGTGGCGGCCTACCACTATCCCTGGCTGCCGGTGCGAACGCTGATGCGCACGCGGCTGGATTCAGCGGCGAAGATTGCTAAGTACCACGGCCCGCTGCTGCAACTCCATGGCGACGCCGACACGATCATTCCGTATTCGATCGGTCAGCAACTCTTCTCCGTCGCAAACGAGCCGAAGACGTTCGTCACAATCCCCCGCGGCGACCACAACGACCAGCGCACTCCCGAAGCAATCCGTGCGATCGATGCGTTTCTCAGTCGCTTGGGAAAATCAAATTAACCACAGACAACACAGAGGAAGGAAAGACGTAAGATAGTCTGCAACCTGGCAACCCAAGTCCGCCACCAAGTGGACTAATCCAATCCAATTGCGCTCGAAATGCTGACCCACGAAAACTTTGTTCCTGAGCTTCTAAAGGCAGTTCCGGCCTTAGTGCCGCTTTATGATGAACATCTGCGAGACAACGACGAACTACTGCCGCACGTATTCTTTGGAGAGGTCACGCGGTTTGTTGAAGCTGAGCACAGCAAGTTCTGTCGCACCGCGCATACGAACGACGAGCATCTTCGCAACGCCCAGAACATCATTGCGCTGCTTGATGCGGCGATAGTCTCGGGCGATGCTGATCTGGAGAACCTTATCGGTGCGTCATTCGTGGAGAGTCTCGACAGAGACAATCCGAATTACCTGCACCTCCGCGCACTTTTCGGTCCAGCATTGCGGAAAGAATGCAGGCATTGGGATGGAGAATGATCGCAGTCCTCCGCCCCTTTACTCTGCGGTTAATCTCTCCTCCGAGGCTCAGGACGGATTACTCCAGCCCATACAGCCCGGCGAGCGGCACGGACATCGGCGTGGCCACGCCCATCCGGCCCTGCAGGAACCGCGGCTGGATCGCGAACGTCGCGCCGATGTTGTCCTTGCTCGTGTCGACGTTCACGATGATGCTCGTCAGGAAGGACTCGCCGATCCGGGTCAGCATCAGGTTCTGACCGATGTTCCGCGAGTTGTGGAAGTCGAACGTCGTGCCGAACGAGGAGAGCCACTTGGGGCTCATCCGGTAGCTGTAGTTGAAGGCGATCACGTTGCTGTTGATCGGACCTTCCAGCGAGTGGAAGCCCAGGTAGATCGAGCCGCGCGGCGGACGATTCAGGAACCCGCCGATCGACGTGTACTTGCCCGCCGCGTCGAAGAAGTCGTAGTAGCCGTCCGAGACGAGCGTGGTCCGGTCGCCCACGTGCCACTTGAAGTTGTAGTCCACCAGGCCGATCACTTCGCCGAAGTTGTCGCGATCGGGGTTTGGGAACAGCGTGGCATCCACGTCGAACGTGATCCAATCCACGATGTGCGGATTCGCTGGGTTGCCACGCTTGGTCTGCCACCGCTGATGCGCGCCGAGCCGGGCTGCGAACAAGTCGTCCGCGATTTCCATCGACGGTGAAGCCACGTAACTGCCCAGCCCGCGCCGCAGGGCGTAGTAGCGTTCGTCAAACCGGGTGGGCACGGGCGGCGGTCCGCCAAAGTCGAAGAACGGGAACCAGCGGCGATACGCTTCAATATTATTGTCATCGATCTGGTCGTACAGTGGCAGCGTGTCCAGATCCTGCGTGCTCTGGGCATAGAACACGTCGGTGTCGAACACAACCTTGTGCGCCAGCCCGTTCACATTGAAGAGTTCGTCCTTGACTTCCGGATTCACCGACCACATCGAGGTGCTCGCCCTGATGCCGGCGGCGCCATAAGCGCGATTTTCCGGATCGAAGTCCAGGTTCTCGCCCCAGCGGGCCAGTTCACCCAGCAGGTAGGGATTGAACTTGAACGCGCCCAGCTCGAAGGGCATGTCGATTTCGTGCCGCGTGGCCAGCCGTTCGCCCACGCGCGTGCTGTTGGCGGGCTCTTCCCACGGCAGCGGACCCCAGAGTGCGGCCTGCGAGGGATCGGTTGGCGCCTGGGCGCTCTTGAACCTGGCGAACGCCAGGCTCGTGTGTTCGTACCAGGTGAGCCGGTCGCCGAGCAGCGGCTCGCCAATCCAGAAGTGATCCACCCGCGGCAGCCATTCCGTTTCCGTAAAGAACGGATTGAGCCGTACCGAGCCGACCACGCTCCAGGTGCTGTTGTCGATATATTGCTTGAGTTCGAAATCGGTCGTCTGGTCTTTGAGCTGATCGTATTCCCGCTCGAAGTACTGTTCCAGAAAGTTGAAGTCGCTGATCAGGCCGACTTCACCGGTCAACTGGAAGTTGTTCGGCAGGTAGGTCCTGTTCTGGAACAGCACGCGGCCGCGATAGCTCTTTTCCGGCGGGACGTCGCGCCGATCGAGACCCAGGTTGTCGACCCCGTGATCCTTGATCGCCCAGGCGTCGAGAAACCCACCGGTGTTCTCGGGCAGATCGAACAGCGACTGCCGCTCGTAGTTAAACGTCGTGCCGTAGCCGAACCCGCGCTTGCTGAGGTAGTCGGCGCTCGCGATCCACTTCGTGCCAGGCGGCGGGTTGCGCATGCCCAGTACCTGGTACATATTGATGTCGGTCAGGATCTGCGTGCCGAACACCTGGTCATTCTTGACCTGAATGTCGTCAATAAAGAAGTTCGGCTGTTCCAGGTCCGTCGCAAAGAACGGCCAGTAGAGTACGGGGTACTCCATCAGGTGCACCACGTTGTTCCGGCTTGTCACCAGCTGCTGGTGCTCGACCACCGGGGCACCCGCCGCATCGACTTCCGGCATCTGCGTGAACGGGTTGATCTTCGGATGCTGGATATCCTCATACGTGATCGTCTGGCTGCGCAGCTCGTAGGTGGGCACGCCCAGGCGGCTAGTCGTCACCGAGCTGTTCTGGGCCAGGAATCGGTCGCGAGCCAACTGTTGGACGACATCGGCCCGCAATCGGACCTTGCCGTCGAAGCCCGGCGCGTCACTGATCACCTCGGCATCGAGCACGATCCCCACTTCGCGGCGGACGTCGTAATACATCCGCTGGGCATAGATCTCGCGCTTGCCCTGGCGGAAGACGACGTTGCCTTCCATGTAAATCTCGAGCGGGCGATTCTGGTCCTGCTCCTGACCGTTTGGATTGTTCTGGAAGTCACCTTCGGTCCAGATCACGACGTTGTCCGCCTCGATGTCGACCGAGCCGAAGTTCTCCAGCCCATCGACGATGGTGTTCACGTTCTTAGCGATCGCGATCACCTGGTTGGTCTGCGGATCGGCCGGAAAGGCGTCGAAGCTCAGGTCGCTGTGGCTGCGCGGCAGCACGCGTACGCGGCGCGTGGCAAGCGGAGCAACAGCCACGGGTGCTTGCGGCAGCGGTTCGGCAAACTGCACGGGCGCGACTTGTCCCGGCGGGCTGAGTCCCAGGTGCGCGGCGCCGCGCCAGTAGATCTCCGGCTTGGCCGCCGGCGGCTGAGCAAAGGCAATCGGCCGCACGTCCACGGGTGAAGTGGAGTGGAAGCGGCCGAACCAGCTCTTGTCCTTAAGCGTGGCGGTACCGGCCGCTTGAATTTGCCCCTGGCCGTTCTTGGCGTCCGCCTGATAGTTGATCTCCACGTCGCCTTCGAGGTACGCGAGCACCTTGTGCGGTGGAGTTCCCAGCGGACCGCCTTGCTCGACCCACAGCACGGCGCGCTGGCTGCGCGCGTAGGTCAAACCCTGATTGATGTAGCAGTTGCCTTCGAGGATGTAGACGTCGTACACCCCTTCGCGCGTCCGCGTTCCGCCATCGGCCGCAATCACGATCCGCTCACTCGAAGCGGCCTCGGGAAGTTGCACTTGCGCGACCGCGAGCGTTGGCAGGAACAAACAGCAGGCCGCCAAGAGCAGGCTCATCACTCGTGCGCTCGCGCGCGCATACGCACCGCTTGCGCGGGCGCAGGTAGCGCGCGAACGTGCGGGCACGTTATGAGCCGTGGCGGTATTCAGAGATGTGACTTCCTGCGAACTGCAAAGGCGAAGCGCTTCGGACCGGAACCGGCGAGCGCTTCCAAGACAACGCAAAACGAAGTGACGAAAGTTCTTAAGGCCCGAATGAGCGGGGCGGATTATAGGGGCGAGTTGTCTCAGGGGTCAAGGCAGCTTCTCATGCGTTAAGTGCATGTTGCTAAACGATTTGCGGCTTGTTGTCCGGGCGTCCAACTGCCCTTGCCAGAAATGCCCCTTCGAGCGGTCTCTGCTAGCCCCCAGCGCGCGCACCGTCGCTAGCACGGTTCTAAGAGGGCGCCGCTACTGATGCAGCGAGTAAAGCAGCACGTTCAAGCCGATCCGGGCCGCATCTTTTCGCGAGTAGCCGGCGCACTCCAGCGAGGCGTGGTTCTCGAGCGCGCAACTGATGTCGTAGGGCGAATAGATCACGGCCCAGCGATCCGCGAGCCGGACGCCTTCGAGCAGCGGCTCGCCCTGGCGAACCGTCGCCTTGAGCGGTCCCGCTCCGATCTGAGCCGGTTCGCGCCGCTCGACTACCGACAAGTCCTCGCCGCCAAACTCCGTGCCGAACAGCGGATCGTCCGGCGGGATCCGTTGGAGCTGGTCTGCCGGAAACAGTTCCGCCATCTCGCGGCGGAACGAATCGTTGAACGCCTCGCTGGAACAGATCGCATCGGCGAACAACATCCCACCACGCTCCAGGAACGTCTTCAGTTGCTTCCGTTCCGCAGGCGTAAATCGAAATGCGTTGCGTCCGTGCATGAACACGATGTGATAACGAAACAGTTGCGGATCCGTGATCGGCAGTTCGCGCGGCTGCGTGTCGACACGAATCTGCAATTTGTCGCCCGCCAGTTGCAAGAGGTTCGCCAGTGCCCCCGGCGCGGCGTTGCAGCCGCCCGGATGCTGGAGTCTGGCGGTGTAGAGTTTGCCGCGGTCAAAGTTATCGGCCGCCAGTTGAACGTCCGGCGTCACGAAGAACTCGTTCTTGTACTTCACTTCGCGGTTCGTGGCATACGCGAGCACGTTCGCGCCGATGCCCAGGCACGCGTCCACCTCGGCCTGCACGTTGGCCGGCAGCGCCACCTGCCGCCCGCTCTGCGCCAGTTCCCAGTAGCATGACAGATCGTCGGGGCAGAACACCACGCTCGTGCGACAGCCAACATCGATCCCCCACAGCGGCCGCGCGAACTTCGGATCGACTGGCACCTCGGTCCGCCAGATCGGATGCTCCGGCGGCAGCAGCCGGAGTTGATACTCCTGCTCGGGAAAGATCTCTTTCATTAGTTGCCGAAAGCCAGGGTCGAATCCGCTGCCGTCGCAACAGCCTTCGGCGAAGATGAACCCGCCCCGATCCACGTAGTCGCGCAGCCGCAGTTTCTCGTCCGGCGTAAACACCGGTGCTTCGCGGCCGTTGATAAACAGCACGGGCGCTTGTAGCAGGTCTTCGACGCTGGCGGCCGAGGCGCTGACGATTTGCCAGGTGAGATCGCGTTGCCACAGCTTCTCGACATAGCCGGTCAGATTCGCCAGGTCGTGGCGATGGTTGTTCCAGTCGTTAGGCGGATCGTGCTTGAGCTTGGCCACCAGCACGGGCCGCCGCCCCTTGGCCATGAACAACAGTCCAAAGCTGGTGCCGACCACGGGGTTGGTTTCGGCGATGCCTGCGCCTTTCCAGAACCCGGTCAGATTGTCCTGATTGCGGATCAGCGTGTCGCACCCTTCGCGATACCAGTCGTGATCCCCGATGAATCGTTGGTTTGTCATGCGACCCACGCGTTCGACGCCGTACAAGTAGTACAGCCAGTTTGGCGCCGAGGCTTCGCGCACCGTGGGATTCGTGGCGACCGTAAAGTTTCGCTCCAGCCACAGCAGGCCGCTTTCGACGATTCGGTTGACCTCCTGCTTGCCGCAGCAGCGCACCGTGCCGTCGACGACTTCCGCATCGCCCGGGTTCAACTGCCCCGCGGCAATGATTACCGACGTAATTCCCGCGCAGGTCATGCTGCCCGTGCCCGGTGCTCCTTTGACGTAGGCCCACGAGCCGTCGGGATTCTGCATCCCTTGCCAGTAGCCGAGTGCGAGTCGCCAGGTTTTCGGATTCACCTTCACGCCCATCCGCTCGGCCTCATACAGCGCGAGCAGCGCGAACTGGGAGTTCGACGGATCGCCCGAAGAGCCTGACGCCTGTGCCGGATAGCTCCAGCCCCCTTTGCGCTCGCCGATCGTGATTTGGGTATTCTCCAGCCAGCGCACGTTCTGCCGGATCGTGAGCAGGTCCTTCTTGGGCTGCGCTGCGCAGAACACCATCGTTTGCAACGACACGACATAGGTCTGCGCCGGCCGGGTTTCGCGCAGAATGCTCAGCGCCCGCTGAATCCGGGGATCATCGGCGGGCACTCCAGCGTTTAACAGCGCGAGCGTGCAGAGCGACGTCACGCCGCCGGGAAAGCCCGCATACTCATTCCACGAGCCATTGCGATTCTGCTGCCGATCGAGATACGACACGGCCCGCTCGATCGACGTGCGTACCTGGTCGGCCGAGAGGTCGGCCCGGGCGGGCGTTCCGCGGGCGGCTACGGCCAGCGCAATCAGCGCCGTCAGCATCATCCTCCCGCGGTTCGTCATTGTTCACCAGATCCTTCGGGAACAGCGTCCAAGGCGTCGACCTAACCATCTTAGGCAGTGAGGGTTATGCCGGCAACGAGCCGGGCCGCCCAGCGCTTGTCCCGCGGCCGGCCCGGCTATAATTAGTGAGACCTATGTTTTCTTCGGACCCCACTGCCGCTCAAAGCTTGGGGGTCTCGGGCAGCAAGCGCTTCCCGCACAATCGGTACGACCTTGCCCGCCCGTCACGAAGGATCGCTCGCCTTGGCCACTTCCAACAAGCCCCGCAGTCTCGGAGACATCCTGCAGGAGTTCAGCCAACATCGGCGGCTGATGCAGGAAGAGTTGCAGAAGGTCATCATCGGCCAGGACGACGTCATCGAGCAGATCTTCGCCGCCATCTTCACGCGCGGGCATTGCCTGCTCGTCGGCGTGCCTGGCCTGGCCAAGACGCTGATGGTCAGTACGCTCGCCCGAATTCTCGACATCCAGTTCAAGCGTATCCAGTTCACGCCCGACCTGATGCCCTCGGACATCACGGGCACCAACGTCCTCGACGAAGACGAGCACGGTCGCCGGCAGTTCCGTTTCGTCGAAGGTCCGATCTTCACGAACATTCTGTTGGCCGATGAAATCAACCGCACGCCCCCCAAGACACAGGCCGCGCTGCTTCAGGCGATGCAGGAACGCGAAGTGACCGTAGGACAGACGACGTATCAACTGCCCGAACCGTTCTTCACCATCGCCACGCAGAACCCGATCGAACAGGAAGGCACCTACCCGCTGCCCGAAGCGCAGCTCGACCGGTTCATGTTCAACATCAAGGTCGACTATCCCTCGGCTGCCGAAGAGGAACGCATTCTCAGCTCGACCACGCGCGGCGAGAAGCCCGAGATTCGCAAAGTCCTTTCCGGCAAAGCGATCCTCAACCTGCAGAAGCTGGTCGGCTCGGTTGCTGTAAGCGAGTACATCATCAAGTACGTGGCGACGCTCGTCCGCGCCACGCGGCCCAAGAGCGACGCCGCGCCCGAGTTCGTCCGCGAGCTGGTCGATTGGGGCGCCGGTCCCCGCGCCGGTCAGTTTTTGATTCACGGCGGCAAGGCGCTCGCCGCGATGGACGGCCGATTTTCGGTCTCGATCGACGACGTCAGGAAAGTGGCGATCCCCGTCCTGCGCCATCGCGTGGCCACAAACTTCCAGGCCCAGGCCGAAGGCATGTCCACGGACGACGTCATCCAGCGCCTGCTCAAAGAGATCCCCACGCCCGAAATCCCCAAGTTCGCGTAACTCGAACGGAGGAAGCGGGCCCAGTGTAAGAGAATTGCTACTCCTCCTTAAGCCCAGGTAATGCCTTCCCTGGGTTCGGTTTTTTCCCCAACCATGCCCGCGGTCGAACAATACTTAAAGCCCGAGGTCATTCGCCAAATCTCGCGGCTCGACCTGCGCGCCCAATTCATCGTGAAGGGCTTCCTGCAAGGACTCCACGCTAGCCCATTTCACGGCTTCTCGGTTGAGTTCAGCGAACACCGCAAGTACACGCAAGGCGACGACCCCAAGGACATCGACTGGCTGGTCTACGCCAAGACCGACAAGTACTACGTCAAGAAGTTCGAGGCCGAGACCAACATCACCGGCTACCTGGTGATGGACCTCAGCCGCTCGATGGCCTACACCTATCGCCAGCAGCTCTCGAAGTTCGATTACTCAATCTGCCTCGCCGCGGCGCTTTGCTACCTGATGATCCATCAGCAGGATCCCGTCGGCCTGATCACATTTGACGAAAGGATTCGTCAAAGCCTGCCGCCGCGCAGCAAGCGTACGCAGCTCGGTAACGTGCTCTCGCTGCTCGCCAACCTCAAGCCCAGCGGTAAGACCGACATCGCCAAGAGCCTTGTCCAAATTGCCGCCATGCTCAAGCACCGCAGCCTGGTGATGCTCTTCAGCGATCTGTTCGCTGAGCCCGAAGCCGTGATCGCCGCGCTGCGCCGTCTGCGGCACGGCGGCCACGACGTGATTCTGTTTCACGTGCTCGACGAAGCCGAGGTTCGCTTTCCATTCGACGGCATGATCGAATTCGAAGAGCCTGAGTCGCATGAGAAGCTGGCGATCGACGCGGGTTCTTTCCGCGCCGACTATCTCGAAGAGATGCAATCGTTCTGCGAGATGTATCGCCGCGAGTGTTTTCAGAACGGCATCGACTACGTGCAGATCGACACCAGCATGCAGTTCGACCGCGCGCTGACCGAGTATCTCGTCAGTCGCCGGGGGAGGTCGTAAATGACCTTCCTGCATGCGGCGTTTCTGGCGGGCGGTCTCGCGATCGCGGTGCCGATCATTCTGCACCTGATCATGCGGAAGCAACCAAAACATTTGGAGTTTCCCGCGCTCAGGTTCATCAAGCTCCGCGAGAGCGCCAATCGCCGGCAGGTGCGTTTCCGGCACTGGCTGCTGCTCGCGCTCCGCTGCGCCGTGATCCTGCTGCTTGCACTCGCGCTCGCGCGACCCAGCATCGTGGCTTCGGGCATGCTCGGCGATCAGGAAGCGCCGGTCGCCGCGGCGCTGGTGTTCGATGTCAACCCTCGCATGCAGTACCGCGAGAACAACCAAACCCGACTCGAGGTGGCTCAAGAGACCGGCGAGTGGCTGCTCTCGCAATTGCCGCGCGAGAGCGACGTGGCTGTGG
>JBGSKX010000016.1:0-22665 GCA_041741015.1 Pirellulales bacterium
GCCGGGCTGTCCGCCGGTCGCGCTCGACGGCAACTGTGCGGTCACGCTCGTGGAACGCAAGCGCTACGCGGTCGGACACACCAGCTTCGGCGCCGTCCACCGCGGCCGCACCTACCTGTTCCTCGGTCCGCAAGAACGCGATAAGTTCCTGGCGGATCCCGATCGGTTCAGCCCCGTGCTTTCCGGCCTCGACCCAGTCCATGCCATCGACAACCAGCAGTCAGTTCCGGGCAAACGCGAGTATGGCGTGTTCGGCGCGGACGGCAGAATCTATCTCTTCGCCGACGAAGCTTCGCGGGCCAAGTTCGAGCAGAACGAGCAGCATTACACCGCAGCCGCCAGTCAGGCCCAGGGTCAACCAACCTATCAGGCCATGCGGCAGACGCCGTAGCGTGTAACGGTCCGCGGGTTAATGCACTTCCCAATCGCGTGATCGCCCGACCGCTTTCTGCCACATCGCATAGCGGCTTTCGCGATCCGCGTCTCCCAGGGCGGGCTTGAATTCCTGGTCCAGAATCCAGTTCTTGGCGATCTCCTGTTCGTCTTTCCAGTAGCCGACCGCCAAACCTGCCAGGTAAGCAGCGCCGAGAGCCGTCGTCTCGGAAACTTGGGGCCGGCGAACCGTCGTGCCAAGCAGGTCCGACTGGAACTGCATCAGCCGGTTGTTGACACTCGCGCCTCCGTCGACCTTCAGCTCGTTGAGTTTCAGTCCACTGTCGAGTTGCATCGCGTCCACCAGGTCGCGCGATTGAAAGGCCATCGACTCAATCGCCGCCAAGGCAATGTGTGCCGCCGTGGTGCCGCGCGTGATCCCCACGATCGTCCCCCGGGCGTAAGGATCCCAGTATGGTGCGCCCAGCCCCACGAACGCCGGCACCAAATACACGCCGTGCGTGTCTTCGACCTGCGCCGCCAGCCGTTCGACGTCCACGGACTTCTCGATGATTTTTAGCCCGTCGCGCAGCCACTGCACGACAGCGCCGCCAATGAACACGCCACCCTCCAAGCAGTAAGTAATCTTGCCGCCGAGCCCCCAGCCGATGGTCGTCAGCAACCGATTCTTCGAGGCCACAGCTTCGTGCCCCGTGTTCATCAGCAGGAAACAACCCGTTCCGTAAGTGTTCTTCGCACTGCCGGGCTCGAAACAGGCCTGCCCGAATGTCGCCGCCTGTTGATCGCCGGCGCAACCCGTGATGGGAATCGCGCCGCCCAGCCATTTGGCGGTTGCTTCGCCGAGTTGGCCACTGGAGGGTTTCACCTCGGGCAGCATCGCCCGCGGAATTTTCAGAATCGCCAGCAGCTCGTCGTCCCAGTCGAGCTTGTGAATGTTGTAGATCAGCGTGCGGCTGGCATTGCTGTAATCGGTGACGTGCGCGCGGCCCTCGGTCAGCCGCCAGATCAGCCAGGTATCGACCGTGCCGAACAGTACTTCGCCACGCTCGGCTCGCTCGCGCAGTCCCGGAATCGTATCGAGCAGATAAGCGATCTTGGTGGCCGAAAAGTACGCATCGACCACCAGGCCGGTCTTTTCGCGGAACCTCTCCTCGAGCCCATCGGCCTTCAGCCGATCGCAAATCGGCGCCGTGATCCGGCTTTGCCAGACGATCGCGTTCGCCACCGGCTTGCCGGTCGCTTTCTCCCACAGGATCGTCGTCTCGCGCTGATTAGTAATTCCCATCGCCGCGATGTCGCCGGCAGAGAGCTTCGCCTTCGCCAGGGCTTCCTTCGCCACGCTGAGTTGCGACGACCAGATCGCCTCGGGATCGTGTTCAACGTGTCCCGGCGAGGGCAGAATCTGCTCGAACTCCTGCTGCGCCACCGAGACGATCGCGCCGTCGTGACCGAAGACGATCGCTCGGCTAGAAGTGGTTCCCTGGTCCAGCGCAAGAATGTATTTGCCCGCCATGCGTCCGCCTTTGCTGAGAAGTGCCCGAAGAGCTCATCTGCCGTCGCGCTGTCCGCGCGACGGAGGAGTTGCCACGTATTGGAATCGTGCGCAGCGGTGCGTTCAAGTCCCTGACCGAAGCGACTTACGTCACGACGCGTCCATACCTGGCCAGTAACCGCGCGCACTCGGCGTCCACTGCGGCGCCGACCGCCTGCGTCTGCAATCGCCCCGCGTCGACCAGCACCCGCGCGAGGTGTTCCAGGCATCCACGTGTGAGTCGCTCCTGATAGAGCAGCATCGCGCGCCGCTCCACCAGGTCGGCCAGGTTCGCCGCCTGCTCGCGATTGATCATCCAGCGCACAACCTCAACCGGCAGATCCGTGTCCGCAATGATCTTGCGCGTGGTTGCCGCGGCCAGGATCGGCTCGCAGTCCGTGCCATACAACGTCCAGCAGCAGGCAACACTTGGCAGCGAGAAACCGGTCCGGCGCGCAATTGCCCGCTGCTCGGCGGCCAGATCACGCGGATTGCTCGGATAGTGCTCTGCCCCGGGAAAGGGCCGCTCGCGTGTGTGGCCAGTGACCTGCCGTCCCAAGTGTTGGAGCACGTCGGCCGTGGCTTGCTCGGCGAGCGAACGCATCGTGGTCAGCTTGCCGCCTACGATCGATATCACCGGCAGGCCTGCGGCCGCATGTTCGACGAACGAATGGCGGCGCGTGATCGCGGCCGTGGACTTCGCATCCACATAGGGCAGCGGCCGTATAGCGCTGTAGTGGAATGCGATGTCGCCGCGACTGAGTTTGGCGCCCGGCAGGATCTCGTTCGTCGAATCGATCAGGTACCGAATCTCTTCGTCCGTGGCGTGGGCCGATTCCGGCGGACCGCTGAACTTCACGTCCGTCGTCCCGATCAGCACGGTCTCGCCCAGCGGCGTGATGAAGATCGGTCGGCCATCACTCGCCTCGGCATACACCCCCTGCTCCCCCTTGAGTTGCTCCTTCAGCCGGCGGCTGAACGTGAACAGGTGACTCCCCTTGGTTCCGCCCATCAGCCGGTCTGACGGGACCTGCAGTTTCTCGAGCGCTTCGTCAACCCATGCGCCCGTCGCGTTCACGATCAGATCGGGCCTGAGTTCGAAAGTCTCGCCAGCCACGATTTCGCCCGGGCTCTGAGCCAAAACGGGGGAGATCGTCACCAGGTCGCCTGCGCGTCGCGCCGCGTGATGCGTCAGTACGCAAAATTCGAGTCCGCGCCGGTGCGCGACGTCTCCCGCGTCTTTCAGCATCGAGAGCAGCAGCCGCTCGGGAAACTCGACCTGCCCGTCGTAGTAGGCGCACGCCCGGCGATAGCGCTCGGCATCGAATGCCGGCGAGCCGTCCATCTCGATCGAGCCACACTGATAGCCGGGCAGCGTCTCGTCCTGAGCGTACGCGTCGTAGAACATCAGTCCAGACCGTACGAGGGCTGAACCTCGCGGCTCCTGCGATTGCGGCCACCAGTCCAGTCGCAGGAACTTGCCGATCGCCGGAAACCAGCCGCCAAAGCGATTCGCGGCCGGGATCCACAGCCGCAGCGGCCGCACGAACTGGGGCGCGAGCCGCAGCAGCCGCGTCCGTTCGCCCAGCGACTCTTTCACCAGGTCGAACTCGCGATACTCCAGGTACCGCAAACCGCCGTGAATGAGTCGAGAAGAGCCCGACGTCGCGCCCGAGGCGACGTCCGCCGTATCGACGACCCACACATTCACGTCGTTCAGCGCCAACTCCCGCGCGATCGCACAGCCGTTAATGCCGGCGCCAAGAACAAGCACGGTGGGCGAGCTATTGGTCATGAGAGCAATGACCGCGAAATACGTAGCGAAGTAACACGGCGCGCGATGTCGCCCAGAATACCCGCTTTGCGAATGGCTGAACAGTCGCCGTGACGTTCGGTGTGCCGCGGGTTCCCGCGACGCAGCTACCCGTGGCTCGCTGCGTCACTCCCGATCGATGGACACTACTTGCATCGAAGTAGCTGCGCCGCTAGTCCTGATTCTCGAGTGTGCGCTGCAGGTAGTGCACGTGCGCCCGCACTCCTTCGAGGTTCGGATTCAGAGCCAGTGCTCGGCGGAAGCACTCCAGGGCGCGGGGCCGTTCGCCGAGGTGCATGTAGCACTGGGCCATTCCGGTCGCAGCCCCGAAGTGATAGGCATTCAGTTCCATGGCCTGCTCGCAGTCGTCGATCGATTCGCGATACCGCCGCAAGCTGAACAGAGCGAGTGCCCGCTGGTTCCAGGCTTCTGCCATCCAGGGCGTCTGGGCGATCAGTCGCGTGGCCTTGCGAATGGCGCTATCGAAGCGGCGCGCACCGTTCAGTTCGACAATTTCCTGCAATAGCTTCCGCTGCACTTTGTCTCCCTGGCGGCACCAGATCGTACGGATGCCATTCTCGGCCAACATCCGCACGCCACGATCGTCGTCGCGCAGCGCTCGGCCCATCACGTTGTTCGAGCGAAAGTCGCCCAGCAGTGACAGCGCCAGCACGGCTGCCCGGCGGTCCATCCGGTCGCCCATTTCGACAATCCGTTCCAGCGTACCGGCCAGGTAACGCTCGGCCACCGCCGCCTGAAAACGGTCGGCGCACTGGTCGAGCAGATAGGCCTTGTACATCTGGTGCAGGAGCGGCCCGCGATGGCTGGAACTCATGGTGACACGTCTTGGTGGGCTCGAGCGGAGGGGCTTCAATCGACCGTGAAGTTGCGGCGGTTGCGCTGGTCGATTCTCCTAGTGTAATCGGACCGGTGCCAATTACAAACAGGCCGGAATCGACCGGTTTTTGTTAGGGACCGATTGACCGACGAATCACAATAAGGGGTAGTGCCAGCGGCCGAATCTTTTGCGCATCGGGTGACCTCGCGCTCATGTTATTAACCCCACGTAACCTCACGGCGTTCTGCACGTGCTGTCTGGCATTGATTGCCTGCTTACGCACGCTGCATCCGCTTTGTGGGGCAGAGCCTGCCGGCTGGCTCACCGACCGTGCGCTCGAGCAGCAACTCGCGATGCCAATCACCGTCTCCTGGCAGCGGGTTCCACTGGCGCGAGCACTCGACGGAGTCGCCGAGGCCCAGCACGTCGCCATCGTCCGCGACCGACGTCTGGATCCCTCGCAGGAACTCACGCTCAGCATCGATCGCGAACCACTCAGCGCCGGACTTGCCAAGATTGCCGCCCACGTCAAAGCAGGCTACGCACAACTCGGCTCAGTCGCGTATCTCGGTCCCGAAGACGTTGCGCAGCGAATCGCTTCACTCGCCGCCCTCCGCACGGACGAAGCTCGTCAGCTGCCTCCTGCCATGCAGGAGAAGCTCTTGCTCCTCAAAACCTGGGACTGGCCCGAGGCAAGCGAGCCACGCGCGTTGCTTGCCGACCTGGCTCGCGAGGGGACCATCGAAGTCGTCAATCCCGATCGAATCCCGCACGACTTGTGGCCCGCGGCTCAGTTGCCGCTGTTGAGGTGGACTGATCGCCTGACGCTGCTCACCGCTCAGTTCGGCCTGACCTTTCGGTTTGTCGACGAGGGGCCCCGCATTGAACTCGTCGAGATTCCCGAAGAAGTGCTCATCGCCCGTAACTATCAAGGCGGCCGCAATGCCCGCAACCTCGCCCGCAAGTGGCAGCGCGAACTGCCGCAGGCAAAAATTGACGTCGAAGGCGACGAGGTGCGGGTGCTGGCCTCGCTCGCAGATCATGAGCAGCTTGAACGCCGCCTGAAAGGCACCATCACCCGCAAGCCGGTCGTCACCAAAGGCCCGCTGGCGCACACGCTCACGGCCGAGAAGATAGCGCTCGATCGACTGGTTGATGAAAAACTCGCGCCCGGATTGGGATTGGAGTTCGTCTGGGATCGCGCGGCCACCACCGCCGCCGGAGTCGCTGCCGATCAGCTGATCTCCGTGCGAGTCGACAACGTCTCGGTCGACGAGCTACTCGAGGCCGTGTTCAAAGATACGGGCCTCCAGGCGCGCCGCCAAGGCAAACGCGTCCACGTACGCGCGCAGCCTTAGAGCAAGTTGACGTGCTTGCGTCGGTTACCCGAATGCGCTGGCAATTAAGCCAGCGTTTTCTCGAGCTGCTCGCGGACCGATTGCTCGATCTTGCCTTTGAACATCATGGCCGCGAACGGAATCGAGCCGTTGATTTGAATTTCGTTCGGCTCGACGTTCATATCGCCTTTGATGTTGAAGCCAAACGTCGAGAAGGCATAGGCCAGCTTGTTGCCGTCCCAGCTCTCTTCCAGGTTGCTCACCTGATCGCCGTACTTTTCCTTGATCTTGCTGAACAGCGACTGCAAACGCTCTTTGGCTTCTTCGGCGGTCAACGTGTGAGGCACCGCAATCGTAAGGCTGGGCATGGCTCGACCTGCTACTGAAATGGTGGACTGACAAAAACGATGTGGCAGCCGCTTGGGCGCTAAAGCCGCACGACGCGGAAGCGAATCATCGATGCCGCTTATCCTATCGCGGGAAGTGCACCGTGGGAACAGCCGCCCACGCGAGGCTGGCGAGATCATTGCGGCCCCTCGCTCGCCCTTTCGGCCGCGCCCCATTCGAAACCGCGCCTACTCGCACAGATCTTCGCAGTCGGAGCGATCCGACGGATGCCAGAGCGGCAATCCCCGCCGGACTCGGTCGGCCAAAATCGAGATTTTGTCCTGCGTACCGGGCATCGAACCGCACGCCTCGTAATCTTCCAGGTCGATCTCGTGGGGCTCAAAGTTCCACTGCTTCTGGCGGATGGCATCCAGCACCGTCCGCGGCTCGAAAGCTGTGTCTGACACCGCTATAGCTCCTTGCTAAAGTTCAGTCCGGCTCTTTGCCGAGAGATCTCCCGCTCCCGAGAGATTAAGCGGTCCCCCGCCTCCCAAGGCACCGAGCAGTCGCCGCGCCTTGGCAACCCACTGGCACCCGCGTGGCCGCAGCATGCTCGTGCGGTCTTCCTTGCGGTCGTGCGGACTGCTCCTGAGTATTCCGTGATCGCCCGGATTGTCAAGCAAATTAGCCCACCCGCAATGAGTGGTTTCGCGCAAGCGAGGGTTGAATTAATCGCGTGCCGTCTTGCAGAAACGCCTTCAGTTTCCGCACGAGCTCCGCTTCCAGCGTCGCTTCGCGTCCGCTGCGGCAAACCGCTCCGCGGAATCCAAAAAAGTCGGGTTCCAGCGGCAGGAGCTTCACCAGATCGTCCATTCTTAGTCCGCCGGCCAGGACCGTCAGCAGGTTGCTTCGCCGCGCGGCGTCGATCAGCTCGCGCAATTCCGCAGTCGCAAGGTGCTTGTCCAGCGTTCCGTCAGTCTTAGCGAACGTGTCGACGAGCAGTCCTCGGCAACCCAGCTCAGTGGCAGCCGAAAGCACCTCTCGCGGCGGCGGCGCATCGGCTCGGCGCCAATCGGCGTAGGCTACGGCCACCGGTTGTACCCCGCGCGGCAAAGTGCCAATCGCTCGGCGGAGCCTCCCGTGCCAATCGGCAGTTCGCGCGGCGCCGGCCAGCCCGAACTTGGCATAGGTTGGTAGTGGTTCCAGAACCGGCGCGGCATTCGCCTCGACGAGTTCGCCCAGCGCAATGCTCGTGGGGACGCGCGCAGCGACGGTCGCCAGCACCTCGCGAATCGTTTCGCCGTCGGCCATCCCCAGCGCGCCGCGATGCGGCTCTTTGACATCGATCAAATCGGCCCCGGCCGCCAGCGCAGCGGTCGCTTCGCTGGCGTTACGCACGCTGATTAGTAGTCGAGGTCGAGGCATAGTGAGCCGAGCGCGCAAGAAAGTTCTAGGTAGCCGCCTTCTCGCGGCTCACGTCATACAGCCGCTGATTCAGCCGGTTCACTAGCGGCACGCTCAAAGGTTCGCACCACGTGCCGCGGATGATGACTTGTCCCTGGCACCAGGCTCCAAGCTGCGGCTTGACGTCCAGATGCTGCCACTCCTCGGCCTTTTGTGCCAGTCGCATGATGAGCGCGGATGTTTCCACATTGCGCTCATCGCCGCCCGGCAGGAAACTCGAGGTTTGCCCCAGCAAAAAGCATTCGACCACCTCCAGCGGCACGCGAATCGGTCCGCCCGGCCTGAGCCAGAGGAGCACGTGGCGATTGTGATAGGCCAGGCGCGGCTTGCGGATCTGCCAGGCCAGCGCCGCGATGATTGCCAGCGACACGACGAGCAGGACGCCCCCAATCGCACGGACCGCCGTCGGCGGTTCGCGCCCCGGCAGGCCGCAGACGAGCAAAACTCCGATTGCCGCGAGCAGACCCGGCGGAATCATTCCGAAAAGCAATGCGCGCCGATTCGTTCGCAGCCAGATTTCCATGCCGTCGATTTCGGTTCGTTCCCGCTAAGGTGCAGCGAGCAGGCGTGCGTGCACCGGGCACGATCACTCGCAGAGTTTAGCAAACCTGTGCGGTCGTCTGCCAGGGACGAGTGACGCATGCGTCGCGGGGGCCTTGATTTTCCCGCCCCGATTCAGTCTCTTGGATTCGCTTCCACTGAAAACACGCTACCTTCGGGACGATGAGCATGCCCTCTGCTGGATTCTGGAAGTCGAACGTTCACAAGCCCCTGATTCTCACCATTCTCGCGATCCTCGTGGTCTATGCCCTGGCCACGCTCCTCGGCTACACCGAAGTCGCGTTGCATGCCGAAGAGGGGCATGCAGAAGCCGCTGGGCAGGTCGCCGCCGTCTGGGCCGTTATTCCTTTCACGCTCCTGCTCGGCGCGATCGCCATCCTGCCGCTCATCGAGCACACCGCTCACTGGTGGGAACACAACCTGCACAAGTTCTACGTGGCGGGCATCCTGGCCCTGCTCACGCTGGTCTACCTGGGGCTGCTTCACCCTGAAGGCAGTCTCGGCCGCGCAGCGCATACGCTGCAACACGTGATTATCGGCGAGTACATCCCGTTCATTGTGCTGCTTTTCAGCCTCTACACGATCAGCGGCGGCATTCGCATCGCCGGCAATTTGCCTGCGCACCCGGCCACGAACCTGGCATTCATTGCCGTCGGCGGACTCCTGGCCAGCTTCATCGGCACCACCGGCGCGGCGATGCTCCTGATCCGCCCGCTGTTGGAAACCAACTCCGAACGCCGACACGTGGCCCATACCGTGGTGTTCTTCATCTTCGTGGTCTGCAACTGCGGCGGGCTACTCCTGCCGATCGGCGATCCCCCGCTGTTCCTGGGCTACTTAAATGGCGTCGACTTCCTCTGGACGATGTCGCTCTGGCGAAGCTGGCTGTTCGTGAATGGATCGCTGCTGGCCGTCTATCTAGCCGCGGACAGCCTGTATTTCTATCCGCGCGAGGCGAAGCAGGACATCAGCCGCGACGAACGCATCGTCCGTCGAATGACCTTTCGCGGTATTTGGCCGAACGGACTGCTGCTGCTGGGCGTGATTCTGGCCGTCGCGCTGCTCGACCCCAGCAAGCCGCTCCTCGGCACCGACTGGCACCCTTGGCTGTACCTGCGTGAGATGGTGCAGCTTAGCCTGGTTGGCGTTTCACTGCTCGTCGGCGCTCAGGTGGTGCGCGACGACAACAACTTCGACTACATCGCGATCATCGAAGTGGCGGCGCTGTTCATCGGTATCTTTGTCGCCATGCAACCGGCACTCGAAATCCTCAATGCCCGCGGTGCGACCCTCGGCATCGACACCCCCAAGGAATTCTTCTGGGCGACCGGCATCTTGTCGTCCGTGCTCGACAACGCGCCGACGTACCTGGTGTTTTTCAAGACCGCGCAGACACTCTATGCTGGCGATGGAACCGCCATTGCCGGCGTGGCCGAGCCGCTGCTGAAGGCCATCTCGCTGGGCGCCGTGATGATGGGAGCGATGACTTATATCGGTAACGGCCCGAACTTCATGGTCAAGGCAATCGCCGAGAAAGCCGGCGTGAGGATGCCCAGCTTCTTCGGATATGTTGTCTATAGCGTCGTGATTCTCCTGCCGATTCTCGTGATTAATACGTTCTTGTTCGTGGGTTGAGTATCGCGCCGGACGTGACAGTCGCGGACCGTGGTTGGCCAATTCCGCACGGCGCTGCTAGAATTTGGGGAACCACGAGTAACAACCAACTCACCCAGTTCGGATGCGAAGCCTCGCTCGCTCGAGCCAGCCGCCAGCTTGGACCACGACCACATCACAACCGACCGCCAGTTGCGGGAACTCTGCCGAGAACTGGCCGACGCGCCCTCGATCGGCTTCGATACGGAGTTCGTCTCCGAACACTCTTATCGCCCTGAATTGTGCCTGATCCAGGTCGCCGCCGGTGATCGGATGGCGGTCATCGATCCCCAGTCGATTTCCGACGTCACTCCGTTCTGGGAGGTTCTGGCCGCGCCGGGGCATGACACGCTCGTGCATGCCGGACGCGAAGAGCTGCTGTTCTGCCTGTCAGCCGTCGGCGCGCCACCGTGCCGGTTGTTCGATGTGCAGATTGCCGCGGGACTCGTGGGCCATGAGTACCCGGCCGGCTATGGCTCGCTGCTCTTCAAGCTGCTCGGCACCCGACTGCACAAAGGCGAGACGCGCACCGACTGGCGCAAGCGGCCGCTCTCCGCGGGTCAGATCACCTACGCGCTCGACGACGTCCGCTATCTTGCGCCCCTGGCCGCCGCGCTGCGCGGGCGACTCACCGAGCTCAATCGCATGAGCTGGCTCGAGGGCGAAATGCAGTCCTGGCAGGACGACGTCCGCGCCACACGCAGCGACGAACGTTGGTGGCGCGTGAGCGGAATCAACGGTCTCTCACGCCGCCACCTGGCCATCGTGCGTGAACTGTGGCGGTGGCGCGAGCAGGAGTCCGAAAAGCGCGACTCACCCACGCGCCGCGTGCTGCGTGACGATCTGATCGTCGAGATCGCCAAGCGAAAAAGCTCCGATGTCAAACTGATCCGCGATCTGCGCGGCATGGAGCGCCGCGATCTCGACCGCGTGCTGCCGCAATTGGCCGCGGCCGTGAAGCGCGGACTCGACCTCCCCGATAGCGAGTGCCCCGCCCCGGCTCAGCGCGAGGCTCCGGCCCAGTTCAATGTCCTCAGCCAGTTCCTGTCGACCGCACTGGCCGGAATCTGCCGAGCCAATGAGCTCGCTCCCAGCATCGTGGGAACGTCGAGCGACGTGCGCGAACTGGTGGCCTATCGCCTTGGTCTGGGCGGTACGAATGGCGAGCCGCCGCTGCTCGGGCGCGGCTGGCGGGCCGAAGTCGTCGGCCGCATGATCGACGACCTCCTGGCCGGCAAACTGTCTGTCCGCGTCGGCGATCCGATGGCAGACGAGCCGCTGGTCTTCGAGCAGCGGGATTGAACGCTCGGTGTCACGCCTGCGCACTGGTCACTTCGCGTCAACCAACCCTTTGGCAATGTTGTACGTCTTGATCGCGTTGGCGGTCGTTAGCGCAGGATTCGTCACCGGCGTGATCTTCTGGTCGGCGAGTTCTCCCTGCAGACCCGTGCCCGCCAGAGCCTTGGTCGCCGGGGGTGTGACTGGCGGCGTATAGGCTGCCTTGACCGGCTTCTGCTCCACCTTGGCAGTCGTCTCGGCCGCTGGCTTTTCGGCTTCCTTGGCGGCCGCTTTTTCCGGGGTGGGCTTTTCCGCAGTCTTCTCGGCCGGAGGAGCCGCGGCGGCGGGCGGCTGAGCAGGTGCCGCAGCAGGCGCGGGTGCTGCCGGGGTTGGTAGCGGTGTGGCGGCGCTTGCTGCGGGGCCCATGGGGGCCGCGTAGCCCGCATTTTCTACCTTGCCGCTGTCGTCGAGCTTATTCTCCTTCACCCGATCGAAGCGTCGCTCTGTACCCACTGAGCTGTTGGCCACGCTATTGGTCTTTTCTGTCTTGCGCTTTGCCAGTGGCGTCCGAATCTTCTCGCCAGCGAACGAAGTGCCATCATAGATATTGCCGCGCTGGAACGGTCCCGTGCCCAGCAGCCAGGTGTCTTTCGCGCTGCTTGCCACCTTGCGATTACCCGACTGCCAGACCGGTTCGCCAGACATCCGGTCGTAGGCGAATACGGCGATCTTGCACACCGCCTGTTGGCTGGTTCGTTTTGAGAGGGCGATTTCAGGTATCGCGGCCGCTCCGGTCGGCAGACCGGCGACATTAGGAAGATTCGTGGCGGGCACGCCGACCAGGACGTCGTTGCGGTTCGTGCCTAGTGCCCCGGCCCGGACTTCGACGACGAACTCGCAGTCCTCGGCCTTGTCCTTGATCACGCATCCGCTGGCGAGCATGTGCTGGCGGAGCGTGCTGGTCACGTAGTTCTGGTCGAGCGTGGTGGCAATGAAGCGGGTGTCGAGGAAGACGCTGCAATCTTCGAGCGCGCTAAAGTCGATCTCGCTGATCGCGCGATCGACTGCGTCCGAGACCAGCAGTTGCTCGGTAGCCGTGCGCGGTGAGTCCGACCATTTGGTCGTTCCGCAGCCAACCGTTGCGGCGGCTGCCATCAGGAGCATCATCCCCAAACACAAACGCATAACGCTAAGTGTCTCGCTTCCGATACGAAGTTTCCGCCCGACGAAGGGGATAGCCGTGCGAGCGGCATCCCCAAAAGGGAGGCGGATTGTAGCCGAAGCGGGCCCACCGAGAAACAGTGGTTTATGGGTTCAGTCGCCGCTGCGTAAGTCACTACAAAGAAGCAGCTTATGATCGCTTGCGAGCTTGCTTGCGGCGCTCGATTTCGCTCAGCACTTGCTTCCGCAACCGGACGCTGCCGGGCGTGATTTCCACCAGCTCATCTTCCTCGATGTACTCGAGCGCCGTTTCCAGCGACATCACGCGGGGCGGCTTGAGCAGAATGTTGCGGTCGCTTCCCGAAGCTCGCATGTTGGTGAGCTTCTTTTCCTTCGTCGGATTCACGGCCATGTCTTCGGCGCGGCTGTTCTCTCCAACGATCATTCCTTCGTAGACCACGTCGCCCGGGCCGACGAACATTTCCGCCCGGTCCTGCAAGCCATCCAGGCCGAAGGCCACGGCCTTCCCGCCGATCATCGATACCAGCACGCCGTTGGCCCGGCCCGTGATGTCCCCTTCCAGCGGGCGATACGACTCGAAGCGATGGTGCATGATCGCCATTCCCTGGGTGGCGTTCAGCAACCGGGTGCGAAGGCCGATGAGTCCCCGCGCCGGGATTGAGAACGACACGTGAGCGTACTCTCCCCGAGTATTCATTTCGAGCATCTGGCCCCGACGTGCACCGACCTGCTCCATCACCGTGCCCAGCTTGTCGTGCGGCACCTCCACGATCAGCTCCTCGAACGGCTCTTCAGTGATCCCGTCGCGCTCGCGCAGAATCACCTGCGGCTTGCCGACAGAAAGCTCGTAGCCTTCGCGACGCATCGTTTCGATCAGGACGCTCAAGTGCAGCAGGCCGCGGCCACTGACCGCGTAGGCGTCGCTTCCCTCGACCTGCGTGACACGCAGGGCGACGTTCTTCTCGAGCTCCTTGTACAACCGATCGCGCAGATGCCGGCTGGTCACGAACTTGCCTTCGCGACCGGCGAGCGGCGAGCTGTTGATGCTGAAGATCATCTGCAGCGTCGGTTCGTCGACGGCCAATCGCGGCAGTGCCCGGCGGGTGATCGGATCACTGATGGTATCGCCGATTTCCATGCCTTCCATGCCGACAATGGCCACGATATCGCCGGCCGAAGCGGTTGGCACTTCTTGCCGGCCGAGCTTGTCGAACGTGTACAGCGTGGTCACCTTGCACAGCGACTGGCGGTCGCCCGATTGCATCAGGGCAACCTGTTGCCCCTTGGTGATCGTGCCGGCGAAGATTTTTCCGACCGCGATCCGGCCCACATAGTCCGACCAGTCGAGCGTCGTGACCAGCATTTGCAGTGGAGCTTCCGCTTCGATGTCCGGTCCAGGAATATGTTCGAGCACCATGTCCAACAACGGCTGGATCGAGTCGCCCTTCACCGCCGGATCGTGCGTGGCGTAACCGTCGCGGCCGCTGGCGTAAATGTGCGGGAAGTCAGCCAGGTGCTCGGCGCCCAGCTCCAAGAACAATTCGAAAATCTCGTCGAGCACTTCACTCGGCCGCGCATCGGGTCGATCGATCTTGTTGATTACCACCAGCGGCTGCAGGCCCACTTCCAACGCCTTGGTGAGCACGAAGCGGGTTTGCGGCATCGGTCCTTCGGCGGCGTCCACCAGGACGAGTGCACCACTGGCCATCCGCAACACGCGCTCCACTTCGCCGCCGAAGTCGGCGTGGCCCGGCGTGTCGATGATATTGATTTTCATGCCGCGATAGGGAATCGCGATGTTTTTGGCCAGGATCGTAATCCCGCGCTCGCGCTCCAGGTCGTTCGAGTCAAGGATGCAGTCCCCCTGGAGCTGGCTTTCGCGGAACTCGCCGCTCTGCCGCAGCAGGGCGTCGACCAGGGTCGTCTTGCCGTGGTCAACGTGGGCAATGATGGCAATGTTCCGAATATCTTCGCGTTGCATGACTGCGTTCGAAGTCGACATGAGTCTAGAGTCCTAGCCGTGTGCGGGCAGTGGGGGCCGAGCGGAGCAGCGTCCTGCCGTCGCGCGCTCGTGGCGGCCGTGGGAAGTTAAACCTGGCTCAACAGTCACCCTGGGGGGCAACGGTGAGTTAGGCCGCCTTGAGGTAGTTAAGTCCTTGATTCTACACAGCTAGTGGCAACTTACCTAGGTGGGTCGACTGCGGAATTCGTCCTCACATCAAAGCTGAACAATGCCTGCCTGCCAGCAGTCGGGTTTGTGCTGCCAATCGCCCACCAGACTACCGGACTTGCCCCAATTCACCCGATTATGGGCCGTGATTGGCGTTTTCGCCAAAATCGGAAGACTCCCTCAAATCCGCCAACTTTAACGGCCGATAACGGAGACGAATTCCATTCAGTGCCTTTGTCGGGGAGCGTGCCATGCGCGGCCGATTTGCCACTTTCGTCCTGGTTTCCACCTTCGGGCTCACGGCAGCCGCTAGCGCGCTTGCGCAGCAGGAGCCGCGTCGCCCGTCGATCAGCGAACGCCTGCAACGCTTTCGCCAGGACGTATTCGGCCAGAGCGAAGACGTCGACAAACCGAAGCCCCAGCTCACGCCACAGCAGCTCAAGAATCAACCGAACGTCGCCGGCGCCGGCCGCAAGGTCATGGGAGCGAAACGCCCCGTCATGGTCGCGCCTCCCGGTCCTCAGCCGACGATCGCCACGGGCGAAATGGAAGTTCCCGCTCCGGCCAGTAGCGCGCCGGCCGGCATGCCCGGTCGAATGCAGGTCCAGTCCGCCCGCCGCGCACAGACGGGCGCCGGTCCAGTCACGATCATCACTCCGGGCGCCACGGACGACACGGACTCCATTCGACGGCCTGTCGAAGAAGCCCGCCGCCGCGCAATGGGTGAGCCCGTTGACGTCGTCGAAGAAGGCGAGTCGGGCGAATTCATCGAAGCCGTTCCGGTCGAGCCCAGCGAAGGAACCGGCGAGGGCGTCGAGGCGATGGACGAAGCCGAGGCCGTCGAAACCGAAGTCGAAGCCGTGCCGGCCGACGAGGTCGCCAGCGAACCTGTCGAGGCCGAGGCCGAAGAGCCGGCTCTGACAGTGCCCAACAGTTCAAAGTTCTCGAACAACCTGCGTCCAGTTGCTGAGCCCGAAGTCGTTGAAGAACCGGCCGTAGAAACGCCGGCCGCGGCTGAACCTGTCGCGGCTGAACCGATTGCCGAAGCCCCCCTGGACGACGTTCTGTTCACAACCAAGAGTCCCGTGCTGAGCGTGGCCGCCAGCGGACCGCGCACCGTGATGATCGGTAAAGAAGCCGAGTTCCTCGTTAAGGTAAGGAACACCGGCGCGCCCGCGAACAACATCGTGGTGAAGGTCGTCGTTCCCACTTATGCCGACGTGGCGTCGTGTCGCGGCAGCGTGGGATCGGCCCAGCCCCCCGTGCAGACCGAAATCAACTCAGGCATCGAATGGACCATTGACCGGCTGGACGAAGGGGGCGAAGAAACGCTGACCCTCAAGCTCGTGCCGCGGAAGAGCTCGCCGCTTGACCTGGCGATCAGCTACAGCTTTACTCCCGAAACTTCGCAGACCATGGTCGAGGTTCAGGAGCCCAAGCTGGCGATGAGCCTCACCGGTCCCAGCGAAGTGCTGTTCGGCCAGACCAAGGTTTACAAGCTTACAATCTCGAATCCCGGCAATGGCGATACGCACAACGTCTCGGTCACGCTGCTCCCGATTGGACACGGCAGCGAAGCTCCAGGAACGCACAAGCTGGGCGACCTGGCTGCCGGCGAGAGCAAGACCATCGACATCGAGCTCACCGCCCGGCAAGCCGGCGCGATCGACATCAAGGCCCAGAGCTTTGCCGAAGGCGGTCTCCGCGCCGAAGCTTCGCAAGAAGTCCGCGTCCGCCGCGCTGAGCTGAAGGTGGCCGTCGAAGCGCCCCAAGTAAAATACGCCGGCACACCGTCGACCTACACGCTGCTGGTTGAGAACAAGGGTGATGCCTTGGCCGAAGGCGTCACACTGTCGGCGATCCTGCCGGCCGACGCGAAATTCCTTTCCGCCAGTGGCGGCCGTTTGGACCCGCAGCAGGCGCGCGTCAACTGGAACGTCGGCTCGCTGCCGGCCGGTGGCCAGCGCACCTTCGAACTGCAATGTGCTCTGCATGCTCCGGGCGACAACCGTCTGCAGATCGCGGTCCAGGCGACTGGCGACCTGAGTGCCGCCACCACGTGCAACACCCACGTCGAAGCGATCGCGGATCTGAAACTCGAGGTGCGCGATCCGCAAGGACCGGTCGCCGTCGGCGACGAAGCGGTTTACGAGGTCCGGATTCACAATCGCGGCACCAAGGCCGCTCAGGGAATCGACCTGGCAGTGTTCTTTTCGGATGGGCTGGAACCCAGCGCTGCCGATGGCGGCACGCACGAAATTGGCGAAGGCCAGGTGATCTTCCAGGCCCTGCCTTCACTCGGTCCGGGCGAGACTGCCGTGTACCACGTACGCTCGAAAGCCGCGCAGGCTGGCAATCACGTGTTCCGGGCCGAGGTGCTGTGCGAATCGCTGAGCACGAAGCTCGCCGCCGAAGAGGCGACGCACTTCTATGGCGATCAGCGCGTCGAACGCGTGGCAAAGCGTGAGCCGACCCTGGCGAAGCCGCCGGTGGCTGAAGAGCAGTCGGCCGACGCCCCGCCGACGAATCCCTACGAGTAAAGTTGCTCCGCGAGACCGATGCCTGCCAGACATCGGTCGTAACTGCACGAAGCAACTTTGTTCGGGGCCATTTCCCCACCGGGATCGGTACAGTTTTGCCGACTCGCGCGGCGATCGCTGCTGGCAAACCGTGCATCGCGCCTTACGACAGGTTTGCAGCAGATTTCCTAACCCTTTTCTAACAAGGGTCTTGCGCCGTGCTATCGCTTGTGGCACGGAACCTGCCTAGAGCCCCCGCGCGACGGTTTGCGCCCACGTTGTTGGCGCACCGCCGCACAAAGTCCTTTACCTAAGCGGAGGTCAGAATGGTTAGTTTGCGCTACCGGTGCGTCTGTACGTGGATCCTCTTACTGGGATTGATGCTGATCCCAACCTTCTCGCTGGCGCAGGAAACGCCTGCCGAACCGCCTGCTGTCGCGGCCGACACAACTGGCGAGGCCGCGCCCGCGGAAGCCCCGGCCGAAGAGACTGCCGCCTCCGCGGCTCCCAATTACCAGGTCATGATCGACACCATGTGGGTCATGGTCGCCGGGTTCATGGTGTTTTTCATGAACCTCGGGTTCGCCTGCGTCGAGACCGGCATGTGCCGGCACAAGAACGCGGTGAACATCCTCTCGAAGAACTTCATTGTGTTCGCGGTCACCTCGATCGGTTTCTGGGTGCTCGGCTGGGGCCTGATGTTCGGTAACGGCACGGGCTTCATCGGTCAGAGCGGTTTGTGGTTCGTCGGCGGCGCCGACAACAGTCCGGCCGCACTGGATGCCTACCAAGGTGATTACTCGTCCATCGGCTGGACTGGCATTCCGCTGGCCGCCAAGTTCTTCTTCCAACTCGTGTTTGCTGGAACTGCCGCCACGATCGTCTCGGGCGCCGTGGCCGAGCGGATTAAGTACCACTCGTTCATCCTGTTCTCGTTCATCATGGCGATCGCCATCTATCCGGTCGTCGGGCACTGGATCTGGGGTGGCGGTTGGCTGGCCAGTCGCGGTTTCGTCGACTTCGCCGGTTCGACCGTGGTGCACTCGGTCGGTGGTTGGGCGGCACTCGCGGGTGTCTATGTCCTTGGCCCACGCCTCGGCAAGTACGGCGCCGATGGCAAGATCCGGGCCATTCCCGGTCACAACCTGTTGGCTGCCACGATCGGCTGCTTGATCCTCTGGTTCGGTTGGTTTGGCTTCAACCCCGGTAGCACGATGGGCTTCGCCGATCCCACTGCCGTGGCCGAAATCGCGCTGACCACGAATGCCGCCGCCGCCACGGGTGCCCTCGCCGCAACCGCGGTCGCCTGGGTGCTGCTTGGTAAACCCGATCTGGGCATGACGCTCAACGGCTGCCTGGCAGGCCTTGTGGCAATTACGGCCCCGTGCGCTTTTGTCTCTGTTCCGGTTGCCGGACTGATCGGTGCGATTGGTGGCGCACTCGTCGTCGTGGGTGTGCTGTTCTTTGACAAGATCCGCGCTGACGATCCGGTGGGCGCCACGAGCGTGCACTTGCTCAACGGCGTGTTCGGTACGCTTTGCGTTGGTCTGTTCTCCATGCCCGACAAGATCGGCCGTAGCGGCAATGCCGAGCACAAGCCCGGCCTGTTCTATGGCGGCGGGATGGAGCAGTTTATGGATCAGCTCATCGGCGTGCTCGCTTGCGGCGGGTATGTGCTGGCCGTGGCCGGCCTGACCTGGATCATCCTGAAGCTGACCATTGGCATCCGCGTGACCCAAGCCGAGGAAATTGAAGGCCTCGACGTCGGCGAACACGGCAACCAGGCCTACTTCGGATTCCAGTTCCAGGACTAGTGGTCCGCCTTGTAAACCCATTTCGCTTTGCGCGAAGTCTGGCTCCAGCTTAGCCAGAAGGACGCCCTGGCTTGGGTGGCATTGCTACCCAGGCCAGGGTTGATCTCTCGCGCGCTCACCGCAGCTACGGTGTCTCCCCGAGTGGATGTGCGGAGTGCATCAAATCCGCTCGCTGTGATCGGATGCCCACCAATCGACTGCTAAAAACCGCGGAGAAACGCCGTTTTTCGGAAGTGGCGCGCCGTTTGAACTAGGGTGTTATTTGCCATGACACCCGGCACCCGACAACAACTCGAAGAGCGACTCTTGCAGCTCGATGACGCCATCCTGACGCTGCGCCGGGGGTTCGCTCGCAAAGGGGAGCGCCCGCCGGAGGTTTGCAGCTTGATGCAGAACGAGCGGAATGACATTGCCCGGCTGCTCAACGTCGACTGCGCGCTCGACAAGGCCGCCCGAAACATCGAGTGGACCACCGAAAGCCTCGAACGCACGCCGCCGCTTGGCACGCGTCGATCGAATGCTTCGCTCTGGGATCGCGCCTGCGACTTTTGCCGTTCGCTATTCAGCGATCCGCGACGCGACGACGCGCACGAGTAGCGCGCCCTCAGTGCGAGCTTCCATTCACATCGGACGGCGGCAGCCGTCTCGCCCGGTTGCCGCGCGGCAGCCAGTTCTTCCGCTTGAATAGCCACAGCAGTCCCCCGGCCACGGCGATCATCACGCCCCAAACCGCGAAGTAGCCATACTTCCAGCGCAGCTCCGGCATGTAGTCGAAGTTCATGCCGTACACGCCCACAATGAACGTCAGCGGAATGAAGATCGTGGCGATGACCGTCAGCACCTGCATCACCTCGTTCGTGCGATTGGCGACCGCCGAGTGATACAGGTCCATCAGGTTGGACGTCAGTTCGCGATACGTCTCCACCAGGTCGATGATCTGAAACGTGTGATCGGCGCAATCGCGCAGATAAACTCGCGTCTCTTCGCAGATTTGCGGAATCGGGTCTCGCACCAACTGATGTAATGCCTCGCGCAGCGGCCAGATTGCCCGGCGTAGCACCAGCAGCTTGCTCTTCACCTGGTGCACGCGGGCCAGGATATCCGCATCCACGTCGCGAATGATCTCTTCTTCCAGGGTTTCAATCAGGTCGCCGAATCCCTCCAGAATCGGAAAGTACGAGTCGACTACGCCATCCAGCATCGCGTAAGCCAGGTAGTCCGGCCCTGAGGTACGGATGATCCCGCGTTCGCGGCGAATTCGTTCGCGCAGCGGATCGAAGCAATCGCCCGGCAAGTGTTGAAACGACACCAGAAAGTTCTTGCCGACGAACATGCCCAACTGATCGCTGGCCATCGTTGTGCCCCCTTCGAGCATGCGGGCGACGATGAACAGGTTGCCGCCGTACTGCTCGACCTTCGAACGCTGGTGATTGTTCGAGGCGTCTTCCAAGGCCAAGGGATGCAACCCGAACAGATCGCCGAGCCGGCGGATCACGTCAATGTCGCCCATGCCCTGCACGTTGACCCAGGTGACCTTATGCTGCTCGAGGATTTGCGGAAGCTGCTTGAGCTCGGCCGTCGTGCGCAGGTCGCGCTCCGTGAGCTTCTCGCCATCATAAGCCATCACGTGCACGGTTGGCCGCGGCGCTTGCGGATCGATCACCAGCGAGCCGGGCGATGGTGGCGGCGCCGTGCGGCGCTGATGCAGCATCTTGCGCAAGCGGTGCGATTTGCCCACAGATGATCCCTCGGGTTTGGCCGATCGAGCGTTTCTTGCTCGGCCGTATTGTAGCGGCCGACCCGATTCGTGAGAAACGCGCAATTGCCGCTCGACGCCCACGCATCTGCCGCTATCCTTATCGGCGTGCATCCTTCCGGCCAACCCAACACGCAGCACCTTCGCTATTGGCAGTGGCGCGTCCTCCTCGCGCTCATGTTCTGCTACCTGTTTTATTACACGGGCCGCCTGGCGATCGGCCATGCCATGCCGCTCATGGAGCAGGACCTGGGCTACTCCAAGCAGCAGCTCGGCTGGCTCACCGCTGTCGCGCTCGGGGCTTACGGCGTCGGCCAGGCGATCAACGGCAACCTCGGCGATTGGCTCGGCGGTCGGCGAATGGTTACGCTCGGTGCGCTCGGCTCGATGGCTCTCTGCTGGGCCTTCAGCTTCATGGACACCGCCTTCTGGCTGGTCGTCTTCTGGGGCGCGAATGGCTTCGTCCAAAGCATGGGCTGGGCCCCCGGCGGACGGCTGATCTCGCTGTGGTGGCCGCGCGAGCGCCGCGGCCTGGCGTTCGGCCTGTACATGCTCTCCGCCGGAATGGCCACGGTGCTTGTCTGGTGTACGAGCGACCTGGTGCTGGGGCTCTTCGACGCGAGCGATCCTAGCCGCTGGCGGTGGCTCTTCCGTCTGCCGCTGCTCGCGCTCGGCGCGGCAGGCATCCTGTTTTACATTCTCGTGCGCGATCGGCCGGAAGACGTCGGCTTCGCGCCGCTCGACGATGAAACTGCATCTTCCAGCGTTGAATCGCCGGACCCATCCCCCGCGCATTCCACCTGGCATGAGCGATATCGCGCGGTGCTCGGCAATCCGGCGTTCCTGCTCGCGGCGCTGGTGATCGTGTTCCAAAGCTTCGCGCGCTATGGACTGCTCACCTGGTCGGCCGTCTACTACAACGATGCCGGCATCTCGATCAACGACGCTCTCAAGCTCACGCTATCACTGCCGATTGGAATGGGACTCGGGGCCGTAGCGGGCGGATATTTTTCCGATCGCTGGTTCGTTTCGCGGCGTTCCGCTGTCGTGGCGCTGTTCCTGGGAATCAGCGCCGGGTGCTTCCTCGTGATGCGTGCCAATCCCGTCATCGCCAGCGGCGACCAGCGGCTCGGAATTGCTCTCTTGTTCCTGACCGGCTTCTTTGTTTATGGTGCCCAGGGGCCGCTCTGGGCGATCTGTCCCGACCTCGTCGGCCGCGAGCACTCGGGCACCGCGGTCGGCATCATGGACGCCCTCGCCTATGGCGGCGCCGCGGCCCAGGGACCGCTGCTCGGATATATTGTCAGCAGGCAGGATGCCGGATACTCGGCGCTGTTCTTGACGCTGGCCATGGTCACGGCCGCCGGCGCAATCCTGGCGCTCCTGAGCGCCCGGCCGCGGGCGGCTCGATAGGTAGACATGGAGGTACTCTACAAGTGGGCACGACAATGACGAAGGCGGCAACGAAAACTCGGGCGATGGTCTTCGAAGGGCCCGGCCGTCCGCTCGAACTCAAACAGTTCCCACCGCAAACGCTCGCCGCGGGCGAACTGCTCGTCGAGATCACTTGCACCACGCTCTGTGGCAGCGATCTGCACAGCTACGAAGGCCGCCGCCAGACCCCCTGCCCCACGATTCTGGGCCATGAGATCATCGGCCGCGTTGCGGAACTGCGTCCCGGCGACCCGCCGCGCGACCTCTTGGGCCATCCCCTCGCGCTTGGCGATCGCATCACCTGGAGCGTCGCCGCCAGTTGCGGCGCCTGCTTCTACTGCGAACGCAGCCTGCCGCAAAAGTGTGAACACCTATTCAAGTACGGCCACGAACGCACCGATCCCAAGCATCCGCTCTCGGGCGGACTGGCCGAACATTGTCGCCTTGCCCGCGGCACGGCGATCCTTCGAATTCCCGATACGCTGCCGGATGAAGTCGCCTGCCCCGCCAACTGCGCCACGGCTACGGTCGCCGCCGCGATGCGCGCTGCAGGCGACGTGCGCGACCGCGTCGTTCTTGTGCAAGGCGCCGGAAT
>JBGSKX010000017.1:0-6960 GCA_041741015.1 Pirellulales bacterium
GGAGCTGCTCGCCAGCGCGCAAGCGGAGGCCAAGCAAAGCGGCCGGCGGCTGTGGGTGATCAGTGGTGGGCCGCGCTGCGGACCGTGCTTTCGGCTGGCGCGGTGGATGGATTATCAGCACAAGCTGCTCGAGAAAGACTATGTACTGGTGAAAGTCATGGGCGGCATGGACAAGAACGCGGAAGTGATCGATCCGCTGCTCCCCGGCTCGCAGTCGGAGGGCATTCCGTTCCATGCCATCGTCGAGCCCGACGGGAAAGTGCTGATCACAAGTAAAGGTCCGCTGGGCAACATCGGCATGCCCAGCGAACCGGAGGGAGTTAGGCATTTGCGCAAGATGCTCGAGGCGACCGCCCAAAAGCTGACGGCCGAAGAGATCGCCCAACTGGAAAAGTCGTTGGTGGGACTACCCTGAACGCGGATTCATGGGCGAATTAGGAATTCGTGACCGGCTAGCGGCCCGTGGCGACTAAATGGTGCGCGACCGGTGCGCCATTCTTCTGCGAGTCGAACAGGTGGAGCCCCTCATGTTTCTCACGCTTCTTATCGTGACGTTCACGGTTGCCGCACTCGTTTCGGCCGTGGTGGCTTTGGTGTTCAACAAGCCCGTGCAGCGGATCCTGGACCGGATCATTCCCGAGGGGCTGGGGCGCGAGTGGCATCGCTACCTGATGTTCGCCCTGTTCGTGGTGGGCATCTCGAGTGGCGTGCGCGTGTGGGAGCTCGAGAAGTACATCACGCGGCCGCAGTTTGAAGGCGCCGAGGTCGTCGAACTGACCAGCGAGCGGTGGATTCTGGAGATCTATCGCACCGTGATCGAGACGCTGCAGGGTCTGGCCTGGGTGCTCTTGGTGTTTTTCATCGTGACGCTGATGGCGCTGGTCATTGTGCGGGTGTTCGAAGGACGTGCGCGCAAGACGGATCAGGCCGCAGCTATCGAAGCCAAGAGCGGCGCGGAGAGCGTGTAAGCGACCGTGGCGATTGAAAGCTCGGCGATTGAAAGCTTACGACCAATCCAGCGCGCCACCACAGGCGGGGCAGGTCGCGGGTCGGGTGTCGAGAGCGCCGCCACAGTGATAGCAAAAGCCCGCCTCGCCGCCACGTTCGGCCAGGCGAGCTTCGAACGCGGGCACTTCCGCCAGCGCGCGCTCGGCGTCGCGCCTGGCCACCAGGACCGGGCAGGTCGCAATCTGAAACGGCACCTTGCCAGCGAGCGGTTCGATCGCCGTGCTCGCGATGCGAGCATCGATGCCGGCGCCTCGCAGCCAATCCACCAGAAACTGCGCCTCGATTCCGCTACCCGCGTCATAGACCTTCACCGGCTGCTCGTCGGCGGCGAACTCAGGGGTTTCGCGTTCCATGGTTTGCTCCGGTTGTGGTCGTGCGAACAGGATTTCCGGCAGCAAGAGCGATTAGCTGTCCGATACCGGGCAGTGTATAGCAATTCGCCGCAGGGGCGCAGAGCTTGACCTGACTTGGCGCGAAATTGAGAAGAGTTGCTGACGCAGAAACGTTCGGCAATCAACGCGGAGCGATTAGACCAGATCCAGCTTCCGGGCCGGGCGTTTGTGTACGCGGCAGTCGGAGCAGAGACCGGTGAAGATCAGCCGGTGCCCGGTGACGCGGAACTGGTACTGCCGCTCGAGGGCTTCGCCGATGGCGGCCAGTTCGTCGCTGTGGAACTCGATCAGCTTGTTGCACTTCTCGCAGTGCAGGTGATCGTGCTGCGGATAGCCGTAGTCGTGCTCGTAGACGGTGCGGCCGCTGAGGTTCATGCTCCGCAGCAGGCCAGAATCGACCAGTTCGCTGAGGGTGCGATAGACGGTCGGCCGGCTGACGCGCTGCCCCTCGGCGACCTTCGAAAGGTGCAGGATCAGGTCCTCGGCGTCGAAATGGTCGTGCCTGCGGAAGACCTCGTCGACGATCACCAGCCGCTGCTGGGTGATCCGCTTCCCTTTGCTCTGCAGGAACTCCTCGAACCGCTCGCGCGGCGAGAGAGCGACGTTAACCGTGCCGAGGGAGAAGTCTTGCGACATGACGAATGACCAGCGGAGCCGATTGGGAGCAGCCACAGTAAGTTTAGCTGCTTCCAAAACCAAGAATCATTATTGATTCTAAGGGGATTGGCCGCGAAATCAAGTCGTAAGGATGCAACGAAAACGGGCAACGAAAACGGTGCCAGGAACCTTTTTCGCGAAAAGGTTCCTGGCACCGTTTTGGGGCTACTCCTCGTGCTTCGGCGTGCAGCAGGCGCAGGTCTCGGGATGCGCCGTGGCGGGGTCGCGCATCTTCTCCATCGCGTCGGGATTCTCCCGCCACCAGCGCCCGTACTCGCGCGCATCGCGGCTGAAAAGGTACTCGGGATACCAGGGGAAGATCGGCTTGTAGGTGCCGGCCTCGAAGCCTGCGGGATCCGAGACCTTGTCGACCATCATGCAGCCGGTCGTGGCCAACAGCAATGCGGTTGCGAGAAGGAGTTGCGACTTCGCCATCCTGATGCTCTCCCAGAGCATGCACCTGGTTTGTACGACCAGCCCCTTCCCTGGGGCGATGTCAGTGTCGATATGGCGTAACGGCACCGTCAGCGTCGCCGCGGACTAGAGCCATGCGCAGCTGCAATCCGCCAGCACGATTTCGCTTAAGCGATTTCGTCGAGCAGGCGTTCGAGCGCCACGTTCAGCTTGTCGTCGGTTTCGTAGGCACCGCCGGCAATGGCTGCCCGAAGCGATTCGACGCGTTCCCAGCGGACGTCCGGAATCTCGGCGAGTTGGCTGGCAATGCGGCCGGCCTCGGAGATTTCGAGCCGATCTGCCAGGGGCTGAGCAGCGCCAGTTTGCGGGGCGGCTTCAGCCGGACGAGCGGCCTGAGCACCGTGAATCGATTGAGCGCCGTGAAGCTGCGAAGGACCGTAGATCTGCATGGTGATTCTCCCTTGGACAAGCTTAGGCTACTGCCGAATGCAGCGGTCGAACAAGACCACCAGACTGCGGCAGTGGAAAGCGAGCCAAACGAACTATGGATTACTGTGAAATGGCCGGTGATTTCTCCAGCGGAAAGCGTCCTGCTGACAGATTCGATTCGCCTGTTCGTCGGGACCCGAGGGCTCGAAAGAGCCTGCGAATGGGTGATTTGGTCCGACCAACCTCTTGGAAATCAAACACGTCCTGTCGAGTCAGTACGCTGCTGGAACTATCGCTTACCGGCGCCGCAATCCATGTCTGGGAGCGACTTCGCGAGCGCGTGAGTGAGCACCCTTGGTATCGGCATACCGGCAATACGGCCATTAACGGAAAACCGTCAGTCCTCCAACTACTTGTGTGGATGCAACTTAACGCCCCGTGCCGCGGTTTGACCGCAGAGTTCAATCACACGCGAGTCTGCGGATCGCACCCGGCACTCTTGGGCGGCGGATTATAGGAACGGCCGCGCGGGGTCACAAGAGCGAAAGGCGGCTGGATTTCCGGCGACAGATCGAGGCTGGCGCCGCTAGCGTTTCGCACCTGCGCAGGGTCTGGGCAGCCTGCGGACTTTATTCTGACCTGAGAGCGAAACCCCTTCCCCTCGCCGTGGTTCAATTCCTTAGGCACGGCGTCCCCGAGGGTTACTGGGGCCGGCGACCGTTCAATTGGCCTGCAAAACACACGAGGAACTTACGGTGCTGACCCAATCGCGATGGATGATTCTGGCCGGTCTCGGTTTGTTGGCAAGCTCGGCCGCGGCCTGGGCCGTCGAAGTTCCACCGGCCGTGGACGCCAAAGCGCTGTTCGGGCAGCTCGACGCCAACAGCGATGGCACCCTCGGTGCGGACGAAATCCCCGAAGAAAAGAAATCTCTGTTCGATCGGTTGGTTCGGCTTGGCGATGGCAACGCGGATGGCAAACTCTCGGCCGACGAATTTGCCGTGGGCCTGGCGGGTGGCGAAACGAAGACTGCCGCTCCCGCGGATGCAGGCGACGCCAAGACGAAGCCGGCCAAGGCCCGGCCCGGACGCCCCGGCAAGGCGGCGCGTCCGGTGCCGGGACGTTTCCTGGCCCAGCTCGACAAGAACGGCGATGGCAAGCTATCGCCGGATGAAGTGCCCGAGGAACGCCGCGAGAACTTTTCGAAGCTGGTCGCGCGGCTGGATAAAGACGGGGATGGTGCTCTATCGAAGGCCGAGATGCCGGCCGGTGGAACAGCCCAGCCCGCCAGTCTCAAGCGCGATGGAGCCATGGCCGATGCGATGTTCAAGCGAATGGACGCCAACGGCGACGGCAAAGCAACCGCCGACGAAGCGCCCGAAGAGCGCCGCGAGCAGGTGGCCCGAATGATTCGTCGCGGTGACAAGGACGGCGACGGGGGGCTGTCGCAGGAAGAGTTCGCGGCTGTTGCCAAACAGCGGGCCGAAGCCGTGAAAATGCGAACCGAGAAGCCAAACGCCGAACCCGGCAAGAAACCCGCCGCAGCGGCCGCTGCGACCAAAAAGAACAAGCCCGGCCAGGCGCAAGCGATGCCGGCGAGCCTGTTCCGCGCGGTGGATAAAGATCGCGATGGCACGCTGAGCGGCGAAGAGATCAGCGGCGCGTCGGACGCGATTAAGTCGCTCGATAAGAATGGCGACGGCAGCGTGACGGCGAAAGAGATCGCCCGCGGTGAAAAGCCGGCCAAAGGTAAGAAGCCCGCCGGAGCGAAGAAAAAGAAACAGGCTGGCAAGAAGCTCGAGCAAGCTCAGCAGTAACCGCCAGGCGCAAGGTTTCGCCCCCACAATCTCTCGGCCCCGTCGAATGCTTGTGTCCTGCTCGTCAGGATCTCGAGCGTTCGAACTGACAGGCATCGAGTGCCACCCCCCTGGCTCGATGCCTGTTTTTTTGCGCCCGCGGGTTACCAATCATTCCGGCTGTAGCACACAAGCCGATCGCAACGGCTCAGGCCCGCAACTCCAGGCGATAATCGCTCGTTCGGCGGGCAGTCGAGCTAGAGTTGCTGGATACGGTCCGCCCCCGGATGGACCTGCCCCCAAAGCGCGCATGGAGAAAGCACGTGAGTATCGCCGAAGTCACCGGATTCTTCACCCGACTTCCCGCCGACCTCGAAGCCCGGCTGGTTTGTCCACGCTGCAAATGCCGGCTGGAAATCCAGCGCACCGAGTGCGATTGCACGCATCCCGGTTGCGGGGCGAGCTACCCGGTGCGGCGGCAGGTGCCCGTGCTGATCAACGAGTCGAACAGCCTGTTTTCAATCGCGGGCGTGCTGGCCGGCTCGGAAAAGGCGTTTCCCAAGGAGCAGAAGCCGTTGCGGCAGATGCTCTCTTCGATGGCGCCGACGCTGAGCTCGAACCTGGTGGGTAAGGAAAACTACGAAGCTTTCGCCCGGGCGGTGCTGGAGCTCAACGCTCCGGCTCGGGTGCTGGTGATCGGCTCACGCGTCGCGGGCAGCGGCATGGAGGTGCTGGCCGATCGAGACGACATCGAGTTGGTGGAAAGCGACGTCGAGATCGGTCCGCGGCCGGCCGTGGTGTTCGACGCGCACGACATTCCGTTCGAGGACGAAACGTTCGACGGCGTGATCGTGCAAGCGGTGCTCGAACACGTGGTCGACCCGGTGCGCTGTACGGCGGAAATCCGCCGCGTGCTCAGGCCGCAGGGCGTGGTCTATGCCGAGACGCCATTCATGCAGCAAGTGCACGAAGGAGCGTACGACTTCACGCGGTTCACGCACCTGGGGCATCGCCGGTTGTGGCGCGACTTCGAAGAACTCGCCAGCGGCGTGGCCTGCGGGCCAGGAATGGCCTTGGCGTGGGCCTGGCGGTACTTTCTGCTGTCGTTCGCCCGCCGGCCGATGACGCGGACGATCGCCTCGGCAGCAGCGCGGGGATCGGCCTTCTGGCTGAAGTACTTCGACCGCTTTCTCGCCAACCATCCGGGGGCATACGACGCGGCCTCGGGGTTTTACTTCCTGGGCCGCAAGAGCCAGACCCGGCTCACCGACCGGCAACTGCCGCATTTGTATCGCGGCGGCATGCGGTAGGCCGCGGTGAGCGGAAAGGCTCGGCTCGGAAAGCTGCGGGCGGACGATTCCGCCATGCGATTCACCCCTGGCCAATTCTGACGTGGTTTTGTTTTGACCAGTTTGGCGCGTGCGGGGTCTGTGGGCGCGACTTTGTGACGGACCTCACAATTGCTGCGGTAATGCAACAGGGATGCTCAGGTTGTTGGCAATTCGCGTCGACCCAAGCAGCCGAAATGGCAGCGAAATCGGAGTTCAGCCAAGTTCCGGGGCGTGCGGGCGAAGAAATTTTTGAAGGGACGGATGCGGTGCACGCGGAGGGGAATTCCCGGTAAAACGTCGAGAAATAAAAGCCGATTCAGTCGCGCGAACCCGAACTGGCCGTCCTGATGTCCGTAATGGTGAGAGGTGGGAGCAGTGCAATTGGCGCGATTTGGACCGCGAGTTGCATTATCGCCACGACGAGCGGTGGGAGGCCGCCAGGACGAGGCTCGAAGAAGAGCGGAAAAAGGGGCGCAATTGGAATAGGGCAATCCCCGAAACGCGAACTACAATCGCGGCCTTCGGACAGAGGAAGAAAGGCGGACCAGAGCCATGATGCACGAATCGCTACCCAGCCCGACGTCAGAAAACAAACTTCCCACGGCGGACGAAGTTCGCCAGAGCCTGGACACGCTGGCCGTATTCGACCAGTGGATGGATGAGCAGTTGGAATTGCTCGTCGCCGAGTGGATTCATACGGCCGCCCCCAATTCGCAGCGGCCTTCCAAACGCGGCTCGCTGAGCCGTTAAAGCCGGCAATTAATCAAACCGATCAACGAAAACGGACGGCATGTTTGCCGTCCGTTTGTTTTTGATATCGCCGGATTTTGGGATTCGCGGAGTGCCGTTCGCCTTTACGGCTTCGCCAGCCAGCCGATGGCGGCGGCGGCACGTTCGGCGGGCGGGCCGTCCGCGGTGTGTAGCTTTCCCCCT
>JBGSKX010000018.1:0-36890 GCA_041741015.1 Pirellulales bacterium
GCGAATGGGGCGGCGCCGTGCTGATGGCCGTCGAGCATGGGCATGCCGGTCGGCGCGGGCTGTACGCCAGTTGGGTGCAAGCCGGTGTGCCCGCCGGCTTGCTGCTGGCCACGGCAGTGTTCAATTTATTCTCGCTGCTGCCCGACGAAGAGTTTTTGAGCTGGGGCTGGCGCGTGCCGTTTCTGCTGGGCATCGCGCTACTGGCCGTGGGGATGTTCATCCGGATCCAGGTATTTGAGAGCCCCGTGTTCGCCAAGGCACGCGAGACGAAGCCACCTCCGCCGGTGCCGCTGTTCGCGGTGCTCCGGCGTTATCCCAGAAATATCCTGCTGGCGATGGGGGCTCGGTTCGCCGAGAACGGTTCGTTCTATGTGTTTACCGTGTTCGTGTTGAGCTACGCGACGGTGGAACTCGGCGTCGACAAGAACGTGATCTTAAACGGCGTGCTGGTAGCCTCGGCGATTCAGTTCTTCATCATTCCGGCTTTCGGCATGCTGTCGGACCGGCTTGGCAGGCGGCCGGTTTATCTGGCGGGGGCCTTGGGGCTGGCCGTGTACGCCCTGCCCTTTTTCTGGCTGGTCGATCTGGGGAGCGGGTGGTCGATCACGCTGGCGATCGTGCTGGGGATGATCGTCCACGCGGCAATGTACGCCCCGCAGGCAGCGTTCTTCAGCGAGCTGTTCGGCACCGATGTACGGTACACGGGCGCTTCGATTGGCTATCAGATGGCGTCGCCGCTGGCCGGCGGTCTGGCGCCGCTGATCGCCACAGCCCTGCTGCAATGGAGCGGCGGTCAGCCTTGGCCAGTGGCGGTGTATATGATGCTCCTGGCAGCGATCACGCTGGTGAGCGTGTGGCTGGCGGCAGAAACGCATCGGGCGGAGTTATGAGGCATCCCATGCTTGAATCGCAAGACTATCTCGAACGTGAGCGGCGGCGGCTGGATGAGCAGACCGAGAAACTCGCGAAGGATAAAGAGCGGATCCTGCCCAAGCCTCGTTACGCCGAACCGCCGCAGACTCCCGATCCCACAATGCGCGACTTTCGCAAGTGGCAGTGGAGCATTCTGGGGCTGATGTTCGTCTTCAACCTGGGGCCCCTGTTCAACCTGCTAACCGCGCCGCCAGAGTCTTTTCGAGTCGTCGTCGAAGAGCCGCAAGTCACGCGATTTCAGGACGAAGCAACCGGCGAGGAGTCCTACCTCGTGGAGATCGATTCCCACGATCTCCCACATTTTCGGCATCGCGACCAGTTACCGCTGCCGGTATGGGCTGTGGCAAATACCGCGTTGGTTGCGGGGCTCGTTTACACTCGCTACCGCATGTGGCGCTCGAAGCGAGAAGCCAGCGCACGCGCCGCGTGAACCGACGCTAAAACGCGCGTTGCCCGTCTATTTGGCGGCCTGCGAATCGACCGGCTGTTCTTCGCCGGGGTGGTACTTCCGCTTGGCGTTCGCAATCACGTCTTCAAAGTAGATGTAGTTGTCCTTCATCTGCTTCTTGGACATCAGTTCTGCCTGATCGAAGAAATGTGGACTCTTCGGATCGCCGCTGGAGCCGTATTGGAGTAGCGACTTGCTCTTCAGCTTGTCGCCGAACTCGACGATGCACGAGTAGCTCGTGCCCACAACCGCATAGTGCTTCTTCATCTCCTTGAGCGGCGGCAGGTAGATCGACGGCGTGAAGTACATCGTGAACACGACGCCCGGCGGACCCGGCATACCGGCGCTCGGCAGACTCGGGAGTTTGTCGCTGAAGGGGATGCGATAGAAGTCCGAGACGTTGGCGTGTCGCTGCAGGCGGTTTGCGTCGCCGTAGGGAACTTTCCAGTCTCCGAAGTTGGACTTGAGCTTGCCGGCCGCCGTGACGAGGGCTTTGAACTGCTCGGGCACGTTCGAGACGTACTGGGCCTTGAGCGTTTCGGCCGGATAGCCGAAGCCGTAGAGCTCCTCGTACCAGGCGATGCACAGCGTGGCCTGGGTGCTCTCGAGAGTGCCGACACAATTCCAATCGAGCAGGTGAGCCAGGTACGGCTCGACTTCGGCCGCCAGCTTGGGATCCGACTGCTTGAGCTTCTCGAGCTCGCGCTTGTAGGTCGGGAACTCCGCCAGCGCCCAGTAGACCGTGGTGTCGAATGACATTTCCTGCCACTTCTCAAACGTGACGTCGGTGGCCTCGCGCAGAATCTTGCGCGACATCTTGGCCCGGCGCTTGTCGTCGTACCGGTCTTCGACCATGTAAGCCGGGTAATCGCCGATCGCCGGCCCCGCGTCATCCGTCGTGGTGTACGGCGTGGAGTTGCAGTTCTGGATGTAGCCCGACTCGGGGTTCAGGAGCTGCGGAAGATCGCGGAAGGGATGGATGCCCTGCCACTCGGTGCGCGGATCGCTGCCGTCGACGGTCTTGGTCCAGTCGAAGGAAGGGTCGCGCTTCGGCACGATGCCGTTGTAAGCATAGAAGATGTTGCCGTCGACGTCGGCGTACACGATGTTGAACAGCGGCAACTCGAGCATCGACATGGCTTCTTTGAATTCGTCGAGATTTTTCGAGCGGAGCATCTTGATGCCCTGCCGCGAGAGCACGGCTTCAAAGAGCTTGCCCAGAGTGGCCGAAACGTACTCGGTGTCGCTGAGCTTCTTGAGAATCGGTCCGTGATGCGTCTTGCGGAACGTGCACTCGACCTTATCCATCCGCCGGCCGTTCTTGACCAGGATCGTGTCGGTCCACTCTTCGGCCGTGCGATAGCCGTCCCCATAGCGATAGTTAAGCGGATTGCTGGGATCGTCGAAGGTTTCCTTCCACGAGCTGCCGACGTTCGGTTCGTTGACGGTCATGCCCCAACCGCAGTGCTCGTTGTGTCCGATCACGGGCAGCGGCGTGCCGAAGAACGAAGCGCCGGTAAAGTTCCAGCCGGCGCCGCTGCGCAGATGAGCTTCATAGAACTGGCCGTATCCGAAGAACGGTTGGTGCGGATTGATCAGCAGCATCGGCTTGCCGCTGCGGGTCTTCTTGCCCGAAATGGCCCAGGCGTTCGAGCCGCGGGCCTCCTCGATTTCGTCCTCGAGCTTTTTGCGGGCATAATCGCTGGGGACTTCGTCGGTCGAGACATGCAGGTGACCGCCCAAGAGCTCGAGCGTGGCGGCGCGGCCAAAGGCCAGCAAGTACCACGGTTCAAAACGCGTGAGCAGGCGCGGCTTTACGCTGGGATGCGTGTCGAGATAGTAGTTGATGCCCATGATGAACGCGGTGCCGGCGCGCTTGGGTTCCGGGTCGAGCTTTTCGAAGTCGACCTTCGAGCGCTGCGGAATCTCGAACGCGCGGTTGCGCTTGTCCTTGGCCAGAAACTGCTTGCCGTAGAGTTCGCTATAGCGGCCGAGCCCCAGGGCATACGAGTCTTCGATCTGCCAGAAATAGTCCTCGGCCTGGGCGTAACCGTAGCCGAAGAGCACGGATTCATCGTTCGGCCCGTCGATGTGGGGCATGCCATAGGCGTCGCGATAGATTGTCACGCTCTGGGCAAGCACCTTCGGATCGAGCTCCGATTGCAGATTGTCTGCCGCCTGCGCTGCGAGCGGAGCGAACAGCAGGACGGCGAGCATCACCGCGCGACGAACGAAACGGAAGCGAAGACCAGCAACCTCGGACATGCGTGCACCCCTTAGCGGTAAGAACGGCGCTCGCGGGCGAAACAAATCGCGGCGGCGCGATAAACTGCGTCACTGGCCGGTGTTCTGGGGGAATACGCCCGGCCGTTTGAGAAGTCCCCTGATAAGTCACAAAGTAACCAGCCCTGACGGCCGTGACAAGTCGCGCGTAGAGACCTGTTGCGCAATGCGTGGAATACGCTCCGCATTGCCAGTAAACTGGGACGCATCGGACACCCGCGATGCTTGCGAATTTACCGCGTTGTTACCCGTGTTTGGGCGATAAGTTTCAGCTTTTTCAGGAATTTCATGCGCACGCGATCACTCGCCGCGATAGTTGTTGTTCTGGGGGGCTGGCTGCCGGTCAACTCGTCAGCCGAGGACGGCCTGCGCGGGTTGCCGCCGGGGCAGGATATCTTGCTCTACGATCATCTGCTCGCGGAGTTCGATCGGCAGTACGAAGTTCGCAATGAGGCTGCCGCAGCAGCTAAGGCCTCGCCCGAAGCCCTGCATGCACGGCAGCAGCAGCTCCGCGCGGACTTCGCGCGGCTGGTAGGAGATTTTCCCGAGCGCACCCCACTGAACGCGCGCACCGTGGGTTCGATCGTGGGCGTCAATCCGCAGTACCGCATCGAGCGAGTTGTCTACGAGAGCCGGCCGAAGCATCGCGTCACCGCGAATCTCTATCTGCCGGCAGATACTTCCAAGCCCGTTCCAGGCGTCCTCGTGCCGTGCGGCCATAGCGCCAACGGGAAGGCCAGCGAGGCTTACCAAAGCGTTTGCATCCTGCTTGCGCTCAACGGCTGCGCGGCGTTGATTTACGATCCGATCGGCCAGGGAGAGCGAAATCAACTTCCCGATCCAATCGGTCATGGTACGAACGAGCATACGCTGGTCGGGGTGGGCTCGCTGCTTGTTGGCCGCAGCACGGGGCACTATCGCATCTGGGACGGGTTGCGCAGCATGGATTACCTCGCTTCACGTCCGGAGGTCGATCCCATGCGGCTCGGCTGCACGGGCAACTCCGGCGGCGGCACCATGACGACCTGGCTGATGGCGATCGATGAACGAATTGCGGTGGCGGCGCCGTCGTGTTTCATCACGACGCTCGAGCGATTGTTCAAGACCATTGGACCACAGGATTGCGAGCAACATTTTCCCGGTCAGGGACCTGCGGGCATCGATCACACCGATCTGATCACGATGCGCGCGACGAAGCCAACGCTGATCCTGGCGGCCGAGCGAGACTTTTTTGACATTGGCGGCACGCGCACCGCTGCCAAGGAGGCCGAAGAGGTCTACCGCGTGTTCGGACAACCCGAGCGGACAGGGCTTTTTTCGTACGACGATGAGCATGGTTTCAGCCAGCCGCGGCGTCAGGCGGCCGTGCATTGGATGCGCCGCTGGCTGCTGGACGATGATCGGCCAGTGGCCGAGCCACCGCTTACATTGCAAGCTGATGCCGCCCTGCAAGTGACCAGCACCGGTCAGGTGGTACAGGAGTTCACAGACGAACAGACGGTTGTGGATTTCAATCGGAAGCGCGCCGCGGAATTGCGGGAGCAGCGTGGCGAGGCCTGGTCGGTCCTGTCGCCGAGCGAGCGCATTGAGGTGATTCGGCGGGCAATGAATTTGCCCAGGCCCGCCAGTGCAGCCGTGCACGTCGAGCCATGCGGCGGAGCGGACGTTGCGGGATTGGTTGCTTCGAAGCTCGTTATTAAGAGTGCCGATGGCTTCCCGCTACCGGCGCTGCACTTCAAGCCTGGCGACCATGCGGAAAAGCACCCGCTGGTCATCCTGGTCGATTCGGCGGGCAAGACGGCGGAGATTGGCGAGCAGGGAGTAATTGTAAAGCTGGTCGAAGAAGGTTGTGCCGTGTTGGCGGTGGACCTTCGCGGCTACGGCGAAACGGCTGACAGCAAGAAGGCCGGCTCGAAATATCAGAACGAGGCCTTCCGCACGTCGATGCTCGCGATGCACGTTGGCCGGCCGCTGCTGGCTCAGCGAACTTCGGACCTGTTGACCGCGGTGGCCTATGCGGCCGCGCTCCCTGAAGTCGACGTTTCCGACCTGCGTGTCATCGCTAGCCGCCGCGCCGGCCCAATTGCGCTGCATGCCGCCGCGTTGGACGACCGGATCACGTCGCTCGTGCTGCGCGATTCGATCCGTTCGTGGGAAGACGACGTCGTCGCGCGCCCGGGAGACTCGCAATTGTTGGAACTCGTCGTGCCGGGAGTGCTGGAGCACTACGACCTGGCCGATCTGGCAGCGATGCTAGGGGAACGGCTCAAGTCCGATCAGTGAGTTATCGCCTGCCCCTCCGCAGCGAAGGCCAGCGACCGTTCGCCCCGTTCCAAATCGAGCAACCAGCGTTTGTTGTCGAGCCCGCCAGCGTAGCCGGTCAGGCGACCATCGGCTCCGATCACGCGGTGGCAAGGCACGATGATCGAGATCGGGTTACGGCCGTTCGCGTTGCCCACGGCTCGCGAAGCGTTCGGCTGTCCGACGCGGCGCGCGAGTTCGGCGTAGGAGATCGTCGTGCCGAAGGGTATTTGCACGAGCTCCTGCCAGACGCGTTGCTGAAAGGGAGTTCCGGCGCCGCGAACCGATACTTCAAAAGTCTTCCGCTGGCCGGCAAAGTATTCGGCGAGTTCCTCTCGCGCTTGCTGGAAAGGTGCTGTCGACTGCCGCCACGACGCGTCGGGCTGCACGGCTCGCTTGTGGTTCGGCAGATAGAGCCGGGTAACGCGCTGACCGTCGCCGACGATCAACAATTCGCCGAGCGGACTGCCCAGATAATCAAAGTAAATGAGTGCGCTCATGTGGTGGTGTTCCGTACATTCCGATCGTGAAGTGTTTCCCAGAGATGCATGGCGGCATAGGCCCGCCACGGTCGCCAGAGTTCGGCCGCTTCGATCAGCTTTCGTTTCGAGAGTCCGCTCGCCTTAACGAGACCCAGGTCCCCTGCGGGAAAAGCATCGGGCCAATGCAGTCCGCGCATCGCGATGTAGGCCGCGGTCCAGGGGCCAATGCCGGCAAGTTGCAAGAGCGAGTCTTCGGTTTCTGCTGGATCGACTAAAGGCCCGAAGCTGATCGTGCCCCGCTCGAGGGCTTTCGCCAGCCCGCGCAGGGTTTCGGCGCGCGTGCTGGGCAGGCCGATGCCGGAGATTGTGGAGGTTCGCGCCGCGGCAATCGCAGCGGGCGGCGGGGTGAGACGATTGAGACAAGGCAGCGACGTGGCAATTGGCTCACCCAATCGCTCGACGAGTCGGGCGGCCAGTGTCGATGCCCCGCGCACCGAGACTTGCTGTCCCAGGACGGTCCGCCAGGATAGTTCGAAGCCATCGAAGGTGCCAGGCACGCGCAAGCCCGGCTCGCACCTGACGGCCGCGGCCAGACACTCGTCAGCGGCCAAATGCGCGGCAATGACATCGGGCCGGGCGTCAACGTCGAACAAGCTTCGCAGGCGAGCGAGGACTTGCGGCAGCACCGGCGCGAGCGATGGAGCGAGTTCGACCACCAACTGGTTCTTTTCTGAAAACTGCCTCACGCTGAGCCAGCCACGATGCTTGCCGATGGCGACGGTGCGGTAGTAGGCGTCGGCAGTGACGCATTCGACCCCGGCGATCGCGCGGGCCGCCAAGAATCGAAGCAGTGCGTTCCAGGCCAGTGGCGGTCGGTATCCGAGCAACAGGCGAAGATTCTCCCCCTCCGCTTTGCCGCCGCCGGCCGCGCGACGCATGGTGGTGGGCGTCAATCGATAGTGACTGCGGAAGGCGGCGTTAAAGCGCCGGACGCTTTCGAATCCTGCCGCAAACGCCACGTGTACCAGCGGCAGCCGGGAGTCCGCGATCAAACGCTTGGCCAACAGCAGCCGGCAGGTTTGGGCCAACTCCACGGGCGAGACGCCCAGTTCGCGTCGCATCGCGCGGCGAAGCTGCCGGGAACTGATGCTGAGCGATCCGGCAAGCGACTCCAGGCTTCCCCCGTCGTTCAGTGCCCCGGCTTCGATCCGTGTCGCCGCCGCACGAGCCAGCGTGCGCGTGCTGTCGACGGGAGAATGGCCAGGGGCCAGCTCGGGACGGCAACGCAGGCAGGGTCGAAAGCCGGCCTGCTCGGCTAACGCCGCGCTGGCAAAAAACCGGCAACTCGAGCGGGCGGGAGTCTTCGCCGTGCAGACGGGGCGGCAATAGATTCCCGTTGTTCGCACACCCGTGAAAAACAGGCCGTCGAAGCGGGAGTCCCGAGCCAAAATCGCTCGATAGCAGGCATCGTCGTCGATCGTCATGACCGAATTGTAGCGGAGTCCGGCGGCGCCGCTGGCCGTTTTCGGACACGTAAGTCAGGACGTCGTCGGCACGCGTTTTGCCCCTCGGATCGACGTGTCGGTCGGAACTGCCAAGATGGCGTTTTGAGGAGCGAACTATATTTGAGCGGCTACCGACCGAGTCGCACTTTGAGTACATCGAATTCGAGGAACCCAAGTGATGTCCACGGCTTCTCCGTACTTCGAACCCCGTGCCGCGTCAAACACGCATTCGCTAGTGGTTGGTTACGTGGTGTGGTTGTTTGGGATCTTTGGGGCTCACCGGTTTTATTACGGCCGGCCGATCACTGGCACGATCTGGTTCTTCACGCTGGGCCTGCTCTTCGTCGGCTGGATCGTCGATCTGTTTTTGATCCCATCGATGGATCGCGAGGCGGACTGGCGGTATGCGCCGGGCCCGCTGGACTACACGATCGCCTGGATCCTGCTCACGTTCCTGGGCGTGCTGGGAATCCACCGCTTCTACATGGGAAAGTGGGTGACCGGCGTGATCTGGCTGCTGACCGGCGGTTTGCTCGGCCTGGGCTGGCTGTATGACCTGTGGACGCTCAACGAACAGATCGATGAGATCAACCGCGGTTACATGCGCGTCTAACGATTCGCCGGTCAGACCTCGGCATCCAGCAGCGTGACCACCGCCGTGACAATCTCGTTCGCGAGCGTCATGAATGATGCTGCATCTTTCGGCGCCAGGCTCAGATGCGGGTCGCTCGTAGGCACCAGCGGGGGTTGATCGCGCACGAGCATCGTTCCAATGTCGCATACGCCATAGTAGGCTTTGACATTCGCGGCCATCGCCGAGCGTGCTTCGCGCTGCAGGTCAAAGGCGGCAATCGCGGCATTCAAGTACACCGCGGCATGGATGAGCGCCGCACGATACTCCGGGTGCATATGGAACTCGTGGCCGAAGCAGCGGTCGAAAGCGTTGGCCGCGGCGCGGACGGCGATCATGATGCGATCCACCAGCGTCCGAAGCGGATGCGTGAGCGCGATATTCGTAAACGCCGTGGGGCTGAGGTACGTATCCACCGCGGCCGTCACGGCGCCGCAGCCGGTGTGGCCGACAACGACGATCGCCTGTAAGCTCTTGCCGAAATTTCGCACCGCGTAGTCCACGCTGCCGATGCACTCGGTACCCAGCACATTGCCCGCGATGCGAATCGCAAACAAGTCGTTGAACGACTGATCGAACACCGACTCGATTGGCACGCGAGCATCGCTGCAGCCCAGCACCAGGGCAAACGGCGCCTGATCGAGCGCAGCTCCGCGCATGAACGGCAGCCCCATCGATACCAGGTCGACCGGAACGATTTCGCTTGTGCCAACATTGCCGTCGAGCGAAGCGATCTGCATGCGATCGATCATCGAGACCAGCCGCCGGTTGCCCGAGAGCAGCGTGGTTACCGCCTCCTCCGGAGACTGCGGATGCTGGATGACCACGGGCTGAAAGGGGTCGTAACGGTAGATGAGTTCCATGAGTGGGCTCGACGCGGGGCTGATGTGCTCTGGGGCGCAGGGGGCTCGCATATCTTAATGAATCGTAAGGTAGCGGGAAGCTGAATACCCTGCTGCAGAATGAGCGGGAACCCGTCAGCATTAGCCGAAGGCACGGCGGGGCATTAGAATCTCGAACCGTGTCCACCCTTTACCCTCTGGGTCAGAAATGAAATCCAAGACCGAATACCTCGCTTTCAACCTGCCGGAGCGGATGGCGTTCTTGAACATCACGCCAGAGGTCGAACGCATCGTACGCGAGAGCGGCGTGCAGGAGGGCCTCGTGCTGTGCAATGCCATGCATATCACGGCGAGCGTCTTTATCAACGACGACGAACCGGGGCTGCACGCGGACTATAAGAAGTGGCTCGAGGGGCTCGCCCCCTTCGACGCGTCGCCTCAACGGTATGCCCATAACCGAACGGGCGAGGACAATGCCGACGCGCACATGAAGCGGCAGGTGATGGTACGCGAAGTGGTCGTCGCGATCACCGCAGGCAAACTGGACTTTGGCCCCTGGGAGCAGATCTTCTATGGCGAATTCGACGGCCGCCGAAAGAAACGCGTGCTTGTGAAGGTGATTGGGGAGTAGCCAACCGATTGTGGTCGCCAGGACGGCCAGCTGAGGAATTCACCCATTATTTGAGGGATATGCTTGACTCAGGCGGGAAGAACCGCGAGACTTGCGCCCAAGCGCAAGGTCCGGCGTGTGCCGATGCGCGGTTGTGAAGTTCTCAATCCGGCCTAGCCGTGAGGAAGCGAGCAGTCCATGCGTGCATCGCAGCTTGTGTGTTTCGTCGGATGGCTTGCTCTCGCGGCACTCTCGACAATCTCGGCGACGGCTCAAGCCGCTCCGATCACCTGGTCTTCGCCAACAAACGTCGCGGGAGACGCCGACGTCATCACCACCGGCACGCTCGTGGCAGCCCGCAATTTTTCGCAGACGCAGTTGGCCCCGCTAGTGAACGGGGTGCTGTTCGACATCTTCCCGATTCCGAGCGGCGGGTCGGGCGCGGCCGGGATTCCCAATGTCGCGACCCTGGCCTTTAATAACGCGGATTCTTCCGACACCGCTTACGGCTCAGCCAGTGCGCCCTTCAGCTCTTTGTCGGCACAGTACCAGTATTTGTTGAGTTCGGGCGCTGGCAGTTCGACGGGCGCCACGCTGACCTTAACGTTGTTTAATCTGAACAGCGGCACGCCTTACCTGTTTCAGTGGTGGTCGAACGACTCGGACCTGAACTTCGGCGGCGTGAATTCCACGACGGCCACCGCCACCAACGCCGTGACCCTCGACGAGAATACCTTGAACGTTGCGGGTGGGCTGGGCCAATGGGCATCGGGCACCTTCATCGCTTCCGGCACGACTCAGGCGATCACCTTCAGCGGGCCGCGCCCGGTGATCAACGCGTTCCAGCTTCGCGCCGTTCCGGAACCCGGCACGCTGACGTTGATGGCGTTTAGCGCGGCGGCTCTCGGCGGGCTGGCACTCAGGCGGCGCCGCCGTTCGTAGCAGAAGTCACGCCGTGATACCCTTCGTGAGCGCCAGAAACGCCGTTTCGAGGTTCAGTTCTTCCTCGCGGAACAGCGTCAGCCTATACCCTCGCTGAACCAGCATCGTCGCCAGCAGGCTGTAGTCGGTGACACCGGACTTGAGCGTCACGACGATCAATTTGGGCCGTTCGTTGGAGCCCGGCGGCGGAGTCGGAACGTCGACGGATTCCACGTCTGGCTGGGCGGCAAGCAGCTTCGCAGCGTCTTCGGTCTTTTCAGCGACGCTCACGTTAAGCACCGTCTGATGCCGGACCTGCTTCATCACTTCCGCCACGTCGGCGTTCACCAGCAGTTCGCCGCGCTCGATGATCCCGATCTTGTTACAAATATCGGCCAGTTCCGGCAGGATGTGGCTGGAGACCATGATCGTTTTGCCGAGTCCGCGGAGTTCCTTGAGCAGTCCGCGAATTTCGATCCGGGCGCGCGGATCGAGACCGCTGGCCGGTTCATCCAGCAAAAGCACCTGCGGGTCGTGCAAGAGCACGCGGGCGAGCCCCAGTCGCTGGTTCATGCCGCGCGAGAGGCTGGTGACTAGCGCCTCACGTTTGTACCCTAGATCGACCAGATCCAGTACTTCATCGCAGACTTTGCGCCGCGCGGCGCCGTTGATGCGATAAGCTGCGGCAAAGAATTCCAGATACTCGATCACTTTCATGTCGTCGTACACGCCGTAGAAGTCCGGCATGTAGCCGACCAGCCGGCGAATCTCGCGGGGATCGGTGTAGATCGAGTGACCGCAGACGTACGCTTCCCCCCAGGTGGGCTGCAAGAGCGTGGCCAGGATCCGCATGGTGGTCGTCTTGCCGGCGCCGTTGGGGCCGATGAAGCCAAACACATCCCCCTTCTGCAGGTTTAAATCGAGGGATTTCACGGCGTATAGATCGCCGTACTTCATCGTCAGGTCGTGGGCTTCGATCAAGGCTGCACCTGCGGCAATGCCGATAGAATGTAGTTATTGCTTGGCGACGGGAATCACGTAGCGGTGGAACGTCCAGTGCTGGGTTTGCTCGTCTGGGGCGAGTTGTTCGCCTTGCGAGTCGCCATCACGTCGGACGAGCGTCGACGCCGGTTCACTGAGGCGACCAATCAAGACTGCCCGACCGCGTGATACGAGATCGCTCAACTCCATGAAGCGTTGGTAATGATTAGCCAGCCCGGTATACGACTTTCCGCCGGCAAGCTCATGCGCAGTCATCAACTCGACGATGCGCGGCACGTCGAAACCGGCTTGATTGTAGGGAGCCGCGACTTTGCGATCGCCCACGGCGGTGACCTTGCGCAGGTACGTGTCGACGGTCTGTGGGTCGATGTCGATCGCCAGATCGAGTTCGCGGCCGGCGGGGAAGTCGCGGATGACATAGGCCCACTTGTCGTAGATCAGTACGCAGTGCGTGAGTGGAACGGAGAGCTTATTTCGGACGGTTCCGGTGAGGCGGCCATCGTCGGACAACTCAGCTTGGATGCCACCAGGCGCGGAGTCCCAAGTGCGGCCGACAAAGGGTTTGCTCGACCAGACGGCGATCGGCACGCCGTGCAGTCGGTCGAGCGTTCGGTTGTAGTCATATCCAACACTGAACAGTGGCAGGTTCGACGAAGCTCCGCCGATACCGCCACCAGCCCCCGCGGTAGCGTCCATCCCGCCGAAACCGGTTCCGGTGAGTCCGAACCAAGAAAGAAGCGAGCCTGATGAGATGGAGCTTTCAGCGGCACCCGCTGGAGAAGGCGCGGTACGTGGCTCAAACGCGACGTCGTAGGTCGCGATCGCGGGGCTGAACACGTTCGCCCAGGAGGTTCGCCTGCTAAACCCGCTTTCGAGGTCGAAGTCGACCACGTCGAGCTGGTTGACGCGCAGCTCACTCCCTTTGAGGTTATAGGCGAGACCGGCAGCTCCCACAGCGAAGAGGACCACGGTGAGCGAGAACGTGACCCAGGTCGACTCAGGACGCTTCAGGACGTGTCGCACCAGGTAGTAGTCGACTGGTCCAATGCAGGCGATATAGGCGGCAATCAGAATTGCAACAAGCCAAAACGGCACCAGCGGCACTCCGGGAAACTGGTCGAGGGCGCTGCGAAGTTGTCCTGCCAGATCGACGAAGCCGAGCGTGGTGACAGCCCCGAGCGTATCTGCTGGCAATACGCCACTCGCGGTGGGGTCCACGGCCATGCCGAGCAAACGGGACAAAAGTTGAGGACGGGCCTTCCAGTCGGCAATTGGTGCTTGATCGATATCGAACGCGACAAACACGATCTCGCCGAATCCGCGCGGCGTACGGACCACCAGGGGTAGATCGCTGGGGCCGCTGCCGGAGAACGACTCGATGCGTCCGCGAACCTCGACTAGCTGGGCAACCTCGAGTTCCACGCTGGCGCCGGGGGCCAGGGGTTCGGAGGTTTCGGCATAAGCTTCAAGCACCGTTCCTTGTCGCAGGGGAACCAGTGCTTGAAACGTACCGGGCACAAACTCGGCCAGGGGCCCGCCTGCGGCCAGCAGTTCTGGAGCATTGCGTCCCACACACATTACCAGCCGGCCGCCCATGCGAACCCAAAAGTCGAGCGCAGCACGCTGAGTGCTGTTCGACTTGAGCTGTTCAACGATCCGCGAGTCGGCAGTATGGAGCAGGATGGCATCGACGCCTTCCAGGCCGTACCACTGATTAGGCAGCGATGAAAAATCCTTGAGCGGCGCGAGCGGTGAGCCTCGGCGTGATTCGCCTGCGGTAGATTCCTGATCGCCGATGTTCAGTATCAGCCGCGCACTGGAGGGCATGACGCCTGCCAGGCTTCCGGCAGCGCCGGGGCGAAAGGTGCGAATCGCGCGGCGACTGAGTTTGTCGTGGAGTTCGACGGTAATCGCACCGCCGAGCTGTCCCTGCTTAAAATAGACGGGGACGATCGCCGATTCGCCCGCCGCAACTTGCAGATCTCCCGCGGGCGGTGCGGTGATGCGAGTTGGGATGCCGTCGTTGTCGGGCACGACGATCGTGACGTGACCCTTGAACGGCGCACTGCCGCCGGTGATGGTAATCTCGCCCGAGCTCCAGGAGCCAACTTTGTATCGGCCGCCAAAGCCGACACGCAGTTCGTCGATTGTTGGTGCGGCGTTGAGTGCGACTTCGACGGGCGCCACCGTCGGGGTTTCATCTTGTCCCGCTGCAGGCGCGCAGACGACCACAGTAACCAGCAGCGCCAGCCATGCGAAAGGATGCCAGGAGTTCCGCCTCGTTCGCTCCGGCACGTTCATGGCTTCTCCGCGTCGTCGCACGTGCAGGCAAACTGGCCGCAGCCGGGGCAACCTGCGCCGTACTTCAGGGCGATGGCCTCGCTCAGGTCGACGCCAGCGACGTTGGCGATCGTGGCCAGCCAGGCGAGCACATCGGCAAACTCGCCGAGCCGTTCCTCGTGCGTCCCGCTGCGGAGCGCCGAGGCAAGTTCGCCCACCTCCTCCATCAGCCACATGAACGTTCCGTCAATGCCGCGGGCAAGGTCCTTCTCGAAGTACATCTTGCGAATGAGCTGCTGAAAGTCCGCCAGCGAAACATTGGCGGCCGAGGATTCTTCACGCGACATGCGATGTTCTCACTTCAGGCTTTTCAGCAGTTTGGCGGCCGATGGGTTGTCGGCATCACGCTTGAGCAATTCTTCGAGGACGGTGCGAGCTTCGGCCGTGCGTTCGGCGGCGATGAGGGCCTCTGCGTGCGACACGCGTAAGGCTGGTTCATCTGGCGAAAGCTCCACGGCCACGGCGAACTCGTCGGCCGCTTCCGCGTTTCGCTCCAGCCCGGCCAGGGCCGCCCCACGCCAAGCATGCAAGTTTGCATCCAGAACCTGAATATGCAACCCTTCTCGTGTCCAGCGCTCGGCCGCGGGCAGGTCCTGGCGTTCGATGGCCAGCTGGGCCAGCTTTTTACGCAGCGGGAGGTCATCCGGGTCGGACTCGGCCAGTTTCTCCAGAATTGGCCGGAGCTTCTCGTTATCGCCTGACTTGAGATATACGGCGGCCAGACTCTTGAGCCAGCGGGTCCCGCCCGGCTCGTGCTTGGCGCCTAACTCATACAGGTCGGCGGCCGCCGCGAATTCCTCGCTGCGGAGTTTGAGACCGGCCAGTAGCGCGAGCAGATTCGGCTGCGGTTTGTCTCGGTCGAGGTTCTTCTCAAGTCGCTCCAGGGCCTCCGCGTTCTCGCCCACGACCAGGTGCAGGCGGGCACGCACATAGTGCGCGAGCTGCTGCCGGGGATCGAGCTTGAGCGCGGCGTCCGCCCGGCGGCGAGCCTCGGGATAGTCCTTGCGATTGAGCTGGGCGAGTGCGAATTGGGCAAGCATCGCGGGGTCGTTTGGCTTGTCGATCAGTGCCTTCTGCACGGCAGCTAGTGAGAGATCGCTTTCTTCGGCTGCTGCAGGGACACCGGCCACGACCTTGGCAACGAACTCTTTATAGCCATTTTCAAAGTCCGCCTGCTCGACGCCGAAGGCCTGCCGAATGGCTTCGGTCGTCGTCAGGTTGTTGCCATAGGCCATGAGCATTTTCGCCAGCGCATCTTTGCCAAATCGCGCGAGCATATACTCGGCATACAACTCGGCCTGGCAGTAGGCCAGCGTCCACTCGTCGCTCGAGAGCGGGCGGATGAAGCCCAGGTTGATATTGTCAAGATTGAACAGCTTGCCGGCCGCCGAGTTCTTGACCAGCAGCGCATTCCATTCATCGGGCCGGGGTGACTCTTCGCTGAGTACCGCCAAGGCTTCCGTATACCAGTGCGGAATGTTGAAATCCGTCTGCTGCAAGTTCACCACGTGCACGAACTCGTGCTTGAGCACGCGAGCCCAATTGAATTGCTGACGTCCCTCGGTGGGCGAACTGAGCGCCACGATCTTGCCGGCGCAGGCCCCGATCGGATGGATTCGGGCGACACCCGCCATGCGCGCGCTGAACCAGCCGTGACCGTCCGTGTTGCGAGATTTGCTGAAGACTTCGAACAGCGACTTTTCGGGCGGCGCAAAACCCAGCCGTTCGACCAGTTCGGGATAGACCTCTTCGAGCCACGCACCCATGTAACGGGCCGTGACCTTATCTTTCGCGGGATCGAAGCGAATCAGGAAGTGCTCGGTTTCGAGGGTTTCGTACCCGGCCAGGACGTCAAGTACTTCGAGCGTGTTCTTGACACGCACGTTAAAGGGATCGGCCTCGAAGGAAGCATCGAGCACGCGCTTGGCTTCGTCCTCCTCGCCGAGCCGCATGAGCATCATTCCCAACCGACCGGGTGGCTCGATAAGCGGCGGCATCCGGGTCATCGCTTCGCGATAGAACTCGGCGGAAGTGGGCCAGCGTCGGAGGCGATCGAGCGCGTCGGCCAACGTGAGATAGAACACCCCCGCATGCGGATTTCGAGCATTGACTTCGGCGGCGAGCTTGCCGAAACGCGTTTCGAGACCGCGCCTCTGTGGACCATCGACGGAAAGATAAGCTGCTGCCAGCCGGCCGAGTGTCTCTTCGCTGGTGGGATTGAGCTTCAAAGCATCTTGCAGCACGCCAGCTGCTTGACGCGGTTCGAAGTTGGCCAGATGGATGTCCGCTTGCAGATGATGTGCTGCGAGCAGTTCGGGATTGATGGCCCGCGCCTGATCGCAGGAGGCCTGCGCGGCCTTGACCTCGAAGCGATCGAGTGCAAGCGTGCCGGCCAGCGTGTGCACTTCGGCCGCGTTGGGGTTGGCGCCCGTGGCTGCTTCCAGCGACTTGACGGCCTCGGCTTCGTTGTATTTCTCGGCAAACAGTCGCGCCATTTCCAGGTGCGCTTGCCAGCAAGCGGGTGAAGCCTCGGCCAGGTCGGGATAGAAATCGTTCACCAGAAAGCGAAACTGATCGCTGAGCCTTTTCCAGCGAGCGAACTGGGTCGCCCCGCGGCCGATCCAGAGGAGCTCATCGCGATCGGCGAGGTGGCTCGCGTTGTAATGATCGACGAGCCAGGAGTATTCGGCCAGTGCGTCGTCAAGTTTGCCGGAGCCGGCCAAGTGCTCGGCCCGCACGTAGTGAGCGAGCACCGAGTTCGGATCGAGTTTGAGTGCACGGGCCACGAGATCCTGGCAGGCGGGATCATCGCCGCGCTCAAGGGCCAACAGAGCCCCTTCCGCCAGAAGAAGTGCTGCCTGGGGCTGCTTCTCCGCGGCGTCTGCGAGTGTCTTCGCGGCGGCGGTGCGGTTGCCGGTCGAGGATTGGCAGCGGGCGATGCCGACGGTCGATACGATGGGTTCGTGGCCAACAAGTGCGCGATAGGCTTCTTCGGCCTCGGCGTACTTGCCTTCGTCAAGAAGTGTTCGTGCGGCGGCGAGATCGCCGGGAGCAGCCGCGAATAACGGTCGCTCAACCAACTGCAGGAGCAGGACGCAAACCACGAACAGTCCGTTGAGAAGAGTTGCGAGCGGGTTTCGATTGCTCGACAAGGGCGGCGACTTCACAAACAACCTCCCTGCATGACGCGCGCGATAATCAACCGACCGCAATACGTCTCTCTGATTCTACTCCAAAATCCAGTCGACGACCTGTTCCAACCCGTCCTCGTCGTTGGTGGGAGCGACCCGGTCGGCTGCTGCTTTGGTTTCTTCCACGGCATTTCCCATCGCGACCCCCAGGCCCGCCGCCTCGATCATGGGGATATCATTGACGTCGTCACCGACGGCACAGATCTCTTCGGCCGCGATGCCCCACTGCTCGGCCAACCCCCAGACGCCGGTCCATTTGCTGACGCCGGCGGGCGCGATCTCGCACATGTAGCCGGCATAGCGAGGACTACGAAGGACGTGCAAATAGAGCTGTCCGGGAACCGCCCGCTCGATCTCGTCGACCAGCGAGTGCATCTGATCGCGCGTTCCCATCACGAAGCCGGCGAAGATGCCCGGCGGCGGTTCCGTCATGATCCGAGTGTGCACGCGGCCGAACCCTTCGTTCTTGGCAAAGAACTCGGTGAGCAACCGGCAACTGGTTGTAACATCAAGGTAATAGAAATCGAATCCCTCGTGAAATGTATCGCCATAGAGCACCGCTTCGTAGCCATACGAGGCAATCGTCGCAAGGCACCCGTCGAGCGCTCCCGGCAGAAACTCGGCCTGAAAGAGCGTCTGATGATCGCAGGCACGCTTGATGAGAGCGCCGCTGGCGGTGACCAGCGGCACGTTGAGTTCCAGCGGCTCGACCAGCGGCAACACGCGACTGTAACGGCGACCCGTGGCCAGTACGATCTCGATGCCTGCGCGCTTGGCCCGCAGCACGGCGCGGCGGGTCCGGTCGCTGAGTTCGTGCTGGCTGTTGACGAGCGTGCCATCAATATCGATGGCCAAAAGGCGGAAGCGGGGCATATCGAAAGATCGAGGGCCTGGGAAACCAGAATCAGAGCCATTGTACGCATTTCAGGCCTTGTGGAGCGATCCGAAATAGACTCCTAGGCGAGCAAGGCAACGGGACCTAAAATTCCTATGACGCCTGATTTGTTGGCCCGTCTCACTTACCATCGCGATCTCTCCATGTCTGATTTCGTCACCGTTGCCAAAGTAGGCGCCATCGCCGAAGGAACTGGCATGGCCTTCCCGGTGGGCGACAAGCTTGTGGCCGTTTTTAACCTGGGCGACGGCGTCTACCAGGCGATCAACGACTTGTGCCCGCACATGGGGGCTTCGCTCGCAGACGGACCGCTGGAAGACGGGATGGTAACGTGTCCCTGGCACGCCTGGCGGTTTCGCACTTCCGATGGCACCTGGTGCGACAACCCCCGGATTAAAACCGAGGCCTACGAAGTTCGGGTCGAAGGGGACGAGATTCAGGTAAAGGTCGGCCCGTAAGGAGACTTCTTGAGCACTCGCCGAGTGTTCACTGGTCGTCGAGCAGATCGATCGGGCTGTCGACTGTAAGTCCGCCGAGCACATTGCCGGTGTTCAGGGTTCCCGCTGGTTCGAAGAGCAGAACGCTGCATTCGGAGTCGGCATGCGGGCGATGTTCCATGCCGCGTGGCACGATCACAAATTCGCCGCTGTCGATCTCCATCCGCCGCTCCTTGCCGGAAGGATCGCGATAGTGCATGCAGAAGGAGCCGCTAAGTACCAGGAACATTTCGTCCGCGTCGGCGTGGTGATGCCAGACGAACGGCCCCTGAAACTTAGCGAGTTTGACATGCTGGCCATTGAGGTGGCCAACGATCCGGGGGCTCCAGTGCTCGTTGAAAGTCGCGAGTGCCTCGGCGAGTCGAACTTTTCGCACGTCTATTCCTTGGACTGGCGTCGCCTGAAAGTTGCTTAGAGCGTGACCGTGTCTCCCGGTTCGATCGCCAGCCCCTCGCACTTCGCTTCGCTCTTCACGCGGGCGGCCCAGGCCTTGGCGTCTTGCGCGATCGGCGGCCAGGTGCCATAGTGGCACGGCAGGGCCTTCTTGGGAGCGAGCAGCTTCACTGCTTCCACGGCGTCGTCCGGACCCATCGTGTAGCGATCACCAATCGGTACGACGGCCAGATCGAGCCCTTCGGCGCCGATCAACTTCATGTCACTGAACAGGGCCGTGTCGCAAGCGAAGTACAGTTTCTTGCCATCACCAAGCGTCAGCAAAAAGCCGCCCGGGTTGCCACCATTAGTGCCGTCGGGTAGCACCGAGCTGTGGATGGCCGGCGTGTACTTCACCCGCCCAAACGGCAGCGCGATCGTACCACCGTGATTCATCGACTCGGCCTTTTGGACGCCTTGCTTGGCGAGCCATTCGCAGATTTCGAAGTTTGAGACGACCGTCGCGCCCGTGCGCTTCAGGATCGCCGCAGCATCGGCGATGTGATCGTAGTGGCCGTGCGAAACGAGCACAAAGTCGGCTTCGACCTGTTCGGCCTTGAGCGGCGCCGTCGGTGAGTCATTCAGGAACGGATCGATCAAGATTCTGTGATCCGCGGTTTCGAGCAGCCAGGTGTTGTGTCCCAACCAGCGAAGAGTCGTGGCCATTGTCCGAGTTGTCCTGTTAAGATTCTCGCAGAAGTTCGTTCATGTGTTTCTTGTAGGCTTCGACGCCGGGCTGACCGTACGGGTTAACCCCCAGCAGGCGCGCTTCGACGACCGTGGCCAGCATCATCATCTGAAAGAATTGGCCGAGCGAAACCTCGTTCAGCTTCGGCAAATGCAGATCGGCCGTGGGCCGGCGCTCATCCGCATAGGCCTGTTTCATGCCCGCAATCGCCGCATTCATCAGATCGCCGAGCGTGCGATCGGCCAGCGAATTAAGCTGGTCTTCATCCATGTCGGAGCTGCCCACGGTGAGCTTGTCTCGTCGGGGAGCGTCGACGATCACGTTCGTGATCAATTTGTCGCGCCGTCCTTGCTGGTGTTGCTGACCGCGTGAATGCAGATCGCGTGTATTGACGACCGACAGGGGCGTGACACCCTGTTCCTGCTTGCCCAGGCTTTCGGCGACGAGCTGGTCGCACCAGTAGCCTACGCCAGCCAAGGCGTTGCCCCACAGCGAATGTACTCGGACGTTCGCCTTGCCGACCGCATCCCACAGGTGGCAGACGCCGGCATACTTGAGCACGATGTTCTCACCGGCAGCCGCTTGGCGAAAGTGGACATTCATTGCTGCTGCTCCTTCCAGCAGCTTGACAATGTCGATACCCATCAGCGAGCCCGGCAGCAGCCCCGCGGCACTCATCACGGCGAACCGCGCGCTTACGCCGTCGGCCACGGGCAAGAGCTCTTCGCAGCCAAGTGCGCGCGCCATTTCGAAAAGTCTGCCGGAGGAGCCGGTGATGGGCACGACCAAGTCGGCCACGAGTTCCATATCGTCGACGCAGGCGCGGCGAAGCACGCTCAGGAACTGCCGGAACGCAACCGCGGTCTCCAGCGTCTCACCGCTCTTGCTGATGATGACGATGCCCCAGCGTTCTTCGACGTCGCGCGTCGGTCGTTCGCCGAGCAGATCGAGCAGACCTTGCGTGGCGTCGTTGTCGACGTTGTTGCCGGCGAAGTACATGCGCGGGCGACCGCCCCGCTCGGCTCGAGTGAGTTCGTTGTGATGCGGATGGCAGCAACTTTCGAACAGTGCCCGGGCCGCCATGTACGACCCGCCGCTGCCAAGCACCACGACCCGATCGACCAGGCTGCCAAGCTTACGCGCGGTGCTGAGAATCTGGTTGAGTTGGCTGGTGGCGCGCAACTGCCGATACTCTTCGAGCATCTGTTCGGGCAGGCCCACGAAACCGGGTTCAAGCGGCTGCCGGTCAGCGGGAACCTGGCCGCCGGTGCGCCACAACTCGAAATCTGCCAGGACGTCGGCTCGGGACTGTTCCAGCCGAGGCGCGAGCGCTGCCAGTCGTTCGGGACCGATGCCCGAACCTTCGACGAAGGCTCCGGTGGGATCGTAAGCGAGCGGTGTGACTGCGGTGATCGTCATCGCTCAGTCGCCTGCGATGGTTGCTTGAATTGGCATGTCGTTCAACGATTTTCTTTATTGGCTGGTGAGAATAACGCCGTCTGCGCGCACTGCCAAGGGGCGCCTTGGTTCGTAGCGGCCAGGCCCCCGACAAAAGGCCACTTGTGCGGCGGGCCGTTTATGCTACCACAGACGTTAGATTGACGCACGTTTCACCAGCCCCGAGTGCGGCGCACCAGCGACAGGAAGATTTGCTTAAATGGACATGCACCAGTTGACGCGCGAACTCAAGATTCGCAACGACTCGAAGATTGTGATGCTTGTGGCGGACGGCCTGGGCGGGTTACCGCTCACGCCGGGCGGAAAGACGGAACTGGAAACGGCGCACACGCCCAATCTCGATGAGCTCGCGCGAGTCGGCGTCAGCGGGCTCTCGATTCCGGTTAAGCCCGGCATCACTCCGGGCAGCGGTCCTGGACACCTGGGTCTGTTTGGCTACGATCCGCTCGAATACAAGATCGGCCGCGGAGCGCTCGAAGCCACAGGGATCGGTTTTCAGCTGACGGAGAAAGACGTCGCCGTGCGGGGCAACTACTGCACGCTGGACGCCGCAGGCAAGATTTCCGATCGCCGCGCTGGTCGCATTCCCAGCGAAGAAAGTGCTCCGCTCGCCGTGAAGCTGAGGGACGTAAAGATTCCGGGTGTCGAAGTGTTTGTCGAACCAGTGAAGGAACATCGCTTCGTGGTGGTGTTTCGCGGCGAAGGACTGGGAGATCGCGTACTCGACACCGATCCACAAGAGGTCGGCGTTCCTCCGCTCGCGCCGCGGGCCGAGAACGACGCCAGCAAATGCACGGCCGAGGTGGCTGCCGAGTTCATCAAGCAGGCTGGGGAGATCCTGAAAAATGAAAAGAAGGCAAATGGCCTGACTTTGCGGGGATTCGCCGCCAAGCCGGCGCTGCCTTCGTTCGAAGAGGTCTACGGGCTGCGGGCCGCGGCCGTGGCCGTGTATCCGATGTATAAGGGGCTCGCGCACCTGGTGGGCATGAAGATTGTCGGCAAAGCCCAGTCGCTGGCCGAGCAGTTTGAGATTCTCGCACAGCATTGGAATGACTACGACTTCTTTTTCCTGCACTACAAGTACACCGACGCCACGGGCGAAGACGGCAACTTTGATGCGAAGGTGAAGAAGATCGAGGAGTTCGATTCGTTCATTCCTCGCGTCACGGCCTTGAACCCGACCGTGCTGATTGTGACCGGCGACCACAGCACTCCCAGCCTGCTCAAGAGCCATAGTTGGCATCCTGTGCCGACGATCCTTGCTTCGAAGGTGTGCCGCACCGATCGCTGCACGTCGTTCGGCGAGAGCGAAGCGTCGCTGGGCGGGCTGGGACACTTCGAGGCAAAGTACTTGATGCCCCTGGCGCTGGCGAATGCCGAGCGGCTGGGTAAGTACGGGGCGTAACGACCTTCGCCGCTTACTTTATCAGCCGCGCATCGAGCCAATCGGCGTGGTCGAGCTCGTCGCCACGGTCGGCGAAATCGACCAGCAGACTAATGCGTTTTGCGCCGCTCACGTCAGCCGAGATACGACGAGGAAGCTCGCCGCCCCGGATGATAGGGCTCGTGAATCGCTCCTGCCAACCGCCGGTCCCGTCGTCGACAAAGACGCGGAACGCTACGCTGCCGCGCGGGCCAGCGCTGTCATCGACAGCCACCTCGGCCTCGAATCGCTGGTACTGGCCATCGAGATCGTAGGTGATCCGCGCGGGGCTGTGCAGGCCCAGACCCTTGAAGTAAGGCCGACCACCGGAGCGCAACTGGGAACCGTTGACGTTCAGATCATTGTGGTACGGCCACGAGAGTGTCAGCAGCGGTAGATGCCGGTAGCTGGTCGGCGCCAGGTCCGAAAGGTAAACCGCCCCACCGCCGAGCATCTGGACGAAAGTGATCCAGGCTGTAGCGGTCTGCAACTCACCGCCGCCAGCGACCTTTAACTTCGCGTTGCGAGAATCGGCCGTCATCTCTGTGGCGATGATGTGACTACCATCATTGAGTCCCACAATGGCGCGGAGCCCGCTCGTTTGCGGCGCCGCAAGCAGCGACGGATCGAAGGCGATCGCGGCCAGTGTATCGAGCTTGATTTCCAGCGGATCGCCTTCGCGCCGGAGCGTTACGGCGGTTGCGCTGAGGGCAGTGATCGTGCCTGTGAGTTCGTCGCCATTTTCGAGTAGCAGACGATCGCCGCGCCCTTTGACCGACAGGATTCGCCGGCGAAGTGCCTCGCCGCCATTGCGCCCGGAGGGAGCCCTGAGCACGATGCCGGCACAGACGTCGATCGGCAGCGACCAAGCGCCGAGACTCGCCGAAGCGCCGGTGAGTGACTCGCCGTCGAGCTTGACGGAATTCGTGACAATCAGCCCTCCGCCGACCACGAGCACTTGGGCCCCGCCGACCGGATCGACGGGTTTTCCCCATGCGACGAGTTCGTCGCCCGCAAGCTTGCGCGAATCGTCGCCGGCGGTGAATTCGAATTGCCAGTCGGCCTGCACGGTCGCCAGTCTTGCGCTGAACGGTTCGCCGTCCGTCGGAATGGCGAGCGGCTCGTCGGCGATCGCCCGCACGGAGACCACAAACACTGTGACGAGAAGCAACAGGCGGCGGAGTACAAGCGAGAGTCGGGGCATTTAGCGCTGGAAGATTGGCAGATAATTGTTGGGAATCTGAAGGATAATGCAGGCCATCGCGGTGCCGTACTCGGTGCAGATTGAATCAGTCCATGAACCGTCCTCCGCTTGCCGGGAGACAAGCGCGTCGCGAATTGCCGGGTACCAGCGATTCCAGTAGTCTCCGCCGGCGTGCCACATGACCTGCACAGCGTAGTAATGTCCGTAGAAGTAATGGCTTTCGCGGCTCACGTCGCCGGCCTGGGGCATGAAGCCCATCAGGTAATCGAGCCCCTTGGTGATTTCGGGTCCTTCATAAATACCGGCGCTAAACAGCGCCACAATGCCCGCCGCGGATCTTGGGAAAGCACTCTGCCCGCCTTGAATCATATACATGAATCCGCCATCGGCGTTCTGGCTGCGTTTCACGTAGCCGATGCAGCGGTCGATCGTGTCGCGTGGGACGAACAGGCCGGCGTTGCGTGCGGCGCGCAGCGCCATCACCTGGCAGATCGTGACTGAAATGTCGGCATCGCGACGGACCGGTTGATAGCGCCAACCGCCGTCTGCATTCTGGGTATTGACGATCAGGTTGATTGACTTGGAGAGCTTCTCGCGGATGTCGGCGCGCTGGGTCATGCCATAGCACTCGGCCAGAAACAGCGTCGCGAACCCGTGCCCATACATGGGGCCGTGGCTGCTGGCGCTATTGATGTTGATGAAGCCGCTTTCCTGCGTATTGGCCAGAATATAGTCAATCGCGCGGTCGACATTGCGGCCGAACGGACCGCGGGAGGGCGTGCTGCCGCCGGCCATGAACGCCATGCCGGCCAGTGCGCACACGGCCACATTGCGGCTGTATCCGCCGGAGTGGAACGAGCCGTCCTCATCCTGTCGGGCGGCAAGCAGCTTCAAGCCCCGCTGGGCGGATTCAAGGGCCGCGGGCGTGACAAGATCGACTGCCGAGCGCTCGGGATTGGCGCCTTGCTGGCCGAACGCCTGCGTCGCCAAACTTCCACCGGCCAGGCCGGCGACGGCGGCGGTCAGAAACCTCCGGCGGCTGGCCCTCTGCATTCGGTTCGCAATCCGTGCAGCATCGCGATAGTTCATGGCGAGCGCTCTTCTGCCAGGCGACGGTAATAGCGTTCGATCAACAACTCGTACTGCGGCAAAAACTTCTCGGGCGCCATCTGCCGCATCTGTTCGCGTTCGCGTTCCGGCAGGTGGCCCCAGGCATCCTTCATCAAGCCGCGCAGCAACTCTGGATCGGGTCGCACTTGTTCGGCCGTGCCTACGCGAGTCGAGCTGTCTTGGGCAGGGCTTTGAGAGTCCTTGCCAGAACTCGACTTGCCGGCCTGCTGCTGGGGCTGTTTGACACTTTGTCGCTTGGCGGTCTGCTGCTCCTCCTGGTTCGGCTGAGACGACTGCTGCTGTTGGGCCTGTTGCTGTTCGGCCTGTTCGATCAGTCTGGTGAGGTTTTCGACAATCCTCTGCTGTAGCGCTTGCGCATGGGTCTGTTTCTGCCGCTCGGGAATTAGCTGCTCGGCATCACGCATCTCCTGACTGATGTAACCCAGTGGATCCTTATTCGGATCGGGACCTTCCTCGCCGTCGGGAGCCTTCGTCTCCTCGGACTCGCCAGCGGGCTTGGGAGTTCTACCCTTGGCGGGCTCCGGTTTCTTGCCCTTGGGAAGATCGCCCACACCGTCCAGTAACTCATTGTCGAGATCTTCGAGCAGAGCGTCATCGACGGACTTTGCTGGTTGATCTGCCGGGGGATCGGCAGCGTACGACGTTGGCGCAAATGCGCTCCACAAGAGCGCGGCGGTCAACCAGTGATGAATGGTCATGGTTTCTCCTCTGACCCGGCGTCCAGATTGGCATCCGGTGGTGGAACGCTTGGCGTGCTTTCGCCGAGCGGGGCGTCGAGATCGGGAAGGTCCAACTCGGGCAAACCGTCGAGCGGCGGCTCGCTCTCGCGCAAGTCGGGCAGTTTGTCTGGCGTGTCTTCAGGTGCATCCGCAGGCGGTTCGGATAACTTGAGTGTCAGCTCCGCGAGCTTTCCTTGCTCGGCCGCGATCTCGACCAATTCACGCCGCACTTCCCGGCTGCTCGTGTCGTCGTCGCTAGTGGCTTCGCGATAGCGCTGGTTCAAGTCTTCCTGCAAGAGCTTGAGTAGCTTGAGCTGAGCGAGCACGAACTCGCCGTCGGGGCGTCCACCCTCCCCGGTGCCGGAACCACTCCCGCCGCCTTGCTTGCCGCCGGGTTTGTGCGGTTGCTGTTTCTTCTCGAAGGCTGCCAACAACTGAGCAAGCCGCTGCCGAGCGGCTTCCTGGGCACTTTGTGTGGGCAGGCCCGTGTCGCGAAGCTCGAGCAGCTCCGCGGCGCGTTGCATTTTGTCAGCGGCGCCACTCAACGCCAGGTGAATGACCTCGGTGAGCTCGAGCTTCTCGGCCAGTTGCGACGTCTCGCCGCCGAGCGCTTGCTGCAGCCGCGCGAGGTCGCCGAGTGTCGCCAGTTGGGCTCGCGATAGTCGACCTTCGGCCGCGCGAAGTTGCTCAAGCCGTTGAGATTCCTGGATCAGCTTCTGCTGCCGTTCGTGCAGCCCCCTGAGCAAGTCTTCCATCCGGGCGAGCTGCTCGCGTGCGAGATCTGCTTCGGCCTGCTTGAGTCTCTGGGCAAGCTGCTGTTCGGCTTCTTCGAGGTCTCGCTCGGCGTTCGCGGCTTGCTCGCCCGCCGCCTCTCCGTCACCGGACTCGCTGTTCTCGCCGGCCTGAGACATCTTGTTTGAAGCGGCCGCCGTTTTTCCGCCGGCCTTATCCGCTTGCAGACGCTGGAGCTTGCGCGCCAGCCGCTGGGCCTCCTCGGCCAGCTTTTTCTGCTCGCGACTGAGCCGTTCGAGTTCCCGTTTGCGCTCCGCGGGATCGGCGATCTTTTCCGCCTCCTTCAACTTCTTACGCAGCCCGGCTTGCTGCTCGCGAAGCCGGGCCATTTCGCCCTCGGCTTCGCGAAGCTGCTTCACAAGCCGCGAGAGTTCCTGCTCCTTGCGATTCGAAAGAATCGATTGCAGCTCTTTGAGTTCGCTCGCAACTTTTTCCTGCAGGCCAGCCGATTGGCCAAGCTGATTCTTTTCCAGGGAGGCGCTGCTCTCGCGCATCTTGTCGCTGATTGCCTGCTCGCGGGCGTGGTGCAGACCATCCTCGATCGTGGCCGCGGCGATCGGATCGTTCTGTTCGAGAGAGCGGCTCATCTCTCCCATCTGCTGCTGGGTTTTTTCCAGGCGGCGGCCGAGCTCCGATTGCTGGCTGGACAGCTTTTTGAGATCGGCCTGCTGCTGTTCGCCGAGTTCCTTGAACTCACGTCCCAAGGTTTGCGGTGCAAGCTCCTTGGTGGCCTTTGCGATCTCCTCCTGTTGGCGTTCCAGCTCGGCAACCTCGCGCGAAAAACGGCGGAAGTTGTCCCAGCGGCCCAATTCGTCGACCAGCGATTCAAGCGAATCAATCACCGCATCCTGATGCTCGCCAGCCGAACCGAGTCGCTCGCGCATCGCCTCGTCGGGCTTCGCATTCGAAGTGGCTTGTGATTGTCCCTCTGGCGGCTTGTCCTCCGCGAGCTTGGCCTGCGCTGCTTTAATGAAGCCGGTGAGTTCGGCTTCGACTTCGCCCAGGTGCTCGCGTTCGAGTCGCTCAATCTCTTCCAGAATTGACGTCATCTGCCGCATCGCGCCGGGGCTGTCGACATGGTTCGCGCGGAGCTCATTCAGGAACTCATGAATCTGGGCCGGAATGCCTTCGGTCGGGCTGGTGAGCGTGCGATCGACCTGGCGCTGATTCAGTTCGGCCGATTGCGCCTGATCGATCTCCTGCTTGCTGAACTCGGCGACCTGGTTGACCTGGATGTCGAGCGAGCGAGTTTGCGAACGGGCGTCCTGCTGCAATTTGAGAACGCGTTGCAGCTCCCCGACGACAAGCGTCTGACGCTGGGCGAGTCGCTCTTCGAGCTCGGCCGGAGTGATGATCGTGACAGAGCGTGGGGTACTCTTTCCGTCTTGCGGCACGTAGTCCGAAGCGGTGGCCCAGAATGTCACCTGCGTACCGGGTTTGAGTTCCAGCTCAGCCAGCCGCCAGGTGTGCGTGACGACACGGCTTTCGCCGAGCTTGCCGCCCAGGAGCAGTCCGGGCTCGGCATAGCGCGGTCCTGCGGATTCGCCCTGAAAAAGAGGCACCGCGAAGTCAGGCACATCCTCACGATCAGAACGGCCGAAGTGCAGCGCCACACTGCGAATCGCCAGGTCGTCTTTGACGGCGATCGCCAGCTCCAGCTCGCCCTGCGGCGTGACATAGCTGTTCGTGGCGGGCTTTTCAATCGTCACGGTCGGTTCGAGATCGGCAATCGAACGCACATCCCAGCGTTCGTCGGAGCCGCCTGCGAGGCCGGCATCGTCGACTAACTCGATCCAGTACTGCCCCGTCTTCTCGATAATCCAAGGCTGTTGGGCATCCGGGCGCAAGGCGAGCGAATAGCCATCGGCAGCTACCTCGAGCGGAAGCTCGCCGCCGTCCTCATGTCGCAAGGTGGCCTTGGCCACCTGCTTGGTAACCGTTCCCTGGAGGGCAACGCGAGTTCCCTTAATCGCGTGAATCGCTTTGTCGCTGTCCTCGACAGGCAGGCCCGTGTATTGCGGCGGATGGAGCGTCACACCGAGCTGCGCGATGCGTGGGGCTTCCAGTACCTCGAGTCGTCGCCAGGGCATCGTGTCGTCGTCGCCGCCGGTGGCGCGATACTCGAACGGACGCTGTACGTTGTCTTTGCGGGCCACGAGCGCGCCATTTAGCCAGCGCATTGACTCGGATTCGACTTCGTAGCCGTCAGGCCCGGTCTGATAGCGGTACTGCATCTCCACGACATCAGGGAGCCGATGCTGGGCGTCGTGCAGGAGTTCGACTTCGAAGTTCTGGCCTGCGGCAATTCGCGCGGGCGGAGACTTGAACTCAAGGCGATAATAGCGCGGCCAGGCATCATCTGACAACGGCCGCGCGAGCCGCGCGAGTGCGATTTTAGCGCTGGCTGGCGAGACGGCCACGAGCACCGCGGCGATCATCGCGACGACCCCTGCGCAAGCCGCGGCACGCCGCGCGGGTGCCGGTTGAATCACCTGGTCCACGTCAAGCTCGGCGACCTGCGATTCGGTGTCAATGATCACGGCCCGACGGAGCGCCGCGCTGCCAGCTCCGATTTCAAGCTCCGGCTGCTTGATAAACTGGATCGCGCTTTCCAGCCGATCGCCAAGACTGGGAAAGCGGCGTTCGATCCGCTGGGCGATCTGCACGTCGCCCAGACGCAAGCCGCCGAGGCCACTCCACAGGAATCGGTAGACGGCCCCGGCCACCGCAGCCAGGACCGCAAGGGAAGCCATCAGCCGCAGGCCGCGGTCCTCGAAGCGAATCAGATAATCGGCCAGTGCAACCAGCAGCACCGCTGTCAGCACGGTGGCGAGCGTCCAACTCACGGCGTGCAGCAGGAGCAGACGCCGGGCGCGGCGGCGAACCTGGCCGATTTTTTGCTCGAGCATGTGTGCCATCTTCGCGCTTCTCCAATCGCGCGGACGAGGAAAACCCTCGTGCCGCAATTATAACATTCCCTTGCGCTTGCGCAGAATCCACTCCGAGGTGATCAGGCCCAGAAACGTCGCTAGCAACCACCACCGATTCCACAGCACCTCGGGCGGCAACGCCTCGATCGGCACCTGGCGCCCTGGCGGCAAGTCACCTGGCAGGCGATCGACCTCTCCAATCCGGTAAAACCGGCCGCGCGTTTCTTCGGCCGCCCCCTTCAGCTCGGCAGCGTCCATTCGAATTCGTTCGAGTTCGCCGGGCGGAGCAACCACGAGAAAATCGGTGCTCGCCGGCTGACCCTCGAGCGTGGGCGTTCCCACCCGCGCGTGATACTTGCCGTCGACAGCCTGGTGGAACGTGCCTTCAAAGACACCGCGACTGGTGGAATTGCGCGCGAGTTGAATGTTTTGATTCTGCTGCCCTTCTCGCTCCAGGATGATCGTCACTCCATCGTCGGCTACGGGAGCCTGACGTTCATCAACGAATCGCACCCGCATCCGCACCGGCTCGCCGCGGCGATACTCGCGGCGATCTGCGGAGAGTTCGACGGAGCTCTCGCTGCCCAGTAGCTTCGAGCGGCTGAGATGCCGCACGGCTTGAACCCAGTAGCGGGCGAAGAAGACGTCGCCCACGCGATAGCGCCACCGCCAGGTGTCGTCGGTGGCATGGAACAATACCTTACCGGCGCCGACGTACTGCATAAAGAACACGCCCAGCGGCCGACCGTCGGGCGCTACTTTCGTTGGATGCTCGGCCAGCACGCGTGCTGCCGGCTTCACTTCGCCGGCTTCGAGCAGCCAGTACATTGGCGAGAGGTTCGCCCAGATTCTGGCCGTCTCGGCCGCATTGTCGCCAAGCTGCATCTGCGGACTGACCATGCCGAGATCGGTGGGCCGAACGACGAAGCCCTCTTCGAGCGGCTGCGTCGGGTCGGGAGCGATCGCGGCGGAAAGTGTGATGGGGAACAAGGGCTCGATGGGCGTGCCGGCATACGCGAGTGGGAGGTAGCGCGGACCCGCGATGAAGGCGACGCCGCCCCCTTTTTTCTCGACGAACTCATTGAGATTCGCCAGCACCGCGGTGCTGAGGAAGCTGGGATTCACGTCGCCGAAGATCACGACGTCGAACTCGAAGAGTTCCTCGCGGCGAACGGGAAAAACGCGAAGCGCTGTCTGGTCCAGTTCGGCGTACTCAAGATCGGCTTCCTGCAGCACGGTTTTAAGCTGGATTGTCGCGTCGCGCTCGATCATGTGCTTGAGATAACGAAACTCGAAATTCGGATAGCCCTGTGCGAACAAGACCTTGATCTGTTCCTTGCGAACGGTGACCAGCCGGAGTTGGCGGTTGTTTTCCGCCTGGGCTTCGTCTGACAGGTGTTCGACTTCGACGACGTATTCGAACTCGCCGACTTCCGTAGGGCGAAACGGAAGGTGCAGATGTTGCGGCTCGCCGTCCTCGCCGATGGTGGCCTTCATCTTGGCTAATACGACGTTACTGTCCTTTTGGCGAAGGACCACTTCAACTTCTTTTCCGACCAGACCACGGCCGGTGAGCTTGAACTCGAAATTCACGACGTCGTCCACGAACACGACGTCGTCCACCAGCAGATCAGCAAGTTCGAGGTCGCGGAGCGGCTGTTCGCTGCCGAGGCCAACCGTGAACAACGGCACGCTCTTCCGCCGAGCAAGGCGGGCGCCATCGGCCAGGCTCTCCCCCTCGGTATTCACACCGTCGGTGAGCAGGATAATGGCTGCGGGGGGCGAACCACGCAGGTCGCTGAGTACGTGACGTATGCCGGCGCCAAGTCGCGTGCTGTCGCCGTTCGGCTCGCGCACTTCGACCGCTTTGCGAAGCGCGGCGAGTTTTCCTTCCTCGGGTTCGGCCGCACTCGAGACGAAGTACAGCCGCAGACGGTAGTCTCGCTCGACCGATTCGAGCAGGTTAGTGCCCTTCTTGAGCAGCACGGTTTTGGCCAGGTTCAATCGATCGGGACGTTCGAAACCGGCCACTTCGATCCGCCGCGCGACTAGTGACTGAACCTGCGCGGCATCGTAGCGATCCAGGACTCCCATGCTGGCCGAGTCGTCGACCAGCACGGCGACGGTCGGCAACCCCGTCCGCCGCAACGAGAGCGTAAATTCGGCGATCATGAATAAGATGATCATGATGAGCGCCAACCGTACGCCGATCAATAGGCCGCGGATGAGGCGACCTGCCGACGAACCTTCGCGAGCGTAGAAGAACGTGACCCACGCGACCGCGAAAAGGATCAATAGCAGCGTCGCCCAGGGTGCCCAACTCCAGGTGTTTTCGAGTGTCCAGATCGTACCCTCGCCGGGACTGGCGGCGTCAACGCCGAGCCAAGTGGCAAGCCGATCTGGCAGGGTTCCATTCATCGTCGAGCGTTCCCAAACCACCAGGCCAGGAAAGTTTCTGTCAATAAAAGACCGAGCACACCATATAGCAGACTCTTGTGCAGTCCGCTGCGTTTGACGATCGCCGGCGACTCGGCGTCGTCGAGGTCCGATTTCTGATGTGTCGTGAACTCGCGTGGCAGTTCCTCGGGCGCGATCTTGGCCAGGTCGCTTTCGGCCGTGTTTACGTTTACCGCGAAGGCCTGCTTTCGGTCGACGGGCGTGCCTAGCTCAATTCCATAGGCACCGCTTTCGCGCGTGTCGGCAAAGCTCCAGCGGCTGATCGTCGGTTCGAGCGTCATCCGGACTTCCTCGCGATTGCCGGCCGGAGTGGTGATTGCAATCGTGGGTCGCGACGACATTGCTGAGAGCGATTCGCCCAGTGGCTGACCGACCTCGACGTTTCGTTCGGCAAGCTGTCCGCCCACGGCAAGCGATACGAGCTCTTGCACGAGCGGCACAAAACTGGGCCAGGCCGGCATCGTCGTCCAGGGGTTCTTTGTCGCGGGGTCGATGCTCGACAGCGAGCACTCGGTCGCGACCAGAATCGAGCGACCGCGGCCAATCTGCTCTTCGACGATGGCCGGATCGCCCCCTTCGAACGCGAGCGCGACCCGGGCCTTGCTCTCTGGCGGCAATTCCAGTTTGAAATAGGTGTAGACCGGCGTCGTTAGCAGCCCGGACTGCTCGCGTCCCTGAAACACGTTCACGAGCGGGTGCCGGTAGTTGAGCGGATCGAAGCGATACTGGTACTGCGCTTCGCGAATGATCGGCCCCAGCTTCGCCGGCAAGATGCGAAGCTGTTGTTCGCCGGTCAGCTCGCGGTTGTAGCGATCGGCGAGCACTTGATCTCCCAGAAAGAACACCAGCCCGCCACCGCGTGCGAGTAGGCCTTCGAGCAATCGCGCTTCGCTGGCCGTGAACTGGGCGACATTGCAGAAGAAGACGCAGTCGTACTGCGAAAGGTCGCGCTCGATGAGCGCGCTCTCGGAGATCACTTCGGGCGTGATTGCCCCCGTCGCCTGGGCATCTCCGGCTGTGGGATTAAGCGCCAGGGCAAGGTAATCGGCCGCGCCGGTCATCGGCGTCGTACCGGGCTTGCCGTTGACGCACAGGACTCGCAAATGCTCCTTCACTGGGACGGATAGCCAGCGCTGGTTGTCGACGACCAACAGGTCGGAGTCGAGCTTCAGTTCGACGACGTGATCGCCCGGCGAATCGAAGCGGTGGTTGAACGTGACCTGGGCCTGTTGTCCCGGAGCGACGTCGACGTAACTTTCCTTGATGCGCCGGCCATCGACGAGTAACTCAACGAGCTTGTGGGTCTGCGGTTGACTGCCGAAATTACGCACCTGGGCCGAGAGCGCGACGTCGCGCGTCGTCGTGACAAAGGGCTCGCCGGTCGCGAGACCAGTGATCGCGAGATTCTCGGCCGACGGCTGCCCCAGATCGACCACGACGAGCGATGCTCGCTGGGCGAGTCGTTCGAGCCTCTGACGAACTTCGGCAGTCCCGCTTGTGTCGGCGCCCCAGGTATTGCGCCCGAGATCCGTGAGAAAGTAGGCTTCGACCTGGGTGAGACCTTCGCTTTCGGCCGCTTGTGCAATGCGTTCGACCTGTGCGAGTGTCGCCGAGAGATCCGCGCCGCCGTGCGGCAAGCGGAGGTTATCGATCTCCTCGATGAAGCCGGCCGGTTCGACCGCCGGCTGGCCCACGATGACCTCGGGCGGAGAGCCCATCAGGACGAGGGCAAACGCGTCACCCTCGGCGCTATCGTCGACGATTTGTTCGGCAAGCTCCTTGGCTCGATCGAAGCGGCTCTTGTCGGTTGGCTTATAGCCCATCGAATAGGAAGCGTCGATCACCAGCAGTTTGAGTGTCCGCTGACCGGGGGTGAACGGCAGTCCCAGCTTTTCGAGGTAGGGCTGCGATACGGCGAGCACCAGCAGGACGATGATTGCCGTACGGACAATGAGCAGCAGGAGCTGCTCAATGCGCATGCGCCGCGAGTTCTTTCGCATCGCGGCGAGCAGATATTCGATCGCTGCCCAGGAGACTTCGCGATAGCGCCGCTTGTTCCAGAGATGAATCAGGATCGGCGCAGCGGCAGCGGCCAGCCAACCCAGCATCAGCAGGTTGGCAAATCCGAAAGCCAAGAGTGGCGCCGCGGTGAACATTGGTTTCGTTTATGCCATCCGGGCCATACGGGCCGCAACATAGCTGGAAAGAGCGACGTCGAGCAATTGGTCCGTGCGCAATTGCAGGTAGTCCGCCCTCTGATCGCGGCAACCTTTGCGGACTGCGTTCAAGAATTTGCCAAACTCTTCCAGGTAGGCCTGCCGCAGCGAGCGCGGGTCGGTAAGCACGTCAGGAAGCTGTTCGAGCCCCTTAAAGAGTGTCGTCTGCTTGAATGGGAAGTCGAGCTCCGCGGGATCGAGCACGTGAAACATCACGACGTCGTGCCGGCGATGACGGAAGTGTTTCAGGCCGGCAAGCATCGTGCCGACATCGTCGAACAGATCGCTGAGGATCACGACGAGTCCGCGGCGCTTCAGGCGTTCGGCCAGATCGTGAAAGATCGGCCCAGTGCGAGTCTTGCGGTGCGGCTCGCTCGTTTCCATCACGTGCAAGAGCTGCTTGAGATGGGACGGGTTGCTGCTGGGGCGGACCAGGCTGCGGACTTCGCTATCGAATGTGACCAGGCCCACGCTGTCCTGCTGCTGCAAGACGAGATAGGCCAGCGAAGCTGCGATGCACTGGGCATACTCCAGCTTGGAAAGGGCCGCATCGTCGCTCTTGTAGCGCATGCTCTCGCTCGTGTCGAGCACAAGGTACACGACCAGGTTGGTCTCTTCCTCGTACTGCTTGAGATAGAACTTGTCGCTTTTGCCGAACACCTTCCAGTCGACGTAGCGCAGGTCGTCGCCGGGGCTGTACTCGCGATGCTCGGCAAACTCGATCGAGAATCCGTGGTAGGGACTGCGATGCACGCCGGAGACATAGCCTTCGACGATCGAGCGGGCGCGGAGCTCCAGGCCCTGGAGCTTAGCCAGCGTCTGCGGATCTAAATACTTGGGGTTGGCGTCCACGTCCGGCGGCCTCGGTTTCGTCGCTGGGGATGGTTTCGATCAGAAGGCGAATGATGTCGTCGGTCTTGATACCCTCGGCCTCGGCATTGAAATTGGTCATGATTCGATGCCGCAGCACCGGGTAAGCCACGGCGCGAATATCCTCGCCGCTGACGTAGTAACGCCCGTGCAGCACGGCCCGGGCTTTCGCCCCTAGCACCAGGTACTGGCTCGCACGGGGACCGGCGCCCCAGCTCACATAGTCGCGGATAAAGGCCGGTACTTCCGTCTTCTCCTTTCGCGTCAGCCGTGTGAACTGCAAGGCGTATCGCATCACGGAGTCCGCGATCGGAACCCTGCGCACGATCTGACCGAGCGCCGTGATGTCGTCTGCCGAAAGCGTGGGTGTGATCTCGTAGTGCACGTCGGCCGTGGTTTGCTTGACGATCTGGAACTCCTCGTCTTCGTCGGGATAGTCGACGAACACGTTGAACATGAACCGGTCAAGTTGAGCTTCTGGCAGCGGATAGGTGCCTTCCTGCTCGATTGGATTCTGTGTGGCCAGGACAAAGAACGGCTCGGTAAGCTTGTGACGCCGACCGCCGACGGTGACCTGGTGCTCTTGCATCGCTTCGAGCAGTGCGGCTTGCGTTTTCGGCGGCGTGCGATTGATTTCATCGGCCAAGAGTACGTTGGCGAAGATTGGCCCAGGCAGGAAGCGGAACTCGCGCGTGCCGGTTGACTTGTCCTCCTGGATCACCTCCGTGCCGGTGATGTCGGCCGGCATCAGGTCGGGCGTGAACTGGATCCGGCTGAACTTGAGCGAGAGCGAATCGGCCAGCGTGCGAATCATCAGCGTCTTGGCGAGGCCCGGCACGCCCACCAGCAGGCAGTGGCCGCGGGCAAACATTGCGATGAGCAGCTCTTCAATGACTTGCTGCTGACCGACAATCACTTTGCCAAGTTCGCCGGTGATTCGGCGAAAGGCTTCGTTCAACTCCTGCACGCGCCGCACGTCGTCATCTGCGTTCATGAGAGTATTCGCTCAGGGTCGTGTTGATTCGATCGCACGCAATGCTTTATTTCGTCGTGGGAGTACTTTGATCGTCGCTTCCCTCGCCGCCGGCTGCAATCGCCGTCTGAGCGCGGACAGGGATTTGCCCCTGCTGCTGGAAGCCGAAAAGTCGATCAGGCGTGGCTATCAGGAACAGATCGCCCGCCGCGACCAGGTTCCCGACTGTCGCCCCGCGCTCGGTGAGCACGATCGGCGCACGTGCCGTGTCCGCGGGAGCAGGCACGCGTTGATCGAAGATGTACAGCGCTTCGTGCGTTGGCCACACAATCTGGTCACCCATCAAGAGGCCCCTGCCCTGCCCGAGTGGCGAAGTGTCTGGCCAGCGGCGGAGGACCTTGCCACCCGCGGCGTCGATCCACCACAGCGCGTCGCCGCTGGCAATCAGGTTGCCGCTACCCACGCCCAGCAAATGGACGACATCCTCCGGCAGTTGACTTTCCCACAGCAATTCGCCGGTGGCGGCATCGAGCGCGAAGATGCCTGCGAAATCTGCCGGAGCGACGAGCAACCGCCCGCGATCGTAAACGCAGGGGTTGAGATCGCGATAGTAATGTGCGGTGCGGCGGTCGCGACCGTCGGGGGCAGCCTTCTTCGCCCGCGGATAGGTGGCGGCCCAGCGCACGCGGCCGTCGCGGGCCGACAGCGCCGCGACG
>JBGSKX010000019.1:0-4738 GCA_041741015.1 Pirellulales bacterium
GTAGCGAAGGTTCCGGCTCGCCGCCGCTGAACGCCTCAATCGTCGCGGCCGAACCGATCGCACCACGCACCGTGTCGACCAGGCCGACCTTCGCCAATATCTCGTCCGTCACGATCAACACGCGCGAGAGCTTCAGCCGGCCCAACAGGTCGGGAAGTTGCGAGACGGCTCCGCTGCCGAACACGATCTGCCCTGCGGAACTGAACGACCACGTGCTGCGCATCACGAGTCCCTCTGGAACTAAGCGGCGAGTACTTAGGCCGCGAAAGAATTCTCACTTCGCCGGCATCATCCCATCGACCGCGGTGACGATCGCTTCCTCCACCGCGGGGCTCCACGGCGACGGCAGCGAATAGTACACCATCGCCCCGCCACCTTCATAGCCGCCCTCGGTCAGCACCCGCCGCGAAGGGATGTACGCCATCACGTCGTTCGAATAGCCGGCCACCCAGGTGGTCTTTTCACCGTGCGACATTTTGAGCCGCAGGGCATAGTCCACAACGACCTCGCCTCCCAAAGCCACAAACGTCAGTTCATCGCCAAGCTGCCAGACTTCAACTGGATAGGGATATGTCGCCGGAATCGACCGCCCGGCATTGAGCTCAGCCAAGTAGTGCTTCGCTCGCGCGGCAACGTACTTATCTTGCGATTTCGCGTCCTGCTCGACCTCCTCGCGCGTGGGCACGTGGGCCAGCTCCAGTGGCACGGTCGTCAGCTTCGCGTCAAGTTTCGCAGCGAGTGGCTTCATCTTGCCATCGAGCACCGCCTCGACGCTTTGCGCGAGCTCCGCCCCATACTTCTTCGCCAGCCCGACCTGCCGGCGGGGTATCGGATTCTGGTCCGCCCCGCATCCCGCAAAAAACAACACTGTGCACTCGGGATGCTCGCGCTCGATCGCCTCCTGCGCGAAGCCCGGATAATCGCTCGACCAGTCGTACTCAGACAGCACAGTGGCGTGACAGGCGTAGCCAAACAGCACCGCCACGAGCTTTCCGTCCGCACCGGTCACCTTCAGCACCGGCACGTCGTGATCAAACGGTCCCTTGAGCTGTCCCGCTTCGCGCAGTTTGGGGACTTCCGCCTCGGCGTTGTTGCGGCGATTCACGGCGAACGTGGCCGTGCCCGTCGCATAGGCCAGCTCGCTTGGCGCGAGACCGTCTACCGCACGGCCGACCAGCGCGACGACCTTCTCGATGAACTCCGCGGCATACGCATCGACCAGCTTCTGCTGCTCCGCGTCGATCAGATCGTAGTGCAGCGAACGCAGATTCTTTCCAACCACAGGGCCGCTGTGCGTGTGCGAACAGCAGATCGCGACGCTCGCCCGCGGCAGGTTGTATTTCTTTTCGAGCGCGGCTAGGATCGGATCGGCCGTGTCCGGCCCGATGCCCACCAGGTCAAGCGTGATGATCGCGGCTCGCTTCCCACCGGCATCTTCGAGCACCAGGGCCTTCGCCCACAGGTCGTTCAGAAATCCCGTCGCCGGATGATTGCGCGAGCCGTAGCCCGCCATCCACATCGACTGCCCGGGCGTGATCTTCTCGCGCGCCGCGCCGGCTTTCCAACCCGCCGCTGTCGCATTGCCGGCAAGCGCCCCAATCATCAGCAAGAGTGCGGCCAGCATGCGCAGCAACATGAAGTCTGCCTCAAGGAGAAAGGATTGAACTGAGCGATTCTTACGACAGCCCTAGTAGCTTTCGCGCATTATCGCGAAATATCGCGGCCTGCACATCCGCTGGCAGGCCCATGCTCCGAAACAGCTCCAACTGCGGCACTTCCTGCCCCGGCGAAAGATAGTCGGTTCCAAACATCAATCGGTCTGCACGTCGGACGAGAAACTGCGGCCCAAACTCCGGATCGCGGCTGATCGCCTGCGCGCCGCTGCCGGCCGACAGGTCGCCGTAGAGGTTCGGATGCTTCTCCATCAGCGTGTCGATCGCTCCGCCTGGCTGCACCTTGCCGTCGGGATAGCGCGCGAGATCCTCGGCCGTGATGTTGCCCGAGATCGAAGCCCACCAGCCCGGCCCATGGCCGATGAAGTTGGTTTTGGGATGCTCCTTGAGTGCGCGTTCCAGGCCCGGCAGTCCCGGTTCGTCTAGGTTTCGCAACTGATCGAGATGAAACAGCACTGGCAGCCCCAGCTCGCCGCACGCGGCATAGATCGTCATATTCCGCGGATCGTCCACATGCACGCCGGGCTTGTGTTCGCCGAATCCCTTCGCTCCCGCGTCGACATACTTTCGCAGCATGTCGGTCAGCCCCTTGAGTCCGCCCGAGTAACTTGTGCGCGGGTCGATGCTGCAAAACGGAATCAGCCGGTCGCGATGCGGCTTCGTGGCTTCGAGCACAAAGTCCGACGTCAGCAGATACGATGACGACTCGGGCGAAACCAGTGGCAGCACCACGGACTGCGCAATGTCGTTCTGATCCATCCACTGCAGCAACTGCGCGGCCGACAGAGGCTCGGTGGTGTTCCAGGTCTGCCCCAGGTGCGTGTGGACGTCGACGTAGCGCCCCTTGGGAAACTCGGCCGCGGCCGCTGGTCGACTCTGTCCTGCTAGCGCCATTCCGACGCCACCCGCCACGACACCACGACAAAACTCCCGACGCGTGACCATAGAAGATGACCGCCTGTTCATCGCGAGTTCGCTCCGCCTGGCTTAGATTGCGCTCATCAGATACGCCAGCAAATCCGCCATCGACTGCACGTCAATCTGCTTCTCAAGCCCCTCGGGCATGATCGACAGACCGCTCGAGCGCATCTCGTCGATATCCGCCCGCTCAATCGTATCCGTCGCGTTCTCGGCACGTCGCAGCGTCACGCTGTTGGCCGTTTCAGAAGCGATCATGCCCGACATCGAGCGCCCGTCCGCCGTCAGCACCAGGTAATTCACAAACTGCGGATTCACCTCACGATTCGGATCGAGCACGTTCACCAGAATCGCATCTGCCCCGCGCGTGCGGAAACTTGCCAGGCTGGGGCCGATCTCGTGCCCGGTATTCTCCATTCGATGGCACGCGGCACAGATCTTCTGAAACACCTGTCGCCCGCGCGAGGCGTCGCCGTGCTGCGACAGCGCCGATTGATACTCATCGATCAATTGCTGCCGAGTGCTCGTTTTGATCTTCGCCACGAGTGGTTCGGCCCGCTTGCGAATCGCTTCGCTCGAGTGCTTCGCCAGCGATTGCAATCGCGCCGGCTCGACATCGGCCAGGTTAATCTCCCCCGCCTCGGCCGCCGCCAGCAGCGCCGCAATCCGCTCCTCGCGGGCAAACAAGACTTCCGTCGCTTCGGCTCGCAACCGCGGACTAAGCGTGGGCCACGTCGCCAGAATCGTCTCCGCGACACTCGGCTCGGCAAATCCACCCAACGTCACGAGCGCCGCTGATTGAATCTCCTGCGGCTGACGATTCGAAACCAGACCAGCGAGCACCTCGCCGCAACTAGCGAAACTATCCAGCGCGAGCAGCCGGATCGCTTCCACGCGATCGCTCGCCGGGCGAGCCTCATCCGCGGCCGAAGTCCGCGCAGTGGCCAGCATTCCGCGCAGGATCTCAACCGCCTTATCGCTCGCGACCGCCGCGAGCTTGGCTTCGAAGGTCCCCTTCTGCCGGGCCATGCCTTCGCCCAGGCCGCGCACAATGGCCGCGCTCGTCGCAATATCCTCGGCCGGCAACGATTCAAGCGCTGCCAGCACGGGCGCGAGTTCTTCCCGATTGTTCTGCCGGCCGATGTACCGCGCCAGCTCGTGCAGCACCTCGCGGCCTTCCGGTGTTTTACGCCAGGCTTTATCCGCCGCCAGATCACCGAACACGCTTCCCGCGCCTTTGGCCAGCGAACTGAACACAGCCAGCCGGACCCACGAGTCGCCGGCATCACGCTTGAGAATCGTCGCCAGCGCCGCCGAGACCTGCGAATCATTGACTTCGCCTAGAGAGAACGCGAGCTGATAACGCACGCGCAGGTCATCATCGCCGGCCATCGCCAGCAGCTTGTCGCGCAGCTTGGAGTCGTTGTTCGCAAGCCGCTCTGACAGGCGCACCGCGTGTTCGCGTACGCGTGCATCATTGCTTTCCAGCCGCGCCAGCAGATCAGACGCGGAAAGCGCATTCAAGCCCGCGAGTGCATACAGCGCCTGCATCCGCGCTTGGGGCAGCTCGCCGTCGGCGGCCAGCTGTCGCAATGGTTCCACCGCACTCTTGTCCTGCCGTTCGTAGAGCACGCGCGAGGCCGCGTCGCGCGTCCAGCCGTTCGTGCTGGCGAGCGACTTCACGAGTTCCGCGATCGGCGCCTTGCTCAGCTTCGGCAGCTTCGGCTGCTTAAAGCCGTCCGGCACGACGCGATAGATTCGCCCCCGATCGCGGCCACTGGTCAGGTCCAAATGCTTCTTGATCTCCGGCGGCAAGCTCGCCGGATGCTCGATCACTTCGCGATACACATCAATGATGTACAGCGTCCCGTCGGGTGCGTTCGCATACTGCGCCGGCCGGAACCAGTTGTCGGTCGAGGCTACGAACTCGCGCCGCGCGTCCGCGCGATCGGCGATCAGCCCCACGCCGTTCGGCTTCAGGATCTTCCGGTGCACGATGTTCGAGCCGACGTCCCCCGTGAACGATTGCCCCACGTACTCCGTCGGAAATGCATCGCCGCGATAGATCGTCGTCCCGGTCGCGCCCGTAAAGTAACCACCAGCGCGTCCGCCACCTTCCACCGGCCCCGTCGCCGCGCCCGTCACAC
>JBGSKX010000020.1:0-27104 GCA_041741015.1 Pirellulales bacterium
GGCCATCGAGAGCGCGCCGCGCGTGGGACGCGTGCTGCCGTCGAGCGCGAGCTCACCGACGACGGAATACTGCTCGAACAGGTCGGATGCGATCTGGCCGCTGGCAGCCAGGATGCCGAGCGTGATCGGCAGATCGAACGAGGCGGCCTGCTTGGGAAGTTCGGCCGGGGCCAGGTTGATCACGATCCGATCGCTGGGACGCAGGTAACCGGAGTTGACCAGGGCCCGCTCCACGCGGTGGGTGCTTTCCTTGACGGCGGCTTCGGGCAGGCCGACGAGGATGGTCTTGGGGAGCGCCGCGGGGGAAACGTCGACCTCGACTTCGACCGGCAGGGCCTCGATTCCCACGAGCGAGAAGGTGTGGAGCTTGGAAAGCATCGAAAACGCTGAGAGAAGGCGGCTGCCGAAAGGGAACCGGTGTCCCCCATTCTCTAGGACTTATAACCGGTCCGCAAGAAGGGGATGTCCGTTTCTGGTGCGAACGGGCATGCCAATCGAAATCCACCTGAAAAGTGCCTAAAAGCTCTTGCATTCACCTTGGCCTCGGAGCATGATGGGCATGCGTTCAGCCGGTGCGCTCTCGTGCACTCGGCGGACTACGGGCAAAAATTGAACACGCTTTCACGTGACAACTTGGGAGAACGCTAATGAGGTGCATCCGTAATCTGGCTCTCGCTTTGGCGGCAGCCGCTCTTCTTGCCATGCCTGCGCGGGCGGCAAACACCTACAACATCACACAGAATCAAAGCCAGCTAAATCTCACCGCTGGTGGCAGCATTCTCGGTAGCACGCTGACCGTCACCGAGCAGCAGGCCAACGCGATCACGCGTTACAACGGCACGCTTGCCGTTGGGTTTTCAAACGACGCCCTTGGTCCGGTCCCTGGCAGCGCAATCAACTTTCCCGGTGGCAGCGCCGCTTCGGCCGTCAATCCGACGGGCTTTCTCAACATTCCGCTGCAGTACTCGCCCAATGTGAACGGCGCGGCCGGCACGGCCGCGGCGAACTACGGCGTGAACATCAACGCTCCGATCGGCATCGAAATCCCCTCGTTCACGATTCCGATCGAGGGCGTTGACATCACTCTGAGTCTTGGGTCTCTGCAGTCGTTCAACATGTCGCTGGCGATCCGGGACTTGGACCTCGACGTGACCGGTAACGGGACTCCGATTGGCGCTGGCGGCGTGTTCGATGCCAACGCCACCAGCATCAGCATCGCCACGGGCTTTGCCGACCTGAATGGCGCATTGGTGTTCGATCAGGCGAACTTTGTCGATACCCTGGCCGTGGCGGCGGCGCTAAATTTGCTGGCTGGCGCGGTACCCGACCTGGGTCTGACGGTGAGCACGAACCTGATCAACTCGACCGTTTCACTCGGCATCGGCACGCGGATCGACCTGGCCACGCTGGGCGGTGTTTCGTTGCCGAATACGGCCGCAGCAGACGGCACGGTTTCTCCTGGCAGCCTGATCACGCAGTCGACACTGGTTCTGCCCGTCGAGATTGCCCTCCCCAGCCTGGAAGAAATCGGATTGCCGACGGAGATTCTCGATTTGCAGTTGAGCCTCGCCGGCCAACTTCGGGCGACGGGCTTCATCACCGAAGTGCCCGAGCCGTCGTCGCTGGTGCTGGGCGCGCTGGCCGCCAGCGGCCTGGCTGTGGTCATTCGCCGTCGTCGTCGGTCGGCCTAGTTGGCAAACGTCGGAAAGTATGTCACGAATCGAGGCCGCCTCTCGCTTGCCGAGGGGCGGCCTTTTTTCATTGCTGCTCGTGACTTCCCCGCTGCCAGACACTGCCCATTACGGCAGGCGCACGTTGTCGCCGATCCGCAGATCCAAGTGGACTCTCACGCGGCGTGCGCATCCGTTGTCGTCTGCAAGCACCGGCCGGAAACGGTGCCAGGAACCGTTTTCTTGTTTGAAACAGAAACAAAGGTTCCTGACACCGTTTTCCTGTCGAAACGCGGCGCGCGTGATCGATTGGTCAGCCAAGCACCAATTCCGTGCTTAGTTCATCGATACGCTACGGACCGGGTCGGCCAGAACCTGGGCCCAGACCGTGGGAGTGACCCGCTCCTTGAGCCAGTCGCGGAGCATATTGCAGCCCAGGGCGTGCACGCAGCGGCGCGGGTCGTCCTCGCTGCCACGATAGCCCCAGTGCACGGCGACCAGCTTGCCATTGGCGATCATCGGGCCGCCGCTGTCGCCGGGAATTGTCACCTGGCGTTCCTGGACGCCTTGCGCGGCGATCAGCGACAACGGTACATCGCCTTCCATCGGGATCGGCGGGGAAATTGCGGCCAAAAACGCGCGGAACCGCTTGGGACCGTAACCCCAGATCTCCACCACCTCGCCTACGGCCGGAGCCTGGTCGGCGATCGGAACCGGCCGAATGCCTTTCGGGGCATAGATCCATAGGGCCGCGACATCCAGCTTCTTATCGATTGCCAGGATCCGGGCACCCGAGTTCTGGCCATCGGGGAAATCGACCGTGATCGGACCAACTTCGTCTTCGAACAGGTGGGCGGCAGTGAGAACCAATCCGGCGTCTCCGTCGATCGCGGTCAGCGTTCCGCTGCCATTGATCGTCGGGCCCGGTTGCTTGTAACCACTGATCCAATTCTTGATACGGCAGGCGGCGAGGCGGGTTCCGTCTTGTTGATACGAGACGGGTTCGGCGGTGGGACTGGCGAGCAGGGCGCCAGCCAACAAGAGGACATAGAGCTGCACTTGGTTTCCCTCCAATGACTCGGTCGCTTCGTGATGCCCCCGGGAACTAGCAAAGACCTGGGTCGGGCCTTCACCCTCCGTCACCGCATTTGCGATGGACCGCCGCCTTCCCGTCATCCTCTGACCGGGGCGATCGAGCGAGTTCCAGAATAATTGGCGAAACGAGTGATTAAAAGGGTCATGCTGCGAATTGGGAGGATTAGTTTTCAAAATGCTGGGCGATTCACAACCACGGGCGCCCGAACGATTACGGACGCGACAGGTTTTCGCGATTGCGCAGACACTTGAAACCGCAGCTCGGATTTGCCTTATCGCTGGCGCAATTCACCGACCAGTTGATCGGGTAATGCGGGAAGAAAGGGCGGCTCAGTACCCTGCCGCGCAGCCGTCTTTCCGGGCTTCGGTCGCCCCGAACAGGGTGCCGCGCTCCCAGTCGATGAGGATACCCTGATAGCCGCCGAATCCGCCGCCGCGGGCACGTTCGACCTGATGCCCGCGCTTGCGGAGCGCGGCCACGGCGTCTTCCGGCACCTGCGGCTCGACCACCACCTTGCCGCCGTTGCTCTCGGCCGGGTCGCCCGTGGGCGAGGCGCTCCCTTCGTGCCGGATTCGGGCGGCATCGCCGGCAAGCTGCGGGTTCAGGCCGAAGTCGATCATGTTCACGAGCACCTGCACGTGCCCCTGGGCCTGCATGTCGCCACCCATCACGCCAAAGCAGAACCAGGGCTTATTGTCCTTAGTGACCATGGCCGGAATGATCGTGTGGAAGGGCCGCTTATGCGGCTCCAGCCGGTTCAAGTGCGTGTCGTCGAGGGCGAACAGTTCGCCGCGGTTCTGCATCACGAACCCGACGTCGCCCGGCACGATCCAGGAACCGAAGCCGGCGAAATTGCTCTGAATGAACGAGCAGCAATTGCGGTCCTTATCAACCACGGTGAGATAGACCGTGTCGCTCCGCTCGAGCAGCGGATTTCCCGGCGGCACATCGACGGCGGCGCTCTCCATGTCGAGCCGCTTGGCCCGCTCTTTGGCATACGGCTTCGACACGAGCTCGGCGATGGGCAGCTTGCTGAACGCCGGGTCGGCATACCACTTGGCACGATCGGCGAAGGCCAGCTTCTTGGCCTCGACGAACAGGTGATACCACTCGGGACTGCCGAGCCCCATCCCGCGGACGTCGTGCGGTTCGATCAGGTTGAGCATCTGGAGGGCGGCGATTCCCTGGCCGTTGGGCGGCAGTTCCCAGACGTCGTAGCCGCGGTAGCTGGTCGAGACTGGCTCGACCCATTCGGACGCGTGATCGGCCAGATCCTTGAGCGTCATGTACCCGCCATTGGCCTTGGCGTAGTCGGCAATCTGCTGGGCAATCTTGCCGCGATAGAACGCCGCCGGACCGTCTTTGGCAATCGCGCGGTAGCTCGCCGCCAGATATGGATTGCGAAAGATCTCGCCTTCGGCTGGACCGTGACCATCGATCAGATACGTTTTGGCCGTGTCGGGATACTGCTTGAGTTTCGGCGAAACATGCTGCCAAAAGCCGGCGATGATCTCGCTCACGGCGAAACCGTTCTCGGCGTAGTCGATTGCGGGGGCGAGAATCTCGGCGAGCGGCTTGCTGCCGAAGCGCGCCCGGAGGGTTTCCCAACCGTCGACGCAGCCGGGCACCGACCAGCTCAGCACGCCTTCGCCCGGGATGCTCTTGAGGCCCTTCTGCTTGAAGACGTCGCGATTGAGCGTGTAGGGACTGCGGCCGCTACCGTTTAGGCCATAGAGCTTCTTGGTTTTGTTGTCCCAATAGATCACGAACACGTCGCCGCCGATGCCGCAGCTCATCGGCTCGGTGAGCCCCAGCATGGCGTTGGTCGCGATTGCGGCGTCGGCCGCGTTGCCGCCGGCCTTCAAGATGTCGACGCCCACTTCTGCGGCCAGCGGAATGCTCGTGGCGACGATGCCGTGCTTGGCCACGACGACGGAGCGACTTTGCCGCGGATTGCCGAGGGGACGATCGTAATAGGCCATTTCATCCTCGGCGAAACTGTTCGTCAGTTGCGTCAGCGACAAGCAGGCAAACGCAAAGCAGAAGATACGTCGGAGGGCAGGGCGGCGCATGTCGAGTTCTCCGAGAGCAGCGGTAGCGAAGCGCCGCCATGATAGCCGGGTGCGCGGAGCGTGTCGAATTTGGCCCAGTTTGATATGCTAGCCGTATGAGCAACCTTCGACTTCGCAGTGTATTCCTGTTGTCTCTTACGCTTGCGTTGTTCTTCTGTTTTTTGCCAGCGGTATTGTCAGATCCAAATCAGGGGATAAGTGGGTCAGCGGCGGCTGTGTTCTACGGGCTAACCGGAATCGGGGCCGTTTTAATCGCGCTCGCATTAACTGTGTGGGTGCAGATTCTCCGGCAATCTCGCGGACAATTGCCACCAGCTTCTGAGAAAACCACTAAGGACTGACGAACTCGCGCGTCCCTATCGCCGCGCACCGGCTTCCTACTCCGGCTTCACCACATCCTCATACACCACGTTGCCATTCACATCGTGGAACCGCGCCACGAGCGTCGGCTTCCCCTCGGGCCGGTCGACCGTCATCGACAGGAAGCCCCCCTTCACGCGCAGGAAGCGGTGAATCTCGGGTCGGTAGTCCTTGGGATCCCAGCCGCCGGCGTGCGGGTCGCTACCAGGGCCGCTCGAGTACTCGCGGACCTTCGTCTCGGGATCGATTGAGAAGAACTGCCAGTGCCGGTCGCCGCAGATGGTGAGCATCTTTCGCGAGGCGACGAACTCGCGTAGCTCGCGTCCTTCATGCTCGAAGCCGGCGTTCGCCAGGTTGTCGTTTTTCTTATCGCGATCCGGCCCGACGAGCGGCGTCGGGCTGATCAGAATCCGGAACGTCGCATCCGAAGCGTCGACGGTCTCTTTGAACCAGCGCTTCTGCTCGGCGCCCCAGATCGACTTGTCCGGACCATCGGGCATCGTGTTCGGGCTGCGGAAGTCGCGTCCCTCGACGAGCCAGACTTGCAGGTCCTTGCCCCAGCGGAACGTGCGATACGTCTTATCGCTCATCGGCACCTGCTCGCGGAAGACCGCTTGCCCCTGGCGGAACGTGAAGTCGCCCATGTACGGCGTCTGCATCGTTGGCCAGCAGTCGTTCACCCAGGTGTCGTGATCGTCCTTCATGAAGTAGCTGGCCACTTGCCGATGGAACTCCACGTTCGTCGGCCAACTATACATCCGCTGCCAATGCCAGCGGGCGAGGTCGACGTTTTTTGCCAACTGGTCGTAATAGATGATGTCGCCCGTGTGCACGAAGAACTGCGGATCGAGCGCGGCGATAGCGCGATAGACCTTGAAACCCTCGGGCACGTCCTGGTCGTCGTCGCCGAAGCAGGTGGCGGCGACGAACGTGACTTTCTGCGGATCGCTTGGTTTCGCCGCCGTATGAAATCCGCCGGTCATCGATTGGCCCGGCCTGCCATCGACGCCGCGCGTCTCGACGCGCACGTCATACTTCGCGCCGGGCTTCAAGTCGTTCAACTCGAAGCTGCGAGTGAAATCGCCCAGAGGATCCACCGCTTCCCACGCCGCGCTCTGCCACTCGCTCGCCTCGCGCGGCTTCCACGACACGCGCACCTCGCCGTCGACGCCCGGCGCGCCCTGTTTCAAGTCGTCGACCGTCGCGCCATCGGGATACACGATGCCCTCGAACACCTGCTCGCGGCGCGGCGCCTTGGCGTCGTCCTGCTTGGGCTTCGCGTACTTGATTGTCACGGTCGGGCCGTTGGCCGGATTGCGCTCGGCGTTTCTCGTAAGCCGGGTCCAGACGATCGCCGAGTGATCGGTCACTTCGCCGATCTTGATGCCGGTGGCCAGATGCGGCGCCGCGGCAAGGGCCGCGGGCGCGGTCAGCACCGCAACAGCCAGCACGGCCCAGGCGGCGTGCCTGCGATTCAACTTGAGCAAGCATGTGACGATCGGCATCAGAAGACCTCGGGCGCTAGGAATCGTGGAAGCGTCATGACTGCCCGATCATGTCAGCTTGCCGGTGCGATTTCAACCAATTCGCGAGGAATGCGGCTCGCTGGGCCCAGTCGCCTGAGACAATAGCTTGACGCGGCCCCGTGAAGCATCGAGACTTGCGGCGTTTGATACGGACCATCCCACAGACAACAACCTCGACACCTCATGGTACTTCTCCGACTTGCCGCTCTGTTCGTTTTCGCCTGTGTCGCTATCGAATCAGTACACGCAGGCACGGCCGAACCTCGCACCACGATCTACGTCTCGACCGAGGGCGATGACACGGACGGCCGCTCGTGGCAGACTGCCTTTCGATCGATTCAGAAGGCGCTGGACGCCGTGCCGGACGACCAGGGTGGACATCGCGTCGCCGTTCGGCCGGGCACCTATCACGAAGCGAACCTGCACCCGAAGTACAAAGGCGTCGCCAGCGCGTACAACACGCTCTTTGGCGATCGCGACGGCAAGCTCGGTTCGGGCGCAACCGGCTGGGTGATCGTCGACTCCGGCGATCCCGAGCGAGGGTTCAAAAGCTACGACTGGCACAGCACGATCCGCGCTTACAAGAAGGGCTGGTCGAAGGAGCACGCGGCCGAAAGCTTTTCGTCGGTCGTCTGGGACCGCTGGCGATTCCAACATCTCTACGCCACGGGTTCGGACGCCGGCTGGTTCTTCGACCTGGTCGACCAGGTCGTGCCGTTCACGGTGGTCGTCGAGGATTGCGTCGGCATCGGCCGCGCGTTCGGCGGCGGCGTGGCCAGTTGCCTCTCCCGCCCGGAGGAGCCCGTCACGTTTCGCCGCTGCTCGCTTTGGTCGCTCGACTTCTGGGGCGACACCTCGGGCGCGTACGTTCGGTTCGAGAATAAGGAGATGCCCCAGCATGTGGATATCGTGTTCGAGGACTGCACGCTGGTCGGTCCGCAGTGCGCGTTTAAGAGCAGCAACTTTGGATTTCACACGCACACGCACGCCCGACTCGTTCGCTGCAAGCTCGCCGCGCTCAACTTCTCGCAACCTGCGGGCACGCCGACCGACGGCATCATTCAAAGCGTGCAGAGCGGCGACCTGCTGCACGTCGAACTCGAAGACTGCACGCTGATGGGCTACAAGGTCTTCGGCGTGATCGTCAAAAAAGAGACCGCAACGGCCATTCGCTACACCTGTCGCGGCAAGGTGCAGGCTTACGTGCAGTTCCAACAGGAAGTGCCCGCGGGCATCGAGCGGCTGACGAGTTGGCCGGTGGAACTGTTCGGCAGCCTCGCGCCGCCGGCGAAGTAGCTTCGTCAGCTAGTCAGATGCGAGCGCTCGGACGCGCCCGCTCACTCCTCGTCCTGCTCTTCGAACTCGATGAACGGCGCCGGGGCATACTCGCTGGCCCCTTCGGGATCGTCGTGCGGATCGGGTCCCTGGCGATAGTTCAGGCACTCCTCGCCGTCGTAGTTCGGCAGCGCGACCGAATAGATCGGATCGTCGGCATGATGCGGGCCATGTTCGGCTCGAAGGATGACACCGCCGGCCGGAAGCGATTTGATTTCCACCACGTCGTCCAGAAACAACTGGGCGGTGTTCCCCAGCAGATCGCCATGCTGCTCCATGATCGAGCTGGCCATCGTGGCGCAGGCCTCGTCGACGTCGGCCGCCTCGACCGCGTAGGTGAATCGGCCCTCGGACTGGCCGACGTCGGCATCATCAAACTCGAAACGGAAGAAGCCGATATACAGCATGCTGGCACCTGGCGCGTGGGAGCGAAACCGTGCAATCTAACCGGCTATGGCACAGTTGCAAGGCGTCCCGCCAGCAATTGTCGCATCCTTGTTGCAGTCGCCGCGAAGATCCGTAACGATGGGGGGATACCAGGCAGACATACGAGCTGTAGGACGATAAGCATCTGCGGGTTTAGCACGCGGCGAGTTCCCTCCCCCCGAGAATCAGGAGACACGACGGTGAAGCGACTCTATTTCTGCGGATCGCTATTGGCGATTGCTGCTCTGTCACTGCTCTCCACGGGCCTGTTTGCCGAGGAGGATGCGGCCAAGGTAAACAAACCTGCCAAGGTAGTCTCCAACATGCTGACAGGCACGCCGCGCGGTTTGGGCTACCTGAAGCCGGCACGAGCACGCAATGCAGACTGGTGATCGGAGACTCGCTGCCGTCGATCGAGTGCACCGACCTGGAGGGCAACGCGGTCCGGTTCGGCGAATTCTTCGGCGAGCGGGCGACCCTGATCATCTGCTGGGCCACCTGGTGCAGTCCTTGCATGGCCGATCTGCCGCACGAGGTTGCCCTGGCGCGTGCCTATCGCGACAAGGGTCTGAAAGTGATTGGGATCAATGGGGACGATGATCCTGAGAAGGCGAAGATGGTGCACGAAGTGCTGCGAATCGACTGGCCCACGATTCATGCCCCGAAGAGCGACGCCAAGAAAGCCGGCATTCTCAAGACGCTCGGTATCAATTCGTGGCCGACGGTGCTGCTGCTCGATCACAATCACAAGCTCGTGGCCGCCTCACCTGACTTGAATATGACGATCGTTGTCGAGGACGCCGATGGCGATCCTTACGCGATTCGCTCGCTCGACTGGATGCTGACGCGACAACTTGGACCGCTGGACTGGGTGCCGATCGTTTCGCCGGTGCAATAGAGCGACGGGCAATCCTGCTGGCCGCGGCCGAAGAATCCCCTCGAGACAAAACCCGCGACCGCCGTTGAAAGTGGACGGCGACGACGCGCGCAGCACTCCACGACGAATCGGGGTATGCCAGGAAGACGGCGCATCTGAAGCCTAGTCTGCAAACTAGCAGAGGACACGGCCGATCAAAGATCGACCAGGCTGAACGGATTCGGAATGGTTCGACGGCATGCTGTTCCACGCAGTGCTCCCCGCATGGCCAGTGCGCGGCGAGAACTTGCTGCAAGTAAGGATGACCACCCCAAGCACTTCGCGGACAAAGAACAGTCGATCCATATCTTTCCCGGGCAGCCAACGGGCGTGAGCAGCTGGAAAGCCCGTCCGGGTCGCGGCAGCTAGTGCGGCTTCGCCCGGGCCAGTACGGCGGTCACGTTGTCCCTGCCGCCGCCCGCCAGCGCGAGCTGAACAAGACCGTCGCAGGCTGCTTGCGCGCTCTTCGAGTCGTCCAGACACTCGGCAATGCGCTTGGCGTCCACCATGTCCGTCAGGCCGTCCGTGCACAAAAGCAACTGGTCGCCCGCCTGTAACCGCAAGTGATAGACATCGGGGCGAGCGTCGTGCGTGTGCGATCCGATACAGCGGGTGAGCATGTGCCCAAACTTTCCGGCGATACTCTTGGGCACCCCGGCGGCGATAAACTCCTGCTCGATTGTGTGATCCGTCGAAACACGTCCCAACATTCCATCGCGCCACAGAAAGCAGGGCGAATCTCCAATGTTCGCGACGACGGCGAATGAGCTGACAAAGTAGGCGCTCGTCCAGGTGGTGCCGCTGTCGGCCAACTCTGGGTTCGTTTGAAACTCGTCGTCCAAGGCCTCTTGCACCTTGTAAGTGAAGCCCTCGATGCGCTCGGCGAGCTCGGTGGTGTTCAAATCTCCCAACCGCATCAGCCAACTGGTGGTCCTGCCGGCCAGCTCCCAGGCCGTGCGAATCGCAAGTTGGCTTGCTAAATCGCCGCGTCCCGTCGCGCCCATCCCATCGGCGACGGCCATCCCGTACGACTCATCGGGCGGCAGGACGAATTGGTCGGTTGCGATGTTTGAGAGCAACAGTTCTTGCGTGCGCGTGCGGCGGATGACGGCGTAGTGGTCCTGGTTCTCCGCGCGACTCAGCCCGACGTGAGTGGCAGCGCCAAACTCGAATGCCAGATTGATGGCGGACTTGAAGAAGTACTTCTCGGCAGCGAGGGCCGGCTTGATCAATTCCACAGTCTCGGCTTCGCGCGGGTCCATGGAGGCTCCCTCGGCGAGTGATTGCATCGGACACCCACCTGGGATTCTATCAAGTCCTGGCGTCCCGTCCTACGAAATCGGCTTCCGCGGGCACGATCGGTACTACCAGTAGACGAACCGCTGAAAAAGCTCACATTGCCGGCGAGGCAGTGCGTTGACGTCAGGAATCAGAAACCGATTGTCTTCGACGTCGACGAGTACTTTGCCACGATCGCCAAAATCCTGCGTCTGAGCCTGTGTCCAACGCATGGTGAATTGGGACGGTCCTTGGTCGGTACGCACCTGGAAGTTCAGATAGCCCTGTTCCAGCTTGATGTCGTCGATCGCCTCGATTTGTCGGAGCAGGTAGCGGCGGGAGAGCGCGGCTCTGATGAGCGATTGACTCTCCGGCGACCAGTCGCTGAGTTGCCGCATCATGCCTAGTTCTCGCTCCTGGCCGTCACGCTCGCACATCCGCAGACTGATAAACTCCTCCGGTCGCGTGGCTGGAAAGCAGCGGACCGCAAACACGCCTCGACAGATGCTTCCATCGGGAAGCGTGAGCTCGAGCGTCTGGCGCGGGCCGCCATGCAGCGTGGCCGTGTCCGGCACCAGCCAGCGGGAAACATCGTCCGTGGCCTCGCCTTCTGGCGTCGCTGAAGGCTCATCGTCGAGGGCGTCGTTCGTGACCATTCCATTCAGGGCCGCCTCGAATTGCTTGTTGCGTGCCACCTGGGTTTGGATGCGAACAAGGCGCGCGTACGTGCCGTCGAGTTGCATCAGCTCGTCGTGCGGCCCCTGTTCGATTAGCCGGCCATCGTCGAACACCAGGATGCGGTCGGAGTTGCGGAGCGTGCTCAATCGATGGGCGATGGCCAACGTCGTGCGACCGCGAGTCAGCATTTGCAGCGCTTCCTGGATCGACTTCTCCGATTCGGTATCGACACTGCTCGTGGCTTCATCAAGAATCAGCACCTTCGGGTCATAGAGCAGCGCTCGCGCGATGGAAATGCGCTGCCGTTCGCCGCCCGAGAGGCCCGCCCCGCGCTCTCCGAGCCAGGTGTCGTAGCCCAGCGGCTTGCGGAGGATGAAATCGTGGGCCTGGGCCGCGCGTGCGGCGGCAATGGCATCCTCCGCCGTGGCTTCGGGCCGGCCGTAGACCAGGTTGTCCTGAATCGTGCCGCGAAACAGAAACGGCTCCTGCAGGACCACGCCAACGTGTTGACGCAGGTCGCTGGTCGCAAGCTGCCGCACGTCCACGCCGTCGAGCGAGACTCGCCCCGAGTCGACGTCGTAAAAGCGGCTGATCAAATTCACGAGGGTCGTCTTGCCGCTGCCGCTGCGGCCGACAATTCCGATCTTCTCACCGGGCCGGATGGTGAAGCTGACGTCCTTGAGCACGGGTCGATGCCGCTCGTAACCAAACGAGACGCCTTCGAAGCGAATTTCCCCCTCCGCGTTTGCCAACCGCTGAGGATGTTCGGTGTCGCGCGTCTCGGTGGGAGTATCGATCAGCTCGAACACGCGTTGGCACCCCGTCATGAAGCTGGTCAGCCAGGTCGTCAACTGCGAGAGCGTCGAAAGCGGCGCGTAGAACATGGCCAGGTAGGCCAGAAACGCCATGAGCGATCCCAGCGTCATCTCTCCGGCCAACACGTCGCGCCCGCCGACATACCACACGATGAGTCCACCGAGGCTGAATACCATCGCCATGATTGCCGTGAAGGAAGTGGTCGCCCGCTCGACCACCGTCCGCGAATGCCGCAGATTGTCGCTCGTTCGCTGAAACTGTTCGAACTCGCGGTCTTCCTGGGCGAAGGCCTTGACCACGCGAATGCCCGACAGCATGCCGGACAGCCGGCCGGCCTGTTTATGGCTCGCATCGGCATAGCGATAGTAGTTTGGATAGACGCGCCGCCAGAAGAACACGCTTCCGGCGACGACGAGCGGAGCCGGGATGAGCGTGTAGAGGGCGAGCTTCGGATTCAGGGTGAAGAGCATCACGCCGACGGCGACGACCTGCACGATCTGCAAGAGAAAGCCGCCGGTGATCTGTTGCAGCAGGCTGTGCAGCACCTCGCTATCGTGAGCGACGCGGCTCACCAGCGAGCCGACCTGGTGGCGATCGTAATAGCCAACGCCGAGCGCGTGCAGTTTTCGAACCAGTTGCCCGCGCAGTTCAAACGTGAGCGCCACGCCGACCTTGTTTGCGAGTAGCCCTTTGAGCCAACTGACGACGCCCAACATCACTCGTGTGGCCGCCAGCGCCAGAACCACCAGCAGCAGCATCTTTACCAACGAGTGCGCATCGGGAGTCGTCGCGCCCCCTGTCAGGATGTCGTCCACAAGATACTGCTGCAGCTTGGGAGGGGCTAACTCGATGACGACGCCCACCAGCATCAACCCGCACATGCCCACGGCCGTCAACCATTGAGGCTTCACCATCTGCCACAGCCGGGCGATGATCGCCTTGCGCGGCAAACACCGTGGGCAGGCCTCGCCCGGGAGAGGCAGCTTCAGCTTGCAACGTGGGCAATGGGTCTTCCCGGCCTCGTCGATTTGGACGGCGATGGCGCCGGTCTGGCGGAGCTCTTCCAGCTTGCCCGCCAGACGGTGAAACCTGTCGGCGTGCGCATTCGAATAGCGGGCCACATCGACCCAGGTGTCGTCGAGATAGGCCTGCAGCAGGCCTGAGCCAATCGCGCCGTGCGCGCGGAACTGAGCCACCCGATTGATCGGCAGGTGATCGACCAGCTTCGGTTCGCCGGCGGTCTCGACAACCGCCAGGTTGTCACGGGTGACGACGATCCAGTGGTCCCGCGTCTCGCCGCCGAGAGTCAGGTCGCTGGTCGTGGAAAGCAGAACTGGAACACCGTTGAGCTGCTGGTTCTCCAACAGCTCCCGCACCTGGCAGGGAACTTCTTCCTTAAGCATCTCGAGCGACTGCAACGCCTCACACGGACGGACTACAAAAGCGAGCGGACGCGCCGTCCGGCGCCCGCGGGTCTGTCACAGCGACAACGACACTTGCCTCCCAGGTGGGTCGCGAAGCAGGTGTCGTCATGCGGATCCAGTCCCCAGTTTCCAGTCTACGCAGTTGTCCAATGCTTGTTCGTAGCAAGGCGGCACAAATTCCGATAATTCCTTGTTATGGTCGCCGGAAAGCGTCCGGCGCGCTGGGAATGAAGCGGAACCCACACGCGCGCCTGGCTCCAATCCGTTTGCTCGCGTCGCGCAGCGAAGCCAGCGGACAGCCGGGCGTCGCGGAACACTAAACGGCAACTGGCTATTTCCGGCCCGGCAACAATCCAGTCGTGCTACCTTAGACGCGAATCAGACGCACGGCCAATTCGGCCGCTCTTGACCAAAGCGCCAGTCGCACTCAAACTGTTAGTGCATAACGCCTTGGCCGCTTGGTGAAATTGGCAGACACGCAAGACTTAGGATCTTGTGCCGAAAGGCGTCGGGGTTCGAGTCCCCGAGCGGCCACTCTATTCTCGCATTGCTTTTCATTGGATCGAATTGATCCGCTGCCTCGATGCGGGGCAATGAAATCCGCGGGGACTCCGTGCTCGGTGACTCGGACAGAGTCGTGAATGGTGCGGCGTCTTCGTAGTTGCCGTCCCAGCAGTAACGGACTGATGGAAATCAAGGCCGTGCAATGAGTGGATCGAATCAGTTGGTCACACTCGCACGTTGACAGAATGCCATCCAATCCTTCTCCCGGCGATCGAACCGTCGCCCCGGACGTCACAGCCGACTTTCGGGACCAGCTTGAATCCACGTCGACGCCGCCTCCAACCATCGCGGATGGATCGACAGAAGGCCCGGGCGAGGCTGACAAGGGTTCCGGCAAGAGCGACTTGACGGACAAAAAACCCAGGATTCCCAAACGCATCGCGTCCTACGAAATACAGGATGAGATCGGCCGCGGGGGAATGGGAGTCGTCTACCGAGGCCAGGATGTGCGGCTGAAGCGCACCGTGGCGCTGAAGGTCATTCTTGCAGGTGGCCACGCGGGCGAAGTCGAGCTAGCTCGATTTCAAACCGAGGCCGAGGCCGTCGCCCGACTCAAGCACCAGAACTTCGTCCAAATCTACGAAGTTGGCTCGGATGAAGGGCTGCCGTTTCTGGCCTTGGAGTACTGCGCCGGGGGGAGTCTCGAAGACCGCGTTTCGCACTCGCCATTGGGACCTCGCGAAGCGGCCGAGTTACTGGCAAAGCTCGCGGACGCCATGGACCATGCGCATCGAGCGCTGGTGATTCACCGGGATCTCAAGCCCGGCAATATTCTTTTCGACGAGCACGGCGAACCCAAGATTACCGACTTCGGATTGGCGAAGAAGGTCGGCGAGGACGACAGCCACACCCGAACGGTGTCTGTCATGGGTAGCATTGGTTACATGTCTCCCGAGCAGGCCAGCGGCCACACTCGTGACGCGACGCCGGCGGTCGACATCTACGCTTTGGGAGCCATTTTTTACCGTCTGCTGACCGGCAAAGCCCCCTTCGAAGGCTCTTCAACCGCGGAGTCCCTGCAATTGGTGATCAGCGGCGTGCCGGTTCCGATTCGACGCCTGCGCCCCGCCTGCCCACGCGACCTCGACACGATCTGCCTGAAGTGCCTGGAGAAGTCGCCCGCCAACCGTTACCAAACCGCCGGAGACCTGGCCAAAGATTTGCACCGCTTCCTGCGGGGCGAGCCGATTACTGCCCGTGCTGCCACACCGCTGGAACAACTGGTCAGTTGGGCGCGGCGCAATCCGCTGCCAACCACTATCGCGGTGGGAGGCGTGGTCATGCTGGCACTTCTGGCAGGTGTTATGGCCTGGACAACCTATCACAACTATCGAGTAATCGAAGCAATTCAACACCGTGAAATGCGCGTCCAGGAATTGCGAGGCCAGATTCTCTATCTGGACGAAGTCTTGACCAACTCCTGCTCACTGGCTGCCGTGACGGGCGAACCGCGCTGGGAGGTGCGCTATCGACAGTACTTGCCCGAACTTGATTCCGCGATTAATCAAGCGGCGGAATTGGTTCCCGATGCGCAGATGGAATTGACCAATGTTGAGGCCGCCAACAAGGCTCTGGTCGGGCTGGAAGACCAGGCCTTCGCCCTGGTGAGGCAACAACAAGCGACCAAGGCTTGGGAACTGCTCAGTGGCGACGAGTATGGACGCAACAAAAAGGAGTACGCCGCAGGACTGGCCGCGTTCTCCGACCGGTTGAAGGCGCATTCCGAAGCGGCAATCCGAGCGGCGCGGCGCGAGGCAATGGGTTTTCTCATTGCCGCGATTTGCCTCGGCGGCGTAGTCCTGCTGATCTTGCTGGTTGGTTTCTATAGCTTGTACCGCATTCTGCGTTTGCGGTCAGCATCCGGCACGGACTAGGCCGGCTGCGGAAGATCGGACAATCCTCAACGAGGCGACGATCCGAGCCGGCGGCCGGTTTGTCACGAGATTCGTCACTTCTCGCTCATTCGGTCGCTAGCGGTGCAGGCGGAGTCCAATTGCCTTCGATGATTTGCCACCCCGGCAAGTAGCAGCGGACAATGTAATTCCAGCCCGCGGTGATCGGCAGATAGTTCGTCGCTTTGGGATCGCCACCGAAGTGGATCGTGATTGAGCCGTCGCCATTGCGCTTGGCGGTGACACTGTTAAATGAGTACGCATTGAGCTTATTCGGCGTGAAGAATCCATCCTTGTTGTAGACCGTGACCGACCAGAAGGCTTCGACCGGCACGTCCTTGGGCATGGTCAAGGTGTAGGCGGTCTGGCCGTCGTTCTTCTCCGGCGACACGTTGAAGTACATGGCGCCACGTTCCGGGTTGCCGCCCCAGCCAAAGGCGCTGCCCATCAGGTGCTGAATGGGGTCGACCTCGCCCGCGCGCCCAAATGCATTGGGAAAGCTCGTGCCTTTGGCAGCCAACTGGTTGAGCAACTTGCGAGTTTCGACGAGCGACGCCTCGTCCCAGTCGGGTAGTTCTAGCTTGCCTGGCGACGCCTGCTTCACCTGGATCGCATCCTGCAATGCATGTGCCTTCTTCATGTCCTCAGAGCTACTCGGATCGCAGAACGTACGGACCAGGACCATCGCGTAGCGCGTCCCCACGTTGTCGAGTGTCAGGGTGACCTCGCCACTGCCGTGTTTGAGGACTGGGTTGTAATGATCCTGACTGATTACCAACAGCGATTGGAATCGGTTCGGCGACTCCGGCTTCACGATCGTTACCGGTTCGGTCAGGTCAAACACCCCCGCCGAATAAAGCGTGTCTCGATTCCCGCGGATCGTCGTCTGGTTTTCCACGGAATAGGGGTCGCGCAAATGCAGCAGCTTGCCCGCGCCTCCGGCCTTAGCGGCATAGCCCTTGAATTGCATGTCGCTCTCGGCCCGGATGTAATTCAGAACGTTGACGGGCTCGCCACACACAGCGGTGGCTGAGACCAGGCAGCAAAAGAACAAAGCGGCGGTAAATCGTGCAAATGTCATTGGGGTATTCCGAGGGGGGGATTGATCCCGAAAAGATGAGGAATTGAGTCTCGGGGCAATAATAGCATCGGGCGGATGCAAGTTGTAGCGTCCGCGAATTCCCCGGTCGCTGGCCGGCAGTCGCCCAGCACTTTCCGCGATTCCGAGGGCGTGCCATGGATTGGCAACTATCGACCTCGATTCTTGATTGGCACCAACCGTCCCGTAGAATCGTCGAATCGAAAGCATTGTCCAACCCCCAATTCCTCGGCCACTCCATGGATGCCATGGTCGGCGAGCCGGTCCGAATTGTTCGTCCGTGTGTCCAGCCTGGCTTCGCATGGCCTCTGAAAGGATTTCCATGAGCTCAATGAGCAATGTCGTTCGCACACTTGTGGCCACATTCACCATTTGCACGGTTTCCTACGCTCGCGCGGAGCATCAGCTCGTCACGCAGGGCAACGACCGGCTGGCGATCATTGGGCGCGACGGCAAGATCGAGTGGCAAATGCCCTGGGGCGGGATTCACGATCTGCACGTTCTGCCCGGCGGCAACCTGATGGTGCAGCAAGGCGCCAGCAAGATCGTGGAGATCGACCGCGAAAAGCGCAAAGTCGTGTGGGAGTACGACTCGGCAGTTTCGAATGGCAATGCTGGCTGCAAGGTGGAGGTTCATAGCTTCCAGCCTCTGGATGAAGGCCGCGTGATGATTGCCGAGAGCGGACCGGCGCGGATTATTGAAATCGATCGCGCGGGCAAGCTGCTGCACACGGTCAAGCTAAAGGTCGATCATCCGCACCCGCATACCGATACCCGCCTGGTACGCAAATTGAACAGTGGCCACTATCTTGTCTGTCACGAGGGAGATGGAGCCGTCCGCGAGTACGACTCCTCAGGCACGGTGGTCTGGGAGTACGAAGTGCCAATGTTCGGCAAGGAGCCAAAGCCGGGGCACGGTCCCGAGGCGTTCGGCAACAAATGCTTTGCCGCGGTTCGGCTGCCAAGCGGCAATACGCTGATCAGCACCGGCAACGGCCACAGCGTGATTGAAGTCACACCGCAAAAGGAAATCGTCTGGCAACTGCAGCCGGCCGATTTGCCGGGGATCACGCTGGCCTGGGTCACGACGCTGGAAGTGCTGCCGGGCGGTAACTACCTGATCGGGAATTGCCATGCCGGCCCTGGGCAGCCGCTCTTGGTCGAGATCGATCCCAAGACCAAGAAGGTCGCCTGGACGTTCGACCAGTTTGACGCGTTCGGCAACTCGGTCTCCAACTCGCAGATCCTCGACGCGGGAGCCGGCACGCTGCGGTAGGCAATGTCCGGGGCAAGCGGTACTTTGGCCCGGTGAGACACTCGGGCCCTGCGCGGCCTGGCAAGGTCCTAATTGACCAGCCTTTCTGGCGGTTGCGTTTCGGCCCTTTCGCGGTCAAAGTAAAGGTCTACCCACGCTCCCCTGGTGGCGGGACATCCTCTGTCCACCAGACGACCTGGAGACCGCGGATTCATGCCGAATAAGCTTCGAAGTGTGCTGGCTATTTGGGGGATGCTAAGTTGCGTGGTGGCGGCACGCGCGGAAGAACCCGTCGCGACCGCTCCGCCGGAGCCCGCAGCGGCCGCTGATCCCAAGGCATTCTTCGACAATGAAGTGAAGCCGCTGCTGGCGGCTCATTGCCTGAAGTGTCACGGCGCGGACGGCAAGGCCAAGGGAAGCCTGTTCCTCACCAGCCGCGAGGGGATCCTCAAGGGCGGGGACTCGGGTGCCGCCGTGTCGCTCGAGACGCCGGCCGAAAGCCTGCTGCTCGAAGCCGTGAGCTACTCTGGCTACGAGATGCCTCCCAGCGGCAAGCTGGCCGACGAGCAGATCGCCGTCTTCACCAAATGGGTCGAGCTCGGGCTCCCCTGGGGCAGCGAGGCCGAACTTGCTGAGAAAGCCGCCGACGCCCATGGCCCACCGGCCGTCGATGACAAGGCCAAGGCGTTCTGGTCGTTCCAGCCAGTCACGCATCCGGCCCCACCCCAAGTGAACGACAACGCCTGGGTCCGCACGCCGATCGATGCGTTCGTCCTTGCGAAACTCAACGAGACCGGTCTCAAGCCCGCGCCACCGGCCAGCAAAGCCGCGCTCATTCGCCGGGCGTATTACGATCTGATTGGCCTGCCGCCGTCGCCGGAAGAAGTCGCGGCGTTTCTGGCGGATGATTCGCCGGGCGCCTTCGAGGGTGTCGTCGATACGCTGCTCGAGTCGCCTCATTATGGCGAGTTCTGGGGCCGGCACTGGCTCGACCTGGTGCGCTATGCCGAGACCAACAGCTACGAACGGGACGGGGCGAAACCGTTTGTGTGGCGCTATCGGGACTACGTCATCCAGTCGTTCAATAACGACAAGCCTTACAACCAGTTCGTCACCGAGCAGCTCGCCGGCGACGAGCTTGACCAGCCCACGCCCGAGACGATCATCGCGACGGGCTATTACCGCCTGGGCATCTGGCAGGATGAGCCGGTCGATCCTGAGCAGGAACTTTACGAAGACCTGGACGACCTGGTGCGCACGACCGGCGAAGTGTTCCTGGGGCTGTCCATTGGCTGTGCCCGATGCCACGACCACAAGCTCGATCCGCTGCCGCAGGCCGACTACTACCGGCTGCTGGCCTTCTTCCGCAACGTGCGGCGATTCGGCGAACGCTCACCGGAAAGCATCGAAGACGCTTCGGTGCGCGCGATCGGCAACGAAGAAGAGGTTCGCCGTAACGAAGAGCAGATTGCCGCTCACAAGCAGCAAACTCGCGAAGTTCGCCAGGAACTCCGAAAGCTCAACGAAAAAATCTTCGCCGCGCTGGTGGGCGTTGAAAAAGACGATTGGAAGACCGATGCGATGCGCGTCGAGATCGCCAAGCGTCACGTCGGCGGGGCGCTCTCCCAGGAAGAGTTCGATCGCTATGCCGAACTGACCGCCAAGCGCGATGAGCTGGCGAACTTTCGCCCCTCGGGCTTGGACAAGGCGCTCTGCGTCAAGGAGCATGGCCGCGAGTGCCCGCCCACGCATGTGCTGATTCGCGGCAACGCGCACGCGGCGGCAGCGGAAGTTACGCCCGGTTTCCCGTCGGTGCTCTCGCCGCCGGAACCGAACATCGTCCTCCCGGCAGAAGGCGTGTCGTCCACCGGTCGCCGCCGTGCGCTGGCCCAGTGGATCACCAGCCCCGAGAATCCGCTTACTGCTCGGGTGATTGTCAACCGCATCTGGCACTACCACTTCGGCCGCGGGATCGTGCGCTCGACCAGCGACTTTGGGTTCCAGGGCATTCAGCCGACACATCCCGAGCTGCTCGACTGGCTGGCCTCGGAGTTCGTGGCCGGCGGCTGGCGGATGAAGCGGCTGCATAAACTGATCATGCTGTCGAGCACGTACCAGATGTCGTCACAAGCCGACGAGCAGGCGCTGGCAGCCGACCCGACCAACGACCACCTCTGGCGGTTCGAGATGCGGCGGCTTTCGGCCGAAGAGATTCGCGATTCGATCCTGGCCGCAAACGGCAGCTTGAATCGCGGCGCGATGTTCGGCCCGAGCATCTTTGTCACGATTCCGGACGAAGTCCTGGCGGGGCAGTCGATGCCTGGCGCAGGCTGGGGTAAGTCGTCGCCCGCCGAGACCGCGCGCCGCACGATCTACATTCACGCCAAGCGTTCGCTGGCGGTGCCGTTGATCGCCAGCTTTGACGGACCGGAGACCGATGCCAGTTGTCCCTCGCGGTTCGTCACCACCCAGCCGACGCAGGCGCTGGGCATGCTGAACAGTCGATTTGTGAACGAGCAGGCCGAGCAGTTCGCCCAGTATCTGCGTACGCAGGGCGGCGACAAGCCCGAGGTGCATGTCGCGCTCGCTCTCGAGCGATTGTTCCAACGCGAGCCGACACCGCGTGAAATCAGCCGCGGCATGCAGTTGCTGGCGGCACTCCAGACCAAGCACGGGCTGTCGCCCGAGGCGGCGCTCAAGCAGTTTTGCGTCACGGCCTACAACCTGAACGAATTCGTGTATCTCGATTGAAAGCACGCACGATGGCGAACGAGCAAAAAAGCCGAAACTTCTGCGGCCGCACGCGTCGCGAATTTCTGTGGCAAGCCGGCGCAGGCTTCACGGGCACGGCCCTGGCCGCGCTGTTGGGGAATGATGGCTTCCTGGGCCGGCAGGCCGTCGCCGCCGATGGCGCCACGCCCTGGACCAATCCGCTGGCTCCGCGCGCCCCGCAATTGCCGGCGAAGGCCAAGAGCGTCATCTTCCTCTACATGTACGGCGGCCCTAGCCACATCGACACGTTCGACTACAAGCCCACGATGAAGGGCATGGACAACAAAACGATCGAAGTGAAGACGTTCGGTCGCGGCGGGCACAAAAACCAGGGTCGCATCGTCGAGACGCGCTGGGACTTCGCCCAACATGGCCAGTGCGGGCAGTGGGTCTCCACCCTGTTTCCGCACCTGGCCACCTGTGTCGACGACATCGCATTCATCCACTCGATGACCGCCGATTCGCCGATTCACGGTTCGGCCATGCTGATGATGAACTCGGGCAAGATCCTCAGCGGCAGCCCATGCCTTGGCTCCTGGGTCAACTATGGTCTAGGAACGCCGAACGAAAATCTGCCCGGCTTCGTCGTGATGCTCGACCCGCGCGGCGGCCCGATCAGCGGCGCCAAGAACTGGAGCAGCGGTTACATGCCGGCCACGTACCAGGCGACCGTCATGCGCTCGGGCGGGACGCCGATCCTGGATCTGGCTTCGCCTGAAGGTGTCACGCGCGAGATGCAGCGCGAAATGCTCGACACGATTCGCGGTTTCAACGACGAGCACCAGCAACTGCGGCCCGACAATTCGAACCTCTCGGCCCGGATCGCGAGCTACGAGCTGGCTTACAAGATGCAGGCTGCCGCGCCCGACGCGGTCGATCTGCGGCAAGAGGACGAGCGGACGCTCGCGCTGTACGGCGTCGACGACAAGAAGACCGAGGTCTTCGGCCGGCAGTGCCTGCTCGCGCGGCGATTGGTCGAGCGCGGCGTGCGGTTCGTGCAACTCTATTCAGGCGGCAACCACAACGACGCCAACTGGGACGCGCACGGCGATCTGAAGGAAAATCATGACCTGCATGCCGGTGAGACGGACAAACCGATCGCCGGTCTGCTCAAGGACCTGAAGCAGCGAGGCATGTTGGACGAAACCCTGGTGGTCTGGGGCGGCGAGTTCGGCCGCCAGCCCACCGCCGAATATGAGAAGGGAACCGGCCGCGATCACAATGCCTACGGCTTCACAATGTGGATGGCCGGCGGCGGCATCAAAGGCGGCACAAGTTACGGCAAGACCGATGAACTGGGCAGCGCCGCCGTCGAGAACCGTCTGGAAGTGAAACAGCTCCACGCCACGATCTTGCACCAGCTTGGGTTCGATCCCAACCGGCTCTCGTACTTCTACAACGGGCTGGATCAGAAGCTGGTCGGCGTCGAAGGCGCCGAGCCGATCCGCGAGATCATCGCGTAGCCGATTCGCTCGTGAATTGCTCGACCGAGACTCCCTCCGGATGTGATTCGAGCAGACTTCGCCACGTTTCCGGCGCGTCTGCCAGCGTCAGGTCGAAGAACCCTCGGGTGAAATCCCGCACGACCTTCGTTTGCCGCAGGTGTGCGTCCCGTCCGGTCGGCAACCAGAGCGAGTTGTCGCTGAAGGCCTGGTGATTCGCGCCGGCCAGACTGACTCGATACGTCCCCGATTCCGTTCGCAGCGAATCGTTCACGCGTTGCCTCGCTTCGTTGTAAGACTCGCGAGTCGTTCCCCGGCGAGCAAGCTCTTCATCGCTAGGCGCTGGTTCCGCGTCGCACAGTTCGAGCAGTCGCTGCGGCGGCCCGCCCCCTTCCGAGTTTGGGATGAACGGCTTGCTTGCGAAATGCCCATCCAGGTTCACCGCCGCCTTGAACCGCGGATCGAGTTGCGCCGCTTTTGCCGCGCCGACGCCGCCAATCGAGTGCCCCAGCGCACCAACCCTCTGCAAGTCAAGGCGATTGACGAAGCGCAAGTCTTCCAGTTCTCCACGGTCGAGCACTGCCAGATGGTCCAGCACAAACGACATGTCAGCCGCGCGCCCATCGACTCGTTCCCGATAGCTCTGTTCGAACTTCGCCGGATCAAAAGGTTGCTCCGGCTCTTTTACGACCAGGACACGCCCGTCGGGGTAAGCGATGGCAGCGCTCTCCAGCGGATGGTCGATGGCCGCGACGAGATACCCATGGCTGACCAGCTCTTCAATCAGGCTCGTATACCAGCCGGCATTCATGGCATTGCCGGGCGAAAATACGATCACGGGAAAGCGTTCTGGCGGCTCTTCCTTCACCGCAGGATCGGTGAACGTGTGGGTCGCAACTCTGCCCAAGACATATCGCTCCGCGCCCAGCGACGTGCGTAACTGAGCGAAGTCGGCGCAGTAGGGGGCCGCGGCACCTTGATTCGTCTCGGCTGGATACCAAAGGTCGACACGCAGCTCGCGCCGAGCCGCTGTGTTCGAACTCGATTCGGGTCGCGACTCGTCGGTCCAGTAGAATGTCGTCCGGCCGCAGGCCATGCTTCCGGTCGGTGGCGGCAATGCATTGCGAAGCCTCCCGAGCAGTACGGCTAGTACTAACAGGCCTCCGACAAGCAAAATGCCCACGAATGCGAGTGCATACCAGAGCCAACGCAGCCTTCGGCGTGGTGGTACGACAGAGTCGGCGGAATCAGGCGGCTGGGGCACGATGGCACCTGGCGAACAAGGGTGGCTCCAAGTTCGCGTATTATGAAATGCCGCGATGCTCTTGTCTTGAACAATCGCAACCTGTGAAGATTCGCCTGATCACGCTGCGACGCCGCGCGCTTCGGTCGGCCAGAGTCGACGTGGCGAGCCGAGATCAGCGAATCTGCTTTCGTGCGGCCAGGTCGTTCGATTCGTTCATCTCATTCAGATCGTGCAGCGCCCTTCTGTAGCTCGGATACGATTCAAGGCGATTCGTTGAGGGCACTCGCGCGGCATCCGTCAGCAAATAACTATCGATAGCGAGTTCAACGGCAGGTATGATGACGCCCGTCCTCGCGTGGTTGGGCGTCCAATCAGTCCTCTCTAGGAATGGCGCGGCATGTGGTATCGAATGCTCTTCACTGCGTCAGGAACGTGCCCCTGGTTTGTGAACCTTGGGTTGGCAATCATCCGCGTTGTCACCGGGCTCGCATTGTGCGTTGTTTTTGAGAAGGTGTTACCTCGAGACGGGGTGTGGGGCCCTCAGCCGTGGTTTGTCGAAGATGTCGCCGAGATGGGATTTCCCGCGCCCCGGTTCTTCGCCTGGTGCGCCGCGCTCTCAGAATTCGTAGGTGGCATCCTGCTGGCGCTAGGACTGCTCACGCGACCTGCGGCATTCTTCAATGCCATCACCACCTTCGTCGCTGCGTTTATTTTCCACAAGGGAGACGTCACAGGCAGTGGATTGCTTGGCACCATCTTCTTCGCGCTGAGTATGGCGATCCTGTTTGCCGGACCGGGTAGCCTGAGTCTCGACGCGCACCTGAGCCATTTCCTCCGAAACCGCGCCAACCGAGAGGTTGCGACCACTTAGCCTTTGCAATCGACGCTACCACGCGTACTGCAGGCCGCCGGAGCCGACGTGGAACACCTGCTGCGTGTTCACCTGGGCGTCATAGTTGCCGTAGAGCTGCCAGCCGCTGGCGAGCTCATAGCGGAGTCCGCCGCCAAGAATCGCCCAGTCGCGGCCCAGGTCGAGCCCCTGAATCGCGAAGCTGCCGCCGCCAATCGGCGCGAAGAACGAGTTCACCACGCTGTCCGTGTGCAGGAACTCGTGCAGCCACAGGGCCCTGACTTCCGGCAATAGGCGGCCGCTTTGCCAACCGCGGTCGAGTTGCAAGCGTCCACCCACCAGGCTTCGTAGCGAGTTGGCATCGATCCCACTCACGTCGAGGTTTAAGACACCGGCCCCGGATTCGGTGTAGCCGTTCTGCCGCAGGTAGATGTACTGCAGAGCCGCGTACGGCTGGACGGTTGCACTCGCGCGGCGGAAGCTCACGCCGCGTTCCAGGTAGCCGTAGCCCTGCCAGCCGCTGAAGTTGCCGCTGGCCGTCTCGTTGATCCCGTCGAACTGCACGAATCGCGTCGTATCGTAAGCGTTGAACTGCATGCCGGTGACGGCGGTGTAGTAGTTGAAGCCGTCGTCGTCGTGGAAGTACCCGCCGAACATGCCGCCGTTGATTTTGCCGGTTTGCGCGAGCCCGTCGAGCTGCAGGCTCGTGCCTTGATAGCCGCCGAAGAAGCCAACCCGACCGGACTGCTCGAAGTACCGTTCCGCCCCGATCAGAATTCCGCCCATTCCGTAGTTGAGACCCGCGGCGTTGCCGTCGCTCTGGGCGCTACCGCCGAGTCCGTAGCCGAAGCTCCAGCCTTGCCAACAGTCGCAATCTTCCCGCGAGACGAACGTCACCTGCGGCGTGGCACTCCGCTGGTCGTAACTCACCAGCATGATCGGCGACTTCGATTGCGCCGCCGGTGCCGCTCCGGCCTTGGCATAGGCCGGCTCCGTCAGGAAGCTACCCGAGCGGAGCTGCCCGGCAAGCTGCTGTATGACCAGCGTCGCATTCTGAATGCCGACCTGGGCCATCGTCGGCGAAACCTGGTCGCTCATCGCGTTGAAGGCCGCTTGCATCGCGGCATCATCACCGTACAGCGTATTCAGTCCATCGAACATATCCTGCAGAGCAGGATCAGGATCGTTGTAGACGCTGTCGAGGTAGGCGGCGACTGCCACTTCATTCGGCGTCGAGGCGAATTGCACGTAGTCCGGATCGGTGGGCTCGAGCAGAAAATAGGCCCAATAGTAGCTCTCAAAAAAGTCGTACCCCAGAACGATGTTGTAGTCGCTGAGGTTACTGGTCACGGAATCAAACGTCCCTTGAATGGCCGCGACGGACCGCAGGAAGCGATAGGGATTCGCTGAGTACGTGCCCGGTGCGGCATCAACGACCACCGTGCCGCCGTTGAGCGTCGTCGCATCCACCGAGAGCAAGTCGTTGTGCACGCCGGGCGTGGTTCCGACGTCGCTGACCTCGATCGAGAGCGTGCTGCCAGCATTCTGGGTGTAGCCACCATTGATGATGAACGTGTCGATCGAGTTGCCCGGCGCCATTTCGCCGCTTACGGTCACATCGCCCACGACGGTGCCATTGCCGCTCAGCGTGGCGCCGGCGTCAACGATCGTGTCGCTTGTCAGAACCCCGTTCAAGGCCAGGCCGCCGGACTGGACGTTCGTGGTTCCACCCAGGCTAGTGATGCCGGTCATCTCAACCGTACCGCTGCCGGCGAAGTACAGGCTACCTGTACCCGACATATTGCCGGTGTAGGTACCGTCGAAGTTTTGATCGAATGTGAGATTTGAATTGTTCGTGATCGGGCCCTGGATGCTCGTGGTGGTGCCTTGCAGACGTGCGGTTCCGTCAATTGTCGTCCCGCCGCTGTAGTTGTTGGCGCCGCTGAAGGCGGTCGTGCCTTGTCCCTGCACGATGACGCCGCCTTGACCGGAAATCGAACCGCTAAAGGAACTGCCGGCCTGATCGAACGTCACATTGACGCCGCTCATCAAGTAGAGGTCCTGGCCAGCGGCCTGGCCGCCGTGTCCGTGGCTATCACCGGTGCCGCCGTCGCCGGGGGTAACCGAATTGTTCGCCGTCGTGCTGCCGATCACGGTGAGCGACCCACCCTGGCGTACGAAGATTGCGCCGCCGTAGCCATCGCCGCCGTCGCCACCGACGAACCGACCACCGCCATTTCCTCCGCCAAAACCGCCTTGGCCATGTTCGCCGCCCGATGCCGAGGCGCCGCCACCACCGCCGCCGAATCCACCGTTGCCCGCATTCCCGCGGCCAGTCACTTGGGTGATAACTCCGGCACCGCCGCCCCCGCCGAAATCGCCGCCGG
>JBGSKX010000021.1:0-84643 GCA_041741015.1 Pirellulales bacterium
GCTGGCGAACAGCCCGCTGCGCGATAGCCGCCGCGCGGAGCGTTGAAACGCTCTGCAATCCGCCGGTAGCCCCCGGCTTTGCCGGGGGCCGCGTTCAGCACGGAAGCGGCGAGCATCTAAGCCGAATAGCGCGATGAAGAACCTCCCGGCAGAGCCGGGGGCTGCTACAGTGCACTCGACGCTCGGTGAAACTACAACCGCGAGCGCAAGCGGCGTGTGGCTTCGACGGGCGGCGGATCCTGGAGACCCAGTCGGTCGAGCCAGTCCTGCGTACGATCGGTTGGCTGCAGCGGTTCTACCCGATCGGCCTTCACGGGGGGTTGGAATGCAAAACGCGCGGCTTCGATCGGCGCGGCAAAGCGTACTTCGTACCATTCCATTACGAGCATCAGCTTCTCGCTCGTCGCGCCCTTGTCGTCAGTTTCCGTGCGCCAGTACTCGATGCGATAGGGAAACAAGTCGTCATAGCCCACGTGCACGACGACCTTGTGCGGAACGTTCGGCGTGAGCTGCGAGAGGTCAGCTCCCTGCCCTGCTCGGATCGCATCGCCCTGCTCGGGCAGAAACTGCGCGAGCCGCTCAGGCCGCCAGCGGCCTTCGACGCTCCACACTGCCAAGTCGTCCAGCCGATTGGCCACGACCTCGCCGAACTGGAACGAGTCCTTGAGGCTTCCGGCGAGTTTTGGCAGTCCGCCGAGCGAGAGCCACCACATCGGCGCCGACGGCGACGACGAACCAACCTTTGGCGTCGCGCGCTGCAAACGCGATACGTCGACGACCGACAGGCTGCGCTTGTTGTCGAACTCCTCGAGCAACCAGAGTTGCTGGCCGTCGCAGGTGTGTTCGATTTTCGTGGCCGAGAGCTGCGTCCGCAGATCGAGCACCAGCCGAAACTGTCGACTGGGTCCCCTGCCCTGCTGAGCATAGTCGCCGACTCCGCTGATCGGTCGGCCGAGCAGCTCTACGCGGTGGCGAATCTTGGCCGAGATCGAAGGGGCCGCCTCGAGGTTCGCGATCACATGCTCGAGCAGCACATCGCCTTGCGGACCTGCCGGAGCCGCAGAAGTTGCCGCGGTTGAAGCAGCCGCGGGACCAGGAGTCGGCGCTGCTGGCGGCGGAGTTTGGCCCCGGCCGGACGTCACGCAGACGGCTAGCAACAAGGCGGCGAGGCTGGGCAAGCTCTTCTTCATGTGCCGGTTTTACGGGATTTGCCAAAGAATCCGATTGGAGCAGGCCGACCAAACAATAGCACCACCGCACTCTGTTGCGCACGGTGTGTGTACAAACCGGCAGACGACCCAGACGCGGGCCGTCCGAACGAAGCCGGTCGGAATTGTAAAGTGATGCCCCGAAAGGGTCTATCTCAATCCCGCGAGGGTTGAGAGGGGCCTGGCAGGGGCCTGATCAAGGAAGACTTCACACTCGGGGTTAGCCACCCTGGGCCCTGTGGGGCGTGGCAAGCGTTTGACGCGACCTAAGGGCTGGAACAAGGCGTTCATGGGGGGGAATCATGACAAACCGTATCGCAACTCTTTTCCTGGGGATGGTGATGCTAGCCGCTAGCGGCTGCTTCCTGCATCCGCCCTACGGCGAGTTCAACGACCAAACGTCGTTTATCCCGCCGCTGAGCAAGTTCACGCACCGTAACAACCTGCCGCCGGCCCAGATGCTGGCGGAACCTGGCCCCGGTGTGGGCGGTCCCGGTCCGGGCATCATCCCGCCGGTGCCCTTCACGCCGCCAGGTGGGTATGGCCCGGCGCCGACCTCGCAGGTCGCGTTCGTCAGCCCTGAAGGGATGACCGTCAACTGGGACATCGGCCAGCCCGGAGCGTTCGACTCCGAAGCGCTGGTTGTTCCCGGCCGCTACAACTTCCCACAGGGGGCGATCTATCGCCTGAAGCTCACGGAGATCCCCGGCCGGCCGGGCGTCGAGCTCTATCCGACGCTCGAGATCGGTCCGCCGACTCCGCGCACCATCGCTTACCTCGCGCACAATGCGATTCCGGTGCAGGTCACTGAAGAGGACTTCGACCAGGTGCTGTCCGGCAACTTCGTGACCAAGGTGATCTACCTGCCCGATCCCGAATATCAAGAGCTCGCGCTCGCCAACGTCGAGACGCTGGTCAGCACGCGTCTCGATCCGGGCGTCGACCCGATTGTCGAAGCCGACCGTCGTGGTGCCATTATGGCCATCGTCCGCGTGGGCAATAAGGATCTGGAAGTGCCCAACGGCGACGCCGAGTTCATGGGCGGTCCCGGCATGGGCGGTCCGATTCCGTTCGCTCCGACCGGCATCGGTATGCCGGGTGGTCCGGGCTGCGGTCCCGATTGTGCGGGTGGTGCTTGTGGTCCGGGAGGCCCCGGCGGTGGCGGCTGCGGAGCAGGTGTCTGCTTCCCCGGTCCGACGGGTGCATTGCCTGCCGGCGTACCTCCGCAGTTCGTGGCCGGTGTAACGGCTCCGAACTATGGCATGCCGATGAGCGGCACGCCGATCGGTCTGCCTGGTCCGCCGCACGTTCCGCACGGAGTGCCGGCTGGCTTGCAGAAGCACGTGATTGCGAACCACACCAAGTTCCACATCCCGTCGCCGGTCAAGAAGTTCAAGATCAATGTGGCCGAGAAGCCTGGCTATAGCTATCCGAAGCCGGTCAATCGGGTCCACATCAAGGAGCACAAGCACATGGCTCCGGTCTTGTTCCGTCAGCCGATTGGCGACAAGCACGAGCACGACTTCGACGTCCAGGATGGCTGGCCGTGCGAATAGTGTGAGCGTGTGAAGTAACTGTGTGAGAGTGTGAAGTCATGATTCCGTAAGCCTGCCCGGCCCCATGAACTTGGGGCCGGGCGGCTTATTCGAATAAGAGTTTTGCAGGTTGGAACTATCCATGACAATGGTCCAAAAGCTCCGCAGCCGGAAAGTGAGCGATGCAAATCGCCAGCTTCCGGTACGAGTTGCCGGTGTCGTGGTGCTGTGTGCATTGGCCTGGATCAGCGGCGCGTCGAGAGTCGCCGCCGATCCTCCGCCAGTGCACTATCACCATGGAGGCGTAATGCCACCGGGAGCGATTGGAAGCCAGCAACTCCAGCGGGGCGGACCATTGCCAGGATACTTCCAACCTGTTGAAGTCAGCGGACCCGAGGGCATCCAGATCGCACCGGCCGTCGGCGGCAGCTTCGGCGATCCCAGGCGCGACGTCATGACGGCGGGCATGCTGATCGGCGCGGTCTATCGCCTGCGAGTGACGAACATCCCGAATGCCGAAGGCGTCGAGGTGTATCCCACGGTGGAGGTGATCGACCGACTCTATCCGCCGATCGGCCAAGAGTTCCGCTTTCCGATCCCGATCAATCTCGCGCCGGAAGAGCTCGAGATGGCGGCGGCCGGCAAGTTCGTGACCCGCGTCATCTACGTTGAGGATCCCGATAACGCGACGCCCGTGGCCCGCAAGGACAACGAACAAGCGTATTTCGAAGTTCAGGCGGGCGACAATCCGCTGGACGTGGCCGATAGCCTCGGTCGCCCCGTGGCGATTCTGCGAATTGGCGGGCGCGTGCCAGACGCGGATGGCCCGGACGAACTGTTCCTCTACGGCTGCCCGCCGCTGGTGATGTGGAATCCGCGGCAATCGCAACAAGGTGTGCCGCAGCAACCCACGTACATTGATGGTCCACAGGTCCGGCTCGCGCGCCCGCAGCGCGGTCGCGCTCAGCGTGCGTCGGCCATCGAAACAACACCGTCTCTCAAGCGGCAGGCAATCACCCGATGAAGCTCGCGAACATCATTCGTCGCGGCCCGGTGCTGGCCGCGCTACTGCTTGCGTCTTGCCAGTCGCTTCCCAAGAGCGAGCTGAAGTTCGCGCCGGAAGCGGCGCCGCCTGCGGCTGCTCCTCCCAAGACGGCCGCCAAGGCCAAGGCGAGCAAAGCTCCGAACAAGATCGCCGCAGCTCCCGAGGCGCCGGCTGGCGACGCGGTGATGGCAACCGATTTTCAAGAGCCCGAGGAAGTGGCCCCGCGCGGAGAGGGACTGACCAAGGAGCAGCTCGCGCTGGCCGTGGAGAAGTTGCCGCACATGCCGGTCGAGCCACAATGTTACCAGGGGCACCCTCTGCCGAATTGCCCGCAGACGCCGTGGGCGCCGCCGGGAATCGCCGGTCCCTGGCCGCACGACGAGTACCTGCAGGATGGCGGTGACGAGTATGTACAGGTAAACCTTGGGCCGAACTGCGAGATTCGCGGTCTTGAGCTCGAAGACACCGTCGCAATCTATGATTCGCAGGACGGGCGCACGAAGATTTGCGCGAGCAACAAGGTTTGCCTGTATGCACCGCGGTTCGCCGCCGTGCGGCAAGTGACGAATCTGATCGAGAACTTACAGCAGGATCAGCCGATCGGCGTGGCGAAGCCCGTCATGCCGCATCAGGGCCTGGAGGATGCGCCCGCCACGGCGCTGGTTCAGCCGATCCGTTTGCAAGGCAGCGTCGTCACGCGGCATCCGAGCATCGAGCGACGTAACGAGACCGACGCGCCCGCCATCAGCCTGCAGCCGGTGCTGGGTATCGAGGGCGGGTTTGCGATCTACGAGAACCTGCTCGTCATGAAGCGCGGCGTGTTCGAAGAGTCGGAGAAGTCTCGCCTGCTGGAAGCGATCGACGCGGCAATCGTCTGGACGCACAATGCCGCCGTGCAGGTCATCCTCGACGGCAAGCAGGCCGTCGACGTCACCGGCGATCAGCGGGCTCAGGCCACGTATCGCTACGACGAGCCCGATTCGCCGTGTTTGCGGATCGTGAAGATCGCCTCGAAGAAGACCGCCAAGCCGGGCGAGATCGTCGAGTTCACGCTCCGCTTCGACAACCTGGGCGACCAGGTGATCAAGAAGGTCGTGATCGTCGACAATCTCACGACGCGACTGGAGTACGTTCCCACGACGGCTCAGTCGAGCCGCCGCGCCGACTTCACAACCGAAGTGAACGAAGGCGACTCGCTGGTGCTTCGCTGGGATTTCGCCGACCCGCTCAAGCCGGGCGAAGGCGGCCTGGTCCGCTTCCACTGTAAGGTGCGGTAGGCGCGCCGGATCTCCATTCGGGTGCCACGGCTGGCTTGTCCAGCAGCGATCTTCCCTGACCTTGCCTTGCTCTCGATTACCTCGAGTTTGTAGTCCTCCCGCGACGGATGAAGCAAGGCAAGAATCAAAGAACGGACACTGCTGGGCAAGCCAGCAGTGGCACCCAGAACTTGCTTATGAACGGTTTGCACGTGCCTTGCGCCCCGCTACGATATCGCTTTCCGATCATTCATTGCGGGAGGCGCATCCATGGCAGGCAACATTCAAGCGGCAATCGTCACAGGCGGCGGCACGGGGGTCGGCCGAGCCACGGCGCTGCGGCTGGCACGTCAGGGAGCGAATGTCCTGATCACGTACTCCAAGTCGCGCGAAGAAGCTGAGCAAACCGCGGCCGACGTGGAACAGGCCGGTGTGAAGGCCGTGGCGCTCAAGGCCGATGTATCGGACGATGCCGCTTGTCGCGAAATGGCCCGGGTCGCCAAGGACGCGTTCGGCCGAATCGATCTGCTGGTGAACAACGCCGGGACGACGAAGTTTGCGCTCGCGACCGATCTCGAAGCGGTCAATGCCGACGATTGGCTGCGGATTTACAAGGTGAACGTCGTCGGCGCGTTTCAGGCCGTGCGGGCTGTGCAACCGACAATGCTCGCGGGCGGTGGCGGACAGGTGATTAACATCACGAGCGTCGCGGCGTTCGCCGCCAAGGGAAGTTCGATTCCTTATTGCGCGTCGAAGGGCGCACTCAATAACCTCACGATCGCGCTGGCCCGAGCGCTCGCGCCGAAGATTCGCGTGAATGCGATCGCTCCCGGCTTCATCACGGGCCGCTGGCTCGAGCAAGGGCTCGGCGGCGCGTACGAGCAAGCGATGAGCACCGTTGCCGCGCAGTGCCCGCTGGAAAAGGTTTCCGAGCCGGACGACATCGCCGCGGCAATTCTGAGCATCGTGAATGGCTCGCCGATGGTCACCGGGCAGATTCTGGTCTGCGACGGCGGGATGCTGATTGGAAAGTAGCGCAACGATCGGTGCCGGAGACGAACCCTCCGGCAAAGCCGGGGGCTGTCGGGCGCGGCGTTAATACCGCGTGGTCGGCGGATTCTGATACTGACCGGCCGCGGTCGGCGTGAGCTGCAAGCCCGGCTGCGCGAGATCGAGATCGTTGTAGCCGCTGTAGGTGGGCTTGGTGAACAACTCTGCCGGATCGGCCGGCAACTGATTCACGGTGAGGTCCGACATCTCGATGGCGAGTTCCAATTTCGCGGGCGGCCACTGCACGTTGATTTTCCGCGGCAGCTTCGCGCCACTCGCCGCATCGAGTGCATGACCGCTCAGTACGGCCGAGGCCAGGAGCTGCCCGCTCATGTCGTAGACGTGCTGCTCGAGCACCACGCCGCGCGAGTCGTCGATCACCGTGACGCGCGAAGTCTCCATACCGGGCGGACCAACCCGGCGACGAATCTGCACGCGCCCGTTCCCCACGGGCGAAGGTCCTTCGAGTGGCGCCGCCTGATCGAAGGTTGTCAGGCCGAACGCCTCGACCAGCCAGTCGGGCTCGACGGGCATGATCTGCCGCGCGGCGCTTTGGGCATACTGCTCGTGTCGCACATAGAACAGCGCCGGCGGCTGCGACTGCGCGATCCAGATCCACAAGAGTTCGTTGTTCGAACCGACGTCGAGCTGCGGACCAAACTTCTCGCCCGTGATTCGCAGCGAGCGCGGCCGAGTCATGTTGATCCGCGCATTCAGCGACGGATAGCCGGGGGTCGTGATCGTGGCTCGCGAGCTGGAAAGCGATTGGACGCGGGCCGTGTTGTCGTTGACCACGTTGACGATCTGCGTGATCGAGGCCTGCGGCGGCAGCGCCCGGGGAATTGGCTCGGTATACTGCTGCACGAGGCGCGGGCAGCTCGCTCCCGTGGTTGATAAGACCAACAGCGCAAGCGCCAGGAGCCAACCGCTGCGGAACCAGAATGTCGGTCGTGCAACCTGCTGCATCGTATTATCCGGCATCCGCGAAGAGGAGTTGAGCCAGTTCGGCCTGAATTTCGGTGATTCGCTCGTCGCTTGGCATGCGGGTCTCGACGCGATAGGTCGTGTCGCGCCGGGGGCAATAGAGCACGGAGATTTCCTCTCCTGCATTGCCTTGCTCGACGTTTTCCAAACGCACGACGCGCCGGCGGATCAAAAGCAGCGAGAGGACGTAGCGCATGTCTTTCTGCTCGGGCTGCTCCTCGAGCGTCTCCAGCAGCTCGAGCATCACGTCGTTCGGCGCCCACTGCAGCTTCTTCGCCGTCTTCTCCGGCATGTGCGACTTCCACCAGCCGAGCACTCCCGGTGGTGGTCCATGCCAGGCTTCGCGCGCGTAGTCGTGCCGCACGACCTGCGAACCCTCGGCCACGAGCGTGGAGTAGAACTCCTCGCCGGGGGCAAGTTCGCGGCCGGTCGTGGCGCAGCGGCGCGTGCAGCGCTGGACTTCGTAGTCGATCATCTGGTACTGCCAGGAAGTGTCGAGGGACGACGGGTGCGGCCTGCCCCCGGAAACAGAGCGGCGGAATACTACGAGAAAGCCACCAATCACTCAAGACAGCAAGCACGGGGCTCAAAGACAGCACGTACTGGGAGAAAATGGCTAGCGAACCTTCCGCCTTGACCACCCCTCTGGCATAAGATAGAGTTGGCTGGTACTGCTGGCAGGAGTCATGCTGGCAGACTCAAATCAGGACGAGACAGATGATCGAGCCCGGTGCGAACCTATTGCCGCTTTTGCTTTTGGCGCTTCCGCGCTAGCAACGTCGGGGTTCGTACACGCAGGCTGAACGAGAGTGAACGAACCCCAGGGCAAATCGTGCCGTGGGGTTTTTTTGTTGGTGTCGCGCTCCAGCGCGAGGCCAAAGCAGCCGTAACCAGCTATCATCGGAATCTTGGGAAATGGACACTCGCACGACCACTCACGAGCGGACGCCACGTCTGCTCGGCAGGGCACGGTTGGTGTTGCCCGGGCCGACTTCGGGTCGGCCAACCAGCGGTTTCGCGTTAACTCCAGATCTCCCAGCATTCTGAACCAAGGTAACCTCCCTGCCATGAGCAAGCGCAACATCCGTATCTTTGACACCACGCTCCGCGACGGCGAGCAATCGCCCGGGGCGAGCATGAACCTGGCCGAAAAGATGGAAGTCGCCCAGGCGCTCGTCGATCTGGGCGTCGACATCATCGAAGCCGGCTTCCCGATCGCCTCGCCGGGCGACTTCGAAGCCGTTCGCGAAGTGGCCCGCAATATTCGCGGCTCGGTGATCTGCGGCCTCGCCCGCTGTAACGACGCCGACATCGACCGCGCGTGGGAAGCACTCAAGGAGAGCGAAGCTCCCCGGATCCACGTGTTCCTGGCCACCAGCGCCATCCATCGTGAGTTCAAACTCAAGATGGACAAGCAGGAAATCATCGAACGCGCGATTCACGGTGTGAAGCGCGCCGCCGGCTACTGCAGCGACATCGAGTTCTCGCCCGAAGACGCTTCGCGCACCGAGCCGGACTTCCTGGTCGAGGTGATCGAAGCCGCGATCAAGGCCGGCGCCACGACCGTCAACATTCCCGACACGGTTGGCTATGCCACGCCGGCACACATGGCCGGCGTCATACGCACGCTGGTCGAGCGCGTGCCGAACATCGACAAGGCCGTGATCAGCATGCACTGCCACGACGACCTCGGCCTGGCCGTGGCCAACAGCCTGGCCGGCATCGAAGCGGGAGCCGGCCAGATCGAATGCACGATCAACGGCATCGGTGAACGAGCCGGCAACTGCTCGCTGGAGGAAGTCGTGATGGCGATGCGCACCCGCGGCGACTACTACCCGTTCGACACCAAGATCAACAGCCGCCGCCTGGTACCCACCAGCCGGCTGGTCTCGAAAATTACGGGTTTGGCCGTGCCGCGGAACAAGGCGATCGTGGGCCGCAACGCGTTCGCCCACGAGGCCGGCATTCATCAGGACGGGATGCTCAAGGAGCGTACGACGTACGAAATCATGCGGCCCGAGGACGTCGGCTTCACCAAGACCGACCTCGTGCTGGGCAAGCACAGCGGCCGGGCTGCACTCGCCGATCGCTGCAAAGCACTCGGATATCAACTGACGACGGAGCAACTGCAGTCGGTGTTCGAGGACTTCAAGGTCCTGGCCGACAAAAAGAAGGAAATCTACGACGGCGACATCGCGGCTCTGATCGATCAGCAGGTGCTCGACGAAACGAACACCTGGTCGATCGTCAATTACGACGTCAACGCGAGCATGCACCGTCCGCCGTCGGTCACGCTCACGCTCCGCCGCGGCGAGGAGGAAGTCACCGAGACAATGACCTCGGGCGATGGACCTGTCGATGCGATCTTCCTGGCGATCGAGAAGATCACGGGAATTTCGACTGTCTGCCGCGACTTCCGTGTGCAGGCCGTGACCGTGGGCAAAGACGCCCAGGCTGAGGTGAACGTCGAGCTCGAACACCACGAACAACTGCATCGTGGTCGCGGCGTTTCGACCGATAGCCTCGAAGCAAGCGCCCGAGCCTTTGTGAACGCGATCAACCGGATCGCGATTCACCAGGGCGGCCCAGTGCGCCAGCCGGTGCAGGCAACACCGTAAGTTTCACGCGAATTCATCGCATCAACCCACAAGCCCAGGGATTGCATCCCTGGGTTTTGTTTTTTTGATGTGGCACCCCGAATGGATGCCGCACAGCAGCGTCACGCCACGAACGCCAGGTAGTAGAACACCCAGCCGGTGATCGCCGTGCAGGTCATGTCGAGCGCCGCGATGCGAGCCCAACGCAGATGCCACGCACTATGCGGGCCCGGTACGGGTGGACTTGGAAAGTTGCTGAGCGCTCGTGTGATTACGACGATCCACAGCACGGTCGTGCTGATGGCGAAGAACAGGTGAATCCACAAGGAGAGCATCACCCAGTTCGTCGAGCCATCCGTGCCTGCGAAGGCCGACGCGGCGGCTCGATGCCGCCAGCCGTACATTCGTATGTCGACTTCGAACAGCGTGACCGCCACCAGCAGCACGGCCCCCAGCGCGAGCTGAATCCGCTTGTGCAGGGCATAGTTCCGCCGGTAGCGAACCTGGTAAATGCTAAACGCCAGCACCGGCACCACGGCCACCATCGCCAAGGCGACGACGTCCAGCATCAGCGAAGCTCGGGTACCCAGAAAACCATCGAACATGAGAAGTAGGGCGAAAGGCCGCGGCAATGAGAGTACTTCAGACAGGAACGCATCGGAGTGGGTGAATTTTAATCCCCCGCCCTGCCCCGCCGTAGCCCAAACCTGCCGCACAATTTGCACCCCGGCTATCTCGCAACGGGCTGCCGAGGGACTTAGAATGACCCGCTGATTCCTTTTTACCGCCACTCGCGCGGCCCGTTTCGTCGCACAATACCATTCACCGCTCCACTTTCGCGTTAAGGAGTTCTCGCCATGCTTCGGCATTTGCTCGTCAGTTCGCTGGTCGTTGGGTTTGCCTCGTGTGCGGTTGTGCACGCTGAGGAGAAGGCCGAGATCGAAGCCAAGAAGGACGTCACGTACGCCACGGTTGGTGACACCAAGCTGCAGCTTGATCTGTATTCGCCGAAGGGGCTCGATCATCCGGTGCCGGCGATCGTCGTGATTCACGGCGGCGGCTGGATGGCTGGCAAGCGACAGGACATGGCCACGCTCGCCGAGCGTTTGGCCGAGCATGGCTTCGTCGCCGCGACGATCAGCTACCGCTTTGCCCCCAAGCATCGTTTCCCGGCGCAGATTGAAGACGCCAAGGCGGCTGTCCGCTACTTGCGCGCGAACGCCAAGGAATTGAACATCGACCCGAACAAAATTGGCGCGACCGGCGGCTCGGCCGGCGGACATATGGCGATGATGCTCGGCCTGATGGACTCGGCCGACGGCATGGAGGGCGACGGCGGCAATCCCGAGCAGTCGAGCAAGGTGCAGTGCGTCGTGAACTTCGTCGGTCCGGTGAATCTGGTTCGCGAGAGCTACACGCCGGCGCAGACGCAGATCCTCACGGCCTGGGTTGGTGGCGATCCGAAGGAGAAGCAGGACCTGGTCAAGGCCGGCTCCCCCTTCACTTACATCTCCAAGGGAGACGCGCCGATCCTGTGCTTCTTTGGCACCAAGGATCCGCTGGTCTCGCACGACCAGGCGATGGTCATCGCCGACGCGTTGACCAAGGCCGAGGTCCCGGGCCGCGTCGAAATGCTGTTGGGCGCTGGTCACGGCTGGGGCGGCGAAGAAATGGAACGCACCGTCGAAGCCACGCTCGAGTTCTTCGACGAGCACCTCAACGACGACAAATAGGCCGTTCCCGGCGCGAAGCTTCGCCGGGCTTTGGGACCTGCGATTCATCCACGCAAGCCCAGGGACTGCGTCCCTGGGTTTTTTTTGGCGCTTTCCGTAGCCCCCGGGGCGGCAAAACTTTGCTGGCGACTACCCGCAACTCGGAGTAAAATAGACTTCGGTCAGTCGTCGGGCCCCAAACGCGGGCTTTTGCCGAGCGAAAGTTGCGGCAAAACCCCTCGAACAGACGACGTGGCCGGGGCGCCCTTTCGCAGAAACAGAGAATGGCCATGACTTGTCAGAGCCACTCGCGGCGGAAATCTCTGCCGCCGAGCCTTATCACAAATTGCCGAGCCGCCGGGGACTGTCCCGATTTTGCGGCTGCCTGGGGAGCAAAATGGGACTGTCCCCCTCCCGCGTCACGTGGTGATTCTCGCCGCGGCTTCACGCTGATCGAAATGCTCGTCTCGCTGGCGATCACGCTGATCATGATGGGCGCGGTCGTCACGCTGTTCGGCGTGGTGAGCGAAAGCGTTTCGAAGAGCCGTTCGCTGATCGAAACCTCCGACCGGCTGCGCGCCGCCCGCGAAGTGATCCAGCAAGACCTGCAAGGAGCGACAGCGTCGCTGACCCCGCCACTGAGCCCGGAGAATGGCCAGGGGTATTTTGAGATTATTGAGGGGCAATCGAGTGATGGAGGACCGACGAAGAGCCCCTTTCAGAACTACGGAGCAAACACCACCGGCGCAATGTTCGGCGATTGCGACGACGTACTGATGCTCACTGTTCGCTCGCGCAGCGGACCGTTCTTGGGCAAGTATTCGACTGGCGGCACACCTCGGATCATTGAATCGCCTGTCGCCGAAGTGGTGTACTTTCTGGTGCAGGATGGACCGATCATCGACGCTACGTTGAATCCACCGATCAGGCTGTGCACGCTCTATCGCCGCGTCCTCCTGGTGTCGCCAAGTACTCCGGAATTCAGTCTTCCCTTCGCGGATTTCTACGCGCTCAATGACATTTCGGCGCACTATCGGACTTTCACAACGGCGCCTAGCGAAAGACTGGTGCCCAACACGCTGGGCGATCTCACGAAGCGAGAAAACAGATTTGCGCATTACGGAGACCTTCTATCCACGTACTACGGACAGCACCCATTTCATGTGAATACCGCGATGCTGCCGCAGGTTCCGTTTGCAGTAGTCCCAACGCCACCCACGGGATCGACTTTCACGAATCCTGTATTTCCTGTGAACCGTCCGGAAATTGGGGCGTTTCTTGCTCCACTGGCAGGCGCGCGTCTCGGCGACGACGTGCTGCTCACGAACGTGATCGCGTTCGATGTGCGTGTGTGGGATGCTGAAGCGACCCTTTGGGAGAACGGCGGGATTGTCGCGGGGCCGGGCGACCCCGGCTGGAACGCCGGCAACCAAGTTGGAACCGGTGCCTACGTCGATTTAGGTTATAGTCCTGCCACGTTGTCGCAGTTCGCGGATGTCAACCCAGATCAAAAACCACGCGGCACAACGGAGTACCTGCTCGGCACGAACAACGACAATAGGATCTACGACACCTGGTCGCTCCACTACGAAAACGACGGCATCGATCAAGACGGCCAGCTTGGTGCTGATGCCGGGACGAACGGCCTCGATGATGACGGCGATGGGCTGATCGACGAACAGGAATTCGACCCGACAACAGGCAGTGAATGGGACACGCAGCCGCCCTACGCCACCCCCATCCGCGGGGTCCAGATCACACTGCGCGTCTACGAGCCCAGCAGCCAGCAGGTGCGCGAGGTCGTGATCGTCCAGAACTTCGACACCAAGAAGTAGTGTTCAAACTGCAATCCGAAGCGTGAGCGAGGAGCAGTACCGAGTCGATCGGCAATCCGCCTCGTTCACGCTTCGGGTTAAGAGAGTTAGTATCCGGCCATGCACGTGATTCGACTTCGCGGCCCCTGGGAACTGGTGACCGAAGCGGCCGCGTCAGTTGAGCCGCGCCGGGTACAAGTTCCTTGCAATCCCGGCGAGTTGCTAGGCGCGGACTTTGCCGGCCAGGTGCGTCTGATCCGGCCCTTCAACACGCCTACGAATCTCGACCCGCACGAGCGAGTCTATCTCGTGCTCGAAGGTCTGCCGCCATCCGCGGTGCTTTCGCTCAACGGCGACACGCTCCCCTGCCCTGCGGGCTGCGATCCCGCGCGGGTCGACATCACGGCCGAGCTCGCGCTGCACAATCGCCTGGAAGTCGGGTTCGATCTGCCGGGCGGCACACTCGGCGAAGTCCGGCTGGAGATCGGCTGAGCTCACAATCTTCTCCCTGTTCTTCGTTGTGTCGTCGTGCCGTCGTGGTTCCCTCTGCTTGGTCAGCAAAAGGAACAGCATAAGCTACCACAACGACACAAAGACACGACGGAAGAAGGGAGATGGAAGTATACTTTGTCCACAGATTTCGCAGACTGCACAGACTTGAAGGCGGAAATCCCAATCCCTTAGCTGTGTTCATCCTCGTCCATCTGTGGTTCACTTCGCCTTACTTCCCGGTTGCTTCAGCGACGCGCTTCTGCAGGGCTTCCATCAGCAGCGGCGCCATCAGCGGGCCGCAGCTATTCTCTTCGCCGTACTGGCTCTTCTCGCGGCCGTAGCAGAACGGAGCCTTCTCGTCCCATTGTCGCTTGGGAATGATGTAGCCCAGCTCGTCGTTTGCCAGCCCGGCCAGGATAAAGTTTTTGCCCGGCAGGATCTCCAGCACCGAGGGCTCGACCGGAGCATCGGGATAGTCCGCGCCTGGATCGACCGGGTCCTGCACCTTGCCATAGACCAGCTCGGGATAAATCTCGCCCGGGATGCCGACCAGGTGGACGTCGCCGAGCCCGACGTAGGCCACCTCGGTGACGCCCGCGGGGAGCAGGTTCTGCTTGACGTCTGTTTTCTCATAGGGCCGGCCGAACTCTTCACTGTTGCCGGTCCACAGCAGTCCGTCGCGTTTCAGGATGCCCATCATCTGGGCCATGCGATACAGGCGATTTTCGAGCGGCACGGTGATTGGCTTAGCCGACACGACGATCGGCTCGAGCTTGACGGGGCTCGAGGATTCAATGGCCTTCATGGCCAGCTTGGCGGTGTCGCTGCCGAGCCGTTCGCAGTATTCAAAGTTGCCGTCGTTAAGCGGCGAACCATCGGCCTTGGTGTAAATGTCGCGCGGCGGCGCCATCAGTCCGCCGACCGCGCCCGAGACATAAATCACAGGGCAGCCGTACTTCGCCTCCAGGTCGCGAATCGTGTAGTGCGGGAAGTCGGCCGTGATCTGCTTGTTCTCGCTGGCGAGCGCCTCGGGATGGTTCGTCCAATTCACGAGCAGACAGTGCGGCTTCTTCGAATCCATGCCGTCGAAGCGAATCGTGCGGATGACGTCGTCCTTGATGTACGGTTCGCGACTATCGCGGAGCAGCGTTCCGTCGGCGGCCGTGCCGTAGGTCGCGGTGACCGGCACCCGGCTCTTGTCGGCCGCTTGAATCGCTTCGGCCGTTTTGGCCACCAGCGAGTCGAGCCACTCAAAGTCGATGCCGCTCTTGAAGGGTGTCGGCCCCCAGATTCCCACGGTGTCGGGCCCTTCGTGGTTGTGCGTACTGGCCACTAGCACATAGTCGAACTTATCGGCCTCGAGCCGCTTGCGGATTTCCTGCACGGTGGGGTACTGCAAACCGACCACGTCGACCGACGCGATCGCCACCTTCTTCGTGCCATCCGAGATCACGATCGCCCGGGCATAGAGCGGATCGTGGACGCCCTCGGCCTTGCGGTTCTGGCCATAGCCGGCGATCCAGACGGGCTTCTTGGCCGGGTCGGGCGTGACGTCGGTCTTACCGAAGCCGACCGTGACCTCGGCCAGTGCAAACGTTGGAACAGCGACCACGGCAACAAACAGTGCGAGACACGAAGCAAGACGGAGCATGGCAAACCTGGTGGGAGCTTGTGCGGTTGGAAAGCGGTACAGGCGTAGTATGAAAGCTAGTACCAACGGATGCTAGGGCCGGTTGCAGCGGTGGGCGGAATTGCGGAGATTCGCGGCGATTAAATTCGCGTATAGATAGCCCCCGGCTTTGCTGGGGGGTCGCGCTACGACGTGACACTACGCTGGTGCGCGCTCTCGGAAGCGAGAGCACTGTGGTGATTCACCCCCCGGCAAAGCCGGGGGCTACCGGATGTGGAACGATTCGCGAGAAAGCGTCATCCCACCAGTTCGCCGATCAGGCGGCCGCTGTTGGCGATCTTCATCGGGCGGCCGTTCTTGCTGGTGAACGTCGTTTCCAGCGAGATGCCCAGGGCCTTGCAGACCGTGGCCATGACATCCTGCGAGCTGTATGGCTCGCTGTCGACGTCGGTGCCATCGGCCGTGGTCTGGCCCACGGCGATGCCCGGCTTGATCCCGCCGCCCCCCATCACGACGCTCCAACTGCGGGCCCAGTGATCGCGGCCGGCCGTGGCGTTGACGCGCGGCGTGCGGCCGAACTCGCCCATCCAGAGGACAACGGTGTCTTCGAGCAGGCCGCGCTCGGCCAGATCGCTGACCAGCGCGCTCATCGCCTTGTCCATCTCGGGCAGCTTAGTGTTCCGGAGCTGCGTGAAGTTGTTCTGATGCGTGTCCCAGCCGCCGAAGTCGACCTCGACGAATGCCACGCCCTCTTGAATCAAGCGGCGCGCCATCAAGCAGCCGCGGCCGAACTGCGAGTCGCCGTAGCGCTCGCGCATCTGCTCGGGTTCGCGGTCGACCTTGAAGGCCTCCATCTGCTTGCTGGTGAGCAGGTTCACCGTCTTGTCGAGCACCTCGGCATGATCCTCGGCCAATTGGCCGCGGTCCTGCTTGATGAAGTTCTTCTCCAGCGAGGCGAGCATCTGTAAACGCTCGTACAGCCGCTGGTTTTCGACTTTCATGTCGAGGTTGCGCACGCGGCCATTGGAGTTCACCACGAACGGCGCGTGCGTCATTCCCAAGAAGCCCGGGCCGACGCTGCCTCCGCCCACGGCCACGAACGGCGGAATCTCGAGCTTGCGTGCGGCCGTCTGCTCGGCCAGCATGTGGCTGATCACCGAGCCGTAGCCGGGATGCTCGACGTTCGGATTGGGCACGTAACCGGTGTGCATGTAGTAGCGGCCGCGGTCGTGATCGGCCTCGCGTGTGCTCATCGAACGCACAATCGAGAGATGCTTCATCTGCTGGGCCACGAGCGGCAGATGCTCGCAAATCTGCACATCACTGCTGGTGCTGATCGGCTTGAACTCGCCGCCGGTCGGAGCCTCGGGCTTGAGATCCCAGATGTCGATCGTCGACGGTCCGCCGTTCATCCACAGCAGGATCGCGGACTTGTGCCTGCGCTTCAGGTCGGCTGCGTTAGCCCGCAGCGTGCTGGTAAGCGAGATAGCCGGCAGCGCAAGGGCCGAGGCGGCGGTGAGGTGCTCGAGGAAGTGTCGGCGGGTCATGCCGCGCGGGATGGGGTTCATGGCGATGCTTTCAGCGATTCGGATGGCACAGGCACCAGCTTTTAGTTTGATTCAGTCTCAGGCCGGTTCAACGGACCGTCGGCCCCCCCTGGCAACGGCGGAGAATTCCGGCGAATCCACACTCAGTGGTTGAAAATAAACTCGTTGCTGTTCAAGAGAGCCCACCAGACATCCTGCAGGGCCGCGACGGAATCTCCCTTTCGCAATCGCATCAGCTCGTTGGCCAGCGAAATCTCCTGACCTGTCGGCCGACGCGCCAGCGCCGCCAGGTACAGCTTTTGAATCTTCATGGGGTTCGAAAGTTTCGAATCGTTCGCGACCCGTTCGAGGAAGCTCCCCTTCTCGACGCTGGTGGCGCGTTCGATCAGGTCGCCGTTCATCATCATCAAGGCCTGCGGAATCGTGCCGTTGAAGGTGGTCGACTCGCCGTTGTCGTCGGTGCCGAAGGCCACGGTGAACTGCGATAGCCAATCGCGCTTCTGCGCTTCGCGGGCTTCGTAGCTGGTGGCCGCGCGGTCGGCTTCGGTCGCGGTGAGCAGCGACTCGTAAAGTTCTTCGGCCCGCATCTGCCGCAAGTAGAAATGACTGAACGCCGGCTTCACGCCCAGCGCCGGATCATCCTGTTTGTTTCGTGGCGTGACCTTGCTCGACAGCGAGTACGGCTCGCTGAGCACAATCCAGGTCATGAGCTGTTTGAGATCGTAACTGTGCTTTTTGAACTCCTCGGCGAGCGCGGCCAGGAGCTCTGGATGACTGGGCGGATTGTGCGGCCCCATGTCGTCGACCGGCTTGGTGAAACCATAGCCGAGGAAGTGCGCCCAGATGCGGTTTACCGCCGCAGGCGCGAGATACTCGCTGCCAACGATCAGCTTCGAAAGCTCTTCGCGGCGATCGATCTCGTCGACGCGTCCGCTGTCAGTCGGCAGCTTCTGGCCGTCGACGAAAACGGGATAGGCCGCTTTTGAGAGGCCGTTGCGCAGCTCGTAAAACAGCACGGCCTCGCCGGGCTCGTTGTTCTCTCCGGCGAAGTCGCGGTTCACGAGTTCCACGAGTTGCGAACGCCGGTTGCCATCGCGCTGGCGCACCGCCCGAGTCTGGCGAAAAAAGGCGTTCATCTCCCAGAACTGGTTCTGCTTCCAGTCGTTGAACGGGTGATTGTGGCACTGCGTACACTGGATCTGCAGACCGAGAAAAATCTGCGCGGTCTTGGCCGTGGCTTGCACGGCGTTCTCGTCGAGGCTTCCGACGAGGTAGTTCACAAAGCCATTGAACCCGGCTTCACCCGGTGTGTTCACCCCCTCGGCCGAAACCAGCTCGCCAACCAGCCGGTCGTAGGGCATGTTGCGCTGCAGCGCTCGGCGCAGGGCCTGCGACAGTCCATCGCGATTGACCGGCGAACGGTTGTCGTTGCCGGCCGCCCGACCGACCAGCACGTTCATCCACTGCGTCGTCCAGTTGGCGGCGTAGTCCTCGATGTACTCGTCACCCAACAAGCGGGCTACGAGTTTGACCTTGCGCTGGGCGGCCGGTTCCTTCAAGAACTGATCGAGTTCGGCCACCGTGGGGACGCGGCCCAGGATGTCGAGATACACCCGGCGGCACCATTCGCCGTCGGTTGCCGCGGGCGAAGGAGTAAGATTGCTGGCCTCCCAATGTGCACTCACGTGTTGGTTGATGAGCGCCGTCTGGGGGAAGGGGCTGCCGCCCGAGGCTTTCGCCTCGGCGGCCATGCTCAGGCGCGGCAGCGCCACGATCGTCAGGCAAATGACGATCGCGGCCCGCGCCGGCCCAAACAATTGGCAAGTGGAGCGCCCTCGAAACAACGCAAATGTTCCCTGCGTTCGTGCCATCGGAAGGCCAGCTTGTACGGTGGGTGACCCCACATTTCGGCAACGGGTTGCCGGTTTGCAGAGCCGGGGGGCGTCCGACGCTTCGCCCTCGCCGTCTTGGCGTGATTGCGGGCGTGGAATCCCCAATTTCGACTTACAGATCGTAAGTCAGGGTGGGTTTTATTCCCGAGAATTTTTTATTGTGGAGTCCCGTCCAAAGCTTCTGCAGGTGTTTCATTTCGAAACACGTGCATCATTTTGCTGTATTAAAACGCAACAGGCGAGTCGAAGCCCTTAGACTGCTTTCAGGGCTCCGACTCGCCTTTTTACCTGCGGAAATGCTGCCTCTTCACTGTCGACTAGGGCTCAGGCCTCGCTGTTCCAACTGAGCTTAAGTCTTTAGATCCGTTGCATTTCCGCTTGCGTTGCTACACCTCTTCCCTCTGACCGGCCCCGAAACCTCTTGCTCTTCTCTGTTTCGGCCCCGTGCTTAAGGAACGATGCCTCTCCGTCTGTTCCGACGGCCTAGAAAGCAATCCCCGTGCCAAATCGCATGCAGAGCCGGGGATTGCACGCCGTGAAGAAACTCTTGGCCGGCTCAGGCCGTTTCCTTGAACTGCATCTGGTGCAGCCGGCGGTAGACGTCGCACCGGGCAAGAAGCTGCTCGTGGGTGCCCAGGTCGATGATCTGGCCTGCGTTCATCACGATCACTCGATCGGCCAAGGCCAGCGTGGCCAGGCGGTGCGTGATGATCACGGCGGTCCGATGGCGAATGAACTGCTCGAGCACCTTGTGAATGAGCTGTTCGCTTTCGAGGTCGATCTGGCTGGTGGCTTCATCGAGGATCAGAATTGCCGGGTCGCGCAGGATCGCCCGAGCCAGCGAGATTCGCTGTCGCTGTCCGCCGGAGAGGCGTCCGCCCCCCTGCCCCACCACGGTGTCGTACCCCTGTTCGAGCTTCTGTTCGATGAACCGGTGTGCATGGGCCTGCTTGGCGGCTTCGATCACCTGCTGACGCGTGGCGTGCGGCGAGCCATAGCGAATGTTGTTCAGCACCGTGTCGTCGAACAGCAGCGTCTCTTGATTCACCAGCCCGATCTGGCTCCGCAGGTCGCGCAGTCGCATGTCGCGCAGGTCGACGCCGTCCATCCGGATCGAACCCGAGGCCGGGTCGTAGAACCTGGGAATCAGGTTCGCGAGCGTGCTCTTGCCGCAACCGTTGGGGCCGACGATCGCCACGGTTTCGCCAAAGGGGATCCGCAAATTGATCTCTTCGAGTACCGGCTGGGCGTGGGAGTAACGGAACGACACGTTCTCGAAAACCAGGTCGCGATGATGCCGGCCCACAACGCGGGCCTGCACCGGATCGCAAACGCGGGGCGTGCGATCGAGCTTTTCGTAAATCCGATCCGAGGCGGCCGAGGCCCGCTGCAACCGGCTGAAGACTTCGGACAGCCGGCGGGCCGGGTCGCTCACGCCTGCGAGCGCCCCGTAGAACGCCATCAAGGCGCTGAGCGAAAGCGGCTCGCTGCTCATCTTGATGCCCAGGATGTGCGTTTCGCCGCTGATGACAAGATAGGCCCCGAACAGGATCGCCAATGTGATGGTCATCATGCCCATCACCTCGGTGACAGGATTGACCATTGCATCGACGATCGCGATCCGCATCGACTTCTTGTAGACCTTCTTGCTGGTCTCGTGGAAGCGGCGGCGCTCGTAGCGTTCCATGGTGAACGCCTTCACCACCTTGATTCCCAGGAACGTCTCATTGAGGATTGTGAACAGCGAGGACATCTCTTCGAGCGCTTTGCGGTTCGCCCGCTTGAGCGTCTTGGCCAGGATGCCGATCAGGAAGCCCGCAACCGGCACGACGACCAGCGAAAGCACCAGGAGCTGCCAGCAGATGAAGGCGGCCAGCACGAAGCAGGAAACCATCTTGAGGGGTTCGCGAACCGCGCGGCCGAAGAGCGTCTGCAGGCCGCCCGCCAGGCTCTCGACGTCGTGCGTGAAGCGGGACATCAGATCGCTGGTGCCGCTTTCGCTGAACGTGCCCAGCTCCATCCGCAACGTGCGGCGAAAGAACTCCTTGCGAATGTCGAAGACCGCCAGTTGTGCGATCCGATCGGCCAGCGCGGACCCCAGCACCATGAAGAAGTCTTTGATGACCGTGGCGCCCAGAAACGCGAGCATGATTACCAGCAGCGTCTGAAACGGATCGCTCGGCAGGTAAGCATCAATCCAGGGCTTCAGCCACCGGCTCCGCGTGAGGGCATCGTCCGCGGCCTGCATGCGCCCTTTCACGGCGCGCAACTCGCGCGACAAGCTGGCTTTCTGGTCCGCAGCCGCGGAGGTCAGTTGTTTTTCGAGACTGGCCGCGATCGCGCGCTGCTCGGCGAGCGTTGTCTCGGCCTCAGCGATGGACTTGTCGACCCACTGGCCCAGGCTCTGCTGATTGCCGACGACCTCGACAATTGGGTACAGAAAGCTGATGTTCGCGCCCCAGAGCACCGCGACGATCAGCGCGCAGACAACCGATGCAGCGACGGTCCAGTAATAGCCTAATGCCACGCGCACGACGCGCCCGAAATTGCCCATCCTTGAATGCTTTCCTGCGCGAGAGTATTGGCGGACAGCGTTGTGGTGGCGGGCGCGAGTCGTTTCCTGCCGACATCGCGTGGCCGCTACTGCCAGTACCGCCAAGCGTTTTTGCGTCGCGCTCTTGTATCAGATTGAGCCGGGAGGGCCAAGAGAAGCATCGTCACAGGCAATTGGCCGACGGCACTGCTAGCACCGGGCCGGATCTCGCGGGAACTGCGCGTTGTATCGATTCTTTCAACTCTGCCGGTTTTGACGGCCGATAGTCCCTCTAGCACGCCGCAAGGCTTGCCCGGCCGCCAGTGCACTCTCACAGAGACCGCGCTGCGGCCAGCTAGTTCGCTTTCAAGCTTTGATCCAGGGGGGATTCGAGCTGAGATAGGGGGCCGCTCACTGGGGAACCGTGGGCCGGCCGGTGATTTCATTCAGCGAGAAAGGATGCAAGCGATCATGAAACGCGCGATCTTTGCCATCGCGGCACTGACACTCGTCGCCACCAGCACCGGATGCTGTTGCTTCGAGAAGATGTTCTGCTCGGGTTGCGGAGGCTGCGGGGCCTATGGCCACGAAGGTCCCTGCGACGGCGGCTGCGGCGCCGGTTGTGGCGGCAGCGGCTGCAGCGACTGCGGCATGGCCGGCGGCTCGGTTACCGGTCCCGGCGGATACGCCGACAGTGGCTACGCCGACGGCGGCGACGGCTACATCGAAGAACAACTCGGCCCCGGTTCGTATGCCCAGCGTCCGGCGGGCGGGAAGAACCATCCGGCCCATCACCACCCGCTGGTGCACCAGCGCCGCAATGCCGGTGGCCAGTACGAGTTCGCCGCTGGTCCTCCGACCGCAGGCGTGACGTACCCGTACTACACGAACCGCGGCCCGCGCGACTTCCTGGCGAAGAACCCGCGCAGCATCGGACCGTAAACACGAACGCTTACGAGCCACGGGAACCGCGTACGTAAATGTCAACGTCGACGTTCCTATCGGCTTGAGAAGATTTTCGCTCCCTGGTGAGAACGAGTCTCGCAACTGGTCGATCGATGGGGAGTCGTCGCCCGCTTGCCACAACTCAACTTATTGAGCGCCCGTCAGGTGTATTTCGCCTGCGACGCACGTAGTTGAGACTGAGTCTCCGTTCATCAGCAGACGATCGCGAGTTACAAGGCCAGCCGCGGGTCATGCACGAAGCGCATGCCGCGGCTGGCCCTCTTTTTTTCGCGAGAACATCGTACAATCTCAACGCACGAGACCAGGCGTCGCCGCCGCTGAGCCTCCTCGTTGTGCGAATGAGTGAATTGCAAAAACACGCACGTTGAAAAATGGAGGGCAGGTCAATGCTCAGTCAAAAAGTTCAAGAGGCCATCAACAAGCAGATCAACAACGAGCTCAGCGCTTCGTACACCTACCTGGCAATGAGCGCTTACTGCGAGCACGAAAACTTCGCCGGCTGCGCCAAGTGGCTGCGCCTGCAAAGCCAGGAAGAGTACGGCCACGCGATGCGGCTGTTTGACTTTCTACTCGCCCGAGATGGCAAGATCGCGCTCCGCGCCATCAGCGAACCAAACATCAAATTCAAGTCGCTGACCCACGTGTTTGAAACGGCGCTCGAGCAGGAGCAGAGCACCACGGCCGAGATCGATCAGATCTACGAGCTCGCCCACAACGAGAAAGCCTTTGCCGCGCTGGTCGAGATGCAGTGGTTCATCACCGAGCAGGTCGAAGAAGAGAAGACCGCCCGCGAAATCGTGGCCAAGTTCCACCTGACCAAGGACGACCCGGCCGCGATCCTGGACCTCGACCGCGAACTGGCCAGCCGAGCCCCGGACAAAGGCGGCGCCTGATCGGCTCGTTGTTCGCTTCAGTTTCAAGAAGTCCGAGCTGTCGGCGTCGCTAGCGGTGTCGACAGCTCGGACTCTTTTTTTGTTGCTCAATGAGTCCAACGATCACTGTGCGTCTTGCCAGATCTTTTCCGAGCCCTCGACTCGCACGGCGGAAAGTTCCTGGCCGTCGCGCACGACGATGTACTGGTCCGCTCCGGCCACGCTGTCCCAGGCCAGCTTGGCGAGGCCCTTCGACTTCACGGTCGGCGAGCGCAACGTGCGGCGTCCCTCGGCATCCACCGCGATCAGCGCGTACGAGTGCGCGCCCGAGCCGTCGTCACTCAGCACGCGCGGCACGGTCGGCGTTTGTGCGGCATGAGCCTGCAGCGTGCCGCCCCACAGTTCGAGCACGTGCGTTGGCAGCGGCAACCCGCCACCACCATAACCACCGCCGCCCAGCACCATCCGGCCCTGCCCGATTAGTGCGTCGGTCAGCGGTTCCTGATGCCCGGGCCGGAAAGATTGAAAGCGAATGCGTCCGGGATGCGTGCTGCCGTTCCACTGTGCGCGGGGCACTTCGGAAAACTCGACGCCTTCGCCCTGCAGGATCGCCATCTGACGCCACGCGCCGTCGAGCCACACGTTCCACGAGATGTGACCCGGCGCTTGGCGGATCACGCCGTTCCGCTCGAGGGCGTGAAAGCGATCGTCGAACGGATCGTCGATCTCGCCTTTAATCAGTCGGCTGCGAACCCACAAACCACCCGGCCCGTCGGCGAGCGACTTGGCATAGATGCCGCGCGGAATCTGGTGCTCCTCGTAGCCTTCTTCCCAGATCTTGCCCGTATCGGAGACGATCAGCTCGTCGCGCACGATCAGCCGATCGACTTCGAGCTCTTTATACCTTTCCGGCTCGGCCTTCATGATGCCGAGCGTGGCGGCGACGGAAAGCACGATCGTAAGCAGTCGGTCTTTCATGGGAAAAAGCCCTCGCATGGAAGCTGATGGTTGCGAATCGATCTGGACTTATCGTAGTGCACTGCTGATGGAGGGCGCGAAAAAAACTGCGTGAGCTCCCACTGGGAGTGCTCACGCAGTTCATGATTCAACGGCGGTTTCGGACGCGACCTGGGCCGCGAGCAAATCGTGCTTCCGCAGACTACTTGCCGTTCGCAAACCGATCTGCGGGCTTCGCCGGCTTGGCCGTGGTTTTGGGCTGTTTCGGCTTCTTCTTTTCCTTACGGCGATCCTTGTTTCCCATGATCAAAATCCTTCCAGGAGTGATGAGTGCGGCCAGCCACTAGACTTCATAATTTCAATCGCTTCGCGGGAAATCGTCGCCCGCGCAGTGTTGGTCTCGAATTAGATCAGCTTCGCAATTTTCGCGATCAGGTCGACGGTGCGGCAGCTGTAGCCCCATTCGTTGTCGTACCAGCTGAGCGTCTTCAGCAGGTTGCCTTCGAGCACCTGGGTCCAGTCGGGCACGAAGATCGAGCTATGCGAATCGCCGATGATGTCGGTCGAGACGATTGGATCTTCGTTGTAGGAGAGGATGCCCTTCATCGGCCCTTCGGCGGCCTTCTTCATCGCCGCGTTGACTTCTTCCTTCGTCACGTCCCGCGACATAACCGAAGTCAGGTCCACGATGCTGCCAGTCGGTACGGGCACTCGCAGCGAGATGCCGGTCATCTTGCCCTTGAGCGCCGGAATCACGAGGCCGATTGCGGCGGCTGCGCCGGTGCTGGTCGGAATGATGTTCTGCGGGGCCGAGCGGGCACGATACAGGTTGTCGTGCGGCAGGTCCTGCAACCGCTGGTCGTTCGTGTAGGCATGCACCGTGGTCATCAGGGCCTTGGTGATGCCGAAGCTGTCGTTTAGCACCTTGGCCATCGGGGCCAGACAGTTCGTGGTGCAGCTCGCGTTCGAGATGCACTTCTGCTCTTTGGTCAGCTGGTCGTCGTTGACGCCGATCACGCAGGTCAGGTCGGCGCCGTCTTTGGCCGGAGCACTCAGCACGACGCGCTTCGCGCCAGCCTTCAAGTGCGTGTCGTAACCCGGCTTAGTCTTGCCGTCCTTGGTGCTCTCGCGAGCGGTGAAGAAGCCGGTGCTTTCGACGACGACGTCGACGTTCAGCCGCCCCCAGGGAAGCTCGGCCGGGTCACGCATCGCCAGGGCTTCGATCTCGTGCCCGTCGACCGTGATGTACTTATCGTTATAGGTGACCTTGCCCGGATAGCGGCGGTGGGTGCTGTCGTACTTGAGCAGCGTGGCCAGGGTTTCGTTGTCCGTCAGGTCGTTGATCGCCACGACGTCGAACTCGCCCTTGCGGGCCATCAGATTGCGGAACACCAGTCGGCCGATGCGGCCGAATCCGTTAATAGCAACGCGAATTGCCACGACAACTCTCCTTCAGACTTAAAGACGCCCCCGCGCCAAAGCGCGATCAGGACGCAGGACACCGCCTAGCTGGGTTAATGGAAACGGCCGATTATACAGGTCGCAGGAAAGATCGACAATTGGCCGCCGCACGGGCGAACCACTCGCTCGGCGGCGTACACCGAGTCCGTCGCACGGCTGGGGGCCGAACCGGCAAAGTGCTAGAATACATGTCGAGTTTGGCGGCGACGCAGTCGTCTGCAGCACACCTTCTCACGCAGCGCAGGGCTCGAAACCATGAATGGCGGTCACGAAAAGTTGCGGCAGGCTCTCGAGGATCTTCAATCCCGGCTTGCCGAGATGCGCACGATCGACCCCGCCGTGGCCGAACACCTGGAAACGACGATCGCCGAGGCTCGCACCGTGCTGGCTAAAGAATCGGCACCGGCCGAAGAGCATGAGGGCGTGGCCGACTCGTTCGGCGAGGCGCTGCGCAACTATGAGGCCTCACACCCGACGCTGGCCGGCAACCTTCGCAGCGTCATCGACGCGCTGGCTCAGATTGGGATCTAAGAAATTGGGCGTCACGTGTGCCACGGGTGGCTGTACTCAGCCTCACCCGTGCAAGTTCTGCCCGGCGATGAATTAAACCGAGTGAGTTCGAATCCCACTCTGCACAGGTGAGCCGCCACGCGGCCACCTGTGGCACTCAGCATAAGCCGTGCACGTCAAAAGCTCTACCGCCCGCGCTTGCTTACCACCGGCGGGTTCGCCAGCGTGATGTCCACGCTTTCGGCAAGCGCCTTGCCGGGTTGCATCGCATTGGGACGAGTGGCGTCGTAAAACCAGGCCTTTAACTTCATGGCGTCGCCAGGCTGCGCCAGCGCGGGATCGTCGATCGCGAGCGCGACTTTCAAATCCTCCGCCGGCTTGGCCGAGAGCTTCAGCCGCCCGGCCACCAGGTTAAGCTCGTCGTCCTTCACGCCAATCACCCGGGCACGCACGAGATACTCGCCGGCCTCCGGCTCGCGCACCGGCTTGGCTTCGTCTGGATCGTCGGCGACGTTGAACAGGCCGAGCGTGGGCTTCCCTTTGCTGTTGAGCACTTCGAGTTCGGCAACCGGCTCTTCGAAGGCTCCCTCTTCGTTGATCGTTCCCTTGAGCTGGACCAGCATCCCGGTCCGCAGGTAGTCGAGCTTGGCCTCGCCAGCGATGTTCACGGTCGTTTGCGGATTGACCTGCACCAACCAGACGGCATCCTTCGAATCGCGAAACGAAAGGATGTTGCCGCGCATGCCTTCGAGCTTGCCGGTCTCTTCCATCATCAGCGAGTTCGCGGGCGCTTGAAACTGCGACTGGGCCTGCTGCCCGAGCGCTGCCTCGCCACCAAGCGCACCCGCGGCACCCAGCGCCAGCGAGAACATCCACTTCGGGGTTTTCAAAATCGGGGTTTTCGTCAACATGGTGAACCTCCTCGTCCGCCTTCCGTTCCTATGGATCACGACTGGCCGCTCGTTCTGTGACCTGCGTCCCGCCAGGCGGAAATCAGGCGGGCAAAACGGCCCGGCCGACGCCGCGTTAACCCTGAGTGTAGAATACCTTACGTGTCGATGCAAAGATGCTGGCCACCGGGGCCATTCGGGTGCCACTGTCTGGCTTGTCCAGCAGTGTTCCCAATGATTTCACCTTGCTGCCAGCCTTGCTGTGTTGCTACTAATTCAAATCCAGCTTACGCAATAGCATGTCGATGAAGACCCCACGGCAATGCCGGGGGCTGAACGGCAATCACTCACCAGGCCACTTTCAGCACAGAACCTAACCTGCTTCCACGACGAGTTCGCCATGGCAAAGCCCTCGGGCCAGATCACGATTCCCCAGTTCCGCGGCATGAAGGGCAGCGGTGAGCGGATCACCATGCTTACGGCCTACGACTACCCCTTTGCCCGGCTGCTCGATCCGCTGGTCGAAGGCCTGCTGGTTGGCGACACGATGTCGATGGTCGTCCAGGGGCACGGCAACACCCTGCCGGTCACGCTCGACGAAATGATCTACCACGCCGAGATGGTCGGCCGCGCCGCCACGCACGCACTGGTCGTGGTGGACATGCCGTTCCCCAGCTTCCACCTGGGCGTTTACAAGGCGATCGAGAACGCCGGCCGGATTCTGAAAGAAACGCGCTGCCAGGCCGTCAAGCTTGAAGGCGGAGTGGACCAGGCCGAAGTGATTGCGGGCCTCGTCTCGGCCGGCATCCCGGTGATGGCTCACTGCGGGCTGCGGCCGCAAAGCGTGCACCAACTTGGCGGCTACCGCGTACAGCGTGACGAAGAGCAACTGCTCGCAGACGCCAAAGCCGTGGAAGCGGCCGGTGCGTTCGCCGTCGTGCTCGAATGCATTCCGGCCTCGATGGCCACGAAACTCACCGAGCAGCTTTCGATTCCCACGATCGGCATCGGCGCGGGCGCCGGCTGCGACGGCCAAATCCTGGTGACGCATGACCTGCTCGGACTGACCAGCGGTTACGTGCCGCGGTTCGTGAAGCCTTACGCCGACATCGGCGCGGTCGTGACCAAAGCGGTGACCGAATTCCGCGACGACGTCCGTGCCGGTAAGTTCCCGGGGCCGGAGCAGCAGTTTAAGTAAGGGTTGGGTTCATCCTTTAGCCCCCGGCTCGGTCGATGGGGTTCTTCTTTGTGCCGTCACACAACGCGATTCACTTTCCTGTCGGCGCGACGGCCAGCCACGCTTCTAAACTCGTCGGACCGAGCCGCGCTTGCCCAACCGGCGTCAGCGTGTTGTTCTCGAGCCGCTCGCCGTAGTACTTCGCCTGCTCGTCAGCGACGACCTTGCGCTCGTCCCCCTTGCCTTTCAGAGTGCGCCCAACCGCTTCATACATCGGAATCGGCCGCGGGCCCGCAATCTCCACCAGTCCATTCACCGGTGCTGCCAGGGCGATGTCGGTAAGCGCGGCTGCCACGTCGCTCGCGGCGATCGGCTGCATCTTGGCACTCGGCAAATGGATCGTCCCGTTCTGTACGGCCGAGTCGCCGATCGCGGCCAGAAACTCGTAGAACTGCGTGGCGCGCACGATTGTGTACGGCGTCTTCGCGGCTTTGATGATTTTCTCCTGAGCGACTTTCGCCCGCATGTATCCGCTATCGACCATCAGGTCTGCGCCAACGACGGACAGCGCGATATGATGCTTCACGCCGGCTGCCTCTTCGGCGTCGAGGAGGTTGCGGCTCGACGTTTCGAAGAACTCCATCACGGCTTTGTCCTCCCATGAGGGCGAGTTCGAGACGTCAACTAAGACTTGCGCCCCGGCCAGCGCCTCGCTTAACCCTTCGCCGGTCAGCGCGTTGACGCCCGTGCCAGGCGAAGCGGCGAGCGCCTCGTGCCCCCGTTCCTGGAGATTTTTCACCAGTTTCGACCCGATCAGGCCAGTGCCACCGATGACGACGATCTTCATGTTTGGTTCTCCTTATGTCCGCTCTGCGGTCGCCCTTCTCGACAAGCTTCTATTTGAGTCCTTTTTCCGGAACGGCAATCTCAGTGACATCGCGCGGATGCAAAACGAAGGCGATCAAACGCGTCTTGCCGGTCTTCGACGGATTGCGCGACACGCGATGCAAGCAGCCTGTCGGTTCGTAGAAGGTTTCGCCGGCCTTGAATCGCTTGGTCGGCTGGTCGTCGATGCCTAGCTCGTACTCCCCTTCGAGGACGTAGACCAGACCTGGTCCGGGATGCCGATGCGCGAGGCCTTCCTGACCGGGGCCGATCGTCACCTCGACGACGGTCGCCTTCGATTCCTTACCATCGAGCTTCTCCTGCATCTCGTGAGCGCCGATCACCTTAACGCGCTCGCCGTCCTCATGCCGCTGGGCGAGCACGACGCCTGCCAGCCCCAGCACGATCGCGATAACACCGAATGTGAACGTGCGGATCATCATCGTTTCCTTTTTGCCTGATCTGAACAGCAAACGTGGCACTGCCGCTCACGCTTCAATATAGAGACGCTCGGCAGGTCGAGAGTGTGACAAGATCGAAACGGGGACATCACTCATTTCGCCAAAGCATCCGAAATGAGTGATGTCCCCGATTTGGTCGAAGTGCCTTTGCAGTCGCGACTTACAGTAGCGACGTGATCGGCGCGCCTTGAAACAGCCGGAAGGGCCGGCCTTCGGCATCGTGAAACTCGAAGGCCGGATCGATGCCCAGCGAGTGGAAGATCGTCGCCGCCAGGTCGCCGGCCGAGTAGGCCTCGGTCGTGGGCAGGCCGCCGGTGCGATCGGTTTGGCCAATCACGCGGCCCGGCTGAATCCCCCCGCCGGCGAAGAAGCATGGAAAGACGTCGCCCCAATGATCGCGTCCGGGAGTGAACGGCTCGCCCGAGGCGTTCTTCCCCCTGGCGCTGATCACCGAGATGCGCGGGGTGCGTCCCATCTCGCCGCACATGACCACCAGCGTTTCGTCCAGCAGCCGGCGCGATTCCAGGTCATCAAGGAAACCGCTCAGGCAATGGTCGAGCGAAGGGAGCAGCTTGCCCTTCAAATCGCGAAAGGCATTCTGATGCGTGTCCCAGCCGCGCAGGTTCACCTGCACCATGCGGACGCCGGCCTCGACCAGCCGCCGCGCGGTCAGGAATGACTGCCCCCACACCTCGCGGCCATAGAGGTTACGCGTGGCGTCGCTTTCCTGGGAAAGGTCGAACGGATTGTCCTTGCCGCGCTGCCCGAGAATCAGATCCCAGGCCTGCTGGCGAAAGGTATCAAGCGACTGCACCGCGTGATTCGCGTCCAGCGAACGTCGGGCCGCATCAAGCTCATCGAGCAGTGCCGCGCGGCTTTGCAGATTCTCCACGCTCAAACTTGTCGACGCACCCAGATCGGGCAGATGAAACGAGGCATCGCGGCAACCGCTGTTATCCCACCAGGCCTCGGGATGCTTGCCCGGCGCACGCTTGGGATCGTTCGGCTGCGCGTGGCTGAAGCAGTTGGGACAGCTTCCCGCGCCGTCCGGCGCATGGCACGGCACTGCCAGGTCGACATACCAGGGAGCGTGCTTGCTGCCGAGCATGCCTGGCCCGCTGCCGGCATGCCGTTCGTTGCCGCGCGGAATCTCGATCGCCGGCGGCAGGCCGAATGAACCGCCGCTGGGCAGCGCACAAGAAATTGCCGAGCCGATCGACGGCCACTCGAAGCGGCGCGGCTTCGGCATTGCGATGGTGCTGGTATTCTCGCCCGGCGGAAGTTCACTGCGCCCCGTGCGGAGCATGTACGTCGCCGCCGCGTGTTCGTTTCGAAACTGCGGCGCGGCCGGATGATGCATCGTGCGGACAATGGAAAACCGATCGGTGCGTGAGGCCAGCCGCGGTAGATACTCGCACACGTGATAGCCCGTAGTCCGCGTGGCGGTTGTGCCGTACTCGCCGCGCACTTCGCTCGGCGCCTCGGGCTTGGGGTCCCAGGTCTCATGCTGCGAGGGACCGCCCGACTGAAAGATGAACACGACGCTCTTGGCCTTCACCTGCCCTGTTCTTGCCGGCGATGCTTCGGCCCGGAGCAGATCGCCAAGCCCCAGCCCCAGGAGCGACAGTCCGCCGGCTTCGAGCAAGCGGCGGCGACCGATCTGCGTATGATCGCTGGTCGCGCAACCAATTCTGTGATTCGAACGCGGCATGGCGGGTTCTCGCCGCAGGCGGGAGTCGTTTCGGGAGGCGATGTCAGGGTACCGCAGTGAGGTGGGCTAGGCAACTATTTGGCCGAGGGCACTGAACGAAAAACTTTGAACAGGAAACTCCCGGCGGTTAAAATCGTGCCGGAAACTTTAGATGGCGCAGACTCTCCTTGAGTGAAAGTGCGCGCACATGCCAACTGAAGTTCGACAAGTCGATACCCGTGCCACAGCCCTGAAGCACTGGTGTCACATCTACGGCATCGCCGCTGTCCTCCTGCTGGTTTGGTTGTGCACTGTGGCATCGCCAGCCACGTTCCATTTCGCGCCATCAGAAAAAGGCGGCAGGTGGGTCTTTCATGGGCTGAATTACACCCTTGATGAAGTGCGCGTTCGTGTGGGTCTGGCGCTGCTTGCTGGCTTCCTGCTGTACAGTGGGCGAACTCCAAGGGGCGAGTGCGACCTGCTTCCGATCGGAGACGACCCGCCGCGCTGGACGCAGAATATGCCGGCGCGCAGCGGGTTCGAGTTTATGACTCTCCTAGCGGTCATATTTGGAGGCTGCGTAGCACTTGGAGTTTGCAAATACTTACCCGTCGTCGACTATCGCTTGCTATTTTTCGGTCTTTCCCGACGCGACAGCGTCAAGGCCGGGCTGCGAGAGCTCACCTACGATCCGACCCCAGATATCATAGAATTCCGATCGCTGCTTACGCTCTTCTTGCTGGTCGTCGCGGTTGCCTTGCTGTACTTGCACCACTGGCGCAATAAGGCCCTGCTGCGACAGGAACGCGAAAGCGAACTGATAACGATCGACTGACTTGTTCGGGCACTACATTACGTGGCCTTAGCTTCAGCTCGCTGACCTGGCTTCTCTCTGGCAGCAAGTCGCTACGCCAACTCGTTGCCCCGCAGTGCCGCGTCTTTGCAATGATGGTGCCCCAATCCCTGAGATTGGCCCGCTTTCTGATTGAAGTAAGACCAGCACTTGGCCTATGGTACGATCCATAGACCAACGATCCATGTCATCTACATTTTGAAAACTAGACCATGCCCAATCGCCTTGCCCACGAATCGAGCCCGTACCTGCTCCAGCACGCTGGTAACCCAGTCGATTGGTTTCCCTGGGGTGAGGAGGCGATCGCTCGGGCCCGGGCCGAAGGCAAGCCGATCTTTCTCTCGATCGGGTACTCGGCCTGTCACTGGTGCCACGTGATGGAGCACGAAAGCTTTGAGAGCGAAGCGATTGCGCAGTTGATGAACGACCAGTTCGTGTGCGTGAAGGTCGATCGTGAGGAACGGCCGGACCTGGATCAGATCTACATGAACGCCGTGCAGCTCATGACGGGCCGCGGCGGCTGGCCGATGTCGGTCTTTCTGACGCCCGAGCTCAAGCCGTTCTATGGCGGAACCTACTGGCCGCCGACCGCGCGCGGTGGCATGCCCGGCTTTGACCAGGTGCTGCTCGCGGTGAGCGAAGCCTGGCGCGAGCGGCGCACGCAAGCCCTCGAACAGGCTGAGTCGCTCACCGATCATCTGGCCGGGATGGCTGCGGGCCCTGCCGAACCGAAGGAGCTTGCGCCGGGCCTCGTGCAGCGTGCGATTGGCGCTACGCTTCGCTCGTTCGATCACGTGAACGGCGGATTCGGCAGCGCGCCCAAGTTTCCGCACCCAATGGATCTGCGGCTGCTCGCGCAGCACTGGTTTCGCACTCGCGATGCCGAGTCGCTGCAGGTGCTGCGATTCACGCTGGACAAGATGGCGGCGGGCGGCATCTACGACCAACTCGGCGGCGGCTTTCACCGCTACTCGACCGACGCCGAGTGGCTCGTACCGCACTTCGAAAAGATGCTGTACGACAACGCCCTGCTCGTGCCGTGTTATCTCGATGTTTATCTGATCACAGGCGAGGCCGACTATGCCCGCGTGGCTCGCGAGACGTGCGACTACGTACTGCGCGAGATGACCGATGCCGCGGGCGGGTTCTACAGCACGCAGGATGCCGACAGCGAAGGAGTCGAGGGCAAGTTCTTCGTCTGGACGCCGGCCGAGATCGAAGCCGTGCTGGGAAAAGACGCCGCCGAAACGTTCTGCCACGCGTATGGAGTGACGCCGCACGGCAACTTCGAACATGGCACGAGCATCCTGCACCTGCCGCATCGTCTGAGCGACGTGGCGACCGCGCTGCTCACCACCGAGGACGAGCTGCGTGCGAAGCTGGCCGACTGGCGGGCAAAGCTCCTCGCGGTGCGCGGCCAGCGCATTCCGCCCGGCCTCGACGACAAGGTGCTCGTGGCCTGGAACGGGATGATGATCGACGCGCTGGCTCAGGCGGCCGGCGTGCTCGATGAACCGCGGTACCTCACCGCGGCACAGCACGCCGCGGCGTTCCTGCTCAAGGAAATGCGTCAGCCAGACGGTTCGCTGCTGCACACCTGGCGGCATGGCAAGGCGCGGCTCGCTGCGTATCTGTACGACTACACGTGTCTGGCCGCCGGGCTGGCAAGCCTGTACGAAGCCGACTTTGACGAGAACTGGCTCAAGTCGGCCACCGAACTAATGGACTATGTGCAGGCCAACTTCGCCGATGCCGACCGCGGCGGGTACTTCTACACCGCCGCCAACCACGAAGAACTGATCGCCCGGCAGAAAGACTTTTACGACAACGCGGTCCCCAGCGGCAACTCGATGGCCGCGCTCGCGCTCGTAAAGCTGGGCAAGCTGCTGGGCCGCACCGACTATCTCGAAGCGGCTGAACGGTCCATGCGCGCGGCTGCCGGTATCGTCGAGCGCGCCCCGCAAGCCGCGGGCCAGATGCTCGTGGCGATCGACCTTGCTCGCGGGACTACGCCCGAGATCGCGATTGTGGGCGATCCGCAAGAGGCCGAGACCGCCGCGGCATTACGCAAGCTGCGGCATGCCTTCCTGCCGCGAACGGTTGTCGCATGCCGAGCACCGGATAAAATCAGCAGCGCTGGGCCACTGGCGGCGATGTTCGCCGGAAAGTCGGCCGGCCAGGAGCAGCCCGCGGTCTATGTGTGCGAGCACTTCACCTGCCAGGCGCCGGTCTTTGGACGCGAGGCGGCCGAATCGCTCTGGCAGCAGCTTTCCAGTCCCTGAGACGTTACGGACTGGGTGAGTTTTATTGCGCTGCCGCCCGCTGCGCCGCTTCATATACCGCGCGGAGTGCCACGCTGTGCCGCTCCGCCGCCACGCGGCACGACTCGTACTCTGGCGAGAATCGCATGGAGCCATCGGCCAGTCGAGCCAGCACGCCGTCGATCCGTCCGAAGCTGGTGTCGACGCTTTTCGTTTCGCGGGCAAGCTTCGTTCGCGCGACGGTCAGCCGTCGCACGCCCAGCGTGGTCGTCTCGCGAAACAGGATCGCTTCGAGCGCATCTGCAGCAGCCGGTTCGCACAGTGCCGAGAGCATGACACCAGGGCGATTCTTCTTCATCTGAATTGCCGTGGTGTAGACATCGAGCGCGCCTGCCTTCCACAAGAGCCCGATCGCATGTCCGATCAGTTCGCCGCTCGTGTCGTCAAGGTTCGTTTCCAGCAAGGCTAATGTTTCTTGCGCGGCATGGTCCGTCGATTCACCGACCAGCAGCCGCAGCAGGTTGGCCTGCTCTTCGAGATCGCGTTCACCGGAGCCATAGCCAATGGCCTCGACCTTCATTGCCGGAACGGGGCCATAGCCTTCGACGAGCGCGGCCAGAATCGCTGCGCCGGTCGGCGTCGTGAGCTCGTGTGGGACGGTGGACGGCGCGAGCGGAATCCCCTTCAGCAGTTCTGCCGTCGCGGGAGCGGGAATCGAGCAGCGGCCGTGGGCGATCTCGATGAAGCCGGTGCCGGTGGGAATGGCCGAAGCGACCGCCCGCTGGATGCCGAGCAGATCCCAGGCGACGGCCACGCCCACGATGTCGCAGATCGAGTCGACCGCGCCGACTTCGTGGAAATGGACTTTCTCGATCGTGCTGCCGTGCACCTTGGCCTCGGCTTCGGCCAACTTGCGAAAGATCCGGTGGGAGAGTTCCCGCTGCCGGTCGTTGAGCGTGCTGCCGTCGATCATCGCAGTGATGTGGTGCAGATGCCGGTGCTTGTGCTCCGGTTCGTGTTCGATCTTGACCTGCGTGGCGCGAAAGCCCTTCTTTTTGACCGGCGTGGTGGTGACACGGACATTCGACCAGCCCAGTGAGCGAATCGCGGCGTTGACCGCTTCGAGTTCGGCGCCGGCGTCGATGAGCGCTCCAAGTGTCATGTCGCCGCTGATCCCGCTGGCACAGTCGAGATAGGCCGTCTTCATAAGAATCGCGTCTTTGCTGCTGTTGGTTGAAATTGGTGCAACGGACTGGAGATTCTAACACGTGCCTCGCGTCGCGGCACCGGTCGAGAACCATGAACGCGGTTTCGCGGTTTGCCACGGGCGGTTGCCCGCTCTACGATGAATCGCACCAGTGAGAAGTCGCCACCTGCGAGATTGCCCGATGAATGGATCCCCGACAACGGACGCCGAGACGACGGTCGCGCAGCTTCGCGAGCTGGTGGCACGGTTTGTCGCGGAGCGAGACTGGAAACAGTTTCATACGCCCAAGAATCTGGCGATGGCCCTGGCGATTGAAGCGGCCGAGCTGATGGAGCACTTTCAATGGCTCGATCAGACCGAATCGCGCGACGTGGCAAATGATGAGGCCAGGCGAGTTGCCGCCGGCGAGGAGTTGGCCGACGTGATCTGCTACGCGCTGGCCATGGCCAACGAATTGGGACTCGACGTCAGCCAGGCGATGCACGACAAGATGCGAAAGAACGAGCTGAAGTACCCCGCCGGCGAGTACCGCGGCCGCTGGGGAGACGGCGACACACGCGGCAAGTGAGCTGAAGAAGTGATGGCGCTACCGGCCTACCACCCAAGAGCCGCGGGACTACATTCCGCTCGAACGCGTGGCCTCGACGATCGCGTTGAGATCGGACATGATCCGGTTCCAAGACTCCTCGCCAAAGCGATTGACGAGCTGCGTCTGCGCCTGGCTCCAGTAAGGCGCCGCCTTCAGCAGTGCGACTTGCCCTTCGACGGTCACCTCGACCGCCTTCTGCTTGCCGCTCTCGGCGGCGAATCGCAGCAGGCCCATGTTCATCAGCGGTTTGAGATTCCGCGTGAGCGTGGAGCGATCCATCACCAGTTCGCGAGCCAAGCGAGCAATGCTACTTTGGCCCAACAACTGGGTCGTTATGAGTATCACCAGCTGCGTCGACCTCAGTCCCGTGGGGGCCAAAATCTGATCAAACAATTGGGTGACACTCCGCGAAGCTTTGCGAAAATTGAAACACGCACAAGTACGTGCCATTTCGGCCAGCTTCGACTGGTCGATCTCCGGTAGATCGCAGGACATTTGCGCGCGCCAGACACAAAAGAACCAAAACGACCATAGTATCAGTCGTTACGAAGAACTTTATTACACTAAACGAATGGAAGCTGGCTGGCAACTGAAAGTAGTCTTTTCAGTGGCAGAAAGCCGCGATTATCACCGCCTGGCAGAATGACGGCGTCGCGTTGTAGCGCCCGTTCGCATGGCAACGGCCAAGTTTTAGATCGTTCAAAAGAGATCAACTTATGACCCGCAATCCGAGCGACTTTCTGCTGGCGACATCCTTTGTTGAGAGCGAAAGCCCGCTCATTCGCGAACTGGCCCAGGAAGTCGTGGGGGGCATTTCGGACGAAATCGAGCGGGCCTGCCGGCTGTTCTACGCCGTGCGCGACGGCATTCGCTACGACGCCTACAACCTCGAACTCGCTCCCGAGGCCATGCGCGCGAGCTACGTCATCGAGCGCGGGCAGTCGTGGTGCGTCCCCAAAAGCGTGCTGCTGGCGGCACTTTGCCGAGCGGTGGGCATTCCCTGCGGGCTGTGCTATGCCAACGTCTGCAACCACATGGCCACCCGAAAACTGCTGGATTTCCTGGGCACGAACGTATTTTACTATCACGGCTACAACGAGCTTTATCTCCGCGGCCGGTGGGTGAAGGCAACGGTTTCGTTCAACCGCACCCTTTGTGAGCGGGCGCGATTGGCGCCACTGGACTTCGACGGCGTGACCGACTCGATATACCATCCGTTCGATCTGGCCGGGGCGCGGTACATGGAGTACCTGGTCGATCACGGCTGCTTTGTCGACGTGCCTTACGACGACATCGTTCGCACGTTTGCCGCGCGCTATCCGAAGGTCTCACAGGCGAGTGGACCGCTCGCAGGAGACTTTGCAGCCGATCTGGGCGCCGAGGCCGCGGCGGGGTAGCCAGCCGCAGCGCGGCGCGGTTTTATCGGTTCTGCCGATCCTGGCGTTGCGTCAGCGGCCAGACTTTCGCTGTGAATCTCGGGCATTTGACGCCCCGGCGGGGTGTCCTACGCTTCTTACAGGACAACTACCTGAGGGGGCTGGGATGGAACAGAAGTCCACGCGAACATGGCGCCTCGTCTCGGCGCCCACGCTGATCGGCTGGATAAGCGTTTGCCTCTTGGCAGGCGCCTACGGCCACTCGCTCGACGAACGCTGGCAACAGATCTGGGCTCAAATGGGTGCCCTGGGACTGGCGGCCGCGCTCGGATTGAGCAGCATCGAAAAACTGCGGCAAGCCCGCATGCGCCGGCTGCGCGATCTGGCCATGCAGGCCCGGTTTGAATTCGGCCTCGACCGTTTGCACCAGCACACGGCCACGATCGATTCGATCAACGCCGCAGTTCGACAACTGGCGCAGCAGGCATCATTCGACATGCGCGGGAAGCTGGGCCAGGCACAGCGAAATCGGCGTCGCGACCAGATGGAGCTGATCTCGGATTACCCGCTTGAGATCGTGCCGGTAGACGAACGGGGCGAATCGAGCGTTTTGCTGCCGCCGATGACGGGCACGCTGCAACAAATCTCCTCGCGGGTGATCTCATTCGAACACGTCGACCCGGTTCCGACGCGAACCGTGATGCTCAATTTCCGCACGGGCGAGAAGCGATTGTCGTTCGTGGTTGAAGTTACCTGGACACAAAAGATCGATGGTGCGTTTTCGAGCGGCGGCACGGTTCTGGCCGTGGGCGTGCCGATCGAAGAGTACCAGTCGGAAGAGCAGCACACGATCGTCTTGTAATGAATCGAGCGGCCACGGCGCGGCCCCACGGTCGAGAAGGGGAGTTCCCGCTTCCCGACCGCGGACCGCATTCCGGGGGTACGGTTAGCTGGCCGAACGAAGCCACGCGAGCCGGCGGCGACCCACCGCCATGAGGCCGACGAGCGCTGTGCCCATCATCAGCCAGGTCTGCGGCTCGGGCACCAGATTGGTCTCGACCCATTCCATGCCCATCTCGTGCAGCTCTTCGTCGAGCCCATTGTTGTAGACGAGGTAGATCGGGTCGGAGTCTTCCAATCCGTCGAGACTCAGCGTCATGCCGAGCAGGTAGAGTCCCTCCGGAGCACTCGGGTCGAGGGGATTGCTGGAGCCCTGGAAGCGCAGCTCCGAACTCAGGTGGTTGTGCAACCGGCCACTGGCACCCGTCGAACCGATGGTGGGAAGCGTGCCGGTCACCCCCGTGCCGCTGACGTAGCCAGTGGAGCTGCCACGAATGAGCCCCAGGTCAACGTCGGTCGGCGCTGCGGCGAAGTTCACCGCGCCGCTGCCGTCCCAGTACTCGAGGTTCGTGATCAGATCGAACCGTAGCGTCTGGCTCGTCGGCAGCAAGCCGTCGTTCGGGAACAAGCCGATTGCGAAGGCGCCGTTGTTAAAGCCCGGGTCGCCGATGAAGTACGGGTCGCTTGGTTCCTCGCCAAACTCGTAGCCGAACACGCGCAACTCGGTGACGGTTGCCAGCGTCGAGTCGTCTCGGCCGCCAGTCAGGATCTTGCCGCCATCGGCATAGGGCACGACGTCGAAGTGACCATGTTCCTCGTCCGCTTGCACGCGAGGGGCCAGAAACAAGGACGCCGCCAAAGCAATAACCAATGAAAAATTCCGCATGGGAAAACCTTTCCAGTCTCAGTGATGAAGATCTCGAACGATATCAATCGCGGCCCGGCACATTCGCCGGACATGCGGTCGGATAAGTAAACGTTTCCCCCCGGAAGCATTTCTTGTTTCGCTTGGGTCGCCGAACGCGGTTGCGCCGGCGACGACTGGCAATTGGTGGCGTCCAGGGCTAACTAGAGTTGATCTTCACGAGCGTGCTCCTTTCTCAGTTGAATGAATCTCAGGCGCCGCCGACTCACAGCGAGGGCGGCTTGGCAAAGTTGAACGGTTGCTCGACCCAACGCTCGAGCTGCTCTACGGGAATCAGGTCGACGTGACCGTCGGCATAGAGAAAGTGCGTTGTGTCGTGGTGCCGGTCGATGGCAACTTCATTACCAACCGCTTCGAGCACCTTCTTCTGCTGCAGATTCGACGTGCTGAACCAGTTGAATGAGTGGACGTGATCGTTATAGGGATCGATGTCGGCCGGATTTTCGGTTCGCGCGGCGCCAGAGTCCTTCTTCTCCGAGAGTTCGAAGGCCACGACCGTTTGCGACATCGACGCCACCTTCCGGCGGTTGTCGAAATTGTTTGGCGGCCGCAGTTCATCCGAAAGGTAGCCATTCAGCGTGTAGCTGGTCCCCTTCCCCAGCAGCCGCAGACGGGCGAGCTGATCGCTGGGGCAAATCCGGATCGCGTCCACGTCCTCCAGGTAAGGCGCCAGCGTATAGATCCAGGCCTGGTCGAACTTGCCTGTCACCGGATCGGGTTCAACCGTGTGGCTGGTTTCCGGCCAGCGGCCCGAGTGGTGGTCGCAGTAGCGCATGATGGCGAGGCCCACCTGCCGCAGGTTGCTGGCGCACTGAGCTCGGCGCGCACTTTCGCGCGACGCCTGCACGGCCGGAATCATCAATCCCACGAGCACGCCGATGATGGCAATCACCACCAGCAGTTCGACGAGCGTAAATCCACGGGGAAGTCTCATGAGTAGTTCATGCGTTCGTTATTCAGCGCGCACTTGGAGCGCCATGACAATGGGGATGGTGAACCTCCGCTCCGGGGGCGCACGAGCGTGCGAACTGGTCGGACCGCGATCGCTCGGCGCCCTCCGGAGGAAGGCGCAATCGTGTTCGGTTGGCTGCTGGTCAATCACCGCACGATGCGAAACGTGCAGGCGCGATCAACATGGCTCAATGAATGAGCGGACTCTCTCAGGGGCGTGCGTGGACGCAAGGGAGACGCTAAAGCGCAAGATTCGACCGAAACCTCGGTCAAAACGCCGACTCAGCAGTGCGCAAGATCGAGAGGCGGAGCTCGCGAGAGATACAGCCGCGGGGCTTCGCGCTCGCGCGCGGGGGCGGCCGGTGTGAGTAGCTCCGTGGCTACCAGGACGAGTTCGGTCGGGACATCTGTTTGCGACCATTGCGCGGTGCCGAAGAACTGGCACAATGGACAGTGGTGTGCAGGATTGGCGAAGGCTTGGACTGTTGGCCCGTCGCCACGGTCGGAGAAATCCGCTTGTGGCTTGGCGTCGCTCGTGACAGACGGGGTTGCACAGCAATGATGGCCGCAGTCGGCAGTGACCGATTCGGCGTGCGTGCAGGAATCCAAGCCATGGAAATGCTGGCCGAAGACGCAATGCCAGCCTGGGCCGAGCAGCGAAACGCAGCCAAAAAAGGCCGCAAAGGCCCAAATCGTGGTTCGTTGAACCAGAATGCTCATCAAAAAACTCAACCGCCAAAGCGTATGCTGACGCGCAGGAACTGGCGGTCCGACCTTTGGCAACTTTAATCGTGTTGCTCGGCCCTGTCAAGCGTTCAACGGGCCGAACCCGTGCAGCACAATGCACGGCGAACGTCTGATGAGAATCCCGGGCACCGGGCCTGTTTTCGATCGGACTCCGCGTGGCCGAGCAGTCCGCCGATCGTATTTAGAAGCGAGGCACCAGTCAGCACCTGGGCGGCTCACGGGCTCCTTTGCCGGTAGCTGCCGCTAGTCCGTGACGATCGAGCCGCGGTGAAACCGGGTGATGACGTTAGGATCGGGATACAGACTGACTCGCGCCTCTTCTTTACCGTCGTAATCAATTTGTGACAGCAGGTAGCGCATGCTCTCCAGCCGCGCGCGGCGTTTATTGTTCGCTTGCACGATAATCCACGGACTGAAGGTATTGTGGGTCCGACTGAACATGACTTCTTTGTACTTCGTGTAGGCATCCCACTGGTCCTGTGCACGTTCGTCCAGCGGACTGAGCTTCCACTGTTTGAGCGGATTATGGCGCCGCGATTGAAACCGCATCGCTTGTACTTCCTTGCCGATCGAGAACCAAAACTTCACTAAGAGGACGCCATCCTCAACGAGCATGTGTTCAAACTCGGGAACCTGTAGCATGTATCGCTCGTACTGCTCGCGCGTGCAGAAGCTATTCACGGGTTCGACCACCGCACGGTTGTACCAACTGCGGTCGAAGAACACGATTTCGCCCCCGTTCGGGAGTTGCTTCATATAGCGCTGGAAATACCACTGACCGCGTTCCTCCTCGGTTGGAGCTGGCAAGGCCACGACCCGCATTGCGCGCGGGTTCAGGTGCTCGATGAACCGCCGGATCGTGCCCCCCTTGCCTGCGGCGTCGCGACCTTCGAAGAGAATCGCCAGTCGCTTGCCTTTCTCTTGAATCCAGCGCTGCAGCTTCACGAGTTCGATCTGCAGTGATTCGAGTTCGAACTCATAGGCTACCGCCGTCTTTATCTTGCCAACATTCAGCGATTTCGAACGCAGCAGGCGGATGAAATCTCGAGTCGAGTGCAGGTCCGACAACTCGTCGGAACTCAGGAACAGCCCGTTCGACGAATCGGCCGCGCCCCCCGCGATGGCGTCCGGCCGCTCGCGATCATCGTAGAGCAACTCCGCCGAGTTGTGGTCCAGGCGTCCGTTCCAGGCAGCTTCAAAAGCGGCGCGATCACCGTCGGATCCGGCGTCTTGAAGACTGCTGGAATCTGCCTGAAAAGCCGCCGCTGTCGTTCCCGCTAATTCTTCCGGCATCATGCGTCAACCTCGGTTTGGATGAGATGAGTCGATGAAAGTAACTCGCCGTCCAACCAACTTCGAGGCGGCGCCAGCGGCAGAACTCGTAGGTTGCAATCGCTGTGCCGACATCGGTGTGACGAGTCGTCCTGAATGTACGACGATTGGAGACACGTGTTTGTCTTCCCGAAAGCCGCGATTTAGCGAGCTGCTCGGATGGGCATCGAAATTGCCATCACTGTGGGAACTAGTTTGGCAGCCGACTTTTGTCAAATGTCGTCGACGACGCTCACCTCGTACTGAGCGAATTCGCCGCCCGAGGCACCGATTTCGCACACCAGCCCTGAGATTCGAGGTTGGACTTGGCTCGCCGCATTTTCCTTCTGTCTCCCCCCCAACCCTTGGAATCTGACCATGAAACACATCGATGTGCTGCTCCTGTCGCGTGACGATGTCGTATCCCTGTCACTCGGACCAGCCGAAGTTGTTCCGGTGGTCGAGCAGGCGCTTCGCGAGCACGCTGCCGGCACCTATGAGATGCATCCCAAGATCGGCGTTCATCCTACCGGGACCGACCCGGCCAACTTCCTGCACGCCATGCCCGCCTATCTGCATCAACTCGGCGCGTGCGGACTGAAGTGGGTGGGGGGCTTCGCCCAAAACTATCAGCGAGGACTGCCCAATGTGACCGGCATCCAGGTCTATAACGACACTGCGACCGGCATTCCGCTGGCGATCATGGATTGCAGCTATGCCACTGGGCTGCGCACTGCCGCCGTCAGCTCCATCATTGCCAAGCGCTGCGCCGCGGTCGATGCGAGCACACTGGCCGTGGTTGGCTGCGGCTTTGAGGGCACGATGCATCTGCGTTTCCTCACTTCGCAGATACCAGCCTTGCGCCAAGTCCGCCTCCGAGACGTCCGCCCGACCGCCATGTCCGCACTCAGAGACCAGGCAAGCGACTACTTCACCGGCGAGATCGTGCTCTGCCAGGACAACGCGTGTACCGTCTCGGGGGCGGACGTTATCGCGACCTGCACCAATGGAGACGAACACATCGTGCGTCCTGAATGGTTTGTGCCAGGTGCGTTTGCCGTGGGAATCGAAGGTGGCTGCGCCTACGAGGCCGAAGCCTTGCACTTGGCCGATAAATTCATCGTCGACGACGTGGCGCTGGCGAAGTACTTCGACGAGATCGGCCGCGACCGCAAGACAGCGGACGGCGAACCTGATCCCGAGTTTCCCGGCGGAATGCCCGAGATCTATGCGACGATCGGCCAGATCGTAGCTGGCATGAAACCCGCCCGGACCTCGGCCAGCGAGCGGATCATCGCGATTCCAATCGGCATGGCCATTTGCGACATCGCTGTGGCCCATCTGATCTATCGCGCTGCGGTCGATCGCGGGATCGGCCAGAAGTTCCGCCTCTCATGAGCAACACGGAGGAAGCCTCTCGGAACCGAAACACCTGCCGACTGGCATTTGTTACTGCGGCCGAGGTTAGTACCGCAGCACGCGGCGCAGAAGCCACAAGCCCCAGATGACCAGAATGCAGTTAGCCAGCCAGACGGCGTACGGATGGATCTCGCCCGCCTTGGCCCGATCGAGTCCGAAAGCCAGGAGCGGGTAGTACACGATCAAAATCGGAAAAAAGCAGAGTGCGAAGCTGGTCAGCACGTCGGCGTTGCGCATCCGGATGGCCATGGCGGTTCCGACCAGGGCGAAGCACAGGCAGCTAAAGCCGTTTGCCCAGCGTCGGGGCGGCTCGGTATGCATTCGATAGAGCTGGAACTTCTGGAACTTGAGATTCTTGGCCTCATCGTGCCAGTTACCGACCGAAAGCTGTTCGAAGTCGCCCAGCAGAATCTGCTTGCCGGCGAGAGCGACCATCCGCTCGCCCAGTTGCTCAATCAGCTCGAGTTGCCGCTCGATCGCTCCGGGAACCTCATGCAGCGCCAGGTGCGACGGCGAGGGATCTTTGCCGTGGTCCGATTTGATCAGCACCTCGCGCTCGATCCACTCGTCGGGATACTCACTATAGATACCAGGCCCGTCGATGATCGTGTGGTACAGAACCAGCGTCAGTTTGCCCGTGCCAGGCACCGAGCGGAGCTGCGCGACGCGAGCGGAGATGTCGACCATCTGGCTGTCGTCTCCCATCGCCAGTCGAAACCGCGGCTCGATCAGGTCGCGTCCGACGACGTCCTTGACCGTTACCTCCAAGGCGTCGCTCTTGAACGAGCGTTGTGAGCGGAGCACGCTGTAGGCGATTTCCTCGGCCGAGTCGATCGCGACCTGCTTGACGCCATAGAAACCCCAACTCATCGCCAGATCGTTCAGCCAGACCGTGGCGAAGCTGAGCACGGTGGCCATTGCGAGCGAGGGCCAGACGGCCACCATGGGACTGATGCCCAGCGATTTGAGCGCTACCAGTTCGTTAGAGGCCGACATCCGGCCGTAAACCATCGACACGGCAAACAGAATCGTGCCGGGAATCGCAAACATCAAGGCCTGCGGCAGCAGGTATGGCAGCGCAATCACGATCTGCTTCGCGCCCAGGCCTTGCATCAGCGCGGCCTGCACGGCGCCCACCAGCAGCATGAACGACGTGAGTGCGACGAGAGTGACCAGGAATATCAAGCCGACTTCGCGAAGGACATACCGGGTGAGCAAGCGCATCGAACCGTATTATTCTCCGCAGGCCCGGGCACCTGGCTTGGGCCAAGTCACGCCTTTACATTTCGTACCAGAGCTTGAAGGCGGCCAGTGCCACCAGCGAGGCGCACAGCGCTTGATACTCACGATGCCGGGCCCACTGGCCCAGGCTCCATTCGGCAGCCGCTTGCGGCATCCGCAATTTCGGAAAGAATCGCGGTACGGTCTTGCTATAGACGGCCCATTGGTCCGCAAACCGGTCGGCCAGCAGCTTCTCTTCCTGTCGCACCTTTACGATGTAGATCACCAGGATCGGACCAAGAATGATCAGAAAGTTTGTCGGGTCCGCGATCAGCGCGCAGAAGCCGAACATCATCATGAACGAGCCGACGTACAGCGGATTGCGAATCAAGCTATAAGGTCCGATCATCGTCAGTTCGGCATTCTTGCGGAGGATGCCGGCAGCCCAACTCCGCAGCGCCAACCCGCCGACCACCAGGATCACGCCGACCACGCTGAAAGGATCACGGAAGTTGAGGACGTCATGCGGCTTCGGCCCATAGGCCACGTCCTGCGCAAGCAACAATGCGAACAGAATGGCCGAGAGCAGGATGCGGCGGCGAATCAGAAACTCGGCGACGACGTGCAGTAGCCGAGACAGTGGCGTGTGGTCGGTTGAAATTGCGCCGGCGGCGGGAGAAGACGATGACATCAGGCAGCATCCTTAGACTCGGAGAAGGGAGAAGTGCTGCTGCACGGCCAGCATGTCGCTCCAAGCCACCCCCCATTCAACCCGAGTGAGGGGAGCTTATAGCGGCCGGCCGCACAACATGTCAACACGTCATCAGTTATCGTCGCGCCGACATACTGAGCGCACGAAAAAATCGCAGCTCGCCGTAGATTGAACGACAATTGTTTGCGTGCCGGGTCACTCGGACCGCTGGCATTTCGATGCCAGCGTCACCTCGCTGGCTCGCTGGCAAGAAGGCATCTAGAACTCGACTTGAAATCGCGTGGCGAAGATGTCGAACGGCGCCCAACCTCCGACGTTGTAGTCCGGCATCGAGTGAATCCAGTTGAACTGCACGCGCGTGTACTGATTCCACCACCAGTTCAGCGCCAGCGTGGTTTCGTTGAGCGAGCCCGCATTGGGCGACGGCGGCGGACCCGGGGGGCCAACGAGGATGTTCGCCGGGTCGACGTTCGTGGCCGCGACATTCAGGTAAGTCCAGCGGAAACCCAACGCCCAGGCGCCCCAACCGCAGATGCGACCGCGCGTTCCGGTGCCAAAGAACTCGCTGAACGGCTTGACGTTGTAGTCCATCACGCCCGTCTGCTTGTTGTAGTTCGCCGATTCCCCGGTCAGGAAGTAGCCGCCCTGCAGGTAAGCCCCGTAATAGAACACGGGCGGGCCGCCCATTTGATTGAGCGCCGTACCCAGGAATTCACCTTGGAAATGGGCCGAACCATAGTTACCGGCCAGCTCGACATGACCGAAGTGAAAGCTATCCGAGAGAATCCGGCCGCTATCGACAACGAATGGCGTGCCGTTGGCCGTCAAACCCAGGCCGGTTGGATCTCCCACAAAGAACTCCGGAATCGAGCGAGCTTCATAGGTCGATGCGTCCGTCCCCGTGGTGCCCTGCCCGCCGATTTCGCTGTAGTTATATCCGCCGCCGATGTGGAACAGGTAACGGCCCTCGGCCGGTTCGTCGTAATACAGCAGATGCGTGCCGCGGATGGCGAACGAAGCGCCGCCGGCGTCCGTAATCGCGGTGCCGCCGCGCGTGTCGCCGATCGTTCCGTAGATGGTGGACGTGCCGCCAAAGAACGTGAAGCCGGTCGCGTACACGCTGTAGGCCAGGGTCGACATTTCGTCGTCCGAGACGCGATAGGCCATGATGCCCGTGCGGCGAAAGGGGTCCATTGCCTGAAAGGCGGCATTTCGTTCAAGGAATTCGAGGTGCCGGATACTGGTCAGGCCGTCCATCGTCGTCGGCTGGCGAAAGTGGCCGATGCGGATCGTGCTGAAGAACGGAATGTTCGATTGCTCTCCCCACACATCCATGAAGCTGGGACGACCCACCACGGCAAAATCGAACTCGACACTATAGCGGGTGAACTCGGTGACGGCTCCGAGCGCTTGAATACGAGCCCGCCGGAAGCCCACCCCATCCTGAATGTCACCAAGCACCGCCTGGCTTTCGTTCGTCTGGCTGAACAGCCCGTCTTCGACCTGAAAGAATCCGCTCAAGCGAATCAGGGGTAAGTCGGGCCCCGCCGGCTTCTTATTGAGGAGTTCGAGCAACTTGTCGGCAGCGCTCTTGTTCTGCTCCGACATCTTCAATAGCTGGTCCTCGGTTGCGGCGAGCCGTTCGCGCAGCTCTTCGATCTCGTCATCTCCAGGCGGCGGCGTGGGCGCCGCTTCCTGGTGGGACGCCAGCGAGATTAGCGGTGCCGGCAGGACGCTGACCTCGGGAAGTCGCTGACTCGTCGACATGCCCAAGGCTAGTGGCTTGGCCGCAGGCTGTGCGGGCTGCTGACCTCTGGCCGCCGGCACTACTAGCAAGAACAGAACGGCCCATGCGGCGGTAAGAGATTTAAAGTGCGAGCGATGCATGACTTTGGCTTCCCTGCCTTCAGTGCAACTCAGCAAACCGGCGACTTGGTGCCGTGACTTTTCGAACCGGACACGGCGCTGCGTTGCTCCAAACTCTGAGGATGAGCCCATTTTTAGCGATTAGCGAAGCGACGAGGTTCGCGGCTTAATTTCCCGTAAGCCAATTTCTACCGCTTGAGCCTGCTGACCTGGACGACGGACGTCGTCGCGCGGTTTCGCCCAAACGGGAAAGTCCGCTTCCTACGAAAACTTCATCGGAGCCGTACGACCGTCACCTTGCCCGTAACCTTGCGATCCGGCAGAGAGAACTCAGTTCGCTCGTTCTCTGCGATCACTGAAGATTATGCAGCCTACGTAGAATCGCAGCTGCTGGCATGGGGTGACGAGAGACCAAGAAGCCCGCCGGCACAGAGGCTTTGCTAGCGGGATGGCGGGCATTTCGTTTCACGCGATGCTGGCGGCGATGTCGACTTCTGCCCAGGTTTCGTCGGTCGCGCGGGGTCCGGGGTCACTTCGACGGCGCCAGTCAGATGCTGAATTGTTTCCGAGATCAGCACGTGGTGCGGATGCTGGTCGGGCATTTCACGCAGCGTGCCGGGAATCCGATCGCTGCCATAGGCGGTGAGCAGCCCGGCAGCGTGTACGCCGGCGCCCGGTACCTGGTCGGTGCCGTAGAAGTGCCAAGCACCGTGTTGGAACGATGCGCCAGGCACGACGTCGAGTCCGTAGCCTGCGAAAGCGAGGGTCGGGGTACAGGTGGCAATCAGCAACGCGGAGACAGACCTGGCAAGATGCATGGCGAATGCTCCAGAAGCGCGGGTGGCCAAATTCGGTCCACACCCTCTCTATAGCCTACGCCAGAATCTCACGAGAACATAAGATTTGTGCCGCCAGAAGCCGCATTTTGTTGCACTGTTGCTACCGCCTGTCGACTCGGACTACCCGGCCGACTTCTTCGCCCCTTCGCTGGCCACCGCCAGGCAGGCTTCCACGTCCGCCCAGGGGTCTTTCGGGTTCTCTTCGTACTCCAGCGACAGGCAGCCATCCGCTGGAAAGTTCACCTTCTTCAGCGCCTTGAACACGCCAACGACATCCAGGTGGCCCTGGCCCAGGATCACGCCCTTTGTTTTGTCCTTTTGCTCGGCGAAGTCCTTCAGGTGGATGCCGAACAGCCGGCCTTCGAACAGGTTGATCGCCCGCACCGGATCCTCGCCCGAGCGAATGTAATGACCCAGATCGGCGCAGGCCCCGATCAGCGGGTGATGGCCTTTGACGGCGTTCAGCGTGTCGACGATCTTGTCGTAGTCGGCGCCGGGCCCGTGATTGTGAATCGCGATCCTGATCTGGTACTCCTCGCAAAGCTTGTCGAGGCTGTCGAAAGCGTCCTCGCTGGGGTTAGCCGAGAGGTTCCTGATGCCCGCCTTCTTGGCGAACTCGAACCAGCGGCGGTTGGCCTCGTGGTCGGCCGAGAAGGGATTCACGCCGTGCCCTAGCATTTGGATGCCAAGCGACTTGGCCTTGCTCTTCATGGCCTCGATGTCTGCGTCGGAGGACTTCGACGGGAAGTGGGCGTCGAACAGTTCGACGCTTCCCAGACCCCACTTGTTCATCTGCTCGAGCGCACGGTCGACTGAGAATTCGCGGAGCGTGTAGCTTTGCAGGCCGACGTTGAAGCCGGCGAAGTCGTACTTCTTTGCATCGGCCGCCCTCGCGAACTTTGCGCTGACAACGCCGCCGACGATTGCCGCGGAAGCGGCGCCCAAGAACTTACGGCGCGACCAGTTTGCCTGCATGAGAATCGATCCTGCGGTTGGTGTGTGATACTATCGGTGTAACTATAAACGATGATCGGCGGGCCGCTGGGAATCAATCTCGCCAGCGGCCCGCCGTAAATTGCAGTTCAGTGTGTAACTACGATTTTTTCGCCAGTTCGGCTTCGATCGCTTCGACAATTTCCGGAGCGTCGGGCTTCGTGCGGGGGCTGAATCGCTTCACGACCTTACCGTCGCGGTTGATCAGGAACTTCTCAAAGTTCCAACTGATGTCGCCAGCGTCCTCCGGCTCGGTTGCGACCGAGGTCAGATAGGCATACAGCGGATGGATGCCGTCACCCTTGACGACGATCTTGGAGAACATTGGGAAGTCGACGTTGTACTTGCTGGAACAGAACTGCTTGATTTCGGCGTCGGTGCCGGGCTCTTGAGCCAGAAATTCATTGGCGGGGAAGCCGAGGACTTCGAAGCCCTTGCCCTTGTACTTCGTGAACACGGCCTCGAGCTGCTCGTACTGCGGTGTGAGTCCGCACTTGCTGGCGACGTTCACGATCAGCAGGACTTCGCCCTTGTACTTCGACAGGTCGACATCCTGGCCGTCGATGCTTTTCACTTTGAAATCGAGCGGGCTCTTCTCGGCAGCCGAAGCGGCGGCCAAACCAAAGATCAGCATGCTCAGCGACAATAGCGCGGCGAGTTTCATCGTTGCCTCCGATTGCAGTCGTTAAAGAGGAAGGGGTTTGCGGTGGGAGTTCTGATTGTTGGTGCCAATGCCAACGGCGGGTCATTGGCCGCGGCGTTTCCGCCGTCTGGGCGACCCGCTGGCACATCCAGCAGGCTACCGCCGCCATAGGGCAGTGTCAAAGCGCCCGGGCATTTCGATTCTGACCCCCATTCGTGTTAGAATAAACGGCCGAGGAATCGGGGCCCGAGATGTAGGCGGCCCTGCGTGCCTCGCTGCACTGCTCGCCCTGCCCGCCACCCCGCCACGCTGTTCGCCCCATGAAGCGTCGCCCGCTGCTCTTGAAAACCCTGGCCGCAATGGCATTCTGCACGCTGCTGCCAAGCGCCACTCGGGCTGCTCCGCCAGCGCCGCAGTTCCATCGCGACGTTCGGCCGATCCTATCGAACTTCTGCTATCGCTGCCACGGGCCAGACGCGGAAACCCGGGCGGCCGACCTGCGGCTTGATCAGCGGGAAGGTCTGTTTGGCAATTCGTCCAGCGACGCCCCGATTGTGAAACCCGGCGATGTCGAAGCGAGCGAGCTCTTACGGCGCATCACCAGTCACGACGATGCCGAGCGGATGCCGCCGCCGGATGCGAATCTCGAGCTGTCACCCGCACAGATCGAAACGCTGAAGTCCTGGATCACCGCCGGCGCGGACTGGCAGAACCATTGGGCGTACCAACCGCCGACGCGCCCCGAATTGCCCGCCGCGCCATCTCAATCTGCGAATCTCGATCACCCCATCGACCGTTTCCTTGCTGCTGCGCTCGCGCGTGAGGGGCTTGCCCTTTCCGTGCCGGCCGATCCGATTACGCTGGCAAGACGGCTGTCGTTCGATCTCTTGGGCCTGCCGCCATCGGCCGACGAGGTCACGGAGTTTGCCGCCGACCCAAGCGAACAGGCTTACGACGCGCTTGTGGAACGGCTCCTTGATTCGCCGCACTATGGCGAGCGGATGGCCGTTCACTGGCTCGACCTGGTGCGTTATGCCGACTCTTGCGGCTACCACAGCGACGTCGAACAGCCGATCTCGCCGTATCGCGACTATGTGATCGAGGCGTTCAACCGCAACCTGCCGTTCGATCAGTTCACGCGCGAGCAACTGGCCGGCGATCTGCTTGAGAATCCGAGCATCGAGCAGCGCGTCGCCACAGGCTACAACCGCCTGAACAAAACCACCGAGGAAGGTGGGGCCCAGGCCGGCGAATACACCGCCAAGAGCGCTGCCGACCGCGTGCGCACAACGGCCGGCGTGTGGCTGGCGGCGACGCTGGGCTGCGCCGAGTGCCACGACCACAAGTACGACCCTTACACGGCTCGGGACTTCTACAGCTTCGCCGCATTCTTTGCTGACGTCCAGGAACAAGGCGTCTACAAAGCGGGCACCCGCGAGCCGGAACTCAAACTGCCGAATGCCGATCAGCTAGCGAGCGCTGCCGAGCTCAATGAACAACTGGCCGCGTGTACTCAGCAGCTCGCCGCCATTGGAGAGGCAGAGAATGACGCCCCACAGCGAGATGAGCTTCAGAAGCAAGAGAAACAGCTTCGCGCGAAATTACAGAAACTTGAAGCGTCGTACCCACGGACGATGATCACCGTCTCCACCACGCCACGCGAGATGCGGATCCTGCCGCGCGGCAACTGGCTTGACGCGACGGGCGAAGTTGTCTCCCCTGCCCTGCCGGCGGCATTCGCCCCCGCGCCGACAAGCGATCGCCGCCTCACGCGGCTCGACCTGGCCGACTGGCTCACGGCGCGCGAGAACCCTGTCGTTGCCCGAGTATTCGTGAATCGGCTCTGGAAGCTTTTTTTCGGCGCGGGCCTCGCGCGGCAGCTCGACGACTTTGGAGCGCAAGGCGAACCGCCGACGCATCCCGAGCTGCTCGACTGGCTGGCCGTCGAGTTCATCGACTCCGGCTGGGACGTCAAGTACATGATCCGCTTGATCACCAGCAGCCGCGCGTATCGGCAGTCGTCAATTCCCACGGCGGAGCTCGTCAAACGTGATCCGCAAAACCGGCTCCTCGCGCGGCAATCGCGCTGGCGGCTCGATGCGGAGTTCATTCGCGACACGGCCCTGGTGCATGCCGGCCTGCTGGTGCCGGAAGTTGGCGGCGCGAGCGTGAAGCCGTATCAGCCTGAGGGATATTGGGAGTTTCTCAACTTCCCGAAACGGACCTGGCGGCCGGACGAGGGGAGCAATCAGTATCGCCGCGGGCTGTACACGCATTGGCAGCGGACTTTTCTGCATCCAAGCCTGTTGGCGTTCGACGCGCCAAGTCGCGAGGAATGCACGGCCCAGCGGGCGGTTTCCAATACGCCGCAAGCGGCCCTCGCGCTCTTGAACGATCCAACGTACATCGAATGCTCTCGCAAATTCGCCGAGCGCACGCTGACCGAGCCCGAATCAGCGGACGACGCCAGCCGCATCGCCTGGGCGTTTCGGCAGGCGGTTTCTCGAGTGCCCAGCGAAGACGAGCAGAAGCTTCTGGCAGAGTTGCTCGCGGCCAGCCGCGCGCAGTTCGAAGCCGATAAGAGCGCCGCTGAAAAGCTGCTTGCCGTCGGCCAGTCGCCGCGTTCGACCGAACTCGACTCGGCGGAACTTGCCGCCTGGACGGGTGTCTGCCGCACGGTGCTCAACCTCCACGAAACGATCTCGAGAAACTAAGGTCGGGGAAAGCATGCATCGCTCCACGAGTCATATCGAGCAGGCCGCTGCGATGAACCGCCGGGCGTTTCTCGGTCGCACGTCGTTGGGCCTGGGAGCGCTGGGGCTCGGTTCGCTTGTCGGACCCTCGCAGCTCGAGGCCGCCACCAGCGGGCTCCTCGGCGCAACGCATCACACGGCCAGAGCCAAACGCGTGATCTTCCTCTGCATGGCCGGCGGACCCTCGCACATCGAGACGTTCGATCCCAAGCCCAAGCTGGCCGAACTGCACGGCCAGCCGATGCCCGAGTCGTTCACGGCGGGTCAGCCGATCGCCCAGCTTCAAGGCCAGGCGCTGAAGTGCCAGGCCCCGCTGTTCAAGTTCCAGCGGTTCGGCCAGTCCGGCCAAGAGATCAGCGAGGTCCTGCCCCACATCGGCGGCATCGCGGACGAGATCTGCATCGTTCGCTCGATGCACACCGACCAGATCAATCACGATCCGGCCCACACGGTGATGAACACCGGCACCTCGATCTCCGGCCGGCCGAGCATGGGCTCGTGGATCACCTATGGTCTGGGGAGCGATGCCGCCGATCTGCCAGGCTTCGTCGTGCTGACCAGCATCAGCAAAGACGGTCGCAATCCCCAGCCGATCGCCACCCGGCAGTGGCACAGCGGATTCCTGCCGAGCCGTCACCAGGGCGTCGCGTTCCAATCGCATGGCGATGCGGTGCACTACCTGAGCAATCCGCCGGGCGTCGATCACGCCTCGCAAGAGCGCGCGATCTCGACGATCAACCGCCTCGATGCAATGCGGAACGAGGCGCTCGCCAATCCTGAGGTCGAAACGCGAATCGCGCAGTACGAACTTGCCTTTCGGATGCAAACCAGCGTGCCCGAGCTGATGGACGTCGCCGATGAACCGCAGCACGTGCTCGACCTGTACGGCGCGAAAGGGGCCGACGGTTCGTTCGCATACAACTGCCTGCTCGCACGGCGTCTGGCGGAACGCGGCACGCGATTCATCCAGCTCTACCACCGCGACTGGGATCATCACAACGACCTGACGAAGTTTATGAAGATCTGCGCGCGCGACTGCGATCAGGCCACGGCGGCTTTGATCACCGATCTCAAGCAGCGCGGGATGCTCGACGACACGCTGATCGTGTGGGGCGGCGAGTTCGGCCGCACGCCGATGGCCCAATCGAACAAGGGGGGCGTCGGTCGCGATCACCACATGCGAGCATTCAGCATGTTCCTGGCCGGCGGCGGCATCCGCGGCGGGATGACCTACGGCAACACCGACGAGCTCGGGTATCACGCCGTCGAGAATCCCGTGCACGTCAACGATCTGCACGCCACGATGCTGCACCAGCTCGGCATCGATCACACCCGGCTGACGTATCGCTACCAGGGCCGCGACTTCCGCCTGACGGACGTGGCGGGCGAAGTGGTCAGGCCGATACTGGGGTAGCGTGCTCGCTCGCAAGAACGTTCGCGAACAGTCTACTGCAGCTTCCAGCCCTTCTTGTCGACGACCAGCTTCGTGTTGCCTTTGTGCTCGTCGTAGAGTTTGTGCATCGAGGGAATATCGTCGAAGTAGCCGACGATGTGCGCCGCGCTGAACGACTGGCCGGCGCGGATGGGCTTGCCATACACTTCTTCGATCATCACGATGATTCCGCCCGGCCGCATGCTGGCCCAGGCTTCGTAGACCACCTCCGGATCGAGCGTCAGCCCGGCCAGCCAGGGGCCGGCGGCGCCCGTTTTCGGATCGCGGAGGTGATAGGCCCTGATGAATGAGCTGGGCAGCTTGTGCGTGTCGCGGCGATAGCCGAACTTCAGGTCCGGCGGGAACGGTTCGAAGAATTCTTTCGAGGGAATCACCAGCCCCTTCGGCCCGCTCAGGTAGCTCAGGTACATCTCGCTGAACGTGTCGCCGTTCACGTGCCGCACGCAGCCGGGCGTATCGTTCCGCAGGAACATCTCCTGCGAGTCGTTCACGCAGTCGACCTTGTCCATCAGGACGAAGTACCGCGCGCCTTTGGGAAACACGATGAGCTGCGTCCACTGCGAACCCGGCTTGCGCCCCGGCGCGGCATATTCGAACTTGTAGGTCGTCTTCACCGCCACGAAGTCGTCGCCGCGAATCACCTCGGGCTCCACCGCCTTCATCCGGTGGCAGAGCTGCGGGCCTTCGACCATCCGCTTGCGGTTGCTTGAACCGTGCGACATCTTGGCATATTCCTGCCGTTCGGGCTCGGTGAAGTTCTCAAACCACGAGTAGCGGCCCACGCCATTGCCGTCGGGCGCGATTACCTGTTCGCTCCACTCGGCGTCGCTGCCGGCTTCCATCAGCCAGTCGACCACCATCAGCCCATCGCCCACTTCGCGAAAGCCGGTCTGCTTGTCGCGGAACGAGCCCTTCTCGATGCCGGTCATCCAGTGCTTGGGATTGTTCTTGGGAATCACCGCTTCCAGCTTGTCGGTCTCGATCTTGATCGCGCGGCCGTCGTCGGTGACGGTAGCCCAATCGGCGGCACGGACGGCCTCAGTTCCGAAGAGCAGCAGAACGGCGAGCGAGAACAATCCGGCGGGACGCAACATGGCGGGAGTCTCCCAGTGGGCATGGCAGAGTAGACGGCGAATCGCAAGCAGTATGGCAAGCTGCGAAACGCGATGCAAATCAAACCATAAAGAACTTCCCTAAGAGATCAGTCACTAGCCCTTCTTGGCTTGCCAGTACAATAGTAAATGCCGTCCAATCCAGAGGTGGTGACGATGACGACCGACGCAAATACGCTCGCACCCGGAAAACGCCCGTGGCTTCGAAGATTCTGGTTGACGATCTTTTCGGCAGCAATTCTCTTCGTGCTGTTCATTTACTTCATCGAGGCTGGAGGACGCACCGAATTCAATCCACACACATTGCAATCGCGGGGACGGCGGGAGACAACGATCTGGCACGGTAATATCACTATCCACCAAACACCCATTCACGGTCTGCCCGAAGAGCGATTGATCTCGGAGCTAATAAGTCGCGGGCTCGTAGAGCCAGTACAGGACCAAAACCGCTGGGATACGATTTCCCACTGGAACTCTGCCTGGAAAGACGGCGATGGATTTTGGCACGACATTTTCACTCGCCGTCGGAGCACGCTCCTCGAATGGAGCGACGCCGATCCTGAGCTGGCCAAGAACTTCTGGTCCGCAGCGTTTCGTTACTTGCGTGCAGACTACGAGTGCGACCGGCAAAGCGGCCGCGACTTACTGTTGATGGGCCATCGAGTAGAAGACAGAGCGTCGCTCGACAGATTGATTCGCGATTGTCGTGTAGGCAATCTGCTCTGGGCACGGCACTCCGACGACCCCGCGGAGAGAGCATACGCCGAGGCCGAGTATCAAAAACTGTGGCCGCGCAAGTCCAGGCGATAACTCGCCAGCGGTTCATCCGGCGTGGTGCGCACCCTGATCGTGCAACGCGGCATCTGCTCGCGCAGTCGCTCGAAGCCGGCCATCGTCATTTGCCGGCCAAGATCCATCCGCAGCTCCTTCAAGCGTCTGAGCCGTGCGAGCTCGAGCAGCCCCGCGTCGGTGACCTGATCCGCTTCACCGAGTACCAGGTATTCCAGCGACGACAGCGTGGCGATCGTCTTCATGCCGGTGTCGGTCAAGTCGATGCTCCGCTCCATCACGAGCCGCCGCAGTTTCGGCAACCGCGCGATGGCCGTCATGTCGGCATCGGTTGGATAGAACATTTCCGCACCGGTGACGCTCGCCAGCGAATCGACGCCGACACGCTCGCGCAGCCACCGAGGTCCCGGGGCCTGACCATCGTGGTTCAGATGCCCCGTCGCATCGAGTTGATACTCATACAGCAGCGTCGCACTGGGGTTCGACAACCGACTGCCGCGGATTGCCTCGCGCTGCTCGCGCACACTGGCCACATAGGCCAGGGCCAGGCTGAATCCGAACACCACGAACAATAGTGCTCGCAGCCCAAACCGGATTCGAATTGGATTCGATTTCCAACGCATTACTTGAGTATACGTATCGGCCTAGCGTTCAGGGCGTTCGTTCAGGCTGCTCCGCATGCCGCGCGGTCTCCCGGTAAGGCCTCCTACGCCCCGCGCCAAGCCAATTCCGCTCTTGACCCGCCCGGCCCGTTTCGGTTCCGATTCAGCGCGTAGAATTAACCCGCACAGCCCGAATTCTCGGTATTTTGCGCCCGCAGCCGTTTTCTCCGTGCTTTTCCAGCTTCTGTGACGCCCGGCGGCTGCCCGGCAACGAAACTTGCGAAGGTCACTCAAGGACTGAGTGGCCAGCCTAAGCGTGCCATGCTTGAGGCGGAGGTTTCGCTGATTTGGAAGTGATCGAACGAACCGACGAGCAATTGGCGGCCGATGCCGCCCGCGAGGGCTCAGACGGCGTGGCGTTTGTCGCGCTGGTGGAGCGCTTTCGTCAGCGCGTCTGGCGAATCTGCTACCGCCTGCTCGGCAACGAACAAGACGCCAACGACGCGGCGCAAGAAGTCTTCGTGCGGTTGTTCACCCACCGCGCGAAGTTCGAAGGCCGCTCGAAGTATGCCACCTGGGTCCATGCGATCGCGGTGCGCACCTGCCTGACCATCAGGCGCGGGCGCGGCCGTCGCCGCAAGCACGAAGACACGACCAGCGAAGAACAGTGGGACAACCAGCATCCGCAACAGGAGCCGGGGCAGCCGGCCCTGGCACTGGACCTGATGCGGATGCTCGAGATCTTGGACGAAGAGGATCGCGCAATGCTGATCCTCAAGTACGCGGAGAACTACGACTACGAGGAACTGGCCGAGATCTTCTCGCTCTCGGTCAGCGCCTGCAAGATGCGGCTCTCGCGTGCTCGAGAAAAACTGCAGAAGCGCTTTCCCGATCAGACACCATAGTTCGAAGTGGCACCTTAGAAAACGCAACACGACGCACCCGACCCGAAGCACCTGTTAGCAACCCGACGGAACGCAACTATGGCTACCGACCTGTTTGAACGATTGGCTGATCTGGACGTGCCGCCGCCCCCGGCACAGTTCGACCATCAGCTTCACGAGCGCGTGAACCGCTCGCTCGTGGTGGGACAGATGATGGACCTGATGTTCGGCGCGGTCCCCTGGGCCGTGGTCGAGTTCTCGCGAGCCGTAATCGGCAGCGTGCTATTCACGCTGACCGGACGCTACGAAACCAAACCAACTCGCCGTCGCCGGTAGTTAGTCTTCCGCCCCGCTGACAACCTGAAGCGTGAGCGAGGCCCTGCATTCACTGCCCGAGTAACGTCCCGCAAAGAATTTAAACACCGCAATGTGACGCACTGAACCTGACTGGAAACACAACTCACGGGGAATGTCCCCGAGCACACAGCTCCTTTTCGAAGGAACCCGGAACATGAACTTGCTTGCTTATGCTGACGCCGCGAGCGTCGCGGAACAAACGACCGACACGGTCACCAAAACCTTTAACAACTCGTGGGATGCCGTCTACGAGAGCTTCGCCAACGCCTGGCACAACACGATCGCCGTCGCGCCGCAAGTCGTCGCCATGGTTGTCGTCGTGGTCCTGGGCTACGTGATCGCCCGCGTGGTGGGCAAGTTCGCCACCACGCTGGCCGAGAAGCTGGGCCTGCAAACCGCCGCGGACCAGAGTGGTCTGGCCGACTCCATGCACCGCGTGGGCATTCAGCGGAATGTGTCGGCCATCGTCGGCACGATCGTCTTCTGGTTGTTGATGCTGGTCTTCCTGATGGCCGGCTTTAACATCCTGGGCGCCGAGTCGCTGACCAAGCCGATGGAAAGCATCGTGGCCTACATTCCCAAGCTGCTGCTCGCGACCGTGGTGGTCGTGGTCGGGCTGTTGGTGGCCACGTTCCTCCGCGGTGTGGTGGCAACCAGTGCCGACCGCGTGGGCATCAGCTACGCTGAGCACCTGGCCAACGGCTGCTACTATGCCTTCGCCCTGCTGACGTTCATTGCGGCCTTCAACCAGATCGGCGTGCAGTTTGAGCTCTTGAACCAGCTCATCCTGATCGCCGCCGGTGCGGTCGCCGTGGGCTTCGGCCTGGCCTTCGGGCTCGGCGGTCGCGACGTGATGGCGGGCATCCTGGCCGGCTACTACGTTCGCCAGCGGCTGCACTCGGGCGACCACGTGACGGTGGGCCACATGGAAGGCACCGTTCGCGAAGTCGGTCCCGTGGCCACGATCATCGAGACCGACGAAGACGGCCTGATGAATCGTCGCAGCATCCCGAACACGAAGATGCTGAACGAAGCCGTGCGGTAACCTACGACTTAAGCCGCACTGCAACCAACCGCAGTGCGGCTGGACACAACCGATGACAATCGAAGGCCCAGGAGTGCCCCTCCTGGGCCTTCTCGTTTTCGACGATGGCAGCCGAATGTCCGCCGAATCCGAATCTAACACGGTGCTCAATCTGCGCTCATCTGACTCTGCTAGCTTTCACTTCTTTAACAAGGGTCTCGCAATCGATCCCATCTCGTAGGAGTCAGCAAATGCGCATCACACATGCCGCGAGCGCGGCACTTCTGGCGGCCACGGCGCTAGCCTCTACCGTACATGCGGCGCCGCTCAGTTACACCGGCGGCGGCATCTCGAACAACTTCAATGGTCTGCCGACTAACGTCACCAATCCCAGCCAGGTGCTCATCGGAAAAGGCCCACACGAATTCTCGGTGATCACGGGCGCTACCGGAATGGAGGGTTGGCAACTCGGCAACTTTCTCGGCAGCAGCACGAGCACGGAATTCAGATCTCAAAACGGCGCCACGGGGAGCAGTGGCGGTCGTGGCGTCTTGAGCCTTGGGACCGATGGTTCCACTGAGCGTGCGCTGGGGTCCATTACAACGAGCAACCAGATCGGCTCCTTCGGATTGGTCTTGGTGAACAATTCCGCGACGACATTCGAAAGTTTCAACTTGTCTTTCACCGGTGAACAATGGCGACGTGGAGAAGCGGGCGTCAACAACTCAATGAACTTTGCCTATGGACTGGCACCGGACATTGATGACAACACATTGACAAACGTGGCCGCGCTTAGTTTCAGCAATCCGAACACGCAATCCTCGCCCACCGAAGTCGCCCTCGACGGCAACTTGCCTGCGAATCAGGTTGCCTTGAGCGGCTCGATCACCGGCCTGAATTGGGCGCCTGGGCAAACTCTGGTGCTCCGCTGGACGATGGACCAGGTTCAAGGGCAGGACAATGGACTAGCCATTGACGACCTGACCTTCAGCGCCGTGGCCGTGCCGGAACCGTCAACTCTGGTTCTCGGAACTGTAGCACTGGCTGGCCTGGGCGTTCGCAGTCTTCGTCGTCGACGGGCAGCAAAAGCGTAGTCGTCTCGCGTCTTGCGCGCTTCGCCCCTGGAGGACACGCAAACCTCCAGGGGCCAAATTTTGGCCATCGACAGGCCACCGCCATTCGAGGATAGCTTCATGTCCGATCCTGCACACCGCCTGCATCTCAGCGCGACCCGCATCCTGGCGACCACATTTCTGGTGCTATTCGGTGTGGTGGACCGCGTTCACGCCGAAACGTTCTCCTTCGGATTTTCCGCGAACAACTTGCTTGGAGCCTCGTCCAAATCGCTTGTCGCGGGGGATTTCGGCCTGAATTTAGTCGCCGGACCGCCAGGAGCCGGCCTGTGGGAAACCAATAGCATTTTCGGGATGGGCGTCGATGCCACGAACCTGTTGGGGCCGGGCGGCCAAGCGGCTCGCTTCGATCGTATCAACGGCACCAGCGAGTACATCGAGTTTTCGTTCGACCGGCCGGGCATCCTGACAGGCCTTAACTTCGATGGAGTGAAAGACGAGTCACTCGAGTATTTTCTCTTGGAGACGCCAGGCGTCCGAGTCAATCTTTTTGATTCGTTCGCCAACACGACCATCCCCGGCGCCGTGGACAACGCCATAGTCCAGGGGGCCCTTACTGGAGAAATCGTGTATCTGCTGGAAAATGGCATACAAGATGACGAAACGATCGACCTAGCGATACCGTTCGCCGCGGGTCAGATGTTTCGTCTCACTTACATGGAGGTTGGCGGTGGACTCGGCTCGGCGTTCGAGCCTACCGAGATTCCCAATGGAGCGCGTCTGCAAGGGATTACCGTTGCGGCCGTGCCAGAGCCTGCCGCCGGAGTCGCCTTGGCGATCGGAGGAGCGCTCCTGATTGGCCCGCTGATTCGCCGCTATCGACAATCTGCGAAGTAACGACGCGTGCCCGTGAACGCATTGCGCCTGGCGGCACACGCAGAGGTTGGTCAAGAAAGCCCGGGGAATACCTTCCCCGGGTATTTTTTTGCGCACTTGCCGCGCCCCAATCATCACAACCGGCACGATCCTGCCCGAGTGTGTGCGGCCGGTTAGAAGCTACATTTTCCCAGCGGATTTGCGGCGATCCGTCTGCGCGCTTGAAGCCGCTAAGTGCCGATGCAAGAGGAACGGTCATGGCTAAGAAAACCCCGCCCCGGTCGAAGTCGGTAGCTGCGATGCCTGTCGCCGCGAAGAAGCCAGTCAAGGCTCCCGCTAAAAAACCCGCCACTGCAAAGAATGCTGCGGCGAAGTCTGCAGCTAAGCCCGCCCGTAAAACTCCCGCCAAACGCAAGTCGAAGGAGCCAGCCGTGCTCACCGCGAAATCAACCCAATCCAAAACTGCCAAGGCCAAGCCGCCTCGCAGCCGTAAGTCTGCGCCCAAAGGCCATACGGAAACCTATCTGGCCAAAGTCAGCCACTGGCCGCAGGACGTATTTGCCGGACTCGGTAGAATGATCCAGAAGGCGGCCCCGGCCAAAGACGCCGCCACCGAGTCGCTCGGCTGGATCAAGTCGCGAGCCACGAAGGTGAAAGAGGTCGGGCAGAAAGAACTGCACGAGCTCGTGCGCGTCGCCTCGAAGCTTAAGGAGCTTCGCTCGACACCTGCTCCTGCGACCGGCAAGCGGAAAGCAAAACACAAATAAGGAGTTCACCGACGATGGCGAAGGCAACCTTTGGGGCGGGATGTTTCTGGGGCGTCGAGGCCGCCTTTCGTCAGATCGCCGGAGTGAAGCAAACCGCGGTAGGCTACTCGGGCGGCCAGACCAAGAACCCGACTTACGAGCAGGTCTGTACGGACCGGACCGGCCACGCGGAAGTCGTCGAAGTGGAATACGACCCCGAGCAAGTGAGTTACGACCGCTTGCTTGAAGTCTTCTGGGCGAACCACGATCCCACGCAGCTCAATCGCCAGGGACCGGATCACGGCTCGCAATATCGCTCGGCGATCTTCTATCACACGCCCGAGCAGCAAGCGACGGCCGAAGCTTCGAAGAAGGCCCTCAACGACAGCGGCAAGCTTCGCCGCCCGATCGTGACCCTGATCGAGCCGGCCCGCGAGTTCTACCGCGCCGAAGAGTACCACCAGCAGTATCTCGAGAAGCGCGGGCAGTCGAGCTGCCATATTTAGGCACGTGCCGATTCAATGCCAGAGACGGTTCAACTGTCCTTTCCGACAACGGCACGTCTAGTTATTCTTGGGCAAGGCGACGATGCTCAGGACTCAGCATTAGGATTGCCCATGGACTGGATCACCGATCAAATTGCCATCGGCAACTACCTCGATGCTCAAAACGTCGATCTGATCTGCAAGTCGGGCGTCGCCTCGGCACTCAGTCTCGATGGAACGCTGTACGGGAAGCTGCCAGCAGAGTGCGGGCTGAGGCAAATTGAATGCGTGATGCTTGAAGACGCACCGGGCAATGATCCTCGACTATTTCGTCGCGCGATCGAGAATCTGGCGGATCTAGTAAGCACATCGCCACCAGTGCTTGTGCAATGTCACGCCGGCAGAAGTCGATCGGCAGTTGTAGTCGCAGGCTACCTGATCAAGCACTGCGAAATGACACAGGAGGAAGCCTTGGCGCTCTTGGCTGCCAAGCGAGAGATCGCGATCACGGCCGGCGTCGAACGCCTGCTCGATCACTTGTTTTCGTGATCTCTGTGCTTCGGGCAATCCCTCAAAACCGCGGCTACTTCGCGCCCTGAATTGCCGCCAGCGCTTTCGTAGCGGCTTCCCGAACGTGCGGATCGGCGTCCTTGGCGGTCTTGTCGAGCTGTGGCGCCGCGTTCTTGGCGAGCGGCCCAAACTGGCCGAGCGACTCGGCCGCCATCTGACGGCCTTGCGGCGTTGGCGACGACAGCCCCTTCAGTAGCTCGGGCATGACGACCTTGGCGGCCGTGGGCGTGGCGCCATTAATCTGAATCAGGGCCCACGCGCTCAAGAGCGAAAGCGAACCGTCCGACTTCCTGAGGATCGCCACGAGCGCCGTGTCAGCGGCACGGGCGGGCGGGCCGATCTTGCCCAAAGCAAGCATGGCTGCAGCCCGCGGAGCACCCTCCGTCTCCTTGAGCGATTCGATCAGCGCGGGGACCGCGGCCTTCGCCCCGGGACCGATTCCGGCCAAGGCATGGGCCGCCTCGATCCGGACATTGGCATCCGGATCCGTCAGCAGTTTGGCCAGTGCCTCGGTGGCCGGTGCGGCCGCTGGGCCCATCCTGCCGAGAATTGAAGCCACGGGTGCCCGCAACTGGGGATGCGCGAGCGCGCCGATGAGATTGGGCACCGCCGGAGGTCCGATCGTGGCCAAAGCGTCGAGCATGTAGTGCGTGGTTTGCTCGTCCGCGCCCGCTAGCGCCTTCTCAAAAATGGGCAGAGCAATTTCGGGGCTGGCCGGTAGCGACGCGAGGCCTCGCGCGGCGGCCAGTCGTGCAAACTCATCTTTGCTCTTCAGCAGTGGGACCAAATGGCTCAGCACTGCTTGCTTAAGTTTCTGGTCGTCGGGATGAATGCGTGCGAGAGCCCACATGCTGACGGCGCTCAGCATCTCGTCCTTGCTTTTGACGTTCGCGCGGACGATTTTCTCGGCGTCCGGCGGCATCTTGCCGAGCATGGCCAAGGCGTACGTGGCGGCTTCGCTGGCATGCTCGTCCTTCAGCAGCGGCGCGATCGCATCGACCGCGTCGGTCGCATGAATGGCTGCCAGGGCCAGCGTTGCCTCGCGACGGATTTCAGGATTCGGATCTTTGAGGCTTTCGATCAGGGCCGGAGCCGTGCCGATGGCGTCGGGGCCGATATCTCGAATGATCACGCAGGCCCAATAGGCGGCCGCCTTGTTATGCAACGCTTCAATCAGGCCCGGCACCGCAGCGCCTTTGGCGTCGGCCACGGTTTGCATGACTCGCAATTGGACGCCGGCGTCGGAATCCTGCATCAACTTGGCAAACAGTGGAACGGTTACTTTCGGACCAGGACGAATTGCCCCAATCGCTTGAATCGCATACCGACGTACGGCCGGCTCTGGATCGGCCAGCAGATCGATCAGGGGTTCCGCCGCGCTCTTGGCCCCCGGACCAATCTTCCCGAGCGATTGCGCCGAGTAGGCTCGCACTGTAGGTGAATCGGCCTTCAAGAGCGCGACAAGTGCGGGAACGGCTTCTGGGCCGTGGTCTCCCAGGCTATGGATTGCGTCGAGTCGCGTCGTTTCATCCGTGGAATTCGCGGCAGCGACGAGTTTCTGCAAGTCCGGCGATTGAGCACCGGCCGATGAACAGACAGACAGAAGACACAGAAGCACACCGTACAGGATGCGACGTTTTGTTTCGGCAATCATGATGTCTCGTTTAGCAAATAGAATCAGCGATGTCGGCCAGCGGTTCGCTTGGTATCAGCTTAGTTGGACCTTCGTGGTGGCATAAATCAGGCTATTCAGGAATGACTTGCAGGCCATGTAGTCCGGCGGAGGCAGGTCGCGAACCTGTGCCTTAAGCTTGGCAGACATGTCGTTGATCAACTTCCGGACTTTCACCTGGTCCGCATAGTTGAGAGTTCCCATCTGCGAGTACGAACCAATCACGCTCTCCAGCTGCTGGCGCTCGGAAGCAAATGTGTCAGTCTGCAATACCTGCGGCCAGGCGATCTGCCCCGAGACATTGTTGAACTGGCTCGGGCTGAGCGGCTTGGGCACTCCTTCGTGAGCAATCCGGGCAAGCTGATCCGGCGTTGGCGGCGGCCCTTCTTCGGCCGCTCGGGCCGCCTTGTTGGTGGCCCGCATGTTGAAGTAGGTGTCGGTGTATTGCTGATGGTTCTCAATTTCGTTTTTCTGGGCCTGCGTCATGTTGACGGCCGCGGCCGAGTTATTCAGATTCGCGCTGCCACGTGAACTGATCACGTTGGCCATACCCGTGGCGGCTGAACCTGCCGCGGTGCTGCCGACTCCGCCGCCACCCCCGTAGAACCCGCCGTACCCTCCTCCACCGTAGCCACCCATCGACGGCGGCGCGACAGCCGGTTGATAGGGCGCCTCCGATTGCTGTTGGCCGAGAGCCACCGACATGAGAAGCAAGACCGCAACCATCAAGGCAGGGCGTTTCATTAAATAAGGTCCTGAGGGAGCCGCGGTCGAACAGCCGCAAGAGGGGGGAGCGAAACGTGAAAGTGACGTCTGGCTATATTCGCACAACGACAGACGCGCAGCAAGCGCGCGGCATAAGAAATTGCGTGCAGCGAATTCCCGCATGGTTTCGCACACAAACGAATCTTCCGCCGGACGAAATCGTAGTTCAGAGGGTAGCGCAGCCTGAGGACTCGCGACGGGGCGAATTTCACCAAATCGAATCACGGCTAAGTTGATATGACGCTATTCGCAGTACGCCCTGTGAAGATCTCACCACTCTGAAACAGCCTTTTGGGGCGCGCCGTCTCGCACACTTAACCACGACGTTCCTGCCCGCAATCCTCACGATTTCCGAACATCTTTCTCGTGCTCGACCGTGCGTCTGAATGGTTCGATGGACCGCCCGATCAATGTGACGCGACTGGGTCTGCCCCTCTGCCCCGGAGCGAGGAACAACGCCGGCCGAAAAACGTCCATCGCTCTGTTGAAGCATTGAACAGGTGGCGGACACGGCGTGGCCCGTAGTTGTCGACACGAACGGAAGTGGTGAGCGCTGGGCTCAGGGGCAACCCGCGATGCTAAGTGGCGAGTGCGCACCGAGGATCCGCCGTATCTTGTCAATCTGTGATTCGCCCCCTCCCCTCCGCTATAATCCCTGAGCGATGGCGATCCTTGAAACCGAATCTCTCACGCGTCACTACGGAGTCCGCCGCGGCATTGAAGCCGTGAACCTCTCAGTGCGCGAAGGTTCGTTGTTCGGTTTCCTCGGGCCCAACGGAGCCGGCAAGACGACGACGATTCGCCTGTTGCTCGGGCTGCTCCGCCCTACAGCGGGTCACGCACACATCTTTGGCCTCGACGCCTGGCGCGACAGTAGCCAGATCAAGCACGAAGTCGGCTACATCCCGGGCGACGTGCGGCTACACTCCTGGCTCGATGGCAATACGGCACTCAAGCTCTGGGGCCGGATTCGCCGTCGCGATCTGATGCCCGAGGGCCGCCGACTTGCCGATCGCTTCTCGCTCGACCTCTCGGTGAAGGTTCGCAAGATGTCGCGCGGGATGCGACAGAAGCTCGGCCTGATCCTGGCCCTGGCCCATCGGCCGCGGTTATTGGTGCTCGATGAGCCAACGGTCACCCTCGACCCGCTGATGCAGTCGACGTTCCTTGAGCATCTGCGCGAGCTCGCCGCGGTCGGCCACACGGTGTTCTTTTCGAGCCACACGCTCGCCGAAGTCGAATCGCTCTGCGACCGCGTGGCGATGATTCGCGATGGAAAGATCGTGGCCAACGAATCGCTGGCCGAACTGCGCACGCATGCCGGCCACGAAGTCACAATCCGTTGGCGCGAGCCGCTTAGTGCTGACTGTGCGCCGCCCCCTGCCCTGACGCTTACCGAGCGCGAGCCGCTCCTCTGGCACGGTCGGCTCGACGGCCCGCTGGAACCATTCATCGCCTGGCTCGCTGGCAAGCCGGTTGAAGACCTGCACCTCGGCCGGCCCGACTTGGAAACGCTGTTCCGTCACTTTTACGCCCCGCAGGATGCCGCATGAACTGGGGGCTGATGCTCAAAGCCGCGCTCGAGATGTGGCCCGCCACGCTGATGTGTGGCGGCCTGCTGTTCGGTGTTGAAACCGTCATGGCCTACGTGCTGCCGACATTTCAGGCGCAGTTTTCCAATGGCATGTTGCAGATCGAGTTCGTGCAGTCGCTGGTCGGCGCGATGCTCGGCGTTGACGCCTCCGAAGCGATGGGCCCCCAGGCCTTCATGGCCTTTCCCTGGGTGCACCCCGTCGTGCTTTCGCTGATCTGGTCGCACGCGATGATTTGCTGCACGCGGATGCCGGCCGGCGAAATCGATCGCGGCACGATCGATCTCACGCTGACGCTGCCGGTGACTCGCTGGACCGTCCTCCGCAGCGAGACGGTCGTGTGGATCGCGGTGGGCGCGATCGTCCTGCTGTCAGGTTTTGCCGGTTACATGCTCGGTCGATCGTTCGTTGGCCCGGACTCACGGCCCGACATCGGCCGCACAATGATCGTGCTGGCGAATTGCTTTTGCCTGTACCTGGCGGTCGGCGGGCTGGCTTGGTGCGTGTCGGCATACTTTGATCGTCGCGGCCCGGCGCTCGCCGTGATGTTCATGATTCTGCTGGCATCTTTTCTGCTCAACTTTCTAGGGCCGTTCTGGAACGTCGCCGATCGGCTGTCGTTCCTGGGACCTCTCCACTACTATCTGCCGATGGTGGTCCTTCGTGACGGCGCTGTTCCCTGGAGCAACATGGCGGTGCTGCTTACGGTCGCCGTCGTCCTGTGGACCGCCGCCGGAGTGATCTTCAGCCGCCGCGACATCTGCACGGTGTAGAAACCTATGGGAACCTCGATGCGCTCTCTGGGCGTTTGTTGTGGACTCGCGCTCCTGGTGGCCGGCTTGTGGCAACTCACGAGTCGGGCCGATGCGCCCAAGTCGCCACCGGCCGTCCCTGCCGCTTCGAAAGAGCCGCCGCTGCCGTCGGTCGAAGAGGCGCGCCGCCGAGCCGAGATCCTGCACGAAGCAATGCACGCCACGCTGCAGGTCGTGCATCTGCAATACTTCCGCGAGGACGAAGGTGTGGCGATTCCCGCCGCCACGCTCCGCGGCGTGTTTCGCGAACTCTCGCGCCGCCAAGGCGTCGAGCTGCGCTGGCTGGCCGTGAACGCGCAAGCGATGAACAAAGACCACGAGCCGGCCAATGACTTCGAGAAAGAAGCGGCCGCGAAACTCGCCGCCGGCGCCGCCAGCCACGAACAGATTGACGGCGGAACCTACCGCCGCGTGGGCAAGATCGTCCTCGAGTCCGAGTGCCTCAAGTGTCACCAGCCCACGCGGATGGACACCCGTTCTCGCGCGGCCGGCCTGGTGATCGCGATGCCGGTTACTGCGCCATAGCCAGCTCAAGGCGACATCCCGCAATGTTTCGCTCTAGGTGCTAGCAGCCACGTGCCGCTATAATCCGCCGCGCTACGCCCGCTGCGCACATGTTCCATCTGTGCAGCTGGCGTCACCGGAAAAGGAGTTCCGCAACGATGCGTTCGATTGCCGTTCTGAATCAGAAGGGTGGCGTGGGCAAGACCACCACCGCGGTGAACCTGAGCGCCGCGCTCGCCGCCACCGGTTTGCGAGTCTGCCTGATCGATCTCGATCCGCAGGCGCACGCCACGCTCCATCTGGGTCTGCAACCGGCGCGCGACGAACTCAGCGTTTACGATGTCCTGACTGGCGAAGCCGAGCTGGCCGACGTGTGGCGCGAAGCGAACGAAAACCTGTGGGTCGCCGGCTCGCACATCGACCTGGCCGCGGCCGAAGTGGAACTGGTTGGCGTGGTCGGTCGCGAGGTGATCCTGCGCGACAAGCTGGCCCGGGTGAAGGACCAATTCGACTACGTGCTGATCGACTGCCCGCCGTCGCTCGGCATCCTGACGCTCAATGCCCTGGCCGCGGTCGACGAAGTCTTCCTCCCGCTCCAGCCGCACTTCCTGGCGCTGCACGGCCTGAGCAAGCTACTGCAAACGATCGACCTGGTCTCCAAGCGGCTCAATGACCGGCTCAAATTGTCCGGCGTCGTGTACTGCATGTACGACTCGGGCACGAAGCTGGCCGCCGAAGTGACCAGCGACGTCGAGCAGTTCCTGGAAGCGACCCGGCAGCCGCGCACCCCCTGGGAACACGCCCGCACGTTCCAGACGCGCATCCGGAGAAACATCCGTCTGGCCGAGGCCCCCAGCTTCGGGCAATCGATCTTCCACTACGCGCCCGACTCGCGCGGCGCGGAAGACTATGAGCAGCTCGCCCGCGAAGTGGCGGCGGGCTAAGGGCCGCGTTTAAGTTGCGGTCCTGTCTATAACGGTCCTAGCGGCCGTATCTTCAAACTCTGCGCTCTGTGCACTGGCGAGCGCAATTTCCGCCCACGGCATTCGGTGCGGGTCGCGTCGGTCGAGCCGAACTGCGCGAGCGACTTGAACGAAACTCGCCAAGAGCGTGCGATTTCGCCGCATCGGACGCTAGCTGGCGAGTCGATGCTACCCACTGAAACGGAGTTTTGCTTGTTGGGTGGGAATGGATTTCCACGCATCGGGCCGCGCGCTGGATTGCACGGCTCGAGACCCTACCGGCTGTCTTTGCGTCGCCAACACGGAGGCTGGCGCAAAACGGATTGACCTTGTTCGGAAAGGAGTCTGCGATGAAATCCTTGTCTGCCCGCGCGCTTATGGCGTGTGCGGGCCTCGTGCTCGCTGCGCAGCAGGCCGCTGCCCAGTACGGTTCTCCCAGCTTGCTGCCGCTCCCGCCGGTCACGGCTGTCGACGCGGTCACGGCCAGCTACGATCTGCCCAGCACGGGCGTCTCGCCCTACGGTTCGGTGTTCACCTCGGAGCGCCAAGAGACCGTGCCCAGCCCTCCACCGGCGGAAGGTGCGATAATTCCCGGCGCTGAAGGCAATACCCAGTTTCAAGAAGCGATCGCTAACGAGTGGGGCGCCTGTGACAGTTGTGCCACGGGGTGCTGCGAATCGCGCTGTGGCGGCTGGTTTGGCACGGCGGGCGCCATCGTGATGGGTCGCAATCGGGCGAATCCCTTCTGGACCACCTACGAAACGAACGTCAACGAAAACCAGTTGATGAACACCCAGGACGCCGGCGTCAACTGGCAAGGCGGCTGGGAGTTCACCGGCGGCTACATGTTTGGCGGCGGCGGTGCCGGCGCCGGTTGCGCTACGGGTTGCTGCGGCGCACCCGGCTGCGGTATGCCGTGCAATAGCGGTTGCGGTATGGGCCCCGGCATTGCGATCACCTATTGGGGTCTCGCCCCCATGCAGGGCTTCGCGCAACTCGACAGCGACGCCAACCTGCTGAGCACGCCGATCAACTTGGAGCAACAAGGCGGTCCGCTGGAAATCAACGGCGTGCCGATGTCGACCTACTTCGACAACTCGGCGAGCCACCGGATTTATCGCACGGACAACGTCAACAACTTTGAAATCAACGGCCTGCTCGGCGCATGGAACTACGGCCGCTTGACTTCGGTTCCATTCGTCGGCTTTCGCTACTTCCGCTTCGACGAATCGCTGGCATTCCGCGGTCTCACGGGGGGTGGAGAATGGAGCAACCCGGACGACTGGGCTCAGCACCAGAACCGGATGGTCAACAACATGTATGGCGTCCAGTTCGGCAGTTTCAACAACTACATGATCGGCAACCGCTGGGGTCTGTTCTTCTCACCCAAGGTCGGCCTGTTCGGCAACCAGATGAACGGTCGCACGCAGGTCCGTGACGGTAACGGCAATTACCTGGTCGACGACTTCGGCAACGTGTACGACATCGAAGCCCACAAGAACGACTTCTCGGTGCTGGGCGAAATCGACACTGGTGTAACCTACTTCTGGCGGCCAAACGTGTTCAGTTACGTCGGCTACCGCGTGATCGGCATCGCGAACGTCGCTCTCTCGGATGAACAGTTCTTGACCTACGAAGCCGACTACCAAGGCTTCCGCGAAATCAACCAGAATGGAAGCCTGATCCTGCACGGCGTGATGATGGGCGGCGGTTTCTTCTTCTAATCAGATAACGGTGTGGTGGCGAGCTAGCAATCCTTTACGGGGCCCTCGGCCGGTGTGTCCGGCCGAGGGCTTTTTGTTGCTCCGCAATGAATTCATGACCCGAAGTTTGAGCGAGGTCGAGTAGGTCGGCGATTCCGCACTTCGCCTGGCTCACGCGTCGGGTTGAAAGAATCGCACCACCCGACCGACAGAATGGGACAGCACTACACTGTCACGCGAACCAGCGCCTGAAACGCCGGATCGTTGCGGATCGGATCGAAGTCTGACTCATCTGCTACCAGAGAGCGGTAGTCTTCTTCAAGATTGAAGGCCCGGGCCAGATAGTTCAGGGCCTGGCGCTTGTTCTTGGCGAGCGCCCAGTAGCAGGCCAGGTTGTAGTGCACCAGCGCGTCATTCGGCTCGACGGAGAGCGCCTCTTCAAGCGACTCGATCGCCCGGTCAAGCTTTCCGGTGCGTTTATAACACCATCCCAGCGCGAGCCACGTACTGATGTTCTCGGGATTGCTCTGAGCCGCTTGCCACAAGGGATCGAGCGCCTCGCGAAATCGGCCGAGCTCGCGCAGACATTGCCCCTTCAGAAACAGGCCATGCTCCGGCAGTCGGGCCAATTGGTCGCAGCGATCCAAGACCGCTAGCGCATGCTCTGCCATTCCCAGCTCGAGGTAACCCTCGGCTTGAACGAGCAATTGCTGGCGGCGGATGCGATCGTGCGCACTGGACACGCGAATGCTCCCGGACATCAATGACCTATGGCCCAAGCGAAATGAGAAATGATCAGCGGGATGGGATTGGGGCGGCTCACGTGGTTCGGCGCGGCCGCCTCACTCAATTTTACACGGCGAATTCTCCAGGCGCACAGGGGCGGCCGAAAATTGCAGTCAAACTCACCGAATTCCATCCGGCAACTGAACCACTCGGATGGCGCGGAGCGGTTAGCGAAACTTTGCGTCCATCTCTGAGCCATCCCTGGATTGCCAACTCGCGCAGGGCATGAAGAATCTTCGCAGAAATTTGCACGGAACTGCCGCCCGGCTCGCACTATTAACTGCGTGGACGAAATCGCTGCGCCTGCCAAACACTTACGGCGACGCAGCCCGCAACCTGTTGGAACACCGACTGTTGGATACCAGATTATGCGACTAACGCTCCGAACCTTGCTGGCGTACCTGGATGGCAACCTCGAGCCCGAGGACGCCGACGACATTGGCAAGAAAATCGAAGAAAGTGAATTCGCCAGCAAGCTGGTGCAAGCGATTCGCGAGTGCGTGCAGCGGCCACGGCTGGGAAGCCCGGCGCTTGTTGGCCGCGGCCTGGGGGCCGATCCGAACACCGTGGCCGAGTATCTGGAATACCGCTTGGCCGACGAGCGCGTGCCGGAGTTCGAGCGAATCTGCCTGGAATCCGAAGTCCATCTGGCGGAAGTCGCTTCCTGCCACCAAATTCTCACGCTCGTTCTGGGAGAACCCGCCGAAATCGATCCCAGTGCCCGCCAGCGGATGTATGGCATCGCCGCCGAGGCGGACGCTCCGCCCGCGCAGGTCGACTCCTCGCGCGGAAGGGCTGGTGGCGAGGCGATTGTCGCACCGGTCATGGCTACCGTGAGCGCTGCTCAGGTGGGCGGTGCCCAGCCCTCGGCTCCTCCGGTTCTCCGCCGGCCGAAGCCCGAGGTACCCGAGTATCTTCGCGAAAGCCGAACGCGCATCTGGCCGATCGTCGCGGCCGTGCTCGTGGCGGCCACAATCACGTTTGCCGGTTTGTACTTTTTCGGACCGTCTCCCTTCCGAGAGCAAGTGACCGCGCTGGTCGGAGAAACCGAGGGCGTGCCTCCAGCGGAAGATCCCCAACCGACAGGCGAAAAGGCCGTGGAACCTGCGGTCGCCGACACTTCAGCCACGCAGCCAGCGGAGCAGCCCGTTGAAGGTGCGACTGAAGCTGCTGTGCCCGCGGGCGATGAAGCACCTGGCGATTCTGCGTCACCCGATCCCAACACACCTGCTGGGGACGTCCCCGCGGCCGATCCTTACGCCGAAGATGCCGCGCCGGTGGATCCGCGGGCCGAGGGTCCGACCGATCCGTCGCTCGTGCGTCCTACCGAGATGCCTCTCGAAGGCGAGCCGGCTGGAGCGCCGCTTCCGCCAGAGCCGATGCCACCGGGTGGTACCGCTCGGACCATTCCGCCGCCGACCGCGACCGGAGCGCCGATTCCAGGCAGCCTGCCAGTTGCTGAGGACATGCCTGCCGAGTCGGGGACGGATACGCCATTTCCTTCACCCGCCGCTGAGGGCGCGCCTGCACCCATTGGCCCCGCTCCGGACGTCAGCCCCGCGGCCGCGCCGGCAGAGGGCTTTGGCCGCTACACTTCGACTCGTGGCGAAATTCTTCTCCGCTTTGATCCGGCATCGGGTGAATGGATGCGTTCGCCGGCCGGTACGCTGTTGCAAAAAGGTGATCGGCTATTGTCGCTACCGCTGTTTCAACCGACCCTTACTTTGAGCTCCAACTTCACAGTTCAGGCCGACGGCGCCACTTCCATGGAGCTCGTCGGCTGGGACGAAGCCGGCGTTCCGATCATTAAAGTCGAGTATGGCCGGCTGTTAATTGACACCATCAGCCGCGCGGGCAATTCGTTGCGGTTACAACTCGACGGTCACGAGCCGCTGATTACGTTTGTCGATCCACAGTCGACGCTGGCCCTGGAAGTTTATCGCGAGCTGCCGCCGGGCAAGAACCCGCAAGTGGCGCCGGCACCACTGGTGGCCAACGTCTACTCCACGAGCGGCATCATTCGGGTCGCCAATCAGGACGCGGCACCGGTGGAGCTGCAAGCGCCGGCCGTGATGTCGCTGTTGGGCACGGGCGCGCAACCTGTCGCCGGCGAGTTTCCGGCCTGGGTCAATGGCGAAGTGCTTAGCGATGCAGACCGTAACACTGCCGGCGAAATCGAAGCGTATCTGACGACCGACATGCCCGTGGGCTTGCAACTGCGCGAGGTCAACGATCCACAGCACAAGTTGGGCCGAAAGCGCAACGTGCGTTCGGCCGCGATTCGAGGCCTGACGTATCTCGACAGCTTCGAACCGAGCATCGACGCCCTCAACGAACCGGATCTCAATTTGTACTGGTCGGATGTCCGCCGCGAACTGCAGCGGGCGATCGCCCGCAGTCCGGAGACCGCGGCTCGCGTGCAAGCTGCATTCATAAAAAAGCGAGGTCAGGCCGATGGTCCGGCGCTCGATCGGATGCTTTGGGGCTATACGGCCAACGATCTAAACACCGGCTCCGATCGGGACCTGATTGACGCCCTTGGGCGCAACGACGCCTTGGACTTTAGGGTCCTGGGAATCGCTGCCCTGATCGAGATCAAAGGTGGTGCCAGCCACGGCTACCGGCCGGACGACAATGAGGGCAAACGTCGTCAGGCGCTCAGCACCTGGAACAAGCAGATTGGCAAGCTGACGCCGCGCCGCGGCACTACAGGCCGACCTGCCGCTACGAAGTGAACGGCCGCCTGAGGCGTCTTTTCGTCCACTTCGCCCCTGCCGGTGGTATTCGCCCGGCATTCTGGCGGTTGACGTGTGCAAGCCTTGAACGACTTGCTCGAAAGCCCCCTTTCTCAACGTGGACAAAAGGCTAAACTGGGAGAGGTGGCGTTCTCAAGCGGCAGGCTCGTGGCGGGGCAGTCGGCAGTGCTGAACACCGCTGCGACGGGTTCGGCCGGAAAAGCGCCCCGCAGATCGGCATTTCACTCGCTCCGTTTGTCCGTCTGGCACAGAGCGGTTAGAATGCCCCGTTTTCGAGCCGGCAGTTTTGCCGTAAACCGAAGCTCGATTTTGGTTTAGCTGAAGGAGCGTGTTTCCGTGCAAGTCGAAATCTCGGCCCGCCATGGCCATTTGAGTGAAGCCACGAAGGAAAAGATCACTGCGAAAATGGAGAAGCTGCTGCGGTTGTTTGACCGGCTGCTCTCGATCGAAGTGACGGTCGACTTGGAACATGCGGACAAACCGACAGTGGATGTGCGGATCTCGGCCGAACATAAGCACGACTTTGTGGCGACCGAACAGGCTGACGGCCTGATGGCGGCGCTCGATGGCGTGACCCACAAGCTGGAGCAGCAACTTAGGAAATACAAGGAAAAAGTTCAGGACCACCATCGTGCCCCGCGTCCCGAAGCGGCTCCGCTTGAAGAAGGGGAAGCGGGCGACTAGTTCGAAGCGGCCCTGTGAGCGGACTCCCCACGAACGTGCCCCCGCGCTGTGCCCTGCGGCCAGCCAAGGTGCGATCGCGAGCGGTCGACTCGAAGAGCGTGGTGGTCCCTCGGTGTGAAAGGAAATGCGTTTTATGAAGTTTGGTGATTTTGTGAGCAGCAGCGCGATTCGCGCGCAACTTGCCGCAGACGACAAGGAGAGCGCGATTCGCGAAATGATCGGCGCGCTGCTCGAAGCCGGGGATATCGCCTCGGATGAAGTCGAGAGCATCGTCAAGGCGATCCTCAAACGCGAAGAACTGGGTTCAACCGGCATTGGACGCGGCGTGGCCGTGCCCCATGCCAAGCACCCCAGCGTGCAAAGGCTGGTCGGAACCGTGGCTGTCAGCAGCGACGGGATCGACTTTAACAGCCTCGACGGCGAAAAGGTTCAGCTCTTCTTCTTGCTCATCTCTCCGCCCGATCGTCCCGGCGATCACCTGCGGGCGCTGGAGAACATATCGAGCCAGTTGCGGGACGACACCTTCTGCAAGTTCCTGAAGCAGGCCAAGAGCGCCGACGACATCCGGCTTTTGCTCGACGAGGCCGACAACAACGGCTTCGCCTCATAGCGAGACGGGATGGAAATGATTGCGTCCGATTGTGCCATTTCTGGGCAAGCGGCGTGGCGGCAAGAACCTGGCGAAACAACCGAAAATTGGGAAGGGGGTGCTCTGCCGGCAGTGCAGATGCCTTCCGACAGAGAGTCCCCAACGCCACAAGACAACCGAGTAAGTGGTAAAAAATGGCTGAAGCGACCGTGACACGAATCGTCGTCGTGAGCAATCCCCAGGGGTTGCATGCGCGTCCGGCGGAGGTATTCGTGAAGACGGCCAGCCAATACCAGGCCAAGATCGAAGTCAACAAGGGCGGTTACCGCGTGGATGGCAAGAGCATCTTGAACATCCTCACGCTGGCCGCCGTTCAGGGTACTGAGCTCTGTCTCGAGGCCACTGGCCCCGACGCCGAGGCTGCCCTCAATGCGTTGTCGGAACTGTTTGCGCGCAGCTTCGACGAAAGTGAGAACGTGGAATCATAACAGTCGCCGTTCGTCCGGTCGGTTCACCCTTTGAAGCCCGAACCGGCTGACACGAATAGCGACTGGGTGAGCCGCCGCAAACGCGGCGCGCCGTTGCCGGTTCTGGGTCGTAAGGCTTCAGGATCGCTGCCGGTTGATCGCCACGGGCTGAGACTCGGCGAGAGCGCCTTCAAGGTGCGCTTTCTCTCGAGTTCTTTGCCCGTGGACGCCAATCCCGGCGCAACCAGCGCGCCCCCGGTAGAGCGTCACATGCAAAAACTACAAGGAATTGCAGTTTCGCCCGGCGTAGCCGTTGGCGAAGCGCTGGTAATGGACAACGAGGGATTCAGGATCCCTCGCAGGTTCGTTTCGCGCGATGCCGTCGAACACGAACTCGAACGTCTTGACGAAGCGATTAAGGCCGCCGGCACCGAAATCGAGCGTAATCGCGACGCCGTCTCGCGCGAACTTGGCGAACAGTACGGCGCCGTCTTCTCCGCGCATCTGCAGATGCTCCGCGACCCGGTGCTCCGCATCGAGCTCGACGGCATGATTCGCGAGCGGCACTATTCGCCCGAGTACGCCGTCAGCCGAGCCCTACGCCGGTATGCCAAGGTCTTCCAGACCATCGAGAGCAGCTATCTCGCCGAACGGGCGAATGATGTCATCGACATCGAAAAACGCCTGCTCCGCAACCTGCTTGGTCGGCGACGCGAAGAGCTCGATCACCTGATTTCGCCGGTGATCGTGCTTGCACACAATCTTACACCCAGCGAGACAGCGAACCTCAATCGCGCCTTCGTCCGCGGCTTTGCCACCGAGATCGGCGGTCCCGGCAGCCATACCGCGATCGTCGCCGAGGGGCTCGAGATTCCGGCGGTGGTCGGCGTCGGAAACTTCCTGACCGATGTCTCGGGCGGTGACCTGGTGATTATCGATGGCGATCACGGCCTCGTAATTCTCCAGCCGGACGAAGAGACGGTCGCCCACTACCGTTATGAAGTCGAACAGCACAAGTCGCGCGCCGCGCAATTGGCGAAGCTCCGAGAACTACCCGCACTCACGGCCGACAAGGTTCGCGTGGAGCTGCTGGGCAACATCGAGTTTCCCGCCGAAGTCGAGCACTGCACCGATCGTGGCGCGGACGGCATCGGCCTCTATCGCACGGAGTTCTTGTACCTCGGGGCCGATTGTGAACCCGACGAAGAGGTTCACTATCGGGCGTATGCCGAGGTGATTGAAAAGCTGGAAGGCAAGCCGGTGGTCATTCGCAGTTGCGACCTCGGGGCGGACAAGGTCAGCTTCGATCCGGAAGCGGCTAAGAATCCCACGCTCGGCCTGCGTAGCATCCGGCTGTCGCTCAAGAACCTGCCAGTGTTTCGCACGCAGCTCCGCGCGGTGCTCAGGGCCAGCGCCATTGGCGACGTGCGGCTGATGTTTCCGCTGGTCACCACGCTCCTCGAGCTGAGGCAAGCCAAGATGGTGCTGGCCGACGTGATGGAGGATCTCGACGACGAAGGTATTCCGTTCAATCGCGAGTTGCCGGTGGGCATGATGGTCGAAGTACCTGCGGCCGTACTCATGATTGACCACTTTGTCGACGAAGTGGATTTCATCTCGATTGGTACCAACGATCTGACGCAGTACACGCTGGCCGCCGACCGCAGCAACAAAGACGTGGCGAGCCTTTACAGCTCGGCCGATCCCTCGGTGCTGCGCTTGATTCGAATGGCAGTCGAGGCGGCCGGCCGCAAACAGGTGCCCGTCAACATTTGTGGACAGATGAGCGGTAGTCCGTTGTACACGATGCTGCTCCTGGGACTGGGGCTGCGGCGCTTGAGCGTTACCCCCAGCGCCATTCCCGAAGTGAAGAAAGTTTGCCGCACGGTCACGATCGACCAGTGCCGGCGCGTGACCGAACACGTGATGTCGCTGGAGAACGCCCGCGACATCAAGAATTACTTGCGCGAGGAACTCAAAAAGATTTTACCGGAGCTCGTTCCCTGATTCAGAACGAACCTGTCGCGCCTGCGGTTCGAAAACCCGCCCGCAGCGCGAGCTCTTTCGAGGAACACGGGCGACTGAACAGCAGTAACGAGCAAAACCATTCACAGGACCCCAGAGCGAGCCGCCCCCGCGCACGACAAGAGCGCCGGAAGAAGCGGCCCGCGAGCACAGAAAGAACCCTCCAGAATGAAGCAAGAAATGCTGATCAACGTCGCGCAGCCGGAGGAATGCCGGATCGCGATCGTTGAGGATGGATCCCTGGAAGAGCTGTACATCGAACGCACCAGCCAGGACAACTACGTCGGCAACATCTACAAGGGAAAGGTCGTCAATCTCGAACCGAGCATTCAGGCCGCCTTCGTCGACTTCGGCGTCGGCCGCAACGGCTTTTTGCACATCAGCGACGTCGAGCCGCAGTACTATGCGCAAGGTGGCTTCGACCCCAGCAAGCCCATCGACTTCGGCGGCGCTCGCAGCCGGGCCGATGTCGACCTGGGCGATGACGATGACGTCGATGAAACAGGCGAGCGCGACGAGCCGCGCGAAGGCCAGCGCAGCGAAGGTGGTCGCGACCGCGGCCGACGCCCGCGTCCGCCACGACCAGGTGCCCGCCCCCGCATCAAGCCCCCGATTCAAGACATTCTCCGCCGCGGCGACGAAGTCCTGGTGCAGGTCATCAAAGAGGGCCTCGGCACCAAAGGTCCCACGCTTTCGACTTACATCAGCATCCCTGGTCGCTACCTGGTTCTGATGCCGGCGCTCGGTCGCGTGGGCGTCTCGCGCAAGATTGAAGACGACGACGTCCGCCGCAAGCTGCGCGACGTGATGCTTGAGCTGAACCCGCCCAAGGGTTTGGGGTTCATCGTCCGCACCGCGGGCATCGACCGCACCAAGCGCGAGCTCTCGCGAGACATGGCCTACCTGCTGCGGCTGTGGAAAGTCATCGTCCGCCGGATCAAGAAGTTCCCGGCGCCGATCGACATCTACGAAGAAAGCGACATGATCATCCGGACCATTCGCGACATCTTCACCGGCGACGTCGATTCGATTTACATCGACGAACCGTCGGCCTACGAACGCGCGAAGGAATTCCTGCAGATCGTGATGCCGCGTTACGTCAGCCGCTTGCAGCTTTACGAAGGCAAGGAACCCCTGTTCCACAGATACAACCTCGATCGCGAGATCGCGCTGATCCATCAGCGCAAAGTGCCGCTCCGCCAGGGTGGTTCGATCGTCATCGATCAGACCGAAGCCCTGGTGGCCATCGACGTCAACAGCGGTAGCTTCCGCGCCGACGACTCTGCCGAGGAAACCGCCTATCAGATGAACCTGCTCGCCGCGCGGGAAATCGCCCGGCAATTGCGCCTTCGCGATCTGGGCGGCGTCGTGGTGAACGACTTCATCGACATGCGGAAGGAAAAGCACCGCCGCAACGTCGAGCGGGCCCTGCGAGACGCCGTGAAGCGCGACCGCGCTCGGACGAAGATTCTCCGCACGAGCCCCTTCGGCCTGATCGAGATGACTCGCCAGCGGATCCGCCCGAGTCTCAAGAGGAGCGTCTACAAGGACTGCCCGGGGTGCAATGGCAGCGGCGTGGTCAAGACGGCCGAGAGCATGGCGATCGAGGTCGTGCGGCTGTTGATCCTGGCAACCCAGCACCCGGACGTTTCGAAGATCACGGTGAACGTGGCCGACGACGTGGCGACCTACCTGAACAACAAGAAACGTCGGGAACTCTCCCGCCTGGAAGAGGAAAACCAGATCTGGGTGCAGATTTTCGGGGCCGAGGACGCAAGTCCCGAGCACCTGTCGATCGAATGCCATGATGCCCAGGGCCGGGAGCTGAAGATTCAGTTGGGATAACCCGAAATCCGAGAAAAACACCCCTCTCGACCAAGTCGGCCCAGGCCGCTAAACTGAAGGGCTTCCCAGAGTCAAAATCGGCGACCGGCTCGGTTTGAGCCGGTTCGCTGCCAACCCATAGCGAACCAACGAATTCGAGCGGCGGAAGTAAAGATCATGTACGCAATCATCGTCGACGGCGGCCGTCAGTATAAAGTCACCGAAGGTCAGGAACTCGTCATCGACTATCGCGATGCCTCGAGCGGCGACGCTCTGGAATTCGGCAACGTGATCGCCTTTTCGAACGGCTCGAAGCTCGACCTCGGCTCTCCGCTCGACGGCGCCAAGGTCACGGCCAAGGTCCTCGGGGTCACCCAGGGCCCAAAGCTGATCGTCCAGAAGTTCCGCCGCCGCAAGAACGGCCATCGCCAGCTCTTCACCAGAGTCCAGATCGAAAAGATCTCGGCGAAGTAGTTTGCAGCTTATCGCAGTGCCGGTCTCCGAGGGCCTGCATGTCCGAACCCGATCGCACTTTCGTTCGCCGCCTCGCCGCCGAATCGCACGCTCGGGGTGATGCCACCGGCTGGTTTGATACGCTCTATCGCCATGCCGACGGCGATCTCTCTGCAATTCCCTGGGCCGATCAGGTCGCGAACGAGCACCTGGTGCAGTGGCTCGAGACCAAGCCGCTGGCAGAGCTTGGACGCCGCGCTCTCGTCGTAGGCTGCGGCCTGGGCGATGACGCTGAGCACCTGGCATCGCTGGGACTCGACGTCACGGCATTCGATATCTCGCCCGAAGCCGTGGCCTGGTGCCGGCGCCGCTTTCCCGAATCGCGCGTGAGCTACCAGCAGGCCGATCTGCTCGCGCCGCCGGTCGAGTTCACCCTGGCTCTGCCAGCAGAAGTTACCGGCGCGTTCGACTTCATCTTCGAAGCGTACACGCTGCAGTCCCTGCCGGTTGCGTTGCGCCAGAAGGCGATGACGCAGCTCGCCGGCTTCGTCGCTCCCGGCGGCACGCTCTGGGTGGTCGCTCGCGGCCGGGACGACGCCGAGCCGCTGGATCAGATGCCCTGGCCCCTGTCGCGCGAGGAGCTTGCTCCGTTTACCGCGGCCGGCCTGGAGATCGTCTCGTTCGAAGACTACTTCGATAGCGAGGCCAATCCCGTCCGCCGCTTTCGCGTGACCTTTCGCCGCGGCTCCTGAACGCATGCTGGCGGAGAGATTCACCGCAGAGGGAAGGCAGAGGCGAATCTGTCTGGGTCGAATTGTCAAGGAACGATGGCAGTTGGAAGTTTTCGGTTTTCAGCGAAGCAGAAATGAATTCGATTCCTGTAGGCCGAACACTGCGAACGGAACACTTCACACTCGCCAAAAAACTCTCGGTGGCTGTTTATAAGCGGCGCGGATTTCGCGCGCGTGCGCTTAACTTTTCGTGAAAATGATGTTTCGGGCGCACACTTCTCTGCTGACGCGTGTCGCATTGGCCCAGTCGGGTGGCGACCAGTCTTCGTGTTTTCTCTAGTGTGTCGGTGGCGTTTGCATTCTGACTCTTGCGCGTCAGTCGCAACACAATCCGCTGAACGTACCATAGACGAATCGCTGGCCTGATTTCAATACTTGGTGGACACTCGAGCGGTGTGCGTTGGTGATGGCGCGATGCTTTCGCTTGCAACGACTTGCGGCGACAGCGCGCCACACTCGCGGGCAAGTGGCAAAGAGTTGTGCGATTTTTTCTCATGGCGGATTTCTTGGTGGTTCGCAGTCTTGATACAAGATGCGCTTGTTTCGCAGGTGTGATTACGATCATCGGTTAGGCCGCGTGTGTCGTAGCCGCCTACAGCGTCGGAGACTGAGTTCAGAGGCCCTGCGGTATGTGCGACTCGCGCTCGCGTACCTGCAACCTACGCCAGGGCCTGGCCACATTTCAAGCACATGAAGCGAAGTGTGGATTGCGATTCGCCGAGCGCGAGTCGTGGCAACGACTTGCCGCGACACGCGCGCACACAGCGCATCTACCCCGCCACCATCATGCTGGAAATCTCAAAGTTGATTGTTGAAAGTGAGCCAGCGTTTCTGGTAGTCTCGCGCTTGCTCAGCCGCTCACGTCGCGCTGAGAACGATCACCCGTCGTGATTGGGGTATCCGAAAGAGCTCGGCCAGCAAGGCGAGTGACTAGAAGAGCCCGTAGCTGCTTGTGCGTTTTCATACGCATGGAGCGGCTGCGGGCTCTTTTTTTTGGTCCATGCGAAAGGAGGACGCCGTGCGAGTACTGGAGGAGAGAGTGGCACGACCAAGCGACAGCTCGCCTTGTGCCGCGAAGCGCTTTGCGGACGCGCTGCTGGATAGAACGACGATATGTGCCGAATCGCCCGCGAGTGGCGGCGGCTGCAGTCAGCCGTCAACGCCTGAGCAAACTCGATTGATCGAACATTATCGCTGGCTGATGGCCGTCATGCCCTCGCGGTCCGCCGAGTATCAGCAGACACTCGCAGTGCGTCTGGCCGAGGAGGCGGCCCAGTACAGCGACTCGAGCACATTCGCCGCGTTAGTGCTCGAAGCAGACTGGGATTCATCGAAGCATCCGCGCCGTGGCGGACCACCAAATGCCGGCTGGTTCGCGGATAAAGGCACGGGTACGACGAGGAGTGCATCCACAAGGAGCTCGCTGCTCGACAAGATCGTCGATCGCAATCATCAGCTTGATGAACTGACTGGCGGACCGACCAAGGCGACAAAGCGAGCCCGGGAGCTTGCGGATGCGCCACGAAAGGTTCGATCGAAGATCAAGGCAACGCTCGAGCTTGCTCATGACGTTGCCAAGGGATTCGAAGCGGGCCTCAGAACGGGAGAAAAAGCCCTTATCAATGGCGGCGCAAATGCGATCAAGAACGTCGCCACGCTTGGCCTGAGCACCAGTCAACTTGAACTGATCGCTGTCACTGACGAAGACCGCGCCAATGGCTATGACACGGCGGTGGCGATCGCAACGGCAAGTGGCGAAGTGCTGATCGCGGTAGGGACAGGCGGCGTCGGTGCCGCACTCAGCAAGGGTGGCACCGTCGCCAGGGCGGCCGGCGGAGCCCTGGTTGTGTACGACATGGCCGGCAATGCGGTAGGTGTCGTGCAAGGCATCTATGACGCCGCAACGGACGGGGTCTCCATAAGTAATGCGGCAAGCGTCACGGCTAGTGCGCTGGGGCTGTCTGCTAACATCCGTTCGATCGGCAACCTCGCTAAGGCGCAGCCAGGATCGAAGACAAAGCTGTCGCGGGAGGCAACGCCTGAAGAGGTCAAGACGTTCGTTGACAACTCGCCACGGAAGAACACGCCAAATAGAACGGCAGCAAATCAGTATGAGATCAAGCACACTGGGCCTTACAATCACACGGTATCGGGTGGTGGTGAAGAGCTTGACATCGACGGGTACTTCGGCACAACCATTTTGGAGGCAAAGTACGTGGAAAAACCAAGCATAAGTCCGTACGTAACGGGTTCGTCTATCCCTGCGCAAATTCGAGAGACGATTCTAGCTAAACCACGGGACGAGATTCGCAGGGCCAAAATCATCATAGAGAGTGGCGACACGCCCTTTCGTCGAATTGAGATCATCACAAATACTCCAGAGTCAAAAGCAACGTTCGAGAAGTTATTGAATGAGTATGGTGTCCCCGGAACAGTAAGACTGGAGAAATGACCGCCATGGAATACATCTTCTTGGTCAACTCAGATTTTCGCGCTTTTGACGTGAAGCGATTAGAAGAGCTTTTCCGTGCCGAATCTGGCATTCAACACATCAGGACCAATCTTCCCGCTGGCTGTCCGCTTGAAGGCGAATATGGTTCCGAGGATCGCTCTACCAGAATCGCAGTCAGCGAAGACGCAACAGCAATAACACTGTCCTGGACTTCCACAACCGCTCTCGAGGCCGCATTGATCATCCGTCGTGGGCTTGGCGAGGATTTGAGATTTTTTGATACCCAGTACTCTTTTGACCTTTTACTCAGCGCAAGTGCCACGGTGGACGATCTTACAGCGGCAATTGACGCGTCACGAGCGACCAAATAGTAGGAGACGGACAGGCACTAGCGATTCGCGGGGAAGCTCCGGCCCGTCAGCGCAAAGAAACAGCTTGACGTCTTACACTTGTACGCTACAATGTCGTTCAACTGTAAGACACAGTCCTGTGCTGCTGAAGGAGAAGTTTCCTCATGGCCAAGCGTGCCGCGGCCTCGAAGGCCGAACTGGAAATTGCCCGGCTGGTGTGGGAGCTCAAGGGTGCCACGGTGCGCCAGGTGCTCGAAGCACTCCCGGCCGACCGGGCGCTCGACTACAAGACCGTGCAGACGTACCTACGAAGGCTGGAAGCCAAGGGCTATCTGCAATCGCGACTCGACGGCAAGACGAGCGTCTTCACGCCGCGCGTGCGTCCTTCCCAGGTCATTCGCGAAACGATCGGCGACCTGGTCGACCGGCTGTTTGGCGGCGATCCGCTTCCGCTGATGGAGCATCTGATTGCCAGGCACCGGCTCTCGGACGAGGAACTCGACAAGCTCCGCGCACTGATTGATCATTCAGAAAGACAAGGGCAATCGGAGGGTCCAAGCGATGCTTCGAAGTGAGTGGTCCAACACCGATGACGTGATCGAGTTAGCGTGGACGCAAACCTGGCAAGTCGCCGCCGTGGCGGTGCTGGTCGCCGTCGTGACTGCGATCTTCTGCCGCCGCCGACCGCACCTGGCGTACCTGCTGTGGATGCTGGTGCTGGTGAAAGCCGTTACGCCGCCGCTGTGGAGTAGCCCGACGGGTGCGTTCAGTTGGGCGCTGGCCGAACGCGTGCCCGCTTCCGCTGCCGTGGCACC
>JBGSKX010000022.1:0-5238 GCA_041741015.1 Pirellulales bacterium
GGCGGCGGTCGCACGGCGGTGCAAGTCGCCGGCGAACGTCGCTATCGCAACCTGCGGAGCGACCGGATTCTCGACACGCGCCAGATCGGCGTCGCCCTGCGCCGACTCAAGCGGCTCGACAAAGTCGAAGGCCCGCTGGAACTCGATCTCGACGATTCGATCGACGAAAGCGCCCGCAACGGCGGCGAGATTGAACTCGTGTTCTCGCCGCCGCGCCGCAACCGCATCAAGCTGCTGCTGATGATGGACGTCGGCGGCTCGATGGATCCTTACTCGCACCTCTGCGAGCGGCTGTTCAGCGCTGCGCACGCCGCGAACCATTTCAAGAAGTTCGAATACCGGTTCTTTCACAACTGCGTGTACGAGCGGCTCTACACCGACATGTTCACGATGAAGGGGGAGCCGACCAGCGACGTGCTCAAGCGGCTCGACCAGACCTGGAGCGTGGTCTTCGTCGGCGATGCCTGGATGGCCCCCAGCGAACTCACCAATCTTGGCGGAGCCCTGTCGTACAACCACAACAACCGCACGACCGGTCTAGCCTGGCTGCAGCGCATTCGCGAGCGTGTGCCGAACTCCGTGTGGCTAAATCCCGAGTCGACCAATCGCTGGAACGAACCGACGATCCGGCTGATCCGCGCGGTGTTCCCCATGTTCGAGCTCACGCTCGACGGCCTGACCGAAGCGGTGGACGTTTTGCGCGGCACGCGGCCCAATCGAGCAGCGGTGGGTGTGTTTGCGAAGCGATAAGCACATCGGCGACACGTGGTGGTGCCACAGGTGGCCGCGTGGCGGCTCACCTGTGTTCCGCTCAGAACGCCAGCATGGTTTGCGAGGTGGACTATTTCAGATCGAGACGTGCACCGGTGACTGCTTCGCAGCGCCGGCGGCACACACGTTCGGTCAATGGTGTGAGCTGCCTCATCGGGCTCTAGGCGTGCCACCCGCTCACTGCCCCGGCCAACTCACGGGCTCCCTGCCCGCCGGCGTAAACAACTGCCGGAGCGTCTCCGGCTTGATGTCCATCGGCAGGAAGTGCGCCGCACCGTCGGCGCTGATCGAGAGGAAGCCTTCGCCGAAATGGTTCCCCAGCCCCGTCGTGGGATTAGCTGGATCGAAGACGAGATCCGCCGGCTGCGTCCAAATCGCGGCATGTTCGTCGTCCGTCTCGATGGCCAGAATTGTTCTCGACGTGCCATCGGTGAACTCGCGAATGGCGAGGCCTTTTCCGTCAGGCCACGCGGTGGTAGCGCCGACCGGTAGCTGAACGCACGTCTTCCCCGGCGGCAGCCCGGTCGTCAGGCGATAAACATCCGGCATCCGCTCAATCAGATTGCGGTTGTGCTCGCTGTCCCACGGTTCGTCGAGATGGAACTCTTTGTACAGCGCCTCCTGGTCGAGATACGGCAAGAGCTGGACGCGCCAGCTCAGCAGCGGCTTGCCATCGGCGCTCTTAATCGTAGTGTCCGGAAAGCGTTTGTTGACGTCGTGATACTTGTGAAAGCCGATGGCAATCCTCATCAAGTGTTGCATCGCCTGCTGGCGGTTCACCGCCATCAGCGCGCTGTCCGTCACCTGCCGAAAGATATTCTCTCCCGGCGGCAACTTGGCGAGGTCCACTGTCAGCACAATCTGGTCATTCTCAACGCGCTGCTCCATCGCCGCCAGAACCGTGCCGAGTTGCACGGGCCGGCCATTGATCGCACGAATCTTCCCCACAGTGCCGCTCAGGAACTCGTCGAGCGAACCGGCGAGCACAATCGCACTCTGCGGCGACTTCGCCCGCACAATCATCTTGAATGACTTCTCAGGCACAAATGCGAACGCGGTCCACTCGGTTTGCGCCGCCCAGGTTCGCAAAATGTCGCCGCCATGCTCGGCCGGCAACGTCGGCAGCAAGCTGGTGAGCACGTGCCGCTGGTCAGCCGAAGGCGCGATGACGACCACCAGCGGTGCGTCTCCGCCTGCCGCCAGTGCGGCGCTGACGCCCGGGCGCGGTGGATGCCTCCCACCCAAAGCGCTGTCCGCCAAGGCACTATCCACCAGATCGGTGCCGCCAACCAGGCAGTAACGCCCGCGGGTGGCGACGCGCCGCCCGCTACTCGCCGTGGGCAACCCCGGCAGCTTGGCGAACGTCTCCGCAGCTTCGGCCTTATCGAACGGGATCACGCACACTGCGTCCATCGCGAATGGTTGGCTTCCCGTTGGCAGTTTGGGGTCCACCTGCATGATCAAGATCACGTGCCTGACGCCCGCCGCGGTGAGCAGCTTCCGGAACACCTCCGGCAAATTGACCGACTGCGCCTGCAATGCACCGCCGAACGCGAGCGAGGCGAACGTCGCGCCCGGCTCATCGGCCGTGACATCAATCCGCGCCAGCGCCACCGCGGACTCATCCATTAGCGCGGCCAGGTCTTCCTCATTGTCCGCGGCCAGCGCCAGCGGGCTGGCTACCATCGTGAGCATCAGCGTGCCAACAGCGATCGCGCGAAGCATGGATGATTCCTCGTAGATTGTGCCTGAGCGGATGATCACGCCCCGCGACCAGTAAGCTCAACAACTTAGGGTGTCTTTGCTATCGTGATCTCGTATTGCACGTCCGGAATCACGATCTTCTTCTCCGTCGAACTCAACACCGCGGCCTCCCCGTCGAGGCGATACACGAACGGACCGCCTGTGGTCGGATCGAGGGGCACGGGCACTTCCTTGATGTCGCCGAGCGTGGCTGGCAATCGTCCGTCGTGACTCGCAGCATACAACCGCACGGCCTCGACGACTCGCAGCATGGCGATCCGCTGCTCGATGCGTAACACCGCTCGACTCGAGGAGCTGACCGCCGGCAGCATCAAATTGGCCAGCACGGCCTCGGGCCGGCTGTGCAAACTACGAAGGCGATCATCGACCTGCTTGAATGCCTCGCGCGTCTCGACCGGTGTGTGTCGCGACCAGACCACCATCTCGTCCAGCAGCTCCCGATACACCTGCACCCAGCGCAGTAGCACGACCTGCATCGGATCCATCGCCTCGATCAGCTCGCGATCCACGTCCGACTCAAGCAGTTGCCGCTTGCAAACCGGATAGGCCCGCAACATCAAGGGTAGCAGCGCCACACGCGCGGGCATGCGCACATCGCGAGTCTCGCCGGAGTTGAACTCCACCCGAAAGCCGAGGTTGTTCCACTTCGTATCCATCAGCGAACCGATCTCGTGGGCCACATGCTCGAGTTGCTGTGGGGTGAGGATCGCCTGATCCAGCAAATCGGCATACGGGATCGAGCCACGAATCCACATGTCCTCCGATTCGATGCTCGTCGCCAGCCGGTCCGTCGAGCTGGGCAAACTTGTGAGGGCCCAGTAAGCGTTCGGCGAGCCGGGCTGCGCAATCCAGTTGGCCACTTCCTCATTGGCGGAGCCTTGCGCCGCCAGGCCGACGAGCATGCTGACCAGCGTGCCCGCTTCGCTCAAGTGTTCCCCCATCGTGTACATGTTTTCCAGCACCCGACTGGCGTTGGCGTAATCCCCTTCCAAGATCGCCAACCGCGCTTCAACTGTCATCAACCGGGCCAGTTCGCGCATCTCCTGAATCTCGGGCAGCAGCGTGGCGACTCCCTGCTCCGCCAGCGGTAAGTCCCAGTCCACGCGTTTGCGGCGACCGGCCAACCGAGCTTCGTCGAGCACGCCGCGAAACCTCGACATCGTCCGCCGGCCTTCGTCGCGCGGCAACTCGCCAATCGGCAGGTCCAGCCAGTCGTAGACTTTCGTCATCTCTTTGTTGTCGCGATCATCTTGCTGCAACACCACGATCGCCCGGTAATACATCGCCGCAGCGTTCCCGTCCGCAAGCTGCCGGGCCGCGGGCGAAAACCGATATCGCAATTGAGGTCGTGGCGCGCCTGCCGGCGTCACGCTGAGCTTGATGACTTCCAGATCGTCATCCGCCACCAGCGCCGTCGAAGCAACCAGCACAGCGACCGCAGCGAGTAGTATTTGCCGGATCATGATGCGTTCCCATTCACAAAAAGTAGTCTGTGCTCGCTCAACGGACATCGGGTGGCACGCTACGCCGTTAACCCTTTTCTTGCTGTGATTCGTGTGTGTCGTACGGATCGGGTGCCACAGATGGCCGCGTCGCGGCTCACCTGTGCTCTTCTGGCAGTGGCAGCACGGGCTCTTCTAGGTCGCAACGTGCACAGGTGACTGCTGCGCAGCACCTGTGGCACCCAAGTCCGCTCGATGGTTAACGGCGCTGCGATGACACTACAACGTCGGAGTCACCTGCTCCATCGAATTGCGTCTCAATCGCTCGTCGCCCCACCTCAGCATCGGTGTGCGATCCGCTGGTCGCCTGTCTTCCGCCTCGTCACGCACCGCGACCTCGGCGCTGCGCAATTCCCCTTCGCCGGAACCCAACTCCGGCCGCACGGTCAGTCGACGCGAGGAATCAAATCGACCGCTCGCCAGCGCCCGCAGCCAATCGAACTCATCACCCGCCAGCCGAGAATCCGGCGATGCGACTTCGCTCGCCTCAGCAGCCTCCGGCACCTCAACATTCACCACTCCCGGTGCTTCGTCCATCTTCTCTTGGGTCGCCATTTGCTGCGGTCCGACTGCCTGCGACTCGAACGCCGGCCGCACGCCCAGCGCAAGCGTTCCTGATCGTCGGCAAGTCCACGGCAGGCAACGACCGGCGACTGCGCCAACGCCGACGCGCTGCCGAGCAGGGCAATCGCGAGTGCCGGCAGGTGCTTGGGCAGGCGTCGGCGGGGGGGAAGGCGCATAAACAGGGTCGCAGGTTGAATTGGCGGGCGATTGTGACGAATTTTTAACGCGGCGTCAGCATGCCCGTATCGGCGCGGCCCTCACACGGCAAATTGCAGGCGCGCCAGCTCCGCGTACAGCCCGCCTTGCGCGACCAGCTCCTGATGGCGGCCCTGAGCCACGATACGGCCCTGATCGAGCACCACGATGCGGTCGACCCGCTGCACCGTGGCCAGCCGGTGCGCGATGATCAGGGTGGTGCGGCCCTGCATGAGCCGGTCCAGGGCATGCTGGATGGCGCGTTCGCTCTGCGCATCCAGGGCGCTGGTGGCTTCGTCGAGCAGCAGGATGGGGGCGTCCTTGAGCAGCGCGCGCGCAATCGCCAGGCGCTGCTGCTGACCGCCGGACAGGCGCGACCCGCGTTCGCCCAGATAGGTGCGGTAGCCCTCCGGCAGCGACTGAATGAATTCGTGGGCCTCGG
>JBGSKX010000023.1:0-8164 GCA_041741015.1 Pirellulales bacterium
GTCACGCTCGAAGACATCAGCGTCCTCGGCGCTCGGCGCATCGGCGGCAATCGCCATCGACGGCAATAGCGCTAGCAACACAAGCAGATTGAACGTTCGCGTTCGCCGCATCGACCGGGTGCTCACTGCGTGTCGCGTTGGTTCTTCAGCGGACGCTGGTTCCAGGGAATCGGCATCGGCGGCGTCTTGCGGTGCCGATCGCGACGCACGTCGCACGGCCGTTCCTTGAACCAGGTGATAAATCGCACGAGCTGCTTCACGGCTTCTTCGTAAACCTGCCGACCCTTCTCGGGCGTCGCCAACTCAGGTTCACCCAGCACGCCGGTTTCGCTGTAGCTGCTCGTCCAGGAAATGACCGTGGCCGGGCCGGCGGCAAACAAATCGACCCACATGAACGGGCTGTCTTCGTTGTTGTAACTGATGTCGCCGTTTTTGATCTTATCCATCCGCACGTTGTCGCCGTCGAGATACATGTACAGCGACGTCTCGAGTTCGCACGCGTGCGCGCAGCCGCCAGGAAACTTGCTTTCGCGCCACTTCGAAAAGAATTCCTTGTCGATATTGAGCAGGTGCCACCAGCCGATGCAGACCGTTTCGGCATCGGTTTCCAGATTGGCCCGGCGGGCGACCAGATCGAGGTTCGGCATGTTCGAGCCGTGGCCGTTGAGCAGGATGATCTTCTTAAAGCCGTGGTAGGCGAGCGACTTGGCGATGTCGAGCACATGATGCTGGAAGTGCTCGAAGTCGTTGTTGATCGTGCCGGGGAAGTCCATCACGTGGCCCGTGTAGCCGTAGGCCACGATCGGCAGGATCTTGACCTTGTCCGGCATTTGCTCGCCCACTCCGCGGGCGATGCCACCGGGGCAAACCAGGTCGACGTCGAGCGGCAGGTGCGGGCCGTGCTGCTCGACCGCTCCGCAGGGAACGATGCACACCTGGCGGGCATCAACGGCGTCCTCGATCTCGGGCCAGGTCAGCTTTTCGTAGCGATATTCGGTGAGAGCGCGTTTGCTCACGGAAGGTCCTTTGGCAAGAGCGGCGGAGGGTATGTAAAGCGTGCACCAAGCCTTGCGCGGCGGGGTGCGGCGGGCTACTATGAGTATCTTGTCAATCGACCCGGAGTTCAACTGATGAAGATTGCCGCCGTTCGCACGATTGCCCTGAAAGGTGTCACCCAAGATCACGGGTGGCCGGGCGGAACCGACCCCAACGTGCAATACAACACGCTGGTCGAGTTGGTGAGCGACGAGGGCCTCACGGGCCTGGGAAGCTGCTACACGACGCGGCCGCTGGTCGAGGGGTCGCTGGAACTCTTGCGGCCCATGCTCATCGGCCAGTCGGGTCTGGAACCCGAGCGCTTGAGCGAGACGATGCGGCAGAGCATGTTCTGGCTCGGCCGTGGCGGCTCGGTCGAACACACGATCAGTGGACTCGATATCGCGCTGTGGGATCTGTTCGGCAAGGCGCTCGGACAGCCGGTGTCGCGCTTGCTCGGCGGCAACTATCGAGACCGGATCAAGCCGTACGCCTCGATGCTGTTCGAAGATCCTCCGCTGCTCGTTGAGAAGCTGGAAGAACAGCTCGCGCGCGGCTTTCGCGCCATCAAGCTTGGCTGGCGACCGTTCGGACGCGTGAGCCGCACGTATGACGAAATCCTGGTAAGTACGGCGCGCGAGACAGTGGGGGACGACGTCGAGCTTATGGTCGATGCTGGTGGCAGCGAACAGTTCTGGCCGCATGGTGTGAACTGGGCGCGAGAGACGGCGCGTATGCTGGGGGACTATGGCATCACCTGGTTTGAAGAGGCGCTCGTGCCCGACGACGTCGATGGCTTTGCCGCGCTGCGCGAAACGTCGCCGGTGTTGATCGCAACGGGCGAAGTACTCACCCGCCGGCAAAGCTTTCAGCCGTTCATCACGCGGCGCGCGGTCGACATCATTCAACCGGACCTGACCAAGTGCGGCGGACTCAGCGAAGGGCGCCGGCTGGCGTGGATGGCGGCCGATCACGGGGTGCTGCTGGTTCCACACGGGTGGAACACGGCCATCGGTGTGGCCGCCGATCTCGCACTCTCGGCCGCGATGCCGGTCGCCCGCTGGGTGGAGTATCAGACGGGTGTACCGTATATCGAGGAGCTGACGTTGCCGCGGTTCGAGATCGACGATGAAGGCTTCTTGAAGGTACCGACCGGACCGGGGCTGGGGATCGAGCTCAATCCGGACGCGCTTGGAAAGTTCGCGGTGAGGTGAAGTTCCGTGATCGTTTAACGCTACGAGCGCGCGACTGCCAGCAGTGGCCTCAGGAACTGCCCCGTCGCGTTGTCTTCAATCGCCGCGATCTCTTCGGGCGTGCCGGTGGCAATGATCCGCCCGCCGCCTGCTCCGCCGCCAGGGCCCAGGTCGATGATCCAGTCGGCTCGCTTAGCGACGTCCAGATTGTGTTCGATCACCAGCACGGTATTCCCCATCGACACGAGTCGATCGAGCACCGCGAGCAACTTCTTGATGTCGTCGAAGTGCAGGCCGGTGGTCGGTTCGTCGAGGATGTACATCGTGTTGCCCGTTTCGACGCGGGCCAGTTCGGCGGCGAGCTTGATGCGCTGGGCTTCACCACCGGAGAGCGTCGTGGAGGATTGGCCCAGGCTCAGGTAGCCGAGACCCACGTCCTGCAGGCTCGCCAGTTGCCGGACGATTTGCGGAAAGTTCTCGAAGAATGCCAGGGCCTCGTCGACCTGCATGGCCAGCACGTCGGCAATCGACTTGCCGCGGTAGCGAACCTCGAGCGTCTGGCGATTGAACCGCGCGCCGTCGCAAGCGGGGCAGGGGACTGAGAGGTCGGGCAGAAAGTTCATCTCGATGCGGCGAACGCCTTGTCCCTGGCATTCCTCGCAGCGGCCGCCTTTCACGTTGAAGCTGAAGCGGCTGAGCTTGTAGCCGCGAAGCTTGGCCTCGCGCGTGCCGGCGAACACGCGTCGGATGTCGTCGAACATGCCGGAGTACGTAGCCGGATTACTGCGGGGCGTGCGGCCGATCGGCGATTGATCGACTTCGATCAGCTTGTCGAGCTGGCTTGCGCCGCGCAGGCTGCGAAAGGGCCCCGGCTTGGGACCTTCGCCCGTGAGCCGGCGGCGGAGCGCGCGGGCGAGCGTTTCGTTGATAAGCGAGCTTTTGCCGGAGCCGCTCACGCCGGTGACGCACACCAGGGCCGAAAGCGGCACCGTGACCTCGACGTCCTGCAGATTGTTCGTCGTGGCCCCTTCGAGCACAAGCGAGCGCGTCTTGGCGATCTTGCGCCGCGCGGCCGGAACTTCAATCGCCAGACCGCCGCTCAGGTAGCGGCCCGTCACGGAAGCAGGATCGGCCGAGACTTCCTCGGGTGTGCCTTGAGCGACAATCCGCCCGCCATGCACGCCGGCGCCGGGTCCCATATCCACCAGCCAATCTGCCTGACGCATGATGGCTTCATCGTGCTCGACCACCAGCACGGTGTTTCCCTGTTGCTGCAGGCCGCGCAAGGCGTCGATCAGCCGCTGGTTGTCGCGCTGGTGCAGGCCGATCGACGGTTCATCAAGCACATAGCATACGCCAACGAGGCCCGAGCCGATGCCAGTCGCCAGGCGGACGCGCTGCAATTCGCCGCCGCTCAACGTATCGGCCGGTCGGTTGAGCGAAAGGTAGTCGACGCCGACATTGTCGAGGAATGCGAGCCGCGATCGGATCTCGCGCACGATCGGCTCGGCGATCGGTTCTTCGCGACTGGCAAGTGTGAGTTCGTTGAACCACTGGCGGGCAGCGGAAACACTCAGCGCCGTCAGTTCGTGGATCGCCAGGCCGTGGAACTTGCACACGCGGGCTTCGGGACGCAGGCGAGCGCCGCCGCATTCCAAACACGTCACTACCCCACGCAGGGCTTCCAGCTTCAATCGCTCGGCAGGCTTGAGCGACGTGGCGTACTGATGCTCGAGGAGCGTGAGCACCCCGGCGAACTTCTTACCGTCGCCGTGCAGGAGCTGCTCGCGCTGGCGCGGCTTCAGTTCGTTAAGCGGCGTGGTCCAGGTCACGCCGGCGGCGTCGAACCAGGGCTTCAGCAGCGCTTTGAGCTTTCGCTCACGAACCGGACTGGCGCCTTTCCAGGCGACAACCGCGCCGGTGGCCAGGGACTGGCTGTCGTCGGGAATCACCAGGTCGGGGTCGAACTGCACGCGCGAGCCCAGCCCTTCGCAGGCCGGGCAGGCGCCGTACGGACTGTTGAAACTGAACGTGCGCGGTTCGAGCTCCTCGAAGCTGGATTTGCAGTGCGGGCAAGAAAACAGCGTGCTGAGCAGCCGTTCTTGCCATGCATTGGTGTCCGGCTTGCCGTTGGCATCCACTGCCGCAGGATCGAGGTAGACCGCCACGACGGCGCCTTCGCCCTGCGAGATCGCCAGCCGCGTGGACTCGGCCAGCCGGGCTTCGACGCCTTCGCGCACGACCACTCGGTCGACCACCGCATCGATGCTGTGATTTTTGCGCGGGGCCAGTTCGCCCACTTTGTCGATGTCGAGAATCTCGCCGTCGACCCGCACGCGGACGAAGCCTGCCTTACGAATGGCATCGAGCACGTCTTTGTGGCCGCCCTTCCGGCCGCGCACGAACGGGGCCATGATCATCAGCTTCGTGCCGGTCGGCAGCGTGCGCAGGTCTTCGATGATCTGCTCAGGCGACTGCTGGTGGATCGTCGCGCCACACGTCGGACAGGCCGGATCGCCCAGTCGCGCGTAGAGCAGCCGCAGGTAGTCGTAGATCTCGGTGACCGTGGCGACCGTGCTGCGCGGGTTCTGGCTGCCGGCGCGCTGATCGATCGAGATGGTGGGCTCGAGGCCTTCGATCAGATCGACGTCGGGGCGTTCAAGCTGGTGCAGGAACTGCCGGGCATAGACTGAGAGGCTTTCAATATATTGCCGCTGCCCCTCGGCGAAGATCGTGTCGAAGGCAAGCGAGCTCTTGCCCGAGCCGCTGGGCCCGGTGATGACGACGAGCTGATCGCGGGGGAGGGTGAGGTTGACGTTTTTGAGGTTGTGGACGCGGGCGCCGCGGACGCGAATCGCCTCGGAGTCGTCGGGGGCCAGGGGCCCCGAAGTTGCCGCTTCGACCGTCGCAGAATTCATCGCTCGCCCAGGTGCCAGTTTCTGAGTGTTGGCCAACCTGTAAGCGTATCACCGGGGTGAGGGAAAGGCAAAGCGGGGGCGAAATCGCGGTTGTGCGTCAGTCTGACATGCGATTTTCGAAAACAGTCTGAATCGCCGAGGTTTATTGCCTCAGACGCCAAACCGCGAGTACATCGCAACTAGCGATGATGACCATCAGCGCGAGAATCAGCGGTATCAACCACCAGCGCAGCTTGTACCAGGGAAGTGGCGGCTTGTTGCTCATACGGCCAGTATAGCCGGGGATCAATGGCGCTGGACCGAGAACGAAGGGTGCGGGCAGCGCGATGCGTGATGCCTCTGGTCGTTTCGCCCGCTTCGCCCGCCATCTGACAACATCCTTGGCGAAGGCAAACGCCGACAACGCCAAGAGGGGCCCGAAGTGGTGAGGGTTGAGCACGCAAAACGGGGACATCACGACATCACTCATTTCGGTAATGAGTGATGTCCCCGTTTTGGTTGGACCAACAGCCGGATCAGCAATCCGACGCGGCGGGCGATTTCACGCCGGAGTCGCCCAGTTCGGTCAGCATCGAGAGCGGTTGAACCGGCACGTCGTGCTTACGGAGGAAACCGCGAAGGACGTCCAGGTAGGCCTCGGGCTCTTCAACGTGGGGCGTGTGCGAGCTGTGCGCGAAGACCGCCAGCTCGCCGCGCGGAACCTGTCGCTGGAAGGCGGCCGTGCTCTCGGGCGTGGCCAGGTCGTGCGCGCCGCAGGTGAACAGGGTGGGACAGGCAAGCTCCTGCAGGCGCTCACCAATCCGATATTCGCGCAAGCTGCCCGAGCAGACCAGCGGGTTGGGCCCCCACAACGTCGCGTGCAGTCCGCCCGCCATGCCGACGAACGCGCGGACCAGCGACTGGGGCCAAGGCTGATTGCGGCAAAAGTGGCGACGATAGAAGTTGCGAATCGCCCCCTGGAAGGCCTCGCTGTTCAGGTTGTTCTGGGCTTGAGCCTGGGACCAGATGCTTTGGAAGCCTTCGGGCATTGCGCCCAGCAATTGCTGGACGTCGGCCACCCACTGTGGAAAGTCGAGGCAAGGGCTGGCCAGCGTGAGGCTTTCGATGCCGCTCGGTGCGCGAAGGGCGTGCTCGGCCGCGAGCAGAGCGCCGAAACCATGACCGAACAAGTGCACCCGGGCGAGCGCGAGCGACTGGCGAACGTGCCGCAGATCTTCGAGCTGCTGGGCCAGGCTCCAGGGGAGGTCCGGTCGATCGGACTTGCCACAGCCCAGGCCATCGTAGAAGTAAACCGCGCGGTCGGCGGCCAGTGCGGCCAGCGATTCCAAGTAGTCGTGCGGAAGTCCCGGGCCGCCGGCAACAACTAGCAGCGGCGCGGCTGAAGAAGCGCCGACTTGGCGATACCAGATGCGACCGCCGCGCGTCGGAATGAAACCCTCGCGCGGGCTGGCGCTTGCTCGTGCGGACCGCTCGGGGGCAGCAATCACGGGGACTTCCGTTGCCGGGCGGAAGTCCACCGGCTCGGCCATCCGCTGTTTCTGGGCGTGTCCGATCGCGTCCGCCGAATGGCCGTTGGCCAGCTCGCCCTTGAAGTAGAATTTCTGCCAGGCGGCGCGGCGTGTCTGCTCGTCGCCGCTGCGGAGATTCATACGGAAGAACGCCCGCTCTTCGCGCCACTGCCGGAATTGGTCGGCCAGTTCCTGGTCCGACTCCAGCGGATGAATTTCGGGCGTGAGATCCTCGAGCACTTGGGCCACGACCGGCACGATGCGGCAGAAGGGCTCGTCCTTTTCGAAACGCACGACGCCGGGCCGGGTGAACCGCCAATTCATCGTGAAGGGAAACGGCAGCCAGCTTGTTTCCACGACGCCCGAGAGCGGCGCGAGGCCGTCCTTGGGATGATTCATGGGGCCGGTGACGAGCAGGTTCCAGCCGGGATCGGTGCGAACGATGTAACCGACGCTGAACGTCAGGATGCCATCCGAGAAGTTCGTCTGCGCGAAGCCGTTGGCCAGCGACACCGAGTCGTACTCAATGCGAATATCGGCAGCATCGGGCCCGCCGTTCCAGGTGGCGGTCATGCCGTTGGGGCAGAGCAGATCCCAACCGTAGGTGTTGGCGATCGAGAGCGGCAGGCAACGATTCGCATTCTTGAGCGCGTCCATCCAGGGACGATCGCGGCGCGCGGGCGCCAAGCGGGGAGGATGCGATTCGACGGGAAACAGTTTGAGCTTCAACAGAACATCCTGCGATCAAGGCGTGCATCCTTATCCTAGTAGTGGCGCACGCAAAGGACATCGCTCGACCGGAGGAGCGAGCGCGGAATGCGCTCATTCGCATTTCTCGCGCAATTGCGAACGAGCGCAACATTTTCGCCAAAGGTGGTAGATAATTTTTGCGCCCGTGCGCGATGCGAGCGCGCACCACTGTGCGGTGATCTGAATTCGCACACCTCGTTAGTGCACGACCGTCTTCGAAAACAGGTTCACGATCACAACCCCCGCCAGGATCAGGGCGATTCCGAACACGGCGGGCCAATCGGGAATCTGCTTCAGCCAGATGGCGCCGACGATGGCCACCAGCACGATCCCGGCGCCGGACCAGATCGCATACACAATCCCCAGCGGCAGCGTCTCGACAATCAGGCTTAACAAATAGAAAGCCAGGCCGTAGCCCAGGCCGACGACCAGCAGCGGGCCGGGCCGGGTAAATCCCTGCGAGGCCTTGAGCGCCGAGGTGGCGAATACCTCGGCAACGATCGCCAGCAGCAGGTAAAGATAGTGCATGTTCGACCCCCTCGACCGACAAAGCATTGAAACGACGGCCGCACTATAATCGACACCGGTTCGATGCGGCGAGGCTGGTCTCTGTAGCGCGAGGCTCCGGACGACGCATGATCAACGCGACGGCAATTCACGATCCACCCCCACACCCGGCAGCGGGCGCCGCGGTTCGATCGGCAACCTGGTGGCGAGCCGGGCGTGCTATCGTGGCCGCGGCCGAGCGCACGTTCGGGGC
>JBGSKX010000024.1:0-31302 GCA_041741015.1 Pirellulales bacterium
GCAGTTTTTAACCGCCGACGCTCAGCGCCACGATGCCGGCCATGTCCGAACTTACCGCCTATCACGAAGCGGGCCATGCGCTCGTGGCCCTGCTGCTTGGCGGCGAGGTGCGGCTGGTAACGATCGAGCCGGACAATGACGATGGGCCGGCTCGCTTTGGCGACACGCAAGTTCTGTGGCGGCGCAGCCGAGATGGAGAGCGGCAGTTCGCGGCCAAAGCCGTGCAGGTCTGCCTGGCTGGCCCCGTCGCCGAGATGATTTACTCGGGCGAGCCGTTTCATCCGGGCTATGTGCCGGAGTGGGCGGGCGACTGGCGTGACGCCTGGGAAGCAGCCGCCCCGCTGCATGCCGACGAGCGAAAGCGGCTGGCATTTCTGGAGCAGACCTGCATCCGACTTCACCAGTTACTGCGGGCCTACAACCTCTGGGCAGCGCTCGCCGATCTGGCCGACAACCTGCTGGCCCATGAAACGCTCGAGTGGGAACAGGTCGAGGAGATTGTGGGGCAGTGGTTGGGTTAGGGAAAAAGCCGTCGGGATCTGAAAACACGAACGCCGAGGAGTCGTCAGTATCGACAACCCCTCGGCGCCCGATGATCAATCGCAGTCTCTAAGCGGCGGCGACTAGTAATCCACCTTATCGGTCCGTTCGGAGTATTCTTTCCAGACTTCGACGGCCTCGGGACGCAGCAGGCTTTGCTCCGAGATCGCGCGCTCGGCGGGCGGCTTGGCGAGCTGTTCGTAAATGAACGCGTCGTCAAAATTGCCGTACTTCTTCGAGTCGGCCACGACCGCTCCATAGACGATGCCGTCCAGGTCAGCCCAGTAGGCAGTCGCCATGCACATCGGACAAGGCTCCGACGAGGTGTACATGACACAGCCCTTCAGCTTGGAAGATTTCAGCAGGGCGCAGGCCTGGCGAATGGCGTGCATCTCGCCATGCCAGGTTGGATCGTTTTGAGCAACGACATGGTTGACGCCGTCAGAGAGCACCGTTCCGTCAGGAGCCACGATCACGGCGCCAAATGCTCCGCCGGTCTTGTATTCCACGCCCGCTTTATGCGAGTTGGCGATCGCCCGCCGCATGAACTCCTCGTGCTTTTCGCGCGGGAAGCGAGCCAGGATCTCTTCGCGGGTGAAGCGCGGCTTAGCGCGGTCTGAATCGCTTAGGTTCTTTTGGATCGGCAGGGCAGCCAGTTTCGGAGCGGCTTCGTCCTTCGCCGGTTCCGCCTGGGAGTTGGTTGCATACCACAGGCAGCCAAGCGCCACGAGCGCACAAGCCAAGAGGCCAATCGCAATCCGACCCTTGCGGGCACAACACGCAGTTGCGCATTTCATGTTTTGGTTTCCTTGGACATTGATATGGGGAGGGCCGCAAACATTGCGGCGCGAGCACAAGATTCGGCTCGCAGATTCCGCCCGCTGAAAGCCTAGGTCGGAGCAGAGACATTCCGGCAATTGCTTGAGGGTGAACAGACGCCGTCGCGATTTCTCCCGAGGAATCGCGGCAGGGTGGTAGAAATTCAGGTAACGATTGTGACGCCCGTGGCGTCGCGTGCTTGGGGCGGCTACTTCGGCCAGGCGGCAAGCGCGAACTGGGCGAAGGATGCGAGCCGCGCGCGGAGGTGCAAGACATGGTCCCCGAAGTGACGTTCCTGGCATTCCAAAGCAAAAACTACCACGGGTCAAAGCAATCGTAGTTGTGCTGCCGGATGATCAGTCCATCGCGGAACGTGAGGAACACGCCGAACCGGGCGCGCATTTGGTCACTCGCAGACAGATTGCCGAGCGGAATGGCCAGCGTACCGGTCCACTCGACTTCCAGAGCGATGCAATCCCCTTCGCTCACGTGGTTCATAATCACATACCGCTGAGCCGCCATGATCGTCCTTCCGCGTTCCGCGCCCTCGCGCAATTCGGCAAGTGTCCGTCTCGCGCCCTGGGGCACAAGGCGATTGGGGAACTCTTCCTGGATCACATCGGCAGCGAGATAACTGAGCGCGGTGTCGATGTCACTGCTTTCCAGAGCCGCGAGATACGCACTCGCGCGTGCAAGATTATCCGCCATGGGCTTTACTCCCTGAACCAATAAAACATGCCGGCAGACCCATACTCGAGTCTCCCGGCATTGTAGTGGTTTTACAAGTGAACCGTGCGGTCGGTTCGTTACGCCGGCTTGCGACTCATTCGCACGGCCAGCAGCGCCAACAGGCCCATTGCGCCCAGCGCGACCGTGGCCGGCTCCGGCACCGGCTCGAGCGGCAGATCGCCCTGAAACAGAAACAAGTGCGATTCGCCCGGACCCGTCAAGTTATTGGCGATGATGGTGCCATCGATTGCGCCGCCAGCGAAGTTCACGTCCGCCAGCGGAGCCAGGATCGTCCCCAGGACGCCGATCTGATTGATCACGAGACTCGTGGCGTCGTGAAAGTTGTACAGCACGTGCTGCTTGTCGACGCCATTGAGGAAGATGCCAAAGCTCGTCATCGAACTCACCGGGCCAGTCACGTTGACGACGACCGTCGAGCCGGCCGGAGCGTTAATCGTGAGTCCGCCGCCGGCCGCATCGGCCATTTCATCGCCGGTAACGTCAAAGCTGATATAGGTGTCGGCAGGATTATTGGCCGTGAGCGTCAAAGCGCCGTTCCAGGGATCGATGTCCACCGTGCCATTGGAGGGCAGCGACGCCATGTAGGCTGCTTGCGAGACGAGGTAGCTTTCGACGTCGTTGAAATCGAAGGGGAACGGGTTCACGCCGGTGTTCTGATTCGGCGGAAAGTAACCCGGCGCCGAATAAGTGCCGACGACATTAACCGGTCCGGCGACCGAGCCGCCACCCGTGAACGTCGCGTTGCCGTTGACCGCGACACGACCGAAAGCGGTGGGCGTGTTCCAGTTCAGATTTTCGCCGACGAGCAACCCACCGTGCAACTGGGTGCCGTTGTTCGAGAAATTACCGCCGACGATCAGGTTGTCGGTTGTGTTGCCCATCGAGCTGGCAACTGTGAAGTTGCCGAGCAGGGCATTGCCGCCCACCGCGACGCGACCTTGCGAGTCGCTGCCATTTTGCGTGTTGTCATTGAACACAAAGAGGTTGAAGTCGCCGGCGGGTCCAAGGTTGATGTAACTGGCCTCGGCGGGCGGGGCCGCGAAGCACATGACGGCGGCCAAAAGAAGGAGAGTCGAAATCAAGATGCGAGACATTAGCATTCAATCCGGGGTGTATTGCGAGAACAATTTGCTTCGTTGCCAGCGTCCCACGCTGCGCAGTGCTCCAACCCGAAGCGAGTTCTCTATCAGGTTGGTAGACTTTAGGCTAGTTGCTCTTGGCTCGCAGTCCAGGCGCAAGAATATTCCTGACGGATTCGCGCGGTAAGTCTTGCGCGCGAAGAACCCTCAAATCGCCGGGAGATTGCCCGTTGCCGGCGACCCCAGCTGCGAGCAACTGCGAGTTTGCACCGCGGCTTTGCTGTCTGGCGCAATCCGCAAGATTGCGCGAACGCGCGCTATTCGCCCAGACCGACGATGGCGGCATAAAGAAAGAACGCCAGCGTGGCGAGCAGCACCAGGGTGGTTGGCCAGGCGTTCTGGTAGCGCTCTCCCACCCAGCGTGCGCGACCGTTGAGCAGAAGCAGGACCGCGGCCACCAGCGGCACGAACGCCGCCCCGACGATCGCATTTGTCTGCTGCATTGCTCGGAATCCACTGAGCCACATCCCCAGCATGGGCACGACGGCCAGCGCGTAGAGATATCCTCGATAGGCGAATGTTTCAGTCAACACGCGGCCACTGGCACGTTCGTGGCCGCGAAGCTGACTCCACAGATCCGCAAACAAGTAAGGAATGCTCTGCCAGACTCCAAACAGGCTGGTGAACACGGCGCTCCAAGCGCCCGCCAGAAAGACCCACCGCATAATTGGCCCACCAGCACCGAAGGCCTGTTCCAGGCGATCGGCCATAGCGACAACCAGACGCGCTCCGCCCCCTTCGAGCGCGCCCAGCGAGTTGCCGATCACGACCATAGAAATCCCGAACAGGGCCGTGGCGAGATACCCCACGGCCAGATCAAACCGGCACAGCGGTAGCAGTTCGGCTCCGGTGCGACCTTCCTCGCGAATCCAGTAGCCGTAGCAGAGAATTGTGACCGTGCCGCCGACGCCGCCGATCAGCGCGATCGTCCAGGCTGTTCCGCCCGGTGGAATACGCGGCACGACGAGGCCCGCGATCACTTCGCCGGCGTCGGGCTGCAGGGCGATCGCGGTAGCCAGCACGGAAAAGAACATCACGCCGACGCAGAAGTTCATCACTTTTTCGAACAGTCGATACCCGCCGATCCGCACCAGCACCACGGCCGCCAGGCTATGCAGCGCGCCATAGATCACCTTGTCCAGGGCGGCAGCCGTTTCGCTCGTTCCCGAGAGCGGGAGAATGGCATGGCTGGTCACGCCGACCGCGCTCATCAGCGCGGCCGAAACAAAAAAGCTCCACACGAGCAAGTAGATAAGAAAAAACCAGCCAGCGAATCGGCCCAGATGGAGCACGCACCCTTCGAGCAGCGTCAGTCCCGTGGCCAGTTGCCAGCGAGTGAGACCCTCGTTGAGCACGAACTTGAGGGAAGCGCCTACGAGCACGGCCCAGAGCACGGCGAGGCCCAGCGCGCTGCCGGTGAAGGAAGCCGTGGCCAGATCGCCGGCGCCCACCCCGGTCGCCGCGACGAGCAGCCCGGGACCCAATCCACGTAGCAGCGTTTTCGTGCGCATGGCGAAGCGTCGTGGGCAGAAGGAGCGGCGCGGACGAAGGATGGTGTACTGGCTGCAGGCCGTTATAGAGGTTCGCCGAGCGCGATTCCAGCCCGCTGGCGGTCGTCACTCGCCGTCGTTTTGCATCGTGTGCTCAAGCGCTAACAGGAGCTTCCGCTGCTCGCTGGTCAACCGGTTGAGGGCCCGACGATTGAGAGTCAGTTCGTCGGGCACGTCACCCTGGTCAGCGGTTCGATGTTCGACGACAAGTCGCTTCAGCCAGGCCTGCTGAGCATGCGTCAATTGCAGCCGTTGTGCGACGTCATGCCGCAGCAGGAATTCGGGTTTCGCCAAGCGAACGGTCGATTCGTCGAAGGTGCTGAGCACGCCGCTGAGTTCATCTGCGACATCTTCGATCTCTTCCACCGCCATGCGCCCGAGTGTCTTGGCGGCTGGCGCGGCGGAGCGCGTGATTACGGCCTGCCGGGCTCGGGGTGGCTCTTCGGACGCCGACGAAGTAGTTCGCTCAAGTGGTCGCGAAGCGACATGCTCGGCCAGGGGCGGCGCTTCGACAGTCTCCGTTGAGCTCTGCACGGTAGACGCCGCGGCCTGCGCGGCCTGGGAGGCGGCCCATTGGGCTTTCGGTGCGAGATTGAGCGACTTCTTGACTGGCGCCACGCGCGCTTCCGAGTCGTCGTTCTTAAGTGGATTCAAGGCATATGCGCCGTCAAGTTTGCGCATCACCGAGATTCCCACCAGCGCCAGCGCTGCCAGAAAGCCGACCGCGGCCAGCAGCAAACTGTTCTTGCGCAGCATCACGAGCGGCCGGCGAAAGCGGCTGCGAATCCCTTGGTAGCGATGAAAGTTAACAAGATGTTCCGGCAATCGCTCAAGTCCCAGCCGGGAATGCCCTTCGAGCGTGCCGCCGGTCATCTGTTCGACACCGATGTCCTCCATCTCGACGAATGCCACGCGCACCGGAATCCACTGATCGCCGACATGCAGTTCCAACTGATCGCCGATGCGGCACTGGGTTGGCCCGACAAGAGTGATGGCATAACCGCCTGCCGATTCATCGATCACGGTGACGGCGAACGCCCCCTTGCCGACTCGCAGCGTGCCTTCACTGCGCGGACCATGGACTGGAAAACGAAATGCTGTGCGGCGCTCGGGTAGAGCTTCGCGTTTGCGTCGAAATCGGGCCATAGCTTGGTGGGCAGTGCCAAACTGTTGTGAGCGCGAGCCGCGGTTGGGAGGGATTTGACAGATCGTCACCCCACCACCGGCTACTCTCAACAATACGTTAGAAAGTCCGCCCCGGCGGGCTGAAATCAGGCCCAAGCCCTATACTTCAGGGACCGGCCCGATCTGCCATTCGGCGGAACAGGGGGTCGGTCGTGCCGCGGAGAGAGATGCCATGCGTGTGGTTGTCATCGGCGCCGGACCGGCCGGCCTCACCGCCGCGCTGGAACTTGTCCGAGGCGGGGCCGAGGTTTCCGTCTTCGAGGCCGGAGACGTGGCCGGCGGAATGGCTCGTTCGTTCGACCTCTGGGGCCGCCGCGTCGATCTGGGCCCGCACCGTTTCTTCAGCAACCATCCGCGCGTCAATCGCTTGTGGTTCGACGTAGTGGGCGACGAGTTCGATACGCTTACGCGGCTCACGCGGATTTACTTCGGTGGGCATTTCTATGCCTACCCACTGAAGCCTTGGGACGTTGCACTGCAGGCGGGCTCGCTGCGCACGCTCGGGTATCTGAGCAGTTATCTGCGCGAGCGATTCCGCAGACCGGACGAGGACGACGACAGCTTTGAATCCTGGGTGGTCCGGCGCTTCGGGCGAAAGCTGTTCGAAGCGTTCTTTCGGCCGTACAGCGAAAAGCTGTGGGGTATTCCGTGTAACCAGTTGAGTGGCGATTTTGCCGCGCAGCGAATTCGCACCTTCTCGCTCGGAGCGGCACTGACAGCGGCCGTTGCGCCCCGCCGGGCTCGCGAGCATCGGACGCTCGTCGACCGCTTCGCGTATCCGCATGGCGGCACAGGTGCCGTGTATGAAAAGATGACGGCGCTCATCCGTCAGCTCGGCGGAACCGTTCAGCTGCGAGCGCCGGTAAAGCGAGTGCTTCAGAGTGGCGCCGACGTGTGCGGCGTCGAACTTGCCGATGGCACCCAACTGCAAGCCGATCACGTCGTTTCGACGATGCCGCTGCCGCTTTTGGTGCGTGGGTTGTCCGCAGTTCCGCCGGAAGTCTGCGAAGCAGCCGACAGCTTAAGGTTTCGCAGCACGCTGCTGGTTTATTTGCACGTCGATCGGCCAGACCTGTTTGGCGATCAATGGCTCTACGTTCATGCGCCGGAGTTGGCCGCGGGGCGCGTCACGAACTTCAACAACTGGCGTGCCCTGGCAGGCCAGGCATCGCCAACCACCATCCTGGCCGCGGAGTTCTGGTGCTACGAAGGTGATTCGCGCTGGCGGCAGTCGGATGCCGAACTCATCGCCCTCGCAGAAGGGGAATTGCGAAGCATCGGTCTGCTGGGAGACGCCAGCCTGCTGGCCGGGCACGTTGAGCGCGTCGCCCGCTGTTATCCCGTCTACCGTCGCGGCTATCGCGAGCATGTGATTGCACTGGCCACGTACCTTCGCCGGATCAGAGGGCTCTCAGTCATCGGTCGCTACGGTGCTTTCAAATACAATAATCAGGATCACAGCATCTTGATGGGAATCCTGGCCGCGGAGAACATTCTTCACGAGCGAAAGCACGACCTGTGGTCAGTCAACGCCGACTACGACGTCTATCAAGAGCCGCCAGCCACGGTTGCCGGTGATTCGCGGCTGGAACACGGGCTCGCCACGACCTTACGTGGATAATCAGTTCTTCCGCTCCATGTCGAGCAACGCCGCGCTCAAGGCGGCAGCCAATTCCTCGTTTCCCTCGGCATGAGCCATCTCGATCGCTTTACGCGCCGTCTCTGCCGCTTCGGTTCGGCGGCCGGCTCGGGCATACGCTCCGGCCAGATTGGTATGTGCAGCCAGATCCGGGTTAAGAGCCAGCGCCTGTTCGAATTGTTCGATCGCCTGGTGCGTGAAGCCTTGCTGCAGGAGCAGGATGCCGAGGTTGTTACGGGCTTCCGTCAGCGTCGGCTCAATCTTCAGTGCCTCGCGATAGTGCTCGTGCGCGTCTAATGTGCGTCCTAGGCCGGCCAGCAATCGCCCTAGATTGTTGTGCGATGCAGCATGGTTTGGATTGAGGGCGAGTACCGCAAGATAATGCTCGAGGGCGTCGGCGGGACGTGCATCGGCCTCCAGTGCGCGGGCCAGATTGTAGTGTGCTCGAAAGGAGTTTGGGTCGAGCCGGACGGCCTCGTTAATCTGCTCGATGGCTTCAGCAGTTTCACCAGACTGGACCAGCGCAATGCCGAGATTGGTTCGAATGAGCGGATCGTCAGGTTCATATTGAACCGCGTCTTCCCAGAGTGCCCGCTCGCTGACGAAAGCCTCGAGCCGCCGCCGATCGAGACGCACGTAAAGCACCGCGAGGCCCGCCAGCAGCAGGATGGCCGCCGCTGTCAGCGCGTGTCGCGGCCAGGTTAGCTGTGCTCTGGCGGCCATCGCTTGCAGGGCGGCATAGCAGCCGACGACCGCCAGCGCGGCGAGCGCTGCCAGCGGCACGTACATCCGTCGCTCGGCGGCGATTTCGTTCACGAGCGGAATCACCAGCGTAGGCGACAACACGGCGAAGAGCCAGGTGAGCACGTAGCCGGCGGCCGAGCGCTTCCACGTGAGAACGATGGTGATGAGCACAAGCACGAGCGTCGCCAAGAACCACGGCCAGGCGGCTGCGACCGTCGTCAGATACGGAATCTGGTAGTGAATCACCAGTGGCCACGGCCAGAGGGCGAGCTGCAGATAGAGAAAGATCACTTTCATCTGCGTGAGCCACCAGACATGTGCCGGCACACCCAGGCCAAAGCCCGACTCGGGAGTGACGGGTCCGGTAAGCGTGAGCAGAACAAGCGGAATCCAGGCGGCAGTCAAACCCGCGTAGAGTGGCCACGAGCGCCGCAAGGACTCGCGAAACGACCCGGCCAAGAACGTGCGTTCGTACAGCAGCACCATCGCCGGGACCGAGGCCATCATCTCTTTCGATAGCATTCCCACACCGCAGGTGAGAATGGCGGCGGCAAGCCACGCGGCTTTTGTGCGACGGCCGGTCGCGGACCAGTAGCGAATCGCGATAGTGAGTGTGCCGAGGTAGCACAGCCCCATCAACAGCTCCGTACGCTGCGTCACATACACCACACTCTCGATCGCCAGTGGATGCAGGGCCCACACGAGCGCCGTCGCAAATCCCAGTGTGCTCGCTCCTCGCGCGAAACGTCCACGAAAGAAATCAAGCCTGAGCGTGCTGGCGACAATGCTCCACAGGAGCAAGGCCGTCAGAAAGTGGATCGTGAGGTTCGCTTTCCGATAGCCCGCCGGTTCGAGTCCGCCGAAGTGGTAGTTGACGGCGAACGAGAGATTGACCAGCGGACGCGCGTGCACCGGGTTGGCCGGCGGTGGATCGAGCGGACCGCCGTTGGTGAGCGGCCATAGCCGACGGATCGAGGGGTTCTCGGCGAGCGTTGCGCTGTCGTCGAAAACAAACGGCGCAGCGAACCGGGGGGAGTAGACCCACAGGAGCAGAGCTCCGAGCAAAGCTGCCCCGAGAAGGCGTGCCAACCACCCGGAGACTGACCAACTCGGTGGGCGAGGCGGGGTCTTATTGGCGGTTACGCGTGCCATGGGTCCGGCGGCAGATGATTCAGCAACTCGCAGGCGGCACGAATGGCCACGCGCGAAAGGTTAACTTTCCGTGTTCCATTCTACGCCCGGTCGGAGGCTCGGCGCGTGCGACGACCCCCGAACTCGTCCGGGAAATGCTTCGCGTCAGGTCTCGGTCGGCACGATCCGCGCATAGCGCGTATTCAGGCAGGAAAAGCGACTTTAGCGAGGGTGCCGCTTGCGCCTGGCCGCCTTTGCCCGGTACATCGCGCGGTCGGCTTCATCGAGCACTTCCGAGGCCGGACGCATGCGGTCTCCGAACGCGCGGCCGATGCTGGCCGTGGCAGATATCCACTGGCCGCCAAACTCGAGAGGCGCAGCGAGCATGGTGCGCAGCCGCCTGGCCAGTCGAGCCAGTTGCGGCGCGGTGATATCGTCTACGACGATCACAAACTCGTCACCGCCATAACGCGCGACCAGATCGCCCGGTCGCACCGCGGTTTTCAGTCGCTCCGCGACGACCGCCAATACGCAGTCACCCGCCGCGTGCCCCCGATCATCGTTGAGCGTCTTGAACGCGTCGAGATCGATGAACAGGATGGCATACGGATTGCCCGTTTTGCGTGCTTGTGCCTCCACCTCCTGCAAGCGGGCGGCCAGTGCCGCGCGCGTGGGAAGTCCTGTGAGATAGTCGCGGTCCGCCGAGCCTGGCTCGAGCTGCGCGGCGAATGCGCCTCGCGCCGGCCGGAGTATCGCAATTGTTTCCAACTCGCCGGCTGCCGACGGATGGAACGAAAGCTCCAAATTGGCTTTCGAGCCATTGGAGCGATCGAGCAGCATCGTCACCTGCGTCGACGAGGTGGACTCGAGCATGCGCACCGTGGCGCGGAGCCGCGCCGCCGAGGTTGGCGGCAGCACATCCGTCAGGAACGATCCGCGAGGAGCGGGGCGCCCCAGCAGTTCGGTTGCCCGCGCGTTCACGGCAAGAACTTCGAGATTCGGTCCCAGCAACAACACACCGTCATCGACGAGGTCGAGCGCCGCCGCGAGTGCTGCGACACTAACGGCCGACCCCTTGGCGATGCGACTAGCGATGGACATGTGCTGCGCCATCAATTGACCTCAGTCTTCCTGCTGGCGACCCGAGAAGGCCGCCAGTTGAGCCGTTGCGCGACTATAAGCTGGCCCTTGTGACTGGCGTGACCCGCCCAGGTGCGAAAGAGCTTTCGCACCCATGTTGGTTCCTAGCTGATTGCCGAGCAGCTGGCGACGTTTCATGATGGCGCATTTGAGGGTCCGGCTGCCGAGCAGGCTCAGGCCGCCCAGGACGTAGCTGCCGGGATAGTACGGGGCCGTTTGAATGGCCCTGGCGAAATACTGCTTGGCCGCACTCTGGCGGTCGAGAATTGCGTTCTTGGCGCCATGCGCGCAATAGGTGCGAGCGCGTTCGATTGCGGACAAGGCCGCAAACTCTGGCGTTCGCATGATCCGCTGTTGCACCTCGAGTTCGGCGCGCAAGGTTTCAACCAGGCCGGTGTGAACGGTCATTAGTTCGTGATAGCGGTAGCACATCAATGGTTCGTCGACGTACTGAAACTTCCAACGTCCTGCAAGTCGTCGCCAGAAGTCATAGTCCTCGGCATGACTCATCGTCTGATCGAAGCGTGTGGTGCCGATCGCCGCCCGTCGCGCGAGCGACGACACCGTAAGGAAGCAGCGCCGCGAGAGCTCACCCAGAACCATGCCCGAGGGACGCGGGCCAGGCATCGCGCCGGTGTAGACTTCGACCGCCTGCCCCTCGGCGTCGACGATCAGGGCGTCGGTATACACCACGCCGATCTTGGGACTGGCAGCCATCGCGGCAGCGCAGCGCTCGAGGTTCGTCGGCAACAGAAGGTCGTCTGAGTCGAGAAACATGATCGCGTCGCCGCGGGCTTCTTCGAGGCCCACGTTCCGCGCGGCCGATCGGCCGCGATTGCGCTGGCGGATCACCCGGACTGGCGCTTCGTATCGGGCCAGAACCTCTGGAGTGTCGTCGGTCGAGCCATCGTCGACTACCAGGATTTCGTCCGGCATCCGCGTCTGGTTGAGTGCGCTGTCGATCGCGTCGCGAATGTACTTCGCGCGGTTGTACGTCGGAATGATCACCGAGATCGACTGCTCGGGGGGGGCGTTCAGGGACATTGGTGCGCCTCGTTGCAGGTGGGGGCGAGGCGGGGCTGGGTGCGCAGCACGTGCTGCAATGTGAACATCCGGACGATCGCGGCGACCGTGGAGCCGGCCAGGGTTGCCAGTGCCGCGCCCAGCGCTCCCTGAGCGGGAACGAGCAGAAACGAGAGGACAATCGTCGTGCACACGCCGCACAAGTCGGCGAGGAAGTTGGCCCGGGGGCGATCGACTGCCCACAGTCCGATACCGGACACCATTCCCACAGCCGTGGTGACACTGACAAACGCAAGCGTGGCCAGAATCGGCCCGCTCTGCTCAAAGCCGGCACCGTAGGCGAGCTCGGCCAGCCAGGAACCGGTGGCCAGTACGAACAGAGCGAACGGCACGAGCGCCAGCAGCAAAAGCAGGGCGCTCTGGACGAGTACGCGTCGCAGCACATGTGCTCCGCCTTCGACAAACGCCTGTGCTGCCCGCGGCGTGAGGAACCGATCCACACCGGTGAGCAACAGCGTGGTGACGCCGATCAGCGTGGTGCACGCGCCCAGCAAGCCGGCTGCCGCAGTCCCGGCTACCGCACCGACCACCCAGACCATTACGTAGGGCACAATGTTGTGAACCAGGTAGCCGCGTACCGCCCAGCGGCCGAAAGCCCAATTGTGCTTCCAATCGGGCAGGTATCGCCGCGCGTCGTAAATGGTTTTGCGCGTGCGGGCCAGATACCAGCCCAGCGAAGCCAGGCCGCATGCGGCGCCCATCACCAGGAAGATCGCGCCGAGCGTGAGGCGATCGAGGTAGGCCAGGGCAAGCAAGCCGCCGAGCTGCACGGCCGCCACGCATATGTCGATGGCCAGTGCGGTCGCGAAATCGAGATCGGCAAATGCGAAGCGACGAATCCACTCGCGCAACAGCAGCAGCGGCCCGGCTGCCACCAGCGCCACCAACGCCGGCAGGATGGCCGAGCCACCCGTTGCCGTCAGCACGCCGATCGCCACCAACAACAGCGCGACGGCTGCGAGCGTGACGACCCCATGATGTATCCAGACGCTGCCCGCGTAAGCAGCTCGTTCGGCGCCCTGGTACCGCCGTGAGTAGATTGTGTACGGCGCTGCAATTATGTGCTCGTGCACGCCCAGCGAGATCAGCACGATCGTGAGCGATAGGTAGTACAGCCCGACTTCTTCGGGCGCGCATGCCCGATTGATGATGATCGCGGTGAAGAAGCTGGTGGCGCTGACGACCCCCTGGTCGATGAGGGACAAACCTCCGCGCCATGCGGAAGGGAAGCGGTTGACAAGGTTGATGGCGCGTCCTCGAAGCCCTGGCGGTGCCGCGATGGGAACTTCAACCTCGAAGGTCGGCGTGGAAGCTTCATGCAATTCGACAAGTTCAGTGCTCATCGCTGGCTGGCCTCCTCGAACGCAAGCGTCGGCGGATTGACTGGCGCGGTTACTAGGCCGGAGTGCGGCACCGAGTCACGCCCCAACCAGCGAGCCAGCGGCTGTTTGACCGCCCGAATCGTCGCGGACACAGGCTCATACCAGCCGGCGAGCTTCGCGGCAATAATTGCAGCGCTGTCATCGGCCGCGACGTTGAAACGTCCCCAGTCCAGCGGATCTGACTCCGGCACAATGCAAGCGAAGCGAGTCGTCAACGCACAGCTTACGCCGAGCTCTCGAGCGGCTTGCACTAGTTCGGGAGTTGCGATGCCGAACGGGAAGGCGAAGGGCGGGTTCCGGATGCCGAACTTCTCGCGGAGCACTTCCAGGCACTGACCGAGGTCGGTTCGGAACGCTTCCTGGCGACCGGCAAAGAACCCATGGGTGTGCGTGTGCGCGCCCAGTTCAATCCGCCCGCTGGCAAGCAACTCGTCGCATTGCCGCGTGCTGAGCGGTCGCCAGGTGTCGACGGGTACACTGGTCGAGCCGGCGAGGCTCCAGTCGTCGCTAGGGAACGGATCGGCGCTGTCGAGAAACGCCGTGGCCAGAAAGATCGTGGCCGGGACACCGAGTTCCTGCAGCACCGGGAGTGCCGCGGTGAGATTATTCTCGTAGCCGTCGTCGAACGTGACGACAAACACATTCGGGGGGATCGCAACGCCCGCCAGATGCGCTGTCAGTGCCTTGGCCATTGGCCAAGGTTCGTAACCGCGCGCGAGTAGCCCGGCGAGTTGAACTCGAAGTTGCTCGGGCGCGACACTGTGCGTCGGCGCTGCCAAGCCGGCTACCCGCCGTGCCACGCGATGGTACATCAGGATGCCAAAGCCGCTGGTGCGCGGACGGCGAGAGATGGTATGCAGCACGAGGGCCGCGCGGCTGGCGCCCCAGACGGCATAGGCGCGCAAACGATCCGTTGGGATCGCTCCCGAACTCACGCGCGTGCTATTGCCTGATGTGCGCATGGGTCTCTAGTCTCGGTCTAGCCGTACGAGAGTTCCTTAGCGGGTTGCACCGCGTCGTGCGGATCGAACGATCGCAGCCGCATCTTCTGCAGCGCGAGATAGGTGAGATACAAGGGGTTCAGCAGCACATACCTGCGCCAGAGCCGCTTCGGTTCGTGAACCAGGCGGAACACCCACTCCAGTCCGTTGCGCTGCATGAACTCCGGCGCACGGGCCAGCTCGCCGGCGTGAAAATTGAACGCCGCGCCAACTGCCAGGGCCGGCATGGAAAGCGCCTCGCGAAGCTCAAAGGCGAACACCTCCTGCCGCGGACAGCCCAGCCCGATCATGACGATCTTTGCGCCACTGGCCCGAATCTCGGCGACGAGTTCGGCCCGTTCGTCGGGCGTGATCTGGCGGAACTTCGAGGCCCTGGTACCGGCGATGTTGAGTCCCGGCGCGGCTTTGTGAAGTTCGGCCGACAGCGTATCGAGCAGCTGCTGCGTACCGCCGAAGAGGAAGATTGGCACGCCGTCCTCAGCCGCTCGCTGGCAAGTCTTGAGCATCAGCGTCGGCCCGTCGCAGCGCCGGCTGAGACCCAGGCCGTGCAGGAAATTAAGTCCCCACCGCACCGGCTGCCCGTCGGGCGTGAGCAGGTCGAGCCGGTTCAAACGGTAACGGTGCACCGGATCGAGCACGCCGGTCATGAGTCCATGCACGGCGAGCGCCGAGACGGCCAGCGGTCGGCCTTCACGCGCGGCGGAAAAAATCTTGTCGAGCGCGGCGTCGAAGTCGACGGCGTCGATGCGAATGCCCAGAACGTTGTGTCGACCGTGGTCAATCATTGGGGAACCGGCTCCTGGCGCTGCCAGCGCTCAATGTTGGCTTCGTAGATTTCGGTCAGAATGTCGTGCACGTTGTACTCAAGCTGCCAATTCGGATAGTCGTTCGAAAACTTACTGACGTCGCTGATCCACCAGATGTGGTCACCGGCGCGGTTCTGCTCCTCGTAACTCCAGCTCATCTCACGTCCGGTGATCTGCTCGCACATCGCGATCGCTTCCAGCATCGAGCAGTTGCTGTAACGTGCGCCGCCGATGTTGTAAACCGCGCCCGAGCGCGGGGCTTTGGCGAACTCGGCGAAGGCCGCGATCAGGTCGGCGCTATGGATGTTGTCGCGGACCTGCTTGCCCTGGTATCCGAACACGGTGTAGGGCGTGCCCGTTGCTGCGCACTTCATCAAGTAGGCGAGAAATCCGTGCAACTGCGTGCCCGAGTGGCTGGGGCCGGTGAGGCAACCGCCGCGAAAGCAAGCGGTGTGCATGTCGAAGTAGCGGCCGTATTCCTGCACCATCACGTCGGCGGCGACTTTCGACGCGCCAAACACGCTGTGCATCGTGTGGTCGAGCGACATGTCCTCACGAATACCGAGGGCATAGATGTGGTCGGGTTCGATCTCGAAGCGAGTCTCCTCCTCGACCAGCGGCAGGCGGTTCGGCGTGTCGCCGTAGACCTTGTTTGTCGAGGTGAAGATGAACGTCGCTTCGGGCGAGAACTGCCGCGTCGCTTCCAGCATGTTCAGCGTCCCCACGGCATTGACGCCGAAATCGGTCTTCGGCTCGCGGGCAGCCCAATCGTGCGACGGCTGCGCGGCAGTGTGGACGACCAGCTTGATGGCGCTGCCATAGAGCTTGAACAGCCGGTCGATTGATTCGCCCTCGCGAATGTCGGCCTCGACGTGCTGGTAGCTGTTGCCCAGTTCGTTGCGGAGCCGTTCGGCCTGGCGCGCGGTGGATGCCTCGGCGCCGAAGAATCGCTTCCGCATGTTGTTGTCAATGCCGACGACGTGCATGCCGCGGCCGGCGAAATAGCGTGTGGCTTCCGAGCCGATCAGTCCAGCCGATCCTGTGATGATTGCGACACTCATTTCAAAAACCCGTTCCCGTTGGAGTAATGCGCCTCAGTTGAAATTCGTCAGAGATGATTCGCTGCCGACGCCGACGAGCTCCGGCGTTTCGGCGGCAGTCGTTGTGCGATGACCTCGGTTGCTACCACGGTGTTCACGCTCGATCGCGGCTTGATAGATGTCCACGAGCTGGCGGTGATAGGCTTCTTGACCAAACTCACGCTCGGCCTTCGCCCGGCCGGCCAGACCCATCTGCCGGCACAGGGCGGGGTTCTCCCACAGTTGCCTGATCCTGTCGGCCAGCTCCCCGGCGTTGCCTTGCTCGAACAGGAAACCCGTCACGCCGTCTTCGACCAACTCGGGCAATCCGCCGATTCGCGAGGCAACGACGGGCAGCCCGTGGCTCATGGCTTCGGAGATCACGAGCGGGCAGCCCTCGAAACATGCGGTGGGGAGCACCAGGAACCGCGCTCCGCGATAGAAGCTGGGCATCTGTGTGGCTTGCAGCTGGCCGAGCATCGTGACGTTCGGCGTGGCGGTTGCGGCAAAATGATCAAACAGCGGACCGCCGCCGGCCAGGTGCACAGGGACGTCCTGCGCCTGCTTCGCGGCTGCGAGCAGGGTGTCGATGCCCTTCTCGGTGCTGATACGTCCCGAGAAGGCCACATAACTTCCCAGGGCGGCATTGGCCGGCTCGTCGCACAGTTCGACCATGTTTGGCAGCACGGCGATCTGCTCCGGCCGGAAGCCGGCGGTCAGCAGTCGCTGCCCCATGAAGTCGTTGAGCGCGATGACCGTGGTCACATTATCGGCCATGAGTCGCAAACGGCGCACGGCCGCGTTGCGGCCCGCATAGGCGACGCTTTCCAGCAGGTTGCCGCGGCAGTTGTTCAGCACGCAGTGATACTCGCGGCCGCCGATGCAGCGTTCGCAGATCTTGCCGGCGCGTAAGTGGTCGGATCGGGGGCAGGTGTTGATGTGGTTGTGCACCGTCATCACCGTCGGGACGCCGCGTTTCCGGGCGGCCATCAGCACCGACGGCGAGAAGTGCGGGTACAGGTTATGTGCGTGAACGACATCGGGGCGATCGGCATCGAGTCGGGCTTCCATTTCCCGGCGTGCCGTGCGGCTGTAGACCGCGCTGAACGTGGCCTGCACCTTGCCCCACAATGAAGTCTCCAGTCCGCGGCTGCTTTGCAACCACAGCTCGGCGGCGTGCCCGTGGCGCTTGAGCAGCGCATCGATCATCTCGACAACGCGCTCTTCGCCGTTGAACAGGCTGCGGTACTGATTGAAGACTTGGAGGATTTTCACGGTGCTGTGCCCGCGCGTGTGGCGGGCATTTCCATGACTAGTGGTTGCCGAAACGGATGCCGCGGTGAACGGGAAAAGTGTGGGGGGGGATCGCGCCTTGATAGTGCGGCTGGCGTCGAGCCGCTTCGAGTCGCCACTGTCGGGTGGCCAGTGCTTCGGCACCGGCCAGCACTTCGTCGCGCGATCGTTCCGCGGCCAGAAGGCCGTAAGCCGCGCCTAGCAGGGCAAACAGCGGATCGGTGTAGAACAGGTTGTAGGTGATTGTGTTGTCCGTAATGCACGTGATCAGCAGAGCGCATAGGCCGAGATAGGAGCCGGCCAGCGCGGTGCGAGCGATGCCGCTGGTTTCGCTGAGTCGCTTGCGGAGCGCGAGCAACTGCCAACCGGCGACGGCCAGATAAATGGCGAGACCGGTGAGACCGACTTCGTAGAACAGCCGCAGATAGTCATTGTGGATCTGGTTGGTGTCTTCCCAGATCGTGTCGACGAAGTCGTGAATCGAGCCGACGCCTTTGCCCAGGAGCGGCGTTTCGACGGCCTGATCCCAGGCTTGCGTCCAGGCATCAAGCCGGCCCAGATCGTCGACTTTGCCGCTGGCCACATCACCGATGCTGCCGGTACCACCCTCGAAGAAGTGTTTTTGGAACGTGGGGGTGTAGAACAGCCCCAGGCCAATCAGGGCACAGGCAGCTACGGCGGCAACCTTCCACTGCAATGCCTTGACCAGCGGGTGCAAGATGAATGCTGCGAGCAAAGCCAGTGTGGCCATGCGGCTGCTGGTCAGAGTCGTGATCGCCACGCATGCACCCCAGCCGGCGAGCGGCAGTACCCAGCGATGTGGGAATGCCGCCAGAAACACACAGCCCATCACCGTTGTTGTAAGAGCGGCCGAACGGACGTGAGTCTCGAGCCACTGGTGGTCGAAGATCTCGTTCACATACAGGAACGTATAGAGTGAGACGCCGACCAGGGCGAAGACGAAGGAAGCGAACACGAGCTTGAGCTCGCCCACGGTGCGAATCGACGTGGCCGCGATGATGCCCACCACGATCGGCATCGTGTACTGCATCGCGTCCTGCACGTTTTTGCCGTCGAGTTCTTTGGTCCAAAGCAGCGACAGCCAGAGATATCCCAACCAGGCGAACCAGGGGTACCACGGTGTAAGGTCCATCTGCCTGCGGCCGGTGAGCAGGATCATCGAAAGCAGATACAAGCCGGCCACCAGCTGCGCAACCCAGACGAAGCCGGTGTAGTTGAGTCCACCGATCCGAAAGTCGAACATGGACACGCCGGCCAAGGCCGGAGTCGCCGCCACGTAGAGCACACCAAGTTTGCGAAACGGACTGCTCATAATGCCTTATTCCTGCGACGAGCCAGCAAACAGCTCGGGGGAAGGTGCCCCGGCCGGAACGGTAACCGCCAGCGCTCGTTGGGCAGTCGAACTGACCGAAGCATGGCGGATCGCCAGGGCTTCGATGTGATTTCCGGCCAGCCTGCGACGCATCTCGATACTCCAGCGAAGCAGCTTGCCGCCACCCAGGCTGATCGCCAACAGGGCTTCGCTGGGAAGGTACGTTGGATCGGCCTGGACGGCCTTCCAAAAGAAATGTCGCGCCACACTCAATCGCTGGCAGAGAGCGTGCTTGACGCCATGAGTTGAGTAAATGCGAGCGCGATCGCGACTTGAAACGCGTGCAAATTCCGGCATGCTCATGACACGACGTTGCACTTCAATCGCTTCTTCGAGCATCTTTCCGACGCGAAGCGTTGTCACCTGATCGCCGTGATATCGATACGCCGCGAGCACGTCGTCGATGTACTCGAACTGACAGCGTGCGGCCAGTTGGCACCAGAACTCGCAGTCTTGCGCACAAGGAAGCGTTGGGTCGAAGCGAACGTCTTTCAGCGCGGTGCGGCGTACTGCCCCCGAAGTCATGTTCGTGATGCAGCGATATGCCAACTCGCCCAGCAAATCTCCGCTCGGGCGAGCCCCTGGTTCGGACTCGCTGTAGACTCCCAGACGTTTCCCATTTCCATCGATGATCTCCAAATCCGTGTAAATGACATCGACTTCGGGCTTCGTTTCGAAGACTTCGGCGCAGCGCTGAACGCAGCGGGGCAGCAACAGGTCATCCGAATCCAAGAACAACAAGATGTCGCCTGTTGCTCGTTCCATGGCCAGGTTGCGTGCTGCCGATACGCCGCGGTTGGGCTGCCAGATCGCCACGACCGGTGAGCCATAGCGAGCGAGTACCGCCTGCGTATCGTCAGCAGAACCATCGTCAACTACGACAATCTCATCGGGTACGCGGGTCTGGTTCAGAGCACTGTCAATCGCCTGCGCCATCAAATCCGAACGGTTGTAGGTGGGAATGATCACCGACACGCGCAGCTGCGAGTGATTCGAAGTGGGATGATTGGAGTCCGATGCGACGATCGAAGGGACGGGCGAAACCTCGACGGCATCAGCTGCAATGCGAACCAAAAGCAGATGCAGCGTGGTGATCTTGGTGAGCGTGCCGGCGATCGAACCGGTTAACGCGGTCAGGGCGGCCCCCAGTGCCCCGTAGGGACCTACCAGGATCGCGGCGGCGACGAGCGTGATGACCATCTGGACGATGTCGGCCGGCAAGCTCGCACGGGGCCGGCCAACGGCCCACAGGCCATTCACCGCCGTGAAACCCAGACTGTTCGTGAGCACGGTGGCCGCCAGGGCCGCGAGGATGGGCCACGTGCCACGGAAAGCTTCGCCATACACGAAGCCGCCGAGAAAATCGCCCGCAAATACCATGCACAGCGTGAACAGGCCGAACAACACGGCGAACAAAGCGCCGGTGGTGAGCAGTACGAATCGCAATGCCGTGACGCCGCCGGTGGCGAACGATTGCGCTGCCTTGGGACGGAGGAAATTGCCCGTGCCGACAACCAGGATGTTGGTCACGCCGATCAATGTCCCGCACGCGCCATACAGGCCGGTCGCCGACTTGCCGGCCGAAAGATCGACAATCCACGGCATCACGAACGGCACGGTATCGACGGTCAGCCAGCTCAGTACGGCCCACTTGGCAAACGCCCAGTTATGCCGCCAATCTTCGCCGACCCGTGTCATCTCTGGCCGCGGTCGTTCGCGGGTAAGCACAAACCAGCCGAGGCTTGCGATGGCACATGCGGCGCCCATCACGACAAACACATTCGGCACCGTGAGCCGCCCGAGATAGGCGAGCGCTGCAAGACCTCCGAGTTGCAGAGCCGAAACCGCGGCATCCAAAACGATTGCGCCTGGGAGCGCCAGCCTCGCGAACGTCAGCCGGCGAATGCCTTCGCGCAGCAGCATCAGCGGCGCGGCGACGATCAGGACTGTGAGTCCCGAGACAAAGTCGATTGCTCCACTAGCGATCGCCAGGCCGAGCAGGCCGATGATCCCGAGCATCGCCAGGATCGTTAACCCGGCGTGATGCGCCCACATGCTACCGGTGTACGCTGCCAACTCGCGACCACGGCGACGGGCGCCATAGATCGCAAACGGTCCGGCAACAACATTGTCTTGAATCCCAAACAACACCATCACAATGGTTAGCGTGAGGTAGTACACGCCCAAATCGCTAGTCGAAAGCGATCGGCCGACGATGACCGCCGTGACGAAGCTGGTACCGCTGTAAATCGCCTGATCGAAGATCGACAGCCCGGCTTTAAGCAGCGCGGGCCGGCGTCGCCAGAACGGCACGCGCGTGTCGCTGGGTTGGGTTTCCGCAGGGGCTTTGCCCAAGTCGACGCTCATATCTCGATCGCAGTTGGTTTTGACTTCTCGCCGGCAAAGGCGAACGAGGGATTGCGCCGATTTAAATGCTCTCGCAGTCCGCGGGGACCGACCAGCGCCAGCGGTCGCTGGGCCGCTCGCAATGAGCGAGCCAGCGGCGAATACCAGCCGCCAAGTTTGGCCGCGAGTGTGGCGGGCGTATCGGCAGTCGTAACGCCGAACCGGCCCCAACGAAACGGATCTTCGCCCGGCAGTACGCAGTCGGGTCGAGTCATCAGCCCGCAGCAGACGCCCGACTGTTTCGCGATGGCCACCAGTTCAGGACTTGCCAGCCCGAACGGAAAACTGAACGTCGGCCGTTCGACGCCGAATCGCTCGCGAAGAATGCTCACGCACTGGCTCAGGTCCGCGCGAAACTCCTCAGGCCGTTCGACGAAAAACTGGTGTGTGTGCGTGTGCGCACCGAGCGACACGAGCCCGCTGGCCTGAAGCTGGTGGGCTTCGTCGGTTGTGAGCGGTCGCCAGGCCACATCGGGAACTCCCACGTCGCCCGCACCCGGCCAGTTGTCGTTGGGAAATGGCTTCGGGCTGTCGAGAAATGCCGTGGCGAGAAACAATGTCGCCGGCACGCAGAGCGACTCGAGAATGGGTAATGCGACGGTCAGATTGTTGGCGAAGCCATCGTCGAACGTCACGGCGAAGACCTTCGCCGGCACCGGTTCGCCCGCATCGCAGGCCGCGATCAGCCGCTCGAGCGGCCAGGGAGTGAACCCCCGCGAAAGCAGGCCAGCCAGTTGTTCTCGAAGGCGAGCTGGCGTGACGTTGATCGTCGGGCAATCAACGCCCGAGTATTCTTCGCTCACGCGGTGATACATCAGGATGCCGAATCCGCCGCGCGTGCGGGGGCCGAAAGTGGCGTGCAGTCCGGTCGCGACGCGCGCAAGCGCCCAAGCGGCCCCTTCGCGCAACGGGCTATGGGCGAGTTTGGCTGGGGCAGGATGTGCGCAGTCGGTAGCGACCGGAGCGGTCATCGCGACAACCGATTCAAGTGACGAGAAGTGAAGGGGCTAGCAAGCGCCCCGGCCAACGACCACGGCCGGGACAGTTTCCACGAGGAGTTTCAGATCGGCCGCCATCGAGCGCGTGCGGATATAGCGGAGATCCATCCGCATCCAGTCGGCGAACGAAACCTGAGAGCGCCCGCGGACCTGCCAGATGCAGGTGATTCCGGCGGTGACATCCAGGCGGCGCCGCTGCCAAGGTTCGCAGCCGTTTGATTCGCGCGAGTCCATCGCCCGCGGACCGACCAACGTCATGTCGCCCAGCAGCACGTTGAATAGCTGCGGAAGCTCGTCAATGCTGGTCGTACGCAGGAATTTGCCGATGGGCGTGATCCGCGGATCGTTGGTGATTTTGAAGGCCGGGCCATCCTGCTCGCTGAACTCGCGGAGGGCGTCTTTCCTCGCTTCGGCGTCGACGCTCATCGTGCGGAACTTGTAGATCATGAACTGCCGGCCTCCGAGCGTGTCGCGCTTCTGGCGAAAAATGACCGGGCCATGAGAAGTGAGTTTGACCGCGGCGGCCACGGCGAGCAGTAGCGGCGAGAGGACCACGATCGCGTTCAACGCGACCAGGACGTCAATCGCCCGCTTCCACAGCGGCAATGGCTGCAGGAACAGGGACGACATCGGCTGGACCGGTACTGCGCTGCAGCGGACTGCCAGATCGCGCTCGGCGCCGCGGCGACGATTTCCGCCGGCCGGTTGTAGTTCGACCGCCACTTCGGCCGGTTCCTCCAGCGGATCGTCCTGCGAGGGATAGGTGTAGACGTCCGGCTTCAAGCTCCGCAATTCCGCGGGCAACCTTTGAACCAGGTCGGCTGCGAGCGTCCACGCGCCCTGGGGCGACGTTTCCGGAAGCAGGATTCCGACTCGATCCTCGGCCAGGATGCCGGCGTCGTCGGTCGCGCGGATGCGCGCCGATAGCACGCCGTCCAGCTTTGCAAGCTCGACGGCCGAGAGCTGCGCAGCACTCGAGAAAGTCAAAAGTGAAAAGATCGAGTCGCCCCGGTCGCTGCGCATTCGCTCGCGTGCAAGAAGCTGTTGCATGCGAGCGGAATCGTGTAGCCCGTGAGTGGGGGACGGTGAATTTGCAGCCTCGCGCCAGGCTTGGACGAATCTCCGAATCGGTGTCATAACGGCGACTGTTGGGTAGGTGGGGGGCGTTGGGTCTAAACGCGGGCGTCAAGCCAATGCGGGAGGTCACGCGTGTGGTTGTTCAGAATGACTCCGAGCAAGGCCGCATTCGCGTGATGGAGCCGGTGTTTGGCGCGAGTGGCCAAGTGGCTCTGGGTGGACTGACCGTCCATGACCAACAACACTCCGTTCAGAACGCCGGCCAGCGAGAAACACAGGCCCGAGTCCGTAGGTGGCAGATCGACAACTACGAGCGCGAAGTCGCGCTCCAATTCGTAGAGCACTTCAACGATGCGGTTGCCGTCGAAGCTCGAAAGCGAAGCCGCGGGCTCATGGTTCAAGGCCAGCAACGAAAGATTTGGAATCGTCGTCGTGCGAACACATTCGCAAGGCGTGGCTGTTCCACTCAAGGCGCGAAGCAAACCGAGATCGCCGTCCAGGGAAAGTTGTTCGGCGAGCCGGGCGGGCTTGCCACTGAGATCGACCAGCAGGACGGGTGTCGAACCGGTTTGAGCCGCGGCCACGGCCAGGTTCGCCGCCACGGTGCTTACCCCGGCGCCGGGATGACAACTGGTCACACCCACCGACTTGGCATCGGTCGAATTTCCATCGCGACCATCGGTCGGGCGCAGCCAGTGCGCAAGTGCATAGTATTGCTCGGCAACTGCTCCGCCAATCCCGCCCCGCCGGGGTGACGTCGCTCGCTGAGCCTGCGTTAAGGTAAGCATTGGTTTCTCGGGACCTCGATTAGTTCTGCACAAGTTCGTGCCGTGTTCCGCGCGGGACGGAGAACAACACCGGAACTCCCAACTCTTGTTCAATCTGCTCGGGCGTTCGCAGCGACCGATCGAAGTATTCGGCCACAAGTGCGACCAGCAGCGCGCCGATCGTCGCCAGTAACAGCCCCATGGCCAGCGTCAGCTTCACCAGCGGGCTCGAAGCCTTGGCCACATATGTCGGCGGCTGAACCAGGTTCACGTTCGAAACCCGACCGGCCTCGAGCGCTGAATCGATCCGAGCCTGTTCGCGATTGGTGGCATATTTCTGATAGCTCTCTTCCAGCAGCGTGGCCTTCAACGAGAGCTTCGTAATCCGCATCTCGTCGTCGTTCAAAGCCCGGATCTTGGTCTGCACGGCCTCGAACTGCTGCTTCAGCGAATCGCTTTCGGCCTTGGCCGCGGCGGCAATCGCCTGCGTCGTGGCCAGCTCGGTCTGCACCGCCTGGTGCACCGGGCTCAGACGCTTGGTCGACTGCGGCCGGCTCGATTCTTCCTGAGCCAGAATCTTGCGAGTCTCCTCCACCTGTCGGCGAAGGGCGATTACCTTCGGATGGAGCGCGGTGAACCGAGAGCTCGCTTCCTGCTCCTGGATCTGGACCAGGTAGAGCTCCTTCCGCATCGCGTCGACCGCGGCGCTGGGAATCTCGGACTCTTCGGCGAGTTGCTTCTCCGGCAGTTCGCTGAGCGTCTTCTTCAGAGCCGTGACTTTCGCATCGGCCGAGGAAAGCTGCCGCTGGTTTTCGAGGATCGCGACTTCGATTGCATTGGCCTGGGATTCCACGTTCGCCCGTTGACCTTCGACCGATGCCACACCGTCTTCATTCTTGGCGTCGCGGAGTTCCTGCTTCGCGTCGGCTAATTGCTCGTCAAGCAACTTGGTCTGAGTAACGAAGAAGTCGTAGGAGCCAGCCGTGCGATTGGCCTGGCCGTGTCGCACCTGGTAGGCGCCGACAAATGAATCCAGAATTCGCTGGGCCTTGCGCGGATCGCTGGCCTTGCACTTCACGATCAGCACGCTCGACTTGCGGGGCGAGGCGATCGAGATGGACTTCTCCAGCTTGCTTACCGCCTTCTCATCAGCGCTAACCGCGCCGTTCAGCCAGGTGGACGCCGCCTGCACGGGCAACATCAAGGAGTCGGTCCAGCTCGCTTCGCCCGGCGGACCGTCGGAAAGCACTTCATCCGCGCCGAGTTGGGTGACCACGTCTTCCAGCAGCGCGCGGCTGCGAAGGATCTCGAGTTCCGAGTTGATTTCGCTTTCACGCGACTCATTGACGCTGATGGTTTCGTGCATCGTGGCCGTCGGATCAAGCGACACGCTCTCCTTGCCCAAGCGCACGAACAGCCGCGCTTCGGAGGTGTACGACCGCGGGAACGCGATCAGTCCGCCGACGAACAAAGCCAGGATCGTGCAGAACACGATGGCCATCTTGCCCTTGTGGCGAAAGAAAACTCCCATCCAATGTCGCAGACCGGGCTGCGCGGGCGATGTGACGTGAACCGAATGTCCGTGGCTCGTATTTCGCGTAATCATGGCAATTTGGCCTTTTGGGGCGGCGGCCGGAAACAATGTCTCAGGGGCTGATTGTAGTTACCCCTGAATTGCTGCAACGGACTGTGTGTGGAAGGTGTTGAGAGGCTGTGGGGAATTGAGCGCTGGCCAGAGTTTCGCCGGCCCCACCGAAACGTGCGTTTCCGCGAGTAACTACACGCGCGGCGCGTTGAACTCGCCGGAGTCGATCCAGCTTGGATGCATGAGGGTGAAAAAATCCACCGCGAGTCGTTCTTCCACGTACGCATAGGGCAGCCAGCCGTAACCAGCATCACCCCACCCCGAGCCCCACGAGCTGCGAATCAACAGTGCGCCGCGCGAGCCGCGCAACCAGCGATCGTCGTAACCCGCCGCCACCAGCGCCTGCCCTCCCAGCGGACGGTCAAACGTCGGGCGATACGGAATCTGCCCGTCAGCCGTGATCGAATCGGGAATCGTTATGCCAAAACAGGTCGGAAAACCGGCCGACAACAGCGCACGCAATGTGTCCAGCGTCTCTCGACCACTGGTTTTGTGCCCGTCAATTCGGAAATAGCGCAGTCCGTCGTAGGGCTGACGAAAGCTGAACAGGAAAGCGTCCGGCTGTTCGGCCAGTCGCGGTGCTTCGTAAGGCCAGTACCGCTCCTGAGCGACGCCGCAACGGATCATTGCTTTGAGCGTAGAACGCAGATCAACGCCCACGGCCGCCGCCGATTCGCCGCCAGCCATGCGAACGGCGCTCTGATGGAGCATCAGCCGTGCGGGACGTAGTATGCGACCGTGTGCGCGTCGCTCAAAGTACTGCACGAGGGAAGCGCACGCATGCGCCGGTGAGGTGGGCAGCGCGAGCTGATCGTCCACCTCCACAAAGTATTCGCGGAGATCAACCGCCGGGGGCAATTCGTCGGGCTGTTCTTCGTCAGGAGGAAGCTTGGCGAGCAACTCGGCAATCGGCGCGGATTCTGGCGTGTAGTCCCGAAAGTCGGGCGATGCTGGCAGCCAGCCGAATCCGCGCGGTAGATAGAGTGCCATGCTGGGGACCTGCGCCCCTGGTGCGTGGGGTGTCGATTCCGCCGGAGAACGTTCATGCAACTACCGCGCCGGCAACTACCGCGCCGAACGGCCGCGGCAGCCCCGTGCCGACGCTTGCTGCCCAAGCTGACGCCACAGCATAGTTACCGGCGCGGTTTCGCCTAGGTGACGCAGTGGGGACTCTCTGCGGAAAGCTTGTGCAGAGTTCAAAAAGAGTTGCGCGAAATACCACAACGCAGGTCTTGGCAGTGGACCACTCAATCGACCGCGACGACAGTACGTGCAACTGCACGTTCGCGTGGCTCGCGCGCCGTCGAGCTAAATTCCCAGCGAATGCCTTCGCCGCTGCCGTCCCCCATGAAACGCACCAGGGCATGTTTTTGTTTACGATTCAGTGCCTTGATTGTGTCGTGCAGGCGGCGGCGAGGATCGAGTTGCGCCAAGGGGGGCAAGGGATCGTCGATCCTGGGTGGCCATCCCTCTTCCTCGAAGGCCATCAACACCGTCTCCTGATTGGGCGATGGCAGCTTGAATTCCTTGACCACTTCTGCGGCGACGCGCAGTTGGCGGCGCTGGTCGTCCCACTTCGGTTGCAGGACTACGTTCTCAGCGTTCAGGACCCGGCAACTGGCTGCAGTACGCTCTTGCGCCGCGGATGGTGCTCCGGCACAGAACTCGCGCACGGCCGTCACCCCACTCGCCGTCAGCACGACGCAGGTCGGTTCGTGCACGCTCACCAGATTTGTGCGGCGGAACCGGCGCGCATGGTCGGTTGGGGCTGTGATCTCCACGGCATGTTCCACCAGTCCGATTGCAGACAACCAGCGCAGATCGCTGTTGGTCAGACTGGCGCTGCGCAGCACTTCTAACTCGACGGCCAACTCCCAGGCATCCTGATCGAGGTCGAGCGCGTATTCGTGAGCTTCCAGCAGCAGGCTCAGGGCGGTGCGCAGATGTGGACGAATACTCAAACGCCGAGGCGCGCAGGTCGGGCCTGTGAGCGAGTCGAGTTCGCGGTCGATCATTTCGCCGTTCGCCATTCGAGGCAGACTCATGGGGGTAAGCGGCGGGGCGTAGGCAGATGGCGGGATTTGCGTATCGTTATAATCACAAGATGCCGAAAGTCGAGTTTTTCGGACAACGCAAAATTCTAGCACGCACCCCAAGTCGTCTGTACCGGCATCAGAAACTGATGCAGCGCAGCAGGTTACGCACGACAGCGCATTCCCAAAGTATTGCCGCTAGAAAATCGGCAGAAAGGGCAGGAAGCCCTTGAACGGCTCGTACGTCACGCTGAACTGGACGGGAATCACCCCGTAAATTCCGCGAGTGAATACCAGCTCAATGAAGTTATCCGCCCGCAGAATTTTCGACTTGGGGACCAGCACCAGATCGTTATCGGCGAGCCAGATCTCCTCCGCTGGACAGGGGGATTTGCCAAGCAGCGCATCCTGCAGGTCGAGCTCCGTGGCCAAGAGCCGCCAATCATCGGCCCGGCGGAAGACTACCACGTGCGTGATTTGCGCGCCGACCGTCCAACTCCCCGCCATCGCGATCGCCTGCATGACGGTCGTCGGGGCTTCCAAGTCGTACCGCCCCGGCCGCTCGACTTCTCCCAGCACGTAGCACACGTGCGGCGCTTTCTTGCTCAGCACGGGCATGACTTCCATGCCTGCAATTTTTTCAGCAAAGCGCTCATCCAGTTCGAGCTTGAATTCGTCCAGCGTCAGACCTTGGGCGGGTACCGTTCCGACCGCCGGAAGTTGGATCGTGCCCTCGGGCGTGACGCGGCCGAAATACACCTGGCCGCCAAAGCCGCTTTGTCCGGCCACTGCATAGCGAAGCTCTTCGAGCGCCGAGTTCACCTTGATGGGGACGATCGCGATCGAGGGTTTCTCGTAGAACTCACGGTACTTTTCTTCGACGAGGTTTCGAAGTTGCCCGGCGGTGCCGCCCGCGGCTTGCACCGTGCCGATCTGCGGAAGCGAGATCGTGCCGTCCGGCAGCACGGTGAGTGTGCGGGTGAGCGTGCTGTCGGTGACCATTTCAACCGCGATCTGATCGCCGACGTTGAGCTTGTATCCCTCGGGCAGTCGATTTCGATCAACCCGAAACACGAACTCCAGTGAGTCGTCGACGCGTAAGCGATAAGTGGGCACATGCGGCAGACGGGCGCGACCGACGTACTCACCCTGGGCCCATTCTTGAAAGGCAACTTCCGAACTGAGTGCGTTCCAGCTCGCTTCACAGCCGCTTGGACAAGTGCGCGTACAGTCGATCGCCGGCGTTGGATAGGGCGCGGCGGGCGATAACGGAGGTCCGGCATGAACGACCATTTCCGGGCCGATCAGGAACTGATGACTTGAGGGGGTCGTGGCGGGCAGCGGTTCGCCGCTGCTGGCGGGTCGCCCCCCGGCAGCGCACGCGGCCAGGGCGGCCGCGAGCATGCTCAACATTCTTCCGCGAGTGAGAGAAATTCCCATGCCGGGGAGCTCCGTGGTGCGCGCTCTGGCCCAGCGATTAAGGAATGGGCGTTAGATCTTTGAAGACCGTGTAGTTCACGCCGCCGTTGAACGGAATCACACCGTACAACCCGCGGGTAAACACCAGCTCGATGAAGTTATTCGTGCGGAGAATCTTCGACTTGGGAACGATGATCAGGTCGGAATCACCCACCCAGATCTCCGCGACGGGGCAGGGTGACTTTCCGAGCAGGGCGTGATTCAGATCCAGCGTGGTTGCGATCAAACGCCAGTCGTCTGCCCGGCGGAAGACCACCACGTTGGCGATCTTGGCGCCCACGGTCCAGCTGCCTGCCATCGTGATGGCCTGCATCACCGTGGTCGGTGCTTCGAGCGTGAACCGGCCTGGCGAGCGAACTTCGCCCAGCACGTACACGTAACGCGGAGCCCGCTGCCGCAGGACCGGCATCACTTCGATGCCCTGGATCTCTTCCTCGTACCGCTCCGCAAGTTCAACCTTGAATTCGTCGAGCGTTAAACCCTGGGCCGGCACCGATCCCACGGCTGGAAGCTGGATTGTACCTTCGGGCGTAACTTTACCCTGCAGCAATTGGCCGCCGAAGCCGCTGCGGCCCGAGACCGTAAACCGCAAGTCTTCTAACTGGGTGTCGACCTTGATCGGCGTCACGGTCATGGCCGGCGTGTTGAAGAACTTCTTGAAGTCCTCATCGAGCTGGCCGCGCAGTTGTCCGACGTCCATGCCCGCGGCGGCGACCGAGCCGATCAGTGGCAGCGTGATCGTGCCGTCCGGCAGCACGGTGACGGTGCGGGTGAGTTCCGGTTCTGCGGCCGACTCGATCTGCACCTCATCGCCTACATTCAGCTTGTAGGGCCCCGAGATCTTGTCGCGGGTCACGCGGAATACGAAATCCAGCTCATCGTCGACGCGGAGCCGATACGTAGGCACGTGTGGCAATCGTGCGCGGCCGACGTATTCGCCCTGGGCCCATTCCTGGAAGCCCCACACCGGGCCCAGCGCATTCCACGTCGCTTCGTACCCCGGCGGACAGTGATTCACACAGTCAACGGCCGGAATTGGATGCGGGTCGGCCGGGGTCAGTACCGGGCCCCTGGGCATCGACATCGAGTATGCGTCACCCGAGACCATGTTCCCCGTGGGAGGCAAGCTCTCGATCGCAACGGGCATCGGCTCGGCCGCGGGCGCCCATGAGTTCATGCACAGGGCCGCGAGCGCAACGGCGGCAGATGCCGCACGACGCCGCGTCGCGGATCGTAGTAGGCGAGAGGGGCTGACCATATTCGGTAGGCTCTATCGGCGGAGGTTTAGGGGATCCCACTGACTTCGAGACCGAGCAACGTTGCTGGGCTTCTTGGCGGGGACTGCTTCGGCCGGCGATGGCGCCGGCGGATTAACGGTACTTGGCGGGAGCGTGGGGTCGCTGGCGGAACCAATCTGCGAAAACGTCGCCGGGTCGACCCACTTGACGGCCGGCGTGTTGGCACTGGGTGAAGTCTGTTCCAGAACCGAGGCCTTCTGTTGAGCTTCGGCGGCAAGCTGCGCCTCGCCCAGTCGCGAATGCACCACGGCCAGATTCTTCCACATCATCGGCTGTGGTGACGCGCTGGCGCTCCCCAGCAGCAGGTTGCGGGCAAGCTCGAGCTGACCGGTCGAGGCCAGCAGCACGCCCAATTCGTGGGCTGCACGGAAGTTCTGCGGTTCGCAAATCAAAGCCGCCTGGTAGAGCGCCATGGCCGGGCCGGTGTACTCCATCTGCTGGGCATTGGCACCGGCGCCAGCGACGATGATTCGGGCCAGACCATACAAGGCAATGGAGCCGACAGTTTCACGGCCGATGCCATTGGACAACTGCACCTTGGCGTAGTCGTAGTAGTGCTGCGCGGCGAGCGACGGCGGCAGATCCGATACGTCCAGGCCTTTGAGAATCGGCGTCTTGTGTCCTGCGACGACGCGCGTGATGTCGGCCGCGCCCGAACCCGGCTTCACAAAGTCAGTGGCCTCTTTCAAGGCTTGCAGGCCCGCGGCGGTCGCCTGGCTATATTGCCGCGTGCCGAATTCGACATCGCGAGCTTGAGAGATCAGCGACAGGGCACTTGTGAACTCCTTCCGCGAAGCATACATCGCGCCTTTTTCGGCAAGCTGGATTGCATGGCGCACACGCTCGTCGGCTTGCGCCATCGAGGCCACCAGCGCCGGCGAGCGAACTGGCGTGGCCGGAAGCGCGGGCACAGCCGCGACAATTT